>CAILZB010000026.1 GCA_903838565.1 uncultured beta proteobacterium | reverse complement strand
TTAGCAAGCGCTTCTGCTGCATTCTGGGCCGTGATGACCACATAGCCTTTTTGCGAAAGAACACGGTTGAAGCTCTTGCCAACCACGGGGTCGTCGTCAACGACCAGAACCTTGCGTACTGCACTCATGATATTTCTCCTTTATCCAGCGCGGTGAGCCAGCGAAATTGCCACCCACCTGAACCTCATCCGTCATTACCTGTCGTATTCGCAGCAGCTTTCGTGCCACATATTTAATATGACGATGAAGCTGTTTCCAATCAATGACTTAGGGATGCGCGCGCAGGTTTTCACGAGCGCGCAGGGAGGGCTCGCCACGGATTGAAGTACAGTTTTTATATGCGCCGGATTCCTTCGGAAGAAGAAAAATCTCACGAAATCAATAGCTTGCGCGGTGCCGGCAGGATATGTTTTTTATAGGCGGCGAATAGAAACGCCTGGCCAACTGGCCCGCAGCCAGTGCGCTGCGGCGGCACGGCTCAGGCCAGCGTCAGCACCACCGGGGCGTGGTCGCTGGGGCGCTCGTTTTTGCGCGGCACCTTGTCGATGGCGCAGGCTTGCACCTGTGGCTGCAGCGCCTTGCTCACCAGGATGTGGTCGATGCGCAAGCCCCGGTTGCGTCGAAAGGCAAACTCGCGGTAGTCCCACCAGGAGTAGCTTTTCTCTGCGTGCGGAAACAACCGGAACGCGTCGACGAGACCTAGCGCCACCAAGGCGCGCAGCTGGTAGCGCTCTTCCTCGGTGCAGTGGATGGTCTCATGCAGGCCCACCGGGTCCCACACGTCGGCGTCGTCAAAAGTGATATTGAAGTCGCCCATCAGCACCAGCAACGGGTGCCGCAGCAGTTCCTGCTTCAGCCAGTCGCGCAGGCCTTTGAGCCAGTTCATCTTGTAGTCAAACTTGTCGCTTCCGGGCTCCTGGCCGTTGGGAAAATAGGCGCCGATGACGCGCACGCCCTGCACTGTGGCGCTGATGACGCGCGCCATGTCATCGCTGAAACCCGGGATGTTCTTCACCACATCGGTGGCCGGCTCGCGCGTGATCAAGGCCACGCCGTTGTAGGTCTTCTGGCCGAACCACTGCGCCTGGTAGCCCGCGTCGGCAAAAGCCTGCAGCGGGAACTTGTCGTCGGTCATCTTGATTTCCTGCAGCGCCAGCGCATCGACCGGATTCGCGGCAAGCCAGTCCAGCACCTGGGGCAGGCGCACCGTGAGGGAGTTGATGTTCCAGGTGGCGAGTTTCATGGTTTGATGCAATCGAATTCTCGGGCGCTCTCAGGCGCGGCGCTCGCCATGCAGTCGCCGCAGCAACTCGCGAAAGGCGGTCTTGACCTTGAGCATGTGGGTCTGCTTGTGGGGAAACAGCTGCTCCGAGTCCATCGCATGCACCACCATCGCGTGGTCGATTTCAAACACCAGCAGTTGGCCCTGGGTCTGCGCGCAGTCGATGCACAGGTAATCGAGCTGCGTGCGCTGGTGGATGGCCTGCAGCGCCGCGCCATGGCGCTGAACAAAGTCGTCGAACTGCGCCATGAAGCGCGCCTCCTCGGCGCGCTTGCCCGCGTCCTCGTACATGCCGGCGTTCACATAGTGGACCATCCAGTGCGACGACACCGCCATGTGGCAGGCGAAGGGCTGGCCGTCGATCAGCGCGATGCGGAATTTGCGGAACTGTCCGTCGGCATCGCTGTAGTCGATGAAGCGCGCCAGGAAGAAGTCGTCTGCGTGAACGTGCTCCAGGTAGTTTGCCAGCGCTTGCGGGTTCTCGATCCTTTCGAGGTCGCGTCCGGCATGCGAGCCCAGCGGACGCACGATCAGCGGAAAGTCACAACCGTCGAAGGTTTCGCTCAAGAGCGCAGCGCCGCTGGCGATGGTGTCAAGCACGGCGCGTGACGCCTGCAGCGTGGGTGGGATCAGCAGGCCCGGCGCATCCTGCAGAAGTTCGCTGGCGCGGTCGCGTCCGGCCGACGGGATGTGCGCAGGCGCGTTGATGACGGGTCGCGGCCAGTTTGCCAGCGACTGCTCCAGCGCGTTCAACATCCGGCGGTGTTCGTCCAGTTCGCTCAAACCCACGATCAGCACATCGTGCTCGGGGACCGGGCCGTCAACGCTGCCATCAGGAAGGAGGTACAGCAGGTCCAGGTCGATGTCGCTGTGCTCCAGCAGGCATTCCAGCGGGGTATTGGCGGCCACGTCGCCCGGGGCCATCAGCATCAGCAGGCGCAATGCTGCCGGCTGCTGTGCGGCGGCGATGTGGTACAGGCGGCTCATCTCCAGTGCCTGGGCCTGAAGCGCCAGCCCCATGTCGCGCTGCCCCAGGCACATCGTGGCGATGGACAGATTCATCCACAGATTGGCATCGTCACTGTCAACTTGGGCCTTGGCCAGCATCTGCTGCGCCAGCGGCTGCAGATCGGTGCCGGCGATGCTCATCCGAAGAAAAGGCGCGAGCCCCAGGAAGGGCGTTTTCGAGGGCGTGGTTTGGCCCAGGGAAGGGGAGCTCATGAGCGGGATCTTTGCCTGTGTGTTGACCAAGGCTCAAGTGTCGCATGAATGCGGCGCTGCGCTGGTCAGTCGGGAAGGCGTGGCCTGAGCGCTGGCCTGAAGGTCTCAAGCCGCCCCTGGTTCGGCTGCGGCCGGATTCCCAGCAGTTGCGCCAGCAGCGCATAGACGTCGACATTGGCGAAGCTGCCCAATTGCACGCCGCTCTCGAATGCCGGCCCGCGGGCGATAAACAGCGCAGCCATCTGTGCCTCGTCCGGGTCGTAACCGTGGCTGCCGCCGGCCGGAGGGTTGCGCACCATCGATTCGCGCGTCGCCAGCGCCCATTCGATTTCGGCCAGGCAGATGAAGGGTGGAACGCGCGCGTTGTGGCCGTAGTCGAAGCGCACCGGCAACTGCGCCTTGGGCCAGCACTGCACGTGCTCGTGCGGCTGCGCCAGACGCTCCCTGACCTCGGCCTCCCTGCCTGGCAGCGGAGTGAAGCCGAGCAAGGGCCCGTAGGGCACGAAGCGCTGCACCGAAGCCAGGTCCAGCATCTCGTCCAGCAGCACTGCGCGCTGCGCCGAAAGCGGCGCCATGCCGTGGTCCGACACGATCAGCAGATTGCTTTGCTGCAGGCGTCCACGCGCCGCGAGAGCGTCGATCAGGCGCCCGATGGACTTGTCCACGCTGGCCACCGCCGCCGTGGTCTCGGCGGCATCGGGTCCGTAGCGATGGCCGGCGCTGTCCACGGCCTCGAAATACAGGGTCACGAAGTCGGGCCGCGTGGCCGCCGGTCGGTCCAGCCATTCCAGCACCTGATCGACGCGCGCGTCCGCGGGAAAGTTGTGGTCGTAGGCCAGCCAGTCGCGGGGTCGAACGCCCTGGATATCGACCTCCGACCCGGGCCAGAACATCGTGGCCGTGCGCAGTCCCTGCTGTTCGGCGCTGACCCAGATCGGCGTGGCGCCGTCCCACCAGCGCCGGTCTGCCAGCGCCGCGCGGTTGCTCAGCGTGAACAGCACGTCGGGAATCTTCGCGTCGGTCATGGTGTTGTTGATCACGCCGTGGCGGTCCGGCGTGAGTCCCGTCACCAGCGTGTAGTGGTTGGGAAAGGTCAGGCTGGGAAACGATGGCCTCATGCCCTGCGCAGCCAGCACGCCGTCCCGCGCCAGCGCAGAGAGCACCGGCGTCACGCCGCGCTGCAGATAATCGGGGCGAAAGCCGTCGATCGAGATCAGGATCAGCGGCGTCGGCCGCTGCGCCACGGCGACGGGCTGAGCCCCAGGCGCCGGTGGCAACTGTGCGCAGGCCGAGACCAGCCCAAGGGCGAGCAGGGAAAAGAAATGATGGAGCAGCTTCATGGGCGGTATTTTGCCGTGGCTATTTCGGTTTCGGGGAAAAGAGGCCGGACCAGCCGCTGGTGGCGATACGCATGCGGTCGCTGGCCAGTCGGGTCAGCGTGAATCGTCCGCCGTGGCTCAGTGCCACGCGCAGCACCCAGTTGGCCGCCGGCCCGGTTTGAATCTGGTCGGCGCGAAAGCGGATTTCCAGCTCCGCGCCCGACCGGCAAAGCTCGCCCCCACTTTGTGCCCAAAGGCCTTGCCCGGTCTTGATGAATTCCAGGAACAGGGCTCCGTCCTTCTCACTGATGGATACGCGCAGCGGCATGCCGTCGTCCATGCTGGTTTCCTCCCAGGACAGAGGAAAGCTGGCTTCGCCCAGCAGGCTGCGCAGTTCGGGCAGCGTGGCGGCGCAGCCTGTTGCGGCCCTGGCGGCGGCCCCCCATGTCAGCGCCGCCAGCAGCGCCAGGCAGCGCAGCAGCAGGGGAATAAAGGCTGGCCTTGCCCGACCCCAGCCCGGCTTGGTGCGCGCCGGCTCGGGTTTCAGCTTGTGGCCTCGGCCGCAGCCGGTGTCAACTCCAGCAGCGTGAGTTTGACCTCGTCCACCAGGTGTTCCACCCAGTGCAGGAAGTAGTTGTACACGAGCAGGCTGATCAGCGCCACGGCAATCCCCAACGCCGTGGCCAGCAGCGCCGAGCCGATGCCGGCGCTGACGCCCTGGGGGTCGGAGATGCCCGATCGCGCCAGCGCCGTGAACGTGTCGAAGATGCCCAGGATGGTGCCGAGCAGGCCCAGCAAGGGCGCCGCCGTGATGACGGTGTCGAACACCCACAGGTTCTGGTTCAGCTGGCGCTGGGCACGGATGTAGGCGCGCTCGGACGCGTCCTCCAGCTGCTGGCGCGTATGCGCCTGCGCCAGGTCTGTCTTGGCGGCTTGCATCAGCTGCCCTGGAATGCCGCGCACGGCACGCTGCTGCGCCAGTGCCTGCGTCGTTGCTTGCTCGCCTGAATGCGACAGCAGGCCGTGCAGCTTGGCAAAGGCGCGGCTGGTGCCGAAGTAGAAGATGCCGCGTTCGACGCCGAAGTAGACGGCCAGCGCCAGCGCCGCGTACAGCGCCCACAGCGACAGGTTATGGAAAAGTTCCATCATGACAAGCTGTCTTTCTTAAAAGTCTGAACGCAGCGTGACCGAGACGAAGCGCGGCGCGCCGATGTAGTACGACGGAACCTGGGCTGCGGTCTGCGTGAAGGCGCTGCCGCTACCCGAGTTGATGCGCACGTAATTGCGGTTGAACAGATTGCTCGCATTGAATTGCAGCGACGGCTTCTTCAGGAACGCGGTGTCTGAAAAGTGGTAGCCGAGCGTGGTGTTGATCAGCGTGACTGACGCTATCGACTGGTCGTTCACCAGCGTGGAGTAGCTGTGGCCGGTCAGCTTGGCGTCGACGTTGCCGTAAAAGGCGCCGTTGACGTAGTTCAGGCTCAGGCCGCTGAGCCATTCAGGCGTATCGGGCATCTGCATGCCCGCAGTCGCCAGGGACGTCGTGGAGCTCAGCATGAGGTTGCTCATCATTTTTGAGCTGGTGTATGAGAGCGAGCCGTACAGCGACCAGTGGGTGTTGAGCTTGTAACCCGATTCCAGTTCAACGCCCTTGGTGTGCACATCGCCCACGTTGGTGTCCGTGCTCAAGGCCGTAGCCGGGTCATAGGCGGTGGCGATACGGTTCTTGAAGCTGACGTAGTAGACCGAGCCGGAGAAGGTCCAGGCGTCGCTGGCAAAGCGATAGCCCATGTCCATGTTGGTCGAGGTCTCCATGGTCACGATTGGATCGCGCTGGGTTGCGCCGACCAGCGCACCATTCATCCAGGTGCCGCCGACCAGCAGGTTCTGGTAGCTGAAATTGGCTGGCGCCTTCATGTTGCCGGCGACGTTGGCAAACACCTGTTGTTGTGCGTCCAGTGCGTAGCGTGCACCCAGGCTCGGCAGGACCTTGCTGTAGGTCTTGTTGGCGCTGTAGCTGGCGCCGGAGCCGCAAGTCGTGGCCACGCCGCCGATCGTGCAGGCGCCAGTACCGTCGTTGGCAGCGTTGAAGTATTCGCGTTGGATTTCGGCGTTGCGCAGACCCAATTGCAGATTGAGCTTGTCCTGCAGAAAATTCACGGTGTCCTGTACAAACAGCGAGGAACCGGTGCTCACGGTCAACTGGTTGCGCGCCATATACGGCGTTCCGTTCAGGTGGTCGATGAAGCTGCTGGAGTTGGCCAGCCAGGCATCGGCGACGCTGCCGTTGCTGTTGATGAGCTCACGCGGTCCAGTCTGGATATGGCGTGCGCGCTCGATCCAGTAACCGGCCAGGATGTCGTTGTTATCCAGGTGCAAATGGGTTTTGAAAGTGATGCCGGGGCGGTAGGTTCGGGTCACACTGCTGCCATACACCAACACCGTGTCCAGGGTGTCGCCGTCACCGTTGAGGTCACCCACGCCGCCACCGAGTTTGGTGCTGGACGTGCCTTCTTTGAGCGTCGTCAATTGTCCGCCGCCCGTGCCAAAGCCGTACCAGAAATAGGGCTCGGCTGAAAAGCTCAGGTCCTTGCTGGCCTTGTATTCGGTCTTGCCGGTCCACAGGTAGTTGCGAAACGGGTTCACGTTGAACTGGTAGTAGCCATTGGCAGAGGCTGCTTCCACCTGAGCCACGCCGCCCACCGGTGTCTGGTGTTGCGGAACAACCGTGCTGAAATCCAGCTGATTGCCCGAGGACGCGATCTGTGCGTAACTCAGGGTGCGGATGTTGTTGGTGAACGCGTTGTTCCAAAGGAAGCTGGTGGTCGCCAGGAAGCTGTCGTTGGGTTTGAACTCGGCGCCGAAGTCGACGTGCACTTTGTCGGCCCGGCCAGGTCCCTTGAACTTGTTCACATCGGCCTTGGAGTAGGAGATATAGGCCTTGGCCATGTTGTCGGCAAACTTGCCGGTGTCCGCGCGCAGATAAGTCCTGGAAAAATGCAGGTCACCCTGCGATTGCGACACACGAAAGCGCATCTTGTCCTCGGGCGAGCAGCTCACCATGCCGACGTTACCGCCCGATGCGCCCACGTGCGGCGCTTCGGTGTCGGTGGAGCCCTGAGTCACGAAGATTTCGCACAGGTTCTCGGCGTCTGTGTATTCCTGTGGATAGACCGCGAAGTTGCCGGAGTCATTCACGGGTGCGCCGTTGACGGTGAAGCCCATCTGGTCCGAGTTGGCGCCGCGTACGCGCAAACCCCCGCCAAAGAGCCCGGTTGCGTCGTAGCTGAAGGTGTTGACGCCGGGCAGCATCTCGATCGCCTGATAGGGGTTGCTGGTCGGATTGAGTTTGTCCAGATGCTCGCGATTCACCGAGCTGCGCGCTTTGGGCGTTTCTTCCTGAACGATCAGGCCGGTGTCGGTGCCGCCGACTTTGCCCTCCACGGTGATGGTGCCCACGTTGGTCGTGGGCGCCGTCTGCGCCAGCGCGGGGCTGGCTGCGCAGATGGCGGAAATAAGAAGTGCAATTGGAGTCAGTTGGAAGTTTTTCATGATGTCAAAGGGTGTTGATGAACAAGAAAAGTGAAAGAAAAGACAGGGTCAGGAACCGGGCGTCAGAAATTCCAGATCGGCGCTGAAGCGGTGCTGCTCCTGCCCGGGCCAGGCTTCGGGGGGAAAAGCGGAAAAGGCAGCGCGCCTGACGGTCGCCAAGGCGGCGCCGTCGAGCAACAACGAGTTCGATGAGTCCTGGACGCCGCTGTCGACCAGGCTGCCGTTGCGCGTGAGCGTGAACCAGACGCGCGCCTTGCCCTGGGGTCGCTGCATGCTGGCTTCGCGCCCGGTCGGGTAGCGCTTGGCGGCGTTGAGCAGCGAGCGAACGCGCGCAATGAAATCGGCCTCGAGGGTGGCGCTGGCGGGTTTGGGCGGCTCGGGTGGTGGAGCGGGCGGCGTGGTCACCATCGGTGCGGCCGGCGCCGCAGCGGGCGTGGTGGCGCGAAGGGGTGCTGGCGTCATCGATTCGGCCACAGCGGTGTTCGCCGTCGGCAAAGGCGTGGGCAGGGGCGCAGCCGCGACCTCCCGCGGTTTGACGCTGGGTGCAGTCGGCGCAGGCGCTGGAGGCGCAGGCATGGGTGCCACCCACTCTTCCAGCATCAGCTGGATCGGCGCCGTCGCCGCGGGTGCTGAGGCCAGCCATACCGGCTGCGACGCGGTGAACCAGAGCGCGGCAAAGCAGCTCAAGGTCACCAGCAGCGCGGCGGCGTGGCGTGCGAAGTCGGCCCGCGCGTCGCGCATCAGCTTGAGCAGCGAATCCAGCGGCAGCAGGGAGTCCAGTGCCATCATGTCGGGTTGGACCCGCGACGATGGGCGGCGATCGACTGCGTGTCCCAGCCCTTGGACTTGAGCTCGTCCATGACCTCGATCAGGCGCTGCACCACCACACCCTGGTCGCTGTTGAGGATCACCGAAACTTTTGACGCGCCGTGCGCGCTGTTGCGCACCGCCTGCGACAGATTGGCCAGCGTCACCGATGCGCCGTCGACCACGATGTGTTCATCCAGACCGATGCTCACCACCACCTGCTTCACCGGCGTCGTGAGCGACTGCGCCTGGGAAGAATTGGGAAGCTGGGTCTTGATGCCCAGCGCCGGGATGACGTTCACGCTGATCAACACGAAGAAGACCAGCAGGAACATCATGACGTCGATCATGGGAATGATTTCGATGCGCCCCTTGCGTTTGGGGGCGCGGCTCCAGTTGCGCATGCATCACCTTTTTCATGCGCCGACGGCGCGATCAATGAAGGCTTGAGTGTGTGATCTCAGTGTGACGCCGTGATGTCACGGCAGGCCGCTGTTGCAGCGATTCCGAAGTGCCACAGTCAGTCCCTTTGGCGCTGCAAAAGCAGGGGCTATTTCTTCCTGGACGCAGACCCGAATCCTTCGGGCAGCACCGCGCCTTTGAGCGCGGCCTGTGCGAGCTTGAAGAACACGTCGGTGTTGTCCATCACGCCGGTGAAGGCCCAGGCGCCGGGACCGTAGGCCGACAGCGGAATGTCGGTGGCGGTGTGCACCGCGCTGTCGCCGGGCACCTGACCCGTGACCAGGTAGCGGGCTTCCATGTCGCGCGCCATCGGCCCTGCGGGATAGGCCGACAGGGGTTCGGTTTTCACGAACGGCTGCTGACTGTCCTGCAGCGGGCGCTCGTTCGTGCGCCAGTCTTCATAGCGGTCGGCATTCGCGCCGTATCCCACCAGCAGGCGGTGGTCGATGTCGGTGGTTTCGGGGTAGCCGTCGGCCGCCATGCGGTACTTGGGAAAGCCCGCCTTTTCGTAGATGCCAACGACCTTGTCGCGCACGTTGGCGCTGCCGCCTTCGCGCACCAGTTCCTGCAGCCGCGCGTCGGTCACCAGCGAGCCGCCGATGAGGGCCACACCGGAGCATTCGTGGTCGGCAGTGACGATCACCAGCGTGTCGTCACGGCGGCGTGCAAACTCCTGCACCACCTTGACCGCACGGTCGAATTCGATCGTGTCCAGCAGCCATCTCTCGGTGTCCATGTTGTGCGCCTGCTTGTCGATGGACGCGCCCTCGACCATCAGCACGAAGCCTTTCTTCTGACGCTGCATTACGGCCAGCGCCTTCACCGTCATTTCATCCAGCATGGGTTGGTCGGGAAAGCCGTAGTCATCCACCACGCGACCGGTGACACCGCGCGCCTTGTTGCGGCGTCCGTCGATCTTGTCCAGCGCCACGTTCATGTTGGCGTGCGCAAACAGGCCCAGCAGGCGCTCGGTTTTGGCCGGGTCGATGGCGTCCATGGCGCTCTTGTCCGATGCGTAGCGAAAGCCTGCCGCCTGAAAATCGGCGAGCAGATCTCTGTCCTTGTCCAGCTTGCCGGGTGCGGCGCCCCAGCGCTTGACGATGTCGGCGGTGTGCGCTTCGGTGGTCGAGAAGGCGTAGTCGGTCTTGTCGCCGCGCGCCGAGCCGGCAACGCTGGCGGGAACGAACCATTTGCGTCCGCCGCCCATCAGCACCGTCAGGCCGGTGAGGCCGCGGTCGTCCAGGTATTGATCGACGATGCCGGTGCCGGCGCCGCGGTTGCTGGCGTGCACGGCGTTGCCCGCCGGCGTGGCGTCGAACACGTCGGCCGTGGTCACCAGTCCCAGCGCCTTGCCCTGCGTTCGGTGCAGATACTCGCTCAGGTACTCGATACGCGGGTTGTCAAACGGGTCGACGGTGTCGTCGGGAAAGACGCCTTCTTCGTTGTTGTTGTTCTTGTTGCCCGAGACGTAGGATGTCATTCCCGGCGCCGAGTCGGTCACCACCGAATTCAGCGACGCCGTCTTGACCATGCCGGTGACGGGGAAGGTGTCCATGGCCAGCGGCGTGATGACCTTGCCCTGGGCGTAGCCGCCAGCGACGATGCGCGCCGCGGTGCGCTGCGCCGCGCCCATGCCGTCGCCTAACAGGATCACGATGTTCCGGATCTTCTGGCCACCGCCGACCAAGGGCACGACCTCGAAGTTGCCGCCGGCACTCACCACCTGCCCGTCGCTCTGGGTCGCGCTCACGCTGAACCGGTGCAGACCTGGCGTGGCCACGCTGATGGCGCGCACGGTCGCGATGGCCGCGTTCTTCGGCACCGAAGCCAGGCAGCCGCTGGCGCAATCGCGCAGCGCCACCGGCGCGTTCAGCGCCTTGCCGTCGATGGCAAAACGGGCTGTGCTGATGCTCTTGCTCGTGTCGTCGGGGCGCAGCGTGGCCTGCAGGTCAAAGCGCTGACCTGGCAGAAAGCGTGCGATCACCGGAGCGGTCTGGCCGCTGCTAAAGAGTTCGCTTGGCGGCGTGAGGCGACTGACGCTGGGCCCCGCCTGGACGGCTGCGCTGCCAAGGAGGGTGTAGGCACTCAGTGCAAGAGCGATGCGGGGAAGTTGGACACGGTTATTCATGGCTTGATTTGAGAGAGGAATGCCAAGGGCGGGTTGTGACGATGCGGGCTCAGTGCCGGTGCTGCTGGTTGTGCAGGTAGGCTGCGAGCTCAAAACTGTTCATGCCGCGGGTCGCGTCAGAGTCGAGCTGAAGCTGCACCCAGGACACGCGGCCGCCGGGCTCTTCGATGCGCTGCACGCTGAGTCTGCCGCTGAGCGATAGCAGTCCACGCACATGCGGGACCTTCCAGTCCTTCTGCTGCGGATCCAGCGTCACGACGACGGTCGCGGGCGGCAGGTCGTCGGCGTCGCCGTCGGCGTTCTCGCTCATCTGCACCGGCCGCGGTGTCAGCAGAAAGCGACCGGGAGTGGCTGTTTCCTGCAGCACCATGTAGCCCACCAAGCGCACGCTGCGGCCATTTGCCTGGCGCAGCGTGTCGCTGATTTCCAGGCCGGCCGGCCCGATGGGCGACCGAAAGAAGTCACGAAATGACAGTTCGATCGGTGGGGACGGCTCATCCGTCGCGCGGACCTGCGACTGTGCCGCGCCGATCCAGAGGGCGGCGGCGAGGGCCAACAAATGACGCAGAGGGTGGTGCACGATGGGCGACGGGGCTCGGTTCGGAATTGACAGCCAGCGGGTGCATTTCGCACCCTGTGTCGTCCCATCGTAGAAAGCTAATTTGACACGGGTGTGACAACGCCTGTCGCAAAGACCACACCACGAACAAACTCCTGCAGACCGGGGTCCACGTCCAGCCTGGCGACGATGCTGCCCGCCTGCAGCACGTCGCGTGAGGAGCCGATGCTCGACTGGATGGCAAGCGCCTGGCTGTACCAGCGCTGCGCCTGACGCTTGCGCAGCAGCGGTCGCAGCGCCTCGATGCTGTAGCGCAGGCGCTTGGCCAGGATGCGCGTGCGGTGCCGGGCTTCGGGCGTCGTCGTATCTTCAAGCGCAGCGTGCAACCGCCGGTGCATCCGCAGGCTGCGGCTGCGCGACCAGTCGCGCAGCGACTCCGCGCTGTCGTGTTTGCCCCCGTTCACATCGGTCGGCAGAGTCAGTTCTTCCAGCCATTGGGTGATGGCCAACAGCGTCGCTCCGAACGCAGGCTGCTGCATGGCGTTGAGGACGGATGCGCGCTGGCGCCGGGCGGCGTGCGCCAGCGCCGCGCCCATGTCCTGCCAGGCCTGCGCGCGCGGCGCATCCCCACAGACATAGGCATCGGCCAAGCCGGGCAGGGTTTCGGTGCGCGCGACGTCCAGATCCCGCAGTTCGCCCAGGCGACCCAACAGGTTTTTCAGCGCTTGAAGTGGCGGCGGCGCTCTGTGCGCAAGCACCGCCTTGAAGAGCCGCAGCGCGCTGCGAAAGCGGCGCCAGCCGACCCTGGCCTGGTGCACCCGTTCGGGCTCGTCCGAGCTTTGCAGTCCGAACAGGTTGCCGCAGAACTGGGCAAACGTTTCGCGCAGCACCTGCCTGGCGGCTTCGGGCAGCGTGAGATCCGGCCTGAGCAGCGCCGGCTGGGCGCGCTGCGCCGCGCCCAGCGTGCCCTGTGCCAGGGCGTAGCCACGCTGTGCCTTGCTCTGACTCAGCGGCAGCACGGCCACGCTGGCGGCGATGGCCTGGGCCACGTCAAACAGCGCCGAGATCGGGCCGGCCCGCAGTTCAAACTCGAGTTCGGCGATCGGTGCCGTGTTGCCTGCGGCGTCGATGCGCCCGAGGTCGAGCGCGACCTCGACCAGGCAGCGGTCGCGGCGGCGCACGAGCCAGGTCGTGCGCTCAAAGCGCGTGACGAAGCAGGGCGCGAGCGCGGCAAATACGCTGCCATCCGGATCGATGCCGGGCCAGGGCGTGTCCTGCAGCGCCTGCGCCGACAGCTGGGGACCCGGGACGGCCACTTCCCATTCGCCGCGCTGGCTCAGCGCCGAGTCGCTCGCGCCACCGATCTTCAGCGTTTGCAGCCACCGCGCCTGGGCGCCTGTGCCGACGCAGCGCAGCCGCAGCGCGACGCGTTGCGAGCGCAGGATCTGCTGCGGCGTGTCGTAATAGACGTTGTGCAAGGGCTGCTGTCGAGGCTTGCATCGCGCGAGGACGGGCGTGCGGCCCAGCGCCTGGGCCAGTCCCGACGGGTCGGACGCCGGCAGCGCCAGCTTGAGTTCGATTTCCTCAAAGTCTTTCCCGCAGTGATCTGATTTCATGGAGCGTTCTCCTTGCACCATTGCCGAACCTGCTGCGCCACCCAGCTGCCATCGTCCAGCGGCAGGTCGTGCCCGGCCGTGGGATGGACGCGCAGTTCGCATTGCCAGTGCCGCGCCAGGGCTTTCGAGCAGGCCACACAGACCAGGTGATCGTGCTCGCTTGCCAGCAGCAACGTGGGCGTCGACGCGGGCGCCACGGGTGCGCGAAACGCCGCCGCCGCCGCCAACTGCCGCAGCGCATTCGCGCGCGAAACCGGGTGCTTCAGCCGCAGAGTGATCCAACGCGCCAGCACGTCAGCGCCGGCGTGCTGGCTGGTCAGGCGCAGCAGCGTGCGTTCCCACTCATCGGGCGTGGCGCCGAGCAGGGCCAGGCGCAGCAGCGCCGCGTAATTGGCCGGCCGCAGCCGTTGATAGAACGGGTTGCAGGGGCGCAAGCTGGTGTTGATGAGCACCTGCGCCGCCAGCTCCTGCGGATGGGCGTGGCTCCAGGCCACGGCGACCATGGCGCCCAGCGACATCGCCAGCACATGGTAGGGCGGCGCGATCTGCTGGCGGGCAAGCTGAGCGCGCACATGCTCCACCATGTCGGCCACGTTCCAGGGGCTGCTCTGCAGATGCAGTGCTCCGTTTCCCGGCAGGTCCAGCGCCAACACCTGAGCCTGCGGCCGGGCCTTTTGAAATGATTCGATGAAAGTGCCCCAGTGACCGCTCTCCCGGGTCAGGCCGCGCAGCAGTATCCAAGTGGGTTTTTGCATCATTTCAATACCAGTCGTGCAGCGCTTGCGCGTGCTGGCGGGCTCGGTTTTCGGCGCTCGGCAGCCAGAGATCCTGGCCGCTTGCAGCGCGCGACAGAAAGTCCAGCAGCAACTGGTGCTGGCGCAGCACGCGCTGCTGGCGGTGTTCCATCAAGGGGTTGAAGATGCCGTGGCGCGAGAACAGCTGGCGCGGGTTCTTCTTCACCCACAACCAGGACCCCATCTCCAGCGTCAGCGGCAGAAATATCCGCCCGGGCTCGGTGCAGGCTTGCTGGTACAAATGGTCCCACAGGTCGCCGTGCGCCAGGTACTGCAGGCTTTGCGGCTCGAAGGCGTAGCGGTGGTAGCTGTGCGACTGGGAAAAGATGGTTTTCAGCGCGTGCATCTCGGCCAGGTGCGCGATCGGTGCGCGGGTATGGGCGTAGGGAAACCAGATCCGGTCGCGGCTGCCAAAACCCGAATGGCAATCGATTGACACGCTGAAGCGGCGCGACAGCAGTTCGCTCGCCACCACCTCGGCCACAGCCTGGTTTTCTATCTCCATCGCAGCGTTCCTGCGGCCGCGATACCAGGGCAGGACCGAACTGATGCGCTGTCCTCCGAGCAGAAATGGCACGCGTTCACGTGCATCCACCGGCGCGTTGCGCATCAGGTCGACACCCCTGGGATTGCAGCGCGTGTTCAGCGCCATGCCGCCTGGATTCACGATCGGCATGAAGACCAGGCGCACCGATTCCAGTTGCCGGTGCAGCGTGCTGTCCCACTGCAGCCGCATCACCAGGCTTTGCAGGTAGGCGATCACCACGCCGGCGCCGATGCGCTCCAGGCCATGGACGCCGCCGAAGTAGCCCACGGCGGGAACGTCGGGCGAGGGGTTTCCCAGCGTGATCACGTGCACCGGGTAAGACCCGCCGGCGGGCAGGTCGACCTGGCAGGCGACGCGCGTCTGCAGCCGACCCGCGCCCAGTTCAAGGATGCGATCGAGTGCGACCAGTTCGGGCAGTGGGGACGGCATCACCGGGCTGGGTCCAGAGCACCCGCGTCATAGGCTTGATTGAATGCCGCGGCGTCTTCACGCAGTCGCTGCGCACAGTCCTGCGAGGCCGACAGCAAATGCGCGTTCCAGTCCGGGTCGCTGCCAAAGTCCATCAGTTCGTCGGCGATGGCCGAGCCCTCGCGCCCGGCGCTGCGCAGCTGGGCCCAGGCAAGGACCCTTCCCAGCGTCTGCAGCAGCATCGTCCAGTCGGCCATGTTCTGGCGACGCTGGTTCCAGCTGACCCGGTCTTCAGAGGGCTGCAGGCCGCGCAGCACATAGGGCTCGCCGTCCATGCGCACCGGGTGCAGAAATGCCATGGGCACAGCCTGCATGCCGTATTGCGTGGCGACGATGCGGTGCGCCTGCGTCTGCCATTCGGGTTGTGCGGTTTTGAGGTGCGGCGTGAGCGAGGACGGCAGGGCCTGCTTCAGGTCGAGCAGGTAATTTCCGTCGGGATGGCCCTTGCCCCGAACCAGGATGACGTAGCGCTCCACGCCCAGGCTGCCGGTGCCGGCGATGCGCCGGGCCACGTCCAGCACCTGAAAGAAGTCGGAGTCAGCCTGCGTGCTGGCGAACTCCCCCATGAAGGCGTTCACCCGGGAGCGCTGCAGTTCGGAGGCGGGCAGCGCCTTCTTGCCATCGACACGCAACTGGCGCTTCTTGCCCACGACGACGCTGCGCGTGTCCAGAAAGGCGGGCCGCCGCCGCCGGTCCAGGCCATCGAGCAGATCGCGCACCAGTCCCTGCGCCGTTTCACGCTGCACCCAATAGGCCTTGCCCTGCGCCAGCGACGTGCTGTAGGCCTTGAGGAAGACCGAGCACAAGGCGCCGCCGTCGGAGTTGCTGATGCCAAGGTCAGCGGCACCGATGTGCACACTGGTGAGCACGCGCAGCAAGTCCCAGCTCGCCGGAGCCAGTGCCGACTCGTCGAAGTCGTTGATGTCGAAATAGACGAGGCGGTTGTCGCCCTTGTAGCTGCCGAAATTCTCCAGATGCAGATCGCCGCACGACCAGGTCAAAGGCGCGGTCTTGAACAGGTTGCCGCGTGGCAGGTGCTCGTAGAAAAGATGGCAGCTGCCGCGCATGAAGGCGAACGCACTCGCGCGCATCAAGCGGTACTTGAGTTGCAGGCGCTCGGGGTCGCGCCCCGCGTTGAACGAGAGAATCTTTCGGATGACTTCCATGCTAGAGGTCGCCTCGTCGGTGGGTTGGAGCACGACCAAGGGGGCGCCACGGAAAGGGGTAGAAGCGGTTGGTCATGCTGTCGATTTTGCCGCCAACGGGATGTGGTCCGTATTTGAAGGCTGTCGGAGTGCTCTTTTCCGGAGACCTAAAGCCAAGGCCGGGCGCTGTCGCAGCCGCAATCGATGCTTCAGTTCACGGGCGGCGTCAAGCCCATGGCCGCGCGCAATTCCAGTTGGGCGCCAGCAAGTTCTCGCCGGTACTGCGCGTCGTTGGCCATCACGGCGTGGATGGAATACGCAAGCAATTTGCTGGCCTGAAGGTCGCTGGCGTAATGCACGCCGCAGACCAGGCGATTGTGGGCATAGTCATCGGCGCGTTCCAGGATCACGTCGCGTTTTTCCGGCACCATGTCGATCAACGTCAGTGCCATCAGATAGCCGACCGTCGTATGGCCGCTGGGGTAGGAGTCGTTCTTGGTTTTTGTCGTGCACACGGGGTGCAAGGTCTGGTCGAGGTTGTAGGGTCGAACGCGCTTGAAACCTTCCTTGGCCGGTGTCGAACTGATGCTTTCGTCGTTCTTCACGCGCAATGAGAGCGCCACGGTGAGGGGAAGTCTGGCTGTGGTGAAGACATCGCCGATTTGTGCCCGGAAAATGAAGATGCTTTCGTCCTTGTCGTCAGCCATGGCATGAGCAGCCTGCTCCGGGGTGCGACGCGATTCGATGCGGTGCAGTTCAAGCAGTTCAGTGGCCGTTGTCTCGGACGTGGAAGACGGTGGATCAGGCAGGATTTGAAGGGCTTTGATTTGCGCTGACGAGACAAACGAAGCGTCGCGCGCCATAACCGCACTGGATGCCACGGCGGCCAGAATAGCCAAGGTGGGGATAAACGTTTTCATGAGGAATATTGGATGTGAAGGGGAGCGTTGGGGGTGCGGGTCACGGGTTCTTTGCGTCCGTTCGAAGCACGGCGTTCAGCAGCTTCATGGCATCCACAGGGACACGGCTGGCAACGGTTTCGATGCTGCTGTCGGCGCTTGCGCCCGTGCCCCCGGCCGCGATGACGCGGCTCACGGCCTGTTCCACGGGGATGCCCAGTGCCGGGGCCAGGCTGGATAGCGGAGCGCGCAGCAGCGTCGACGCCAGGGATTTGCTCGGATTGATTCTTTCAGGCGGCGCCAGCAGCAAGAACGCGAGCGCGCTCAGCGTCGCAATGCCAAGAAACGCCTGGATTCTGGTGTGGCTGAACAGAGCCAGGAAAGGACGCCGGTTGCGCAGCATGTGGGCCAGGAACGCGAGCAAGAAGGCCATGCCAAACCATTCATGCATGGCCTGGACTTTGCCCTTGAAAAGGTGAAAGAACATCATGGTTCCGCTCACACCCACGACGAACGACAAGCTGGCGGTCAGATGGGTGGCATATCTCTTCAACGCGGGATCGATTCGCCCGATGATGGAAATGCCAAGCGAGCGGCGGGCGGCCGTGGATGCGGTGCAAGGGGCTATCTTCATTTTCAAGACTCTCGTCAAAGCCGGAACTCGACCCAGACTTCAAAGTTCAGCTCGGCGTTTCTCTGGTCAGCTGGGGGTGCGGGATAGCTGGCCTTTTGCACGGCCTGCAATGCGGCGTTGTCGACCAGGCCCATGCCACTACCCACCAGGACGCGCGCGCCGCTGGCTTTGGCGTCCAGTAGCCGAAACGCGACGCGGGTGCGGCCCTTGAACTCCGCCGCCCTGGCCGCAGCGGGGTAGACAAATGCGGCTTGCACAGCGGCGCGTACCTTCGCGATGTATTCGGCGCTTGGACCGGAGGGAATGGCAGCCGGCGGCGGCGGCGCGGGTGGCGTTGGCGCCTGCGCGACGGCGTTGACCGGTGTCACAGGCGCAGGTAGCGCCGCCGACTCGCTCGGCGCTGCCACCACGGGCAGGGGCGCAGGTGTCGGCAGTGTCGGCAAGGACGGTGCGGATTTGATCTTGACCGGCGTCGGTGTCGCCTTCGCCGGCACGGGCGGTGGGGGGGGCGCTGGCGTCGGAGTCGGTGCAGATTCGATCGAAATCGCCAGCGGCATCAGGTGCGGTGGCGCCGGGTGCGCCACGGCCCACGCGACGACCGCGGCGATCGCCACCGATTCCAGCGAAAACGCCGCGCCCAACGCCTGCCAACGGCGATTCGCTTGCCCTCTCGTGGGCTGTGTCCACACCGCCGCGTTCACGGTGCGCTCGCCCTGGCCGCCAGGCCGATCTGCGTGGCGCCACCCAAGCGCACGGCGTCGATGGCGGCCATAAGTTGCTGCAGATTGACGCTTTGGCCGCCGGCAATCGTGACCGCCAGCTCTGTCGGGTGGCGGCTGCGCACCAGTGCGCTGAGCTGCTCCGCGCTGAGGGGCTGAGCGTCGACCGACAGGGCGCCGCCGTCAGCCACTTCCACCAGCAATTTCGGCGCAGGGATCTTGGTGGCGGTACTGCTGGTGGGCAGCTTGCTGACATGGCCCGAGGTCGGGATCATGCGAAGCGTCATCATGGCAAAGAACACCAGCAAAAACAGCATGATGTCGATCATTGGAATGATCTCGATGCGGGCCTTTCGGGTTTCGAAATATCGCATGGCTGATCAAACGACCTTGAGCCGGGCGCTGCTGGGCGTGAGCCGGCCATCACGGCGGTTCAGCAACATCACCTTGAGCGTCTCCAGTTGGTGCACGATCAGGCGCACGCGGGTGTTGAGCCAGTTGAAGAAGACCAGGCCCAGCATCGCGATGAACAGGCCGCAGGCCGTGGCGATGAGCGCCTCGGCAATGCCACCGGTGACCTGGCTGGCGCCGTTCTGCACGTCGTCCAGCACCGAGAAGGCGCGGAACATGCCGATGATGGTGCCGAACAGACCCGCCAGCGGCGCCAGCGTGATGACGGTGTCCAGCATCCACAAGGATCGGTCCAGCAACGGCACCTCGTGCATCAAGGCTTCTTCCAGGTGCCCGGCGGCGCTGTCGCGGCTAGCGTCGGCGGGTTCGAGCTCGATCGCCTGGATCACGCGCGCGTGCGGCAGATATGAGAGTTGCTTCAGCTCGGCCCGGGCCGAAGGGCTTTGCAGGCTGGGCTCGCGGCGCAGCAAGTCCATCAAGGCCTCGCCCGCCTGCTGCATGTTGAGCAGATGGCGGCTGCGCTCGATGATGACGGTGAGCGCCACCAGCAGCAACAGCGCCATGAGGTAGAGCGTTCCGCCTGAATTGTTGGCGAATTCAAAGAGTTTGGTGAGAGTCATAGGTGCCCTTCGGTTGATGGAAAAAGGCCGGCAGCGCCGGCCCCCTCCTGATGCAATACGGACCGATCAGAAGTCCGCCTTGGCCGACAGCATGAAGCTGCGTGGTGCCTGCCACTGGTACTGCGTGGCGGTGCTGGTCACCTTGCCGGTGGCGCCCACCATTTGCTGGCTGTTGCTCAGGTTGAAGGCGCTGAACTGCAGCTTGAGTGCCTTCATTCCGTTGAAACCGATGTCCTTGAAGGTGTAGGAGACGTTCAGGTCGGTGTTGTCGATGGCGGGGAGTTGATCTGCCAGCTTGGCGTTGTACTGCTCGCCAATGCGCTTGAAGATCAGCGAAACGCTCCACGGACCCTGGTTGTACAAGGCGCCGACCGAAACTGTGACCTTGGGTGCGTTGGGCACTTCGCCCACGGGCTGGCCCTGGGCTGCGTTGCCAGCGCCGTAATTGGCGCTGTTCAGGCCGACGTTGCCATAGGCTGCCAGACCGTAACCCAACATGTAGGTGGCTTCGGCCTCAACGCCTTTGTACACCGCGCCACCGGCGTTGATGTAGTTGGGGTTGGCGTTGGTGCCGGTATTCAACTGCATGTTGTTCATGGTGATGTAGTACACATCGGCGTCAACCGTCAGTTGATCGGATTTGTGCACGCCGCCGACTTGGTAGTTGGTCGTGGTCTGCGGCACCGGGGGCGCGGCCGTGGTCGAACCCACACCAAGGAACGGCACTTGGATGCCGCGCGCCATCTGCGCGTAGACAGAGTTCTGTTCACCGAACTTCTGGTTCAGCGTCAGGAATGGCAAAGCCGCGTGATAGGTGTAGGCGTAGCTCTGAGGAATCAAGGCCTTCTGGTTCATGGCCGAGTTCAGTGCAAAGTGGTAATACATCGCCTTGAAGCCAGGCGTCACCGTCATGCCCGGAGCCGCAGCCCATTCGTATTCGACGAACGGCTGGAACTGATCCCAACGTGAATTTTGCGTCGCGAAGTTGGACGAAGTCACGACGCCTGCAGGGTAGGCGGCGCTGGCTCCGGGGAGCGTGGCGCCAGTGGTCAGGTCGCCCTCGAAGTTGTGGCGTTCGGTGTTGGAGGCTTCATACCAGATGCCGGTGCGCAGCAGGCCGGATTCCAAGGGCTTGGTGACCTTGAAAACGTCGCCCCAGACGCGGTATTCATTCAGCTTGAAGTAGCCCGGGACGTCGCCGTTGGGCAGTGTCAGCGAGCCGGTGATGGTCTTGACCTTGAGCGAGGTGTCGGCCGTTCCGTTGTACTGCGAGGGGTCCTGACCGGCGAGCGTGTTGTTTTTGTAGGCGTAGGTATAGGCGTTGTTGTCGACTTCCCAGCCGCTGCCCAGACTGCTTTGCACCCGCACGTACTCCATGTCGGTTTGCTTGGACGCTGTGTTGTAGCCCGCATAGCCCTGGCTCTTGGGGTTGTTGTTCATGACATAGGTTTTGGGCAAACCCTGCGTCAACTGAAGGCCGCTCACGCCCGAGGCGTTGTCCGTGACGTGGCTGTTGACGTCGTTCAGGCTGGCGAACAGTGTCACCAGCGTGTTGTCGCCCACAGGGCGCTGGTACTTCACGGTGACGTTGTTGTCCAGCATGCCCGAGTAGCTCAGGTAACCGTTGGTTCCCATGTGCTGCGCGTTGATCTGCAAGGTGGCGTCGCTGCCGGGCATGCGTCCGCTTTCATAGGACACGCCTTCTAGCATCGTGCCCCAGGTGCCGATCGAGCCATAGACGCTGGCTCCCTGCTCCTGGGCTGGCGCCTTGGAGAACATGTTGATGCTGCCGCCATAGGTCGAGTAGCCGATGTTGCTGGCATTGCCTGGGCCGCGCTCGACCACCATGCCGCCGATGACGGAAGCAGGAAAATACGAGGTCGAGTGGTGCGTCGGTCCATTGGAATCGCCAAACGGGATGCCGTCAAAAGTGACGTTGTATTCGCCGTCCTGGAAGCCGCGCAGCGACATCTTCTGATCAGCCAGACCCGGGCCATTGGTCGAGGGCATGGCGGCCACGCTGGGTGCGATCGCCAGGATGGTGTTGAAGTTGCCCGTCGGTGGCGTGGAGTCTTCGATGAAGGCGCGCGAGATGATGGACTGAGGTTCGGTGGCGCTCAGGCTGGCTTGCGTCGGCGCCACAGAAGCAGCCGTGCCGCGTTCGGCCTTGACCGAAGTCGTGGTGGCGGCGCCACCGCTGCCGCCGACGGTGCCCAGGTCAACCGTGTCCGCCAGCGCGTTGGCGCTGGCCATTGAAAGCGTGGCCAATGAGAGCAGGGCGATCCATTTTTTTTGGGGCAAGGGGCAAACGTGTTTCATGGCAGTTTCAAAGTTAATAGATTGAGAAGAGGGAATTCAACGGGCGCCGTTTTGGCGCCGAACGATCAAGCCGATAGAGATCCGATCGATGGCGTGAAGGTAAGAAAGTTTTGTGGCATCCCCGTGACAGTGGTGGCACTGTTGACTCGACACAACACCGTGCAAAAGCGTTGCAAAGAGCGCGTCGGTGAATCGGAAATGATTCGTCGGCCAAGTACACACATCGACTGACGAATGATGGAGGCAAGTGTCATGCGCTGGTCACGCGCCGCTCGTAGGCTGAGCCACCTCATTGCACAACACGCCTCTTTTCAAACGTCATGTCCAGGTTTTATTGCGCCTTTCTTTTTGCGCTGGGGCTTGCCGCCTTCGCAGTCCCGTCAAGTCGCGCCGCGGCCCTGACCAATCCTCAGCCGGATCCGGTCTACGTGGTTCTGGGTCCGGATCACCACGTCGTCGTGCGCGCACTGACGCAGGCCGCGTCCTGTCCAGCGATCGAGTGGAATGGAGGACCCGCGCAAGGCATGGCGCTGCGCGCTTTGCCGGCGCGCGTTCCCGCGCGCACAGGCAGTGCACAGACCCAAAGCAAGGAGGCGGTTTTCGACCTGCGGGTGTGTGAGGCGCAATGGCCGCTCGGGGTCAGCAGCGCCAGGGTGGCGGGGCAGGAGGTTCCCGCGCCACGCAAGGACATCCGGCGCATCGTCATCATTGCCGACACGGGCTGCCGCATGAAGGGATCGGAGAAGGCCTTTCAGCCCTGCAACGATGCGCTGCAGTGGCCCTTTGCCCGGATTGCGCAGAGCGCCGCGGCAACCCGCCCCGATCTGGTGATCCACATCGGCGACATCCACTACCGCGAAAGCCCCTGTCCTGAAGGCAACAAGGGCTGCGCCGGCAGCCCCTGGGGCTATGGCGATGACGCGTGGCGGGCAGATCTGTTTGCGCCGGCGCGGCCGTTGCTGGCGGCAGCGCCCTGGGTCTTCGTGCGCGGCAACCATGAGTCCTGCTCGCGCGCCGGCCAGGGCTGGTTCCGCTTCATCGACGCCTTGCCCTGGAGCGAAACACGCTCATGCAACGATCCGGCGCTGGACGCGCAGGCCGACTACGCCGAACCCTATGCCGTTCCCCTGGGTGACGACGCGCAGTTCATCGTGTTTGATTCTTCCCGGACGAATGGCGCGCCGTTCTCGACCGAGGATGCGGCCTTTGGAAAATACACGCAGCAGCTTCTCTCTGTGGCCCGTATGGCGATGGCCGGGCAGAGCAGCTTCTTCCTGAGCCACCACCCGCTGCTGGCCGTGGCGCCCTCGAAGAAATCGGATACCTTCAAACCGGCCGGCAACGAAGGCTTGCAGTCGGTGTTCGGCGCGCTTTACCCCGAGCGTCTGTTTCCAGAGGGCGTCGCGCTGACCTTGCACGGCCATGTGCACCTGTTCGAGTCCATCAGCTTCAAGGGCGCGCACCCGGCTTCGCTGGTGTTGGGCAACTCGGGGTCCGCGAACGAGGGCAGGGTGCCGCAGACCCTGCCGGCCGGCACTCAGCTCTACCCCGGTATCGAAGTGGAGGACTACGCCGCGCGTTCGGAGTTCGGCTTTGCCACGCTCGAGCGCGTGGCGTCGGGCGCGAACGATGCATGGCTCTTGACCGAGCACGCCGTTGACGGCACGCCGCTGCTGCAGTGCGCCATCTCCGGCGGCAAGAGCCGCTGTCACCCACCTCTTGCAGCGGGACGCTAGTTCACAGTCAGGGCAGCAGGGTTCGCGTCAC
>CAILZB010000025.1 GCA_903838565.1 uncultured beta proteobacterium | reverse complement strand
TCCAGTTGAAGTGAAACTGGATGATGGGGGTCTGGCCCTTGGGTGCCCAAGTACGAACGCGCGTCGGACGTTCGCTGATACCGGACTCGTCCACAAAGACGATCAGGCGGCCTTCTCGCTGGGCTTTTTTTTAAGGCTGGGCCAGGTGCGCTGCTTCCAGATTCGCACAGCATCGTCGTCACGCTCAATGGCGCGCTTGTCCGGCTTTTGCGGGCTGAACCCCAGACTACCCAAGATGCGCCAGACCTGGGTCTGGCTAAAGCGCACGCCGTGCATGCGCTCGATGACCGCTCCCACGCGCTTGAGTGTCCACAGTTCGGTACCAAATCCGTGCTCGGTGGGGTTTTGCAAAACAGCCGCACGCAAAGCAGCCAACTGCTGCTCATCAAGCTGGGCTGGTCGGCCACGTTCTGGTACGCCTCGCAGTGCATCAATGCCGCCTTCATCGAGCAGCTTCTTCCATGTGTACACGGTTTGCCGTGCCACACCCACAGCCAGCGCCACTTCGGCGCAGCCCTTGCCCGCCAATAGCATCCGACCCGCCTTTACACGCTTCTTTGTTGCCTCGCTCAACCGCTGTTTTGCCATGCCAATATTCTCCAATATCTCTACTGGATCTATAACGCATGAGACGATTATCGGTTGTCATGTTTTACGGAAATATCAATAGCGATTAACATGCTCTTTTCAGGAGACGATCAATGCGTTTTTCCAAGCTATCCCGATTCGGTTTCGGTCTGCTTTTGCTGTGCACCCAATTGCCGGAGGCGCTGGCACAAAGGGGCATGGACGAGATCAATATCAACGGTCAGTTTGTGCTGGCCGCGCGCGCCGGACGGGTGGAGCGCGTTGCCGCCCTGTTGGGCCAGGGTGCCGCCGTGAATTCGCGCGACCGCAACGGCGACTCGCCGCTGAACATGGCCGCGGGCAAAGGAAATGTGGCGCTGGTGGAGGTGCTGATCAAGGCCGGCGCCGACGTCAATCTGGGCAATCTGGCGGGAGTCACACCGTTGATGAGCGCGGCCTTTGCCAGCAATGCCGAGATCGTTCGCAAGCTGCTGGATGCGGGCGCCAAGGTCGAGTCACTTGACCGGGTGAAGAAGAACGCCGCCACCTACGCTGCGGGCAACGGTTGCAGCACCTGTCTGGCCGAGTTGTTGCGCTCCGGCGCCGCCGACAACGCACCTCAGGAGAATGAGCTCACGCTGCTGATGTGGGCCGCTGCCTACGGCCACGAAGGCAACGTGCGGCTGCTGCTGGCCCAGGGTGCGGATCGCAGCCTCAAGGACAATCGCGGCAAGACCGCCGCCGACATGGCGCGCGAAGGCGGACACGCCAACGTGCTGGCGCTGCTGAGCGCACCTTGAGCCGCCTTGGCCTGATGCGCTGCGCGCACCCTGTCATCGTGCGAGAACGCCGCTTCATGACTCGGGGCGGTTTGCCGCCGAAGCATGAAAGTTAGCTGGCTGCTGGTCCTGCTGGCACCGGCCTCGCTCTGCGCACAGACCCAGCCTGAGCCTTTGACTCTGCCCAGCGTCGAAGTGGTGCGGACCTCGATCCTGCCGGGCCTGGGAACGGCCTTGCAGGATGTTCCAGCCAACGTGCAACTGATGCGTGAAGAAGATTTGCGACGCCAGAAAAGCTCCAGTCTGGCCGACTACCTGGAGCGCAACGCCACCAGCGTGAACGTCAACGCCGCGCAGGGCAACCCGTTCCAGCCCGACGTGAGCTTTCGGGGGTTTACCGCCTCGCCCCTGCTCGGTCTGCCTCAGGGACTGTCGGTATTCCAGGACGGGGTGCGCGTGAACGAGCCCTTTGGCGACGTCGTGAACTGGGACCTGATCCCGCAGTCGGCCGTGGCCGGCATGCAGCTGCTGCCCGGATCGCAGCCTGGCTTCGGACTGAACACGCTCGGCGGCGCGCTCTCGGTGCAAACCAAGAGTGGCTTGACGCATCCGGGCGGATCAGTGGAGGCGCAGGCGGGGTCCTTTGGCCGGCGCACGCTGACGCTGGAACAGGGGGGAAGCGAAGGCGACTGGAACTACTTCTTCACCGCCAACGGGTTTCAGGACCGCGGTTGGGCCGAGCACAACCCGAGCCGGGTGCAACAGCTCTTCGGCAAGATCGGCTACGCCGCAGCGCAGACCACGGTTGACGTCACTGTGACGCTGGCCGACAACACGCTCGAAGGCACGCAGACCCTGCCCCAATCGTTCAGCGACAACTTTCGCCAGGCCTACACCTTCCCCGACCGCAACAGCAACCGGCTGGGCTTTCTCGCCGTCAAGGCCAGCCAGTTCATCGACGACCGTTTTTTCCTCGACGGCAATGTGTACCTGCGCCGCTATCGCAACCAGAACACCAGCAGCAACGTCAATGGCGATTACGACGGCGTCGCCGATCAGGTGCAGGCCACCAACGACCAGTCGCTGATCGAGCAAAACAGTTACGGTGCCGGACTGCAGCTCAGCTACCTGGGCGATATCGCGGGCAAGAAACAGCAACTCGTCGTCGGCGCCAGCGTGGATGCGGGAGCGGCGCGTTTCACCCAGCAAGCGCAAGACGCCGCATTCAGCGCCAGCCGCGACACCACCGGCACCGGAGCCTATTCCCTGCTCACCGATGCCGACGCCGACAATCGCTACTACGGCCTGTACGCGTTTGACACCGTGACACTGGACGAACGTTGGGCATTGACGCTGTCGGGTCGGTACAACCGCGCCAATATCAGCATCAACGACCGCACGGGATCGGCTCCGGGCCTCAACGGCGACCACGAATTTGCCCGCTTCAATCCTGCGCTGGGAATCAACTTCAACCCCACATCCGGCTTGACTGCCTATGCCAGCTACAACGAAGGCATGCGCGCCCCCACGCCAATCGAGTTGACCTGCGCCAATCCGCTGGCACCGTGCAAGTTGCCCAACAACTTCCTGTCGGATCCCGCACTCAAGATGGTCGTGGCCAAGACCGTGGAGCTGGGAATGCGCGGCAAACAGGGACGCTCGTTCACCTGGAGCGCCGCGCTGTACCGCACCCAACTGCAGAACGACATCCAGTTCATCAGCAGCCTGGGTGCAGGCTCCAACACCGGCTATTTCCGCAACGTCGGCGCAGCGCTGCGCCAGGGGCTGGAACTGGCTGTGAGCGACAAGTGGGGGGCGTTGCGCACCAGCGCGCGCTATGCCTATGTGGAGGCAAGCTACCAGTCGTCGTTCAGCATCAACAGCCCGACCAACTCCAGCGCCGACGCCGCGGGCAATATTCAGATTCGACCCGGAGACATGGTTCCCGGCATCCCGCGCCAGACCCTGAAGCTGCGCCTGGACTACGACATCGCCAGCCAGGGTTCGGTGGGTCTGGGCCTCAACAGCAGCGCCGGCCAGTACGCGCGCGGCAACGAAAACAACCAGGGTGCCAACGGCAGCGCGGCGGGCTTCAGCGTGGTGAATCTCGATGCGCACTGGCAGCTTGCCAAGGACGTTGAGGCCTTTGCCAACATCGCCAACCTGTTCGATCGCCGCTACGCGAACTTTGCAACGCTGGGCCGCAATGTGTTTACCGGTCCCAACAACAGCTTCAACGCGCTCCATCCCCGCAACGAAGAATTCTTCGGCTTTGGCGCGCCGCGGGGCATCTGGGTCGGGCTGCGCTACCACTGGCTTTGAGACCGGCAGCAGTTGCAGCACAGATCGCTCGACCCGGCCCAAGCCCTATCGCCCTTGAGGTCGCGACCTGCATAATTCCCCCTCTGATACTTCACACCCACGCCGGCATCCACCATGAAACGGTCCCTCTCCACGTTCCCGCCGCGCGTCCTGCTGGCGACCCTGTTGCTGGCCTGCTGCGTCGGCGAGGCCGTCGCAGCACTGGGCGCTGCGCCGTCGGTCGCAGCGCCTGCCTCGGGCGCGAGAAGGCTGGCGGCTGCAGCCAGCGCGGCCTATACGGTGCAGGAAACCGTGCTGGCCACGGGGACCACGGTGCGCGAATACGTCAACGCCGAGGGCGTCGTCTTCGCCGTTTCATGGAAAGGACCGGTGTTGCCCGACCTGGGCGCGCTGCTGGGCAGCTATGCGGGCACATTGCAGTCGCACGTGAAAGACCCAAGCCGGGCTGGCATGCGCCGTGCCCCCGTCAACCTGGAGCAGGACGGACTCGTGGTCCGCTCCATTGGGCGCATGGGCAACTTCTTTGGCAACGCCTACGCGCCTGCCTTGATCCCAACCGGTGTGAGCATCAGCGATGTACTTCAGTAAATTCTTCTGGCAGGTCTTGCTCACGGCCGTGGTTTCGTGTCTGGTCACGGCTTGCGGCGGCGGTGGGGGCGGCAGCGCCGGCTCAACCACACCCCCCGCTGCTGCGGTCAATGTGCTCCCGGTCAGCGTTGATGCGGGGCCGACGGGCAACTCGGCCAATAGCCTGTTCGCGACCGTCACCGTGTGCCAGCCCGGCAGCAGCAACTGCGTGACCATCGACCATGTGCTGGTGGACACCGGCTCCACCGGCTTGCGTTTGCTGTCATCTCTCGTGGCGCCGCTGGGTCTGAGCCCCCAGACCAGCGCGGGCCTGCCGCTGCTCAACTGCGCGCAATTCGTCGACACCAGTTTTGTCTGGGGACCGGTGGCCACGGCCGACGTCGTGCTCGGTGGCATGACGGCGTCGAAGGTGCCGATCCAGATCATCGGCGACCCGAAGTACAACGCGCGTTCGGCCGCCTGCCAGACCGGAACCGCCATGAACACCGTCGCCACACTGGGCGCCAACGGCATCCTGGGGGTGGGCCTGTTCCTGCAGGACTGCGGCAACCACTGCACGAGCAATGCCGCCAACCGCTATTACTTCACCTGCACCACTTCTGCGTGCACTGCGACGACTGGCGTCACTGTCAGTCTCGACCATCAATTGCAAAACCCGGTGTCCCTGCTGGCAGCGGGTTACAACAACGGCCTGGTGATCGATCTGCCTGCGGTCACGTCGAACGCCAGCGTGAGCGGCTCCATCATCTTCGGCGTCGCCACGCAGACCAACAACCAGGGATCCAGCGGCACCAAGGCGCTGGCGACCGATACGGCGGGCAACGTCACCACCGTGCTCCAGGGGGCAAGCATGCCCAACAGCTTCATCGACTCCGGCTCCAACGGCCTTTACTTCAACTCGAGCGCGATCGCGAGTTGTACCAACGCCAATTTCAGCGGGTTTTACTGCCCGAATGCACTCACCCCGCTGAGCGCCACGATGTCGGTCACGGGGCCGGCCTCGACACCGGCGTCGGTCACGGTTGCGTTCGCGGTCGACAACGCCGCCACGCTGCTCTCCAACGCCGCCTGGTCGGTTTTTCCATCGCTGGCGGGGCCCAGCGGGGACCCCAGCAGTTTCGACTGGGGCTTGCCCTTCTTCTTCGGCCGGCGCGTGTTCTTCGGCTTCGAAGGACAGTCGTCCACGCTGGGCAGCGGCACCTACTACGCGTTTTGATCCGGTGCGCCGGGCGCCTCGGATCAATTGTCGCAATTCCGAAACAGTCACCCTGGGTAAAACCCTTGATCGCCGGCGTTTCACACATTTAATTGACGGCGCTTTACACAAATAGTGCAAAGTCGACACCTGTCATTAACTGCCCGAGTCTTGGGAAGGGATCCTGCAATGTCGCTGTTAGCAAAGATGGTTCAACGTAGGATCGTGAAAGTCGGCGGTTTGGTCGCAGGACTGAGCGCTCTTTTCGCCACTCTGGCGCCGATGGATGCGCAGGCGCTGCCGGCGTTTGCCCGCCAGACCGGACAGAACTGCGTCTCCTGCCATGCGGGCGGCCAGTTCCCCGAGCTTACCCCTTACGGTCGTTTGTTCAAGCTCACGGGCTACACCATGGGCGCGCGCGCCTTGCCGCTGGCCGTGATGGGCGTGATCGGTGACGCCAAGGTCGCCAACACCTCGAAGAGCGACGACCCTGGCACCGACTTTCAGAAGAACGGCCAGCTCGCGCTGTCCAGTGCCAGCCTGTTCATCGCCGGCAAGGTCACCGACAACATCGGCCTGTTCTCGCAGATCAGCTACGACAACTACGCCGTCCAAGACGCCAACGGAAACTTCCACGGACACAGCGGCGCCGACAACGTCGACCTGCGTTTCGCCGACCGTTTCATCGACGCCAAGAGCGATCTGATCTACGGCGTGTCAGTGAACAACAACCCCTCGGTGACCGACCCCTGGAACACCGCTGCGGCCTGGATGCAGTACGTGCCGGTGGCGGACAGTTTAGGCAGCCACCAGTTCACTGACGCGAGTACGCCCTTCCCCAGCTTTGACGCGGCCGCCACCGCCCTGGCAGGCGTCAACGCCTATGTCTACTGGAACAAGACCTACTACGGCGAACTGGGCTTCTACGGAACCGCCAAAGGCATTGCGCGCCCCATGAGCTGGGGTACGCCGACGGCAGACCTGCAATACCTCAAGGGTTTCAACAACCCCTACTGGCGTCTGGCTTACACGCGTGAGTTGGGTGCGCACAACTTCATGGTCGGCACCACCGGAATGATCGCCCACGCTTACGACGGCGGCTCGGACACATCGGACCCCGGCAACCTGGGCAGCTTCAGAAACATCGGCGTCGATGCCCAATACCAGTACTTGCTGGATCCGCACACGGTCACGGTACAGGTGGCGTTCATGCGTGAAAAACAGGCGCACTCCACCAACTCCATGGCGGCATCGTCCTATTTTCTCGCCGATGGCGTAACCCCGGTCGCAGCGCCGAGTTCGTCCGACACCGACAACATCTTCCGCGCCAAGGCCAGCTACGTCTACCAGGCCAAGTACGGCGGCAGTCTGGCGTTCTTCAACAAGACCGGCAGCACCAACACGCTCAACCAGACATCCGGCTACGACAGCATGGGGCAGATCACCTCGATGGATCCGAATGAAACCGGCATCACGTCGACGCGCGTCAACGGCAACCTCTCGGGCAACCCGGGAACACGCGGCATGACCTACGAAGCTTTCTGGACTCCAGTGCAAAACGTGCGCGTGGGCCTGCAGTACACCACCTACAGCAAGTTCAACGGTGCATCCTCCAATTACGACGGTTTCGGACGCAACGCCAGCGACAACAACACCTTGTACGGCTACGTCTGGTTTGCTTACTGAAACCCACCATGCAGACCACCGTCCACGCCGGCAGCAAAGCCAACCCAAACCCGATTACCCGGAGATTCAAGATGACCCGTACTTCATGGTTGCCCGTGCTGGCTGTCCTTGCAGCGGTGAGCGGCTGCGCCAACCTCGAGAGATCGCGCGACCTGGCCAATCCGGCGGTGTCGCCCGCTGTCACGGCGGTGCAAGTCTGTTCCAACTGCCACGGCGTTGACGGCAACTCGGTCTCGCCCAACTTCCCGCGTCTGGCCGGACAGATCCCGGGCTATCTGGTTTCGCAGTTGGAGAACTTCCGCAGCCACCAGCGTTCGGATCCGCCAGGGTTCGAATACATGTGGGGCATCAGCCACCACCTGACCGATGCCCAGATCGCGGGGCTGGCCGAGTACTTCGCGCAGCAGAAGCCCACGGCCAACGCGCCGGTGAACGCAGCGACGATGGCGGCTGGCAAGCTGATTTTCGAGAATGGCGTTCCAGCCAAGGAAGCCGCTCCCTGCATGGCCTGCCACGGACCGGGCGCACAGGGCATGGGCCCCTTCCCCCGATTGGCCGGCCAGCATCAGGACTATCTGGTGAAGCAGCTCCACGTGTTCCAGGAAACCGAAGGGCGCCCGGGAACTCCCATGAAGCAGATCACTCACTTGCTCAGCGATGAAGAAATGCAGGCCGTCGCAGGATATTTGCAGGCTTTCCCCAAGGATCAATGAGTTGCATGAAGACCTGGGCGCCGGCCTTCGGCGCGGACAGGCTTTCGCTTAAGGAGCTTTCATGAAAAAACATCTTGCCATTTCCCTGATCCTCTGTGCTGTCGGCGCTTCGGCCTTCGCCGCCGACATCTACACCATCGACCCCGGCTATTCGCGGGCGCATTTCGACATCACGCGCCTGGGCTTTTCCACGCAGCGCGGTGCGTTCAACAAGACCAGCGGCAAGGTCACGCTCGATCTGGCCGCGAAGAAGGGCAGCGTTGATTTCACCATCAACACCCAGTCCATCGACATGGGCTCGGCGGCTTGGACGGCGCACCTCTCCGACGAAGGACTGTTCAACGTGAAGAAGTACCCGACCATGGTCTTCAAATCGGACAAGCTCGTCTTTGCCGGAGACAAGGTGGTGGCAGCAGAAGGTCAGTTCACCATGCTGGGCGTGACCAAACCGCTCAAGGTCACGGTGAACAATTTCCAGTGCGGCGTGAGCCCGATCGACAAGAGAAACATGTGCTCCGGCAACATCACCGGCACATTGAAGCGCTCCGATTTTGGCTTGACCAAATACATTCCAGCGGTGAGCGATGAGGTCGCCATTGATGTGCCTGTGGACGCCTACAAGAACTGAACATCCAACCGACAACCAAGCGGCCGCTGCACCAGCGGCTCAATTTTTTGGCCGCAGCCATTCTGGTGCTCGGGGTCATCGCTTCCGCCCTGATCTATGCCGTCACGGGCAACGACACCGATGGCGACCCGTCGATCCTGAACCCGAGTCGCTATGAGTTCGATCTGGAGCGCGTGGGCGGCAAGGCGGCGGTCTATGTGGCGCGGTTCGATCACTGGTTGTCCAGCCTGTGGCATGGACGCCCACTGGCCTATACCGTGCTCGCGCTTTCGGTGCTCTCAGCGCTTGTCTGCTTTGCCGTCGCCCGCATCGACTCCAGCCCGATGCAGGACGACGACGATTCAGGGCGGTCTACTTGACGGTAGCAGCGCCGGCCTTGCAGACCACTTCGTCCTGCGAGCCCGAGCCGCCGGAACAGCCGATGGCGCCGATGATCTTGCCACCTTCGACCAGCGGAATGCCGCCGCGGGATGCGATCAGGCCGTCGAGCGTCAGCAGGTAGGGCAGGTTGCCTTCCTGCACGCCGTTCTCGAACACCTTGGTCTCGCGTCGATAGCCCAGCGCCGCGTGCGCCTTGTGCTGCGACACCTGGATCGAGGCGAGCTGGGCACCGTCCATGCGGTTGAAGGCCACCAGGTTGTTGCCCGAGTCCACCACGGCCATGTTCATGGGCCAGTTGTGCTTGCGGGCTTCGGCCACGGCAGCGGCGAGCGCAGCGTTGGCGCGCTCCAGCGAAATCGGTGCGCCGTAGGGAATGTTGAAGCCCATGTTGTCGGGAACGGTGTCACGCGCGGTGGGCTGCTGCGCGAAGCTGCTGGCCGCGACCAGTGCGGCAGCGGCTAGGGTGGCGATGGTTTTGAACGACATAGCTCTCTCCTGGTGGGTTGAAAAGGCGGGCTGGGAAATCTGAAATCGGATGGAGTCAGTGTGACCAGGGCATGTGCTTGACCTCAGGCCTCAAAACCTCCGGCCAGGCGCAGCGGCGCGGCCTCGGCGCTGCTGAGCAACGCGATGAGCTCCATGGCGGCCTGCGAATGCTGCGCGCCGCGACTCAAGCCCGCGCTATAGACCGTGGCCAGCTCGAACGCCTGCGGCAAGGCCGCCACCAGTTGCACGCCCGGGGTGTAGAGGATCTCGGTGACCTGGGTGCAGCCCAGCAGGCCGGACTCGTTCGACCGTGCCATTTCGCCCATCGCGGTGGCGCCGTTGGGGAACACGCGCAGGCGCTGCGCGAGCTCGACGTCCAGCCCCAGCTGCTTGAGCACGTTCATGAAGTGAATGCCGGCCGTGGCCTTGAGCGGATCGGGGAAATAGATCGCGCTGGCCTGGCGCAGCGCGGCCGCGAGCTCGTCGGGCGTGGCCACCGCGGGCGCCGTCTCGCCCACCTTCACGGCCACGCCGGTCTTCACGCGCCCCAGCGCACGGGTGCTGCCTACGACCACCCGACCTTCGGCCTCGAGCTGCGCCATCAGCGCGGCCGTGAGGAGCACCACGTCGCAGGGCGCGCCGCCCAGCAGTTGTTCGCGCATCAACCCCACCGCGCCAAACTGGCCGGCGATGCGGCACTCGGTGAGATCGGCGAAGCGCTGCTCAAGCTGCGACACCAGACCATACGCGGCGCCGCCGCTGAGCAGATGGAGGGACTTCATTGGGCTTCCATGCCGTCAATCGGCGCTGATGTGGGCGGTCTTGATGACGCGTGCCCATTTGTCCACGTCGTCGCGGATGTACTTGTCGAACGCGTCCGGACTCATCACCAGCGGCACCGCGCCCTGCTTGGCCCAGGCCTGTTTCACCTCGGGCAGATTCACGGTCTTGCGCACGACTTCATTGATCCTGTCGAGCACCGCCCGGGGCGTGCCCTTGGGCGCCATCAGGCCGAGCCAGATCGTGGCCTCGTAGCCGGGAACACCGGCTTCGCTCACGGTGGGGACATCGGGCAGCACCGCTGAGCGCTGCGCCCCGGTGGTGGCCAGCGCGCGGACCTTGCCGGCGCGCACCTGCTCGGCCATGGTGGTCACCGCATCGAACATCAGATCCACCTGACCACCCAGCACGTCGGTGCGCGCGCCCGAGCTGCCACGGTAGGGGATGTGCACCAGGTGCACGCCCGCCATGCTCTTGAACAGCTCGCCCGCCATGTGATACGGCGTTCCCTGGCCGCTGGAGGCGTAGTTGATCTTGCCGGGCTGCGCCTTGGCGTGCTGGATCAGATCGCGCAGCGTGAGGTCGGGAAAGCCCGGCGTGGCCACCAGCACCAGGTCGGAGTAGTTGATCGGCGCCACAGCGACAAAGTCGCGCAGCAGCGCGTACGATTTCTTCGGCACCAGGGTCTCATTCACGGTGTGCGCATTGGATATCAACAGCAGCGTGTAGCCGTCGGGTGCCGATCGCGCCGCGACGTCCGTGCCCATGACCGAACCGGCGCCCGGCTTGTCGTCCACCACGAAAGGCTGGCCCAGGCTTTCCTGCAGACGCTGCGCGATGATGCGGGCATAGTTGTCGGCCGGCCCGCCAGTGGCAAAGGGCACGATGATCTTCGCCGGACGCGAAGGGTAGGCCTGGCCCAGCGCCGCAGCACTTGCCGCCACGCAGGCCAGCGCCAGCACGAACTTGGCCGCAACAGGTTTGAGCCGCTGCTGCGGGTGGGCGAGGCGCAACATGTTGCAGTTCATTCCAGGCGTCCGATGCGGCGCACCACGTCGACCATGCGGCGCGCGTCGGCGCGCACATAGTCGGCAAACTCCGGCGCGTCCAGGTACTGCACCGGGCTGCCGGCGCTGACAATGACTTCGCGCACGCGCGGGTCCAGCGCCGCCGCCCGGGCCGCGGCGCGCAGACGCTGCGCCACGGGTTCGGGCGTGGAGGCCGCGACAAACAGGCCCGACCACTGCGCGTACTCGGCCGCCAGCCCCGCATCCTTCAGGCTGGGCACCTCGGGCAACGCCGCCAGCGGCGCATTGCCCCAGTGCGCCAGCGCGCGCAGGCGGCCCGACTTGATCTGCTGCAACACCGTCGCCGGACCCGAGGCGATGGCGTCGATCTGTCCGCCCAGCAGCGCCACCACCGCCGGTCCGGCGCCGGTGTAGGGGATATGCGCGAGCTTCACGCCCGACGCCTGCGACAGGATTTCCATGGGCACGTGCATGGTCCCGTAATTCCCCGACGAGCCATAGTTGATGGCACCCGGGCGCTTCCTGGCATCGTCCAGAAAAGCCTGCAGGTTCCTCCACGGCGCGTCGGCGCGCACCACCAGCACCGTCGGGTCGGCAGTGAAGCGCGCCAGCGCGCGCAAGTCGGCCAGCGCGAACATGGGCGCGCGGGCGCGCAGCGCGTCGGCCTCGGGAATCACCGTGAGCGAGGACAGCGCCAGCAACAGCGTGTAGCCGTCGGGCTTGGCCTTGGCCGCAATTCCCATGCCGATGCCGCCACCGGCGCCGGGTCGGTTCTCGACGATCACGGTCTGCCCCAACTCGCGCGTCAGCGCCTCGGCCACGGGACGCGCCACCAGGTCGGCCAGGCCTCCGGGCGGAAAGGGAACGATCAGGCTGATGGTGTGCGTGGGCCATGCGCTCTGCGCCAGCGCGCCATCGGTCGCGGCGAGCGCCGCGGCTCCACCGAGGGCATTCAGGAATGTGCGGCGCTGCATGTGGGAGGTTTCCTTCGCTGCGGATCCGGTGGGAGGAATGAGCGGCACAGGCCGCCTCCAAGTGCTGGCATTTGACCTGAAGCAGCACGCAGCGCATCCCCGTAGTTTCCCTGCCAGAATACGCCCCTGATCTGCATCCCTTCCCATTCACTGAACGAGACCTCCATGAAAATTGCTGCCTTCATCCACGACGGTGTTCCCTGCGTCGGCCTGCTGGGTGCCGACAGCCAGTCGGTGCAGGCCTTTGAAGTGACCCGCGCGGTCGCGGCCAAGGGTGCACTGCCCATCGTGGAGTTGCTCTCCCGCGGCGAGCCATTGCCCAAGCTTCTGACCCCGATCGCGCTGGACAGCGTGCGTCTCACGGCACCGATCCCGCAGCCACGGCGCAACATCTTTTGCGTCGGCAAGAACTACTACGCGCACGCCCGGGAATTTGCCGGCAGCGGTTTTGACAGCAGCGCCAAGGCCGGTGGCGACATTCCGGAAGTGCCGATCTATTTCACCAAGGTGCCCGAGTGCGTGGTTGGCCCCACCGACTACATCGACATTCCGGTGGGCGTGTCCGAGGCCATCGACTACGAAGTCGAATTGGCCGTGGTCATCGGCAAGGGCGGCAAGGGCATCAAGGCGGCGGACGCGATGCAGCATGTCTGGGGCTACACCATCATCAACGATGTGACCGCGCGCGACTGGCAACAGCGTCACCTGCAGTGGCACCTAGGCAAGTCGTTCGACAGCTTTTGCCCGATGGGCCCCTGGCTTGTTAGCGCCGATGAGTGCGACGGCACCAACACCCAGGTGCGCTGCTACGTGAACGGCGAACTGCGCCAAAACGCCAGCACCGCCGACCTGATCTTCAACATTCCCACGCTCATCGAAACCCTGTCGGCCGGGATCACGCTCTACCCCGGCGACGTCATCGCCACCGGAACGCCGGTGGGTGTTGGCATAGGATTCAAACCGCCCAAATACCTGCAGCACGGCGACCTCGTGCGACTGGAGATCGACGGCATCGGAAGCATCGATAACCCGGTGCGCAGGCTGCCGTAGTCAGTGCCTGCACTGGAAGCAGAAGAGGTCACTTCACCGTACCCTTAACGTGTAAGTTGGTCGCAGGAGAACCACATGATATTGACCTCTTGGCTTGGCAAAGCCCTCGCCGCACTGGCTGCATTCACGCTCGCGACGGCGACCTTTGCAGCCGACCTGCACACCCCCGTCGAAGGCGACTGGGTGGTGCGCGATTTCGCGTTTCACAATGGAGAGAAACTGCCCGAACTGCGGCTGCACTACACCACTCTGGGCGACCCCAGGGGCGAGCCCGTGCTGATCCTGCACGGGACCACGGGGTCGGGCACGGGCATGCTGGGTGCGGCGTTTGGGGGAGAACTTTTCGGGCCGGGCCAGCCGCTGGACGCCAGCCGCTACTACATCATCCTGCCCGACGCCATCGGCACCGGCAAATCGAGCAAGCCCTCGGACGGGCTGCGCGCCAAGTTTCCGCAGTACAACTACGACGACATGGTTCTGGCGCAGTATCGACTCGTCACCGAGCACTTGGGCGTGCGCCATCTGCGTCTGGTGCTGGGCAATTCGATGGGCGGCATGCAGACCTGGATGTGGGCGGAGAACTACCCGGATGCGATGGACATCGCCGTCCCCATGGCCTCGCTGCCGAGCGAAATGTCGGGGCGCAACTGGATGCTGCGGCGCATGCTCACCGAGTCGATCCGCAACGATCCGCAGTGGCTGGGCGGCAACTACACGCAACAGCCGCGCAGCCTGCAGTTTGCCTCGGTCTTTTACGCTACGGCCACGATCGGCGGCAACCAGGGCCTGATGAAGATCGCCCCCACGCGCGAGAAGGCCGACGCCTTGTTGCAGCAGCGCCTGAACAGCCCCTTCGCGGGTGACGCCAACGACCATCTGTACCAGTGGGAGTCGTCCCGCGATTACAACCCCGCACCGGGACTGGAGCGCATTCGGGCCAGCTTGCTGGTCATCAATTCCAGCGACGATGAACGCAATCCCCCCGAATTGGGCGTGCTCGAGCGCGAGATCAAACGGGTCAAAAATGCCAGAGTGCTGGTGATCCCGGGCAGCCCCGACACCTTTGGCCACGGCACCACGGGCAATGCCAGGTTCTGGAAGAAAGAACTGGCTGAAGTGCTTCAAGTAACGCCCACAGCGGGCCGTTGACGCGGCCTGCGGCACCGCCACAGCCGACGGCAAAACAGAGAATTGGCGACGATCCAAAACAACAGGAGACCCACATGAATCAATCTTTCAAAACCAAGTACCTGGCCTGCAGCCTGCTTGCAGCGCTGTCTCTGAGCGCCGGCAGCAGCTCAGCTCAAACCAGCGTTGAACCCAAACCAAAGCGTTTTCCTCAGCTCACCATGGACAACCTGCCGCCGCAGTCGGTGCCACTGGCCAAGGAGATCGTTGCCATCTCCAGTGTGGGACTGGCTGGCCCCTACAACGTGATGCTGCGCAGCCCGGTGTTCGCCGACCGCATGAAACGGCTGCTCGACTACCTGCGCTTTGAGACCTCGCTGCCCAAGCGCCTGAACGAATTTGCCATCCTGATTCAGGGACGGTTGTGGACCTCGCAGGTCGAGTGGTACGCCCATTACCCGCTGGCACTCAAGGCGGGCCTGAGCGCATCGGTGGCGGACGACTTGAAAGCCAACATTCGGCCGCGCAACATGCAGCCCGACGAAGAAGTGGTGTACGACGTGTGCATGACCCTGCTGGACAAACACGAGATCAGCGACGAGCTTTTCAACCGCGCCAAGCGCGTGCTGGGCGAGCAACAACTGGTGGACCTGGTCGCCGTGAGCGGCACCTACATCACGGTGGCCATGCTGCTGGCACTGGGTGAAGAATCCTCGCCGGCCGACAAGCCGCTGCCGTTCCCGCAGAAGGGGCGCTGATCCGGCATGGACCGCAGAACCTTGCTGGCAGCGCTGGCCGCCCTGCCCACACTCAGCCCGCTGGCCGATGCAGCCGGCCTGATCCAGTCGCTCAAACCCTCAGCCGCGATACCGGTGCTGTTCCTGGGGCACGGCAGCCCCATGAACGCGATCGAGGACAACCCCTGGCGTCGCGCGTGGCAGGCCATGGGCACGGAGATTCTGGCGCGCGCTGAGCGGCCACAACTCATCCTTTGCATCTCGGCGCACTGGCTCACACGCGGCGACTGGCAGATCACCGCCATGGCCAAACCCAAAACCATCCACGACTTCGGCGGTTTCCCTCAAGCCTTGTTCGACCAGGAATACCCCGCACCGGGCGCGCCCGCGGTGGCGCAGCATCTGGCGCAGGAACTCAAGTCACCCGCCAACGGTGGGCCCCTTGGGCTCGACCGCAGCGAATGGGGCCTGGACCATGGAACCTGGTCGGTGCTCAAACCGATGTTTCCCAAGGCCGACATCCCGGTGCTGCAGCTGAGCATGGACTACAGCCGCCCGCCGGCCGAGCACTACGCGCTGGCGCGACAACTGCGCGAATGGCGCCAGCGCGGCGTGCTGATCGTGGGCAGTGGCAACGTGGTGCACAACCTTCGTAGGACGCAGCGCGGCGCAGCGCCCAACGATGCCTATGACTGGGCCAAGGAGTTCGACCATTGGGTGCAGGAGCAGATCAAGCAGGGGCAACTCGACGCGTTGCAGAATTTTCAAACGCTGGGCGCCGTGGCGAGTCAGTCACACCCCAGCTACGAGCATTACCTGCCGCTGCTGTACGCGGCCGGCGCCGCACGCTCGAGCGAAATGCCGCGCTTCTTCAACCTGGGCTTCCAGTCGGGTTCGATCTCCATGCGCTCGGTGCTGTGGGGCTGATGCCAATGTGTCGCTGCGCGATATTTTCGATACCAGCATGGTGATGACCGAAGACGACGCCGCATGGGACAAGCTGCTGACGGATCCAGCGAATCTGGCCGTGCTGCAACAACTCGTGCAGGACATTCAGGCGCAGTTTGCGCGGGGAGATTTCGGCCCGGTGGAACAGTGGGAGACGCCGAGCACCGATGGCGCAGACACGCCAATCCCGGTGATCGCGCGTCGTACATAATTGGACGGCAATTTTCTGCACAACTTTGAACAACCCAGGAGCCATTGATGCATTTTTCGACCAAGCCTGTCCAAATCCTGTTAGCTGCCGCGGCAGTGCTGAGCCTGTCCGCCTGTGGTGGAGCACCTTCCGAGGACGACATCAAGACAGCCATCGACAAGCAGATGCAGGCCGAGGCCAAGGCGATGCTGGCAATGGCTGGAAAGCAAGGAGCGGAAATGGCCAAGGATTTCATGCCCAGCATCAAGAGCGTGAAGAAGATCGGCTGCAAGGAAGACGGCGACAAAGCCTATAAGTGCGATGTTGAAATGGAAGTGACGCAGATGGGTAACACCAACAAGGGCGTGGCACCCATGCGCTTCGTCAAGGGCAGCGACGGCTGGGCCGCCTCCAAGTAAAGGCCTTGAGGAAGTCCGCGCGCCGGCTTCTTCGGCGCGCGTGACCACTGAGCCGCGGCTGCGCTGCATCGCTGCATCGCAGCCGCGAAGGTACGTGCTTTCAAGCCGGCAGCGCGCAGGCGCATCGCCGTGGAGCGTCTCACTTCGTGGCCATAGACGCAGTACACAACAATTTCCCTGTCGGTCGGCAAGGACGTCAACTTCTCTGAAAGCCCGTTCAGTGCAGCAGGGACGAAGGGCAGTTCTTGAATTCCGGCTTCCCTATTGATCCCTAATGAAGAAATGGGCGAACGAGCGTCAGCGCAAGTCCGGCAAGACCACAGGCCAATACAACCGGGATGACACCCGCCTTGAAGCGAAACAGGGCCAGAGCAGCAGCCACGCCGATGAGCGCCGAAGCCCATTCAAAGGGACCGCCAAGACCTTTCGGCCAGAGCACGTGATAGGCGAAAAACACCGCAAGATTCACGATCACGCCGACCACAGCGGCCGTGATGCCCGTCAGCGGCGCCGTGAACTTGAGATTGCCGTGCGTGGATTCGATGAAGGGGCCACCCAGGAAGATGAAGAGGAACGACGGCAGGAACGTGAAGAAGGTGACCACAGTCGCGGCCACCACCCCGGCCAGCAACAGCGAGTCCGAGCCGAACAGGGCCTTGGTCCAGCCGCCGGCGAACCCGACGAAGGACACCACCATGATGAGCGGACCGGGTGTGGTCTCGCCCAGCGCGAGGCCGTCGATCATCTGTGTCGCGCTCAGCCACTGAAAATGCTCCACGGCCCCCTGGTAGACGTAGGGCAGAACGGCATAGGCGCCGCCAAAGGTCATGAGCGCGGCCTTCGTGAAAAACCAGGCCATCTGCGTGAGCACCGCGTCCCAGCCAAAGAGGAGCGTCAGCGCGCCCATGGCCGCAAGCCACAGACCCAGGAAGGCCAGCAGGATCTTCCAGAAGCGCGGCCAGGTGAACACGGCGTGCGGCGGCGTGGGGGTGTTGTCGTCAATGACCGCGGGGGCCGCGCTCTTGCCGCCCTTGCCGTGGCCGCCACCGACGCTGAATTTACCCGGCGCAAAGCGCCCTCCCAGATAGCCGGTGACACCCGCGGCAAGCACGATCAACGGGAACGGAAGATTGAACGCGAAGATGGCGATGAAGGCTGCCACAGCGATGCTCCAGAGCACGCCGTTCTTCAACGCACGGGAGCCGATGCGGTAGGCCGCCGACACCACGATGGCTGTCACCGCGGGCTTGATGCCGTACAGCACCCCGGCAACGGCCGCAACGTCGCCATACGCCATGTAGATCCAGGACAGGCCCGTCAGAATGAACAGCGACGGAAGTACGAAAAGTCCACCGGCAACGATTCCGCCCCAGGTCCTGTGCATCAGCCAGCCGATGTAGCTCGCCAACTGCTGCGCCTCGGGTCCCGGCAACACCATGCAGTAGTTCAAGGCATGCAGGTATCGCTGCTCGGAAATCCAGCGTCTGCGCTCGACCAGGTCCTCATGCATGATGGCGATCTGCCCCGCGGGTCCACCAAATGAGACGAAGCCCAACTTGAGCCAGTAGGCAAAGGCTTCCCAGAACGTGGGCGCTTGGGGTGCTGCAGGGTTTGTGGTCATGCTGTGGTCCGCAATGCGGCATAAAGGGCGTCGAACAGGTGCAGCGAAGCGGCGAGCAATGCATGTTCATCGGGGTATTGCGCCTGAAGACCCCGCACCATCAGTTCAAGTCCGGGCGCTTCAGCCACCGCGAGGCCACCGATGTCGAGGCAATGCACCAACTCGCCCAGGCGCTTGAGGCGGGGTCCCGATCGAGGGCAAACGACATGGCCACGACTTCAAAGCTCAGCCACATCAAAAGGCGCGCGAGAACAGTGCGTCTACCCGGAAAACCGTTATCTCTATTTTGAAAACTGTCGCCTGACGGCAATACAAGACCAGCCATGGCCACACTGCCACGAGGTCATCGCGGGTGGATAGCCGAAACCCTAACGCACTTTAATGGGGGCCAAATGGGGGCGAAAGGCGTTTTCTGTGCCCGTAGCTGGGCAGTATGGCGGAAGCGGTGAGATTCGAACTCACGGACGGTTTCCCGTCGCCGGTTTTCAAGACCGGTGCAATCGACCACTCTGCCACGCTTCCGCAAGCGGCTGATTCTAGCAGTCAGAGGGTCTCGCTCAGCATGCGCAGCACACCCTGCTGCCAGGGCGGCAGGGTCAATCCGAACGCGCTTTGCAGGCGCGAGCCGTCGAGCCGCGAATTCAAGGGTCGGCGCGCGGGTGTGGGGTAGGACGTGGTGGGAACGGCGAGCACGTTCAGCGGCCCGGCCTTCAACTCCACGCCGGCATCCAGAGCGGCCTGAAGCACAAACTGCGCGTAGCCGTGCCAACTGGTGACGCCGGCTGCGCTGAGGTGGTAGATGCCCGCCAGATCGGGACGCGGACATTGCGGGTGCAGCACCTGGCGCAGCGCGTGCGCGCTGACGTCGGCCAGCAGTTCGGCACCCGTGGGCGCGCCGAACTGGTCGTCGATCACGCTCAGGGTCTCACGCTCTTTCGCCAGCCGCAGCATGGTCTTGGCGAAGTTGCCGCCGCGCGCGGCGTAGACCCAGCTGGTGCGGAAGATCAGGTGCTTGTCGCATTGCGCCTGGATCAGCCGCTCGCCCTCGAGCTTGCTCTGTCCGTAGACGCTCAAGGGCCCCGTTCCATCCGTTTCGATCCAGGGCTTGTCGCCGCTGCCGTCAAAAACATAGTCGGTGGAGTAGTGCAGCAGCCACGCGCCCACCGACTGCGCGGCCTGCGCCAATGCTCCCGGTGCCAGCGCGTTCAGGGTGCGCGCCAGTTCGGGCTCGCTCTCGGCCTTGTCCACCGCAGTGTGGGCCGCGGCGTTCACGATCACGTCGGGGCGCAGGTCTTGCACGGTCTTTCTCAGGCCTGCCAGATCGCTCAAGTCGCCGCAATGCGCGCTGCTGTGGCGATCGAGCGCGATCACTTCTCCCAGCGGCGCCAGGCTGCGCTGCAGTTCCCAGCCGACCTGGCCGTTCTTGCCGAACAGCAGAATTTTCATGCCGCGGTCTGGTACTGGGTCTTGACCCATTCGCGGTAGGCGCCCGACTGCACGCGCTCGGCCCAGCCGGGGTTGTCCAGATACCACTGCACCGTCTTGCGGATGCCGCTGTCAAATGTTTCCGCAGGCTTCCAGCCGAGCTCGCTCTGGATCTTGCGCGCGTCGATGGCATAGCGCCGGTCGTGGCCGGGACGGTCCGTGACGTAGCTGATCTGGCTCTGATAGGCCACACCGTCAGCACGTGGACGCAGTTCGTCCAGCAGGGCGCACACGGTGTGGACGATTTCGATGTTGGCCTTCTCGTTCCAGCCGCCCACGTTGTAGACCTCGCCCACACGACCGGCGTCCAGCACGCGTCGGATGGCGCTGCAATGGTCCTTCACATAAAGCCAGTCGCGCACCTGCTGGCCGTCGCCGTACACCGGCAGCGCCTTGCCGGCGAGCGCGTTCACGATCAGCAGCGGGATGAGCTTTTCCGGGAAGTGGTATGGGCCGTAGTTGTTGCTGCAGTTGGTCGTGAGCACCGGCAGGCCGTAGGTGTGGTGGTAGGCGCGCACCAGGTGGTCGCTGGCGGCCTTGCTCGCCGAATACGGGCTGTTGGGCTGGTAGCGATGCTCTTCCGTGAAAGCGTCATCGGTGGGGCCGAGCGAGCCATAGACCTCGTCGGTGGACACATGCAGGAATCGAAACTCCGCCTTCTTGTCCGCGCTCAGTTGGCCCCAGTAGGCCCGCACCGCTTCGAGCAGGTGAAACGTGCCCACGATGTTGGTCTGGATAAAGTCCTCCGGCCCGTGGATGGAGCGGTCCACATGCGACTCGGCGGCAAAGTTCAGCACGGCGCGCGGCTGGTGCTGCGCCAGCAATGAGGCCACCAGCGCCGCGTCGCCCATGTCGCCCTGCACGAAGATATGGCGCGGATCGGCATCGAGGGACGCCAGGTTTTCCAGGTTGCCCGCGTAGGTGAGCTTGTCCAGATTGACGACGCTCTCGTCGTTCTGGGCCAGCCAGTCGAGCACGAAATTGGAGCCGATGAAACCGGCGCCTCCGGTGACGAGAATCATGGAATGCCTTTGAAATTGCTTTGCGGGGTTGCCGTTTCCATTATCCCATTGACGATTGAGCGCCAGGCCGCAGCTTCAGTGGACGAAGAAAAGCCCCGCAAGCGGGGCCCTTTAGTCACTCCAGTCTCAGTTGGGGACAGAGCAAAGTTCGCTTCGCGTAACTCTTGGTCTGTCCCGCAAGCTCTCAGAAATGAATGCCCTGCATCATTTGCGCCATCGCGATCGCTTCCGGCGAGAGCGTGGGCTTGGCGCTCTTCTCGCCCTTGGCCGCGGCGCTGTCGGGGAACATGCGGAAGGTGGTGTTCATGATGATCTGCGTGATGCGCGGCGCCGCCGCGTGCAGCAACTCGCCGGCGATGCCCAGACGCGTGGCCACGCGCACCGGCTTGTCGATGCAGGCGCGCACCACCATGTCGGCGGCTTCCTCGGGCTTGAGCAGCGGCATGCTGTCATAGATCTTGGTGGGCGCGGTCATGGGCGTGCGCACCAGCGGCATGTTGACGGTGGTGAAGGTGACGCCCTGGTCCGCGTATTCGCTGGCGGCGCAGGCGGTCCAGGCGTCGAGTGCGGCCTTGCTCGCGACGTAGGCCGAGAAGCGCGGCGCGCTCACCAGCACGCTGATCGAACTGATGTTGACGACGTGGCCCTTCCTCTTCGCCACCATGCCCGGCAGCAGGCCCATGGTCACGCGCAGGCTGCCGAAATAATTGAGCTGCATGGTGCGCTCGAAGTCGTGAAAGCGGTCGTAGCTGGCCTCGATCGCGCGGCGGATGGAGCGTCCCGCGTTGTTGATCAGGAAGTCCACGCCGCCGTGCTGCTCGTTCAGGGTCGCGACGAATTCGGCGCAGCTGGCCTCGTCGGCGATGTCCACCGAGTAGCTGAACACCTTGGCGTCCTTGCCGGCGTAGTCCTTGATCTCCTTGATGGCGGCGGCGAGCTTGTCTTCGCCGCGCCCGCAAATGAGCGTGATGGCCCCAGCCTCGGCAAAGCGGCAGGCGGCAGACAGGCCGATGCCCGACGAACCGCCGGTCACCAGCACCACCTTGCCGCCAACCGTGCCCTTCAGACTGCGGTCGATGAACAGCGCCGGATCCAGGTGCCGCTCCCAGTAATCCCACAGGCGCCAGGCGTAGTCATTGAGGTTCGGGCAAACAACGCTGCTGCCCTTGAGCGCCGCATCGGTCTCGCGCCGATCGAAGCGCGTGGGGTAGTTGACAAAGGTGAGGATGTCCTCGGGCACGCCCAGGTCCTTGATCACGGCGCGGTACACGCGGCGCACCGGCGCCAGCGCCATCAGTCCTTTGCGCACACTCTTGGGAATGAAGCCCATGAGCGCGGCGTTGATGAACAGGTTCATCTTCGGTGCGTGCGCGGCCTTGCTGAAGATGTCGAGCACGTCGCCCACGCGGTAACCCGTCGGATCGACCAGGTGGAAGCACTTGCCCTTGATGACGTTGCGCGAGTGCGAGATGTGGTCCAGCGCGGCGACCACGAAGTCCACCGGCACGATGTTGATGCGTCCGCCTTCCAGTCCGATCGCCGGCATCCAGGGCGGCAGGATCTGGCGCATGCGCTGGATCAGCTTGAAGAAATAATAGGGTCCATCGACCTTGTCCATCTCACCCGTGGTGGAGTCGCCCACCACCATCGCCGGGCGGTACACCGACCAGGGGATCTTGCACTCCTTGCGCACGATCTTTTCGCTCTCATGCTTGGTCAGGAAGTAGGGATGGTCGTAGTTCTCCGCCTCCTCGAACATGTCCTCGCGAAACACCCCTTCGTACAGGCCGGCCGCGGCAATCGAGCTCACGTGGTGGAAGTGTCCCGCGTCGATGGCCTTGGCCAGCTCCACGGTGTTGCGCGTGCCCTCGATGTTCACGGCGATCTGGCTGGCCTCGTCCGCGCTCAGGTCGTAGACCGCTGCCAGGTGGTAAAAGTGGTAGATCTGGCCCTTGAGCTTCTTGATGTCGTCCGCGGCCAGGCCCAGCTTCTTGCTGGTCAGATCGCCATACACCGGGATCACCCGGGCGGCGCTGGCGCCCCAATACTCGCGCAGGCCCTTGACCTTGGACTCGCTCTCCTTGCGCAGCAGAAAATACACCACCGAGCCTTTGCGCTCCAGCAGTTTCCTGACCAGGCGTTTGCCGATGAAACCGGTGGCGCCGGTGACGAAGTAATGCATGGGGACCTCCAAAAAGTTGGCGTATTTTTGCCCATATTGCGCGCCGCCGGCTTCAGCACAAACCCGTGCACCGCATAGAGCCGCGTCCCTAGCACTCTAGTACCCGGTGTCTAAATTGGAGGCCATGCTGCGCGTAGAGTTGCGATTTGACGCCTCAGCACAGCGCCGGCGCTCCATCCCCTCACATTTCAGGAGTTACCCATGGTCACGAAAATGCAGAAATCCAAGCCCCAAACCGACGCCGGCTCGCCCTTGGCGAGTTCCGTCAAGGATTCGGCCCAACAGATCTGGCTGGCCGGTCTGGGCGCCTTCTCCAAGGCGCAGGAAGAAGGCGGCAAGGTGTTCGACGCCTTGGTCAAGGAAGGCGTGAGCATCCAGCGCAAGACGCAGTCCGTGGCCGAGGAGAAGATCTCCGAGGCCACCAGCAAGATGTCCAGCATGGCCAACGACATCGGCACCAAGGCCACCGGCCAATGGGACAAGCTCGAAGGCATCTTTGAAGACCGCGTCGCCAAGGCACTGAACAAGCTCGGCGTCCCTTCGGCCAAGGACGTGGACGCGCTGATTGCGCGCATTGACGATCTCAACAAGAGCGTGCAAAAGCTCTCGCCCAAGACGGCGGCAAAGCCGGCGGCCAAGCCTGCCGCAAAGGCGGCTGCCAAGCCGGTTGCGAAAAAGGCGGTGGCCAAGCGCGCAGTCCGCAAGACGGCCTGATTGGCCGGGTGCAGGAGCCGACTCGCGGCGCCGGGGTGAGTCCGGCAGATTGGCGATCCATGGGCAAGCACCGCGGTGTGCGTGGATTGCCGCGCAACGCTCGCAATGACGGGAGAGTGCCCATATGAAGCAAAGAAAACCTGCCGCGCCCAAGGTGGCGCTGGCGCTGGCCGGTGGCGGCCCCCTGGGCGCCATCTACGAGATCGGCGCGCTGTGTGCGCTCGATGAATCGCTGACGGGCCTGAATCTGAACGCCTTGCATCACTACGTGGGCGTTTCCGCCGGTGGCTTCATCGCCGCCGGATTGGCCAACGGCATGAGTCCGCGCGAGCTCTGCGCGATCTTCATCGAAAACGACACGCTGACCGATGAAGTGTTCGATCCCTCCTGGCTGATGGTTCCGGCGTACGCCGAATTTGCGCGCCGCGGCATGATGTTCCCGATGCTGGCGGCCTCGGCCTGGTGGCGCTGGGCTGTGGGCGGCAAGTCGCTCACCAGCTCGATCGAGCGACTCGCGTCGGCGTTGCCCACCGGGATTTTTTCCAACGACGAGGTCGACAAGCACCTGGCGCATATCTTCTCCAGCGCCGGCCGCAGCAACGACTTCCGCCAACTCAAGACCCGGCTCACGCTGGTGGCCACCAATCTGGACAGCGGCGAAGCCGCGCCCTTTGGTCGCCCCGGCTGGGACCACGTGCCGATCTCCAAAGCGGTGCAGGCCAGCTCGGCGCTGCCCGGCCTTTTCCCACCGGTGGAAATCGACGGCGCCTATTACGTCGATGGCGCGCTCAAGAAGACCATGCACGCCTCGGTCGCACTGGATGAGGGCGTCGACCTGCTGCTGTGCCTGAACCCGCTCGTGCCCTTTGACGCCACAGCGCCCCAACTCGCCCCTGACCAAGGCGCGGACCCGCTGTTCGACAAGCGCAAGATTCCGCGCATCGTCGACGGTGGGTTGCCCTCGGTGCTGAGCCAGACCTTCCGCTCCATGATTCACTCGCGCCTGGAACTGGGCATCAAGGGCTACGAGCGCGCCTACCCCGACACGGACATCGTGCTGATCGAACCGAACCACCGCGACCCCGAGCTCTACCTTGCCAACACCTTCAGTTACAGCCAGCGCCGCCATCTGGCAGAGCACGCCTACCAGCAGACCCGCGCGCTGCTGCGCTCCAACAAGTCCGGTCTGACGGACAAGCTGCACCGCCATGGCATCCGGCTGAACCACGTGCTGCTGAACAACCCGCGACGGCATCTGGCGCCGGCGCTGCCGGCGCCGACGCCTCTGGGTCGCGCCATGGCGCGGCTGCACGATGTCATGGACGATCTGGATCAGGCGCTGGAGCCCTCACTGCATTCCCCGCACTGAAACGCGCCCCGGGGGGCTGGATCTGGGTTAGAGTCCACCCAGACAACAAGGATTAGCCCCATGGCGAAAAAAGCGCCTCGCCGCACCGCTGAACGCATTCTCGAAGTCACGCTCGACCTGTTCAACCGGTTTGGCGAACCCAACGTGTCGACTACGCTGATCTCGGCCGAGCTCCACATCAGCCCGGGCAATCTTTACTACCACTATCCCGCCAAAGACGAGCTCATCAACGCGCTGTTCGACCGCTATGAAAGCGCACTGAGCGAGCTGCTGAATGCCGGCGACAGCGTGCGCAACGTGGAAGATGCCTGGTTCTTCATGCACACGCTGTTCGAACTGATCTGGCAATACCGCTTCCTGTACCGAGACCTGAACGACCTGTTGAGCAAGAACCGGCGCCTGGAAACGCACTTTCAATGGGTGCTGAAGAACAAGACGCGCGCCGTGCGTGCGCTTTTGGACGGCATGAGCCGAAGCGGCGCGGTGCAGATCGACGCCACCGAGGTCGAAGCCACCGCCACCAGCATGGTGGTGGTGCTGACCTACTGGCTCAGCTACGAATACGTGCGCGATCCCCGCCGCGCGCTGGAGCCTGAAAACGCCCAGCTCGCGCTGTTGCGCGGCGCCCACCATGTGCTCAACCTGCTCGTTCCGTACCTCGAGCCGGGCCAGCGCCAGCATCTGCAAAGCCTGGTTCGGGCCTACGCCGGCAGCACCGCGTAACGCCGCCCATCGAAAGATCAGCATGGCGAAATGGACCGTCTTTCCCGCGCTCGGCGACTACCCGTTCAGCGCCACCAGCCTGAAGAAATGCTGGGCCAGGCTGCACGCCGGCGACGTCGAGCCCTGGCCCAGGGATCCCGATGTGCGCCAGGCCTGGGTTGAATTTCATTGCGGCGATTTTCAGAGCGCTGCCCGGCTGGGGCTGAAGGCCGGTGGCGATGGCATCACCGTCGCGAACAAGGCCACGAGCGCCTACGCCAATCACCTCGAAGCCGGGGACGAGGCGCGCATCGCGCTGTTCTGGCAGATCGCCGAGCGCGCCCAGGAGCAGGCCGCACTCGACCCGGACAACGCCAACGCCTGGTACTGGCAGGCCTACGCGCTCGGGCGCTACAGCCAGGGCATCAGCGTGGCCAAGGCGCTGGCGCAGGGGCTGGGCTCGCGCGTGCGGGGTGCTCTGGAAATGACGATCCAGATCGAACCCCGGCACGCCGACGCGCATCTTGCACTGGGCGCCTTTCACGCCGAAGTCATTGACAAGGTCGGCAGCCTGATCGGCAACATGACCTACGGCGCCAGGAAGGAAACCGGACTCAAGCTGTACCAGGACGCACTGGAATTGAATCCCCAATCCGCCTATGCCATGGTCGAGTACGCGAATGCGCTGGTGATGATGGAGGGCGAGGTGCGGGCGCAGGAGTCCGTCACGTGGCTGGCGCGGGCCGCCGCCTGCGAGCCCGCCGATGCCTGCGAGTGGCTGGACGTGGAAGCTGCCAAGGCGGAACTGGCCCGGCGCCTGCGCGCTGCGGGCGGCTGAGTGCCCCTTAAAATCGGCTCCATGCTTTCAGTCAAACACGAATTGCTCGGCGCCCTGGCGCTCGAGCTGGAAAAACTGCTCCCTGGCAGCGCAGATCGCGCGGCCTTCGAGTCGCCCAAGGTGGCCGAGCACGGCGACTTCGCCTGCACGGCAGCCATGCAACTGGCCAAGGGGCTCAAGCTCAATCCGCGCCAGCTCGCCGAGACGCTGCGCAGCGCGCTGCTGGAGAACCCCGCCTTTGTGCAATGGGTGCAGGCCGTCGAGATCGCCGGCCCGGGCTTCATCAACATCCGCCTCAAGCCGCAGGCCAAGCAGGAAGTGGTGCGCGAGGTGCTGGCCGCGGGCGAACACTTTGGCTGGCAGGAGAGAGTGGGCAAGAAGATGATGGTGGAGTTCGTCTCCGCCAACCCCACGGGTCCGCTGCACGTGGGCCACGGCCGCCAGGCCGCCCTCGGCGACGCCATCTGCAGCCTGTTCCAGACCCAGGGCTGGGACGTTTACCGCGAGTTCTACTACAACGACGCGGGTGTGCAGATCGCCACGCTGGCCACCAGCACGCAACTGCGCGCCAGGGGATTCAAGCCGGGCGACCCCGAGTGGCCCGAACTGGCCTACAACGGCGACTACATCGCCGACATTGCGGCGGATTTCCTGGCCAGGAAGACCGTCAAGTCCGACGACCGCGAATTCACCGCCTCGGGCGACGTGGAGGCGCTGGACGACATCCGGCTCTTCGCCGTGGCCTATCTGCGCCACGAGCAGGACCTGGACCTGCGCGCCTTTGCGGTCAAGTTCGACCACTACTTCCTCGAGTCCAGCCTGTACCTCAGCGGCAAGGTCGACGCCGTCGTCAAGCGGCTGCACGACGCGGGCAAGACCTATGAGCTCGACGGCGCGCTCTGGCTCAAGTCCACCGAGTACGGCGACGACAAGGACCGCGTCATGCGCAAGGGCGACGGCAGCTACACCTACTTCGTTCCCGACGTGGCCTACCACATCGACAAGTGGGAACGCGGTTTCAGCAAGGCCATCAATATCCAGGGCACCGACCACCACGGCACCATTGCGCGCGTGCGCGCCGGCCTGCAGGCGGCCAATCTGGGCATACCGCCGGGCTACCCCGACTATGTGCTGCACACCATGATCCGGGTGATGCGCGGCGGCGAAGAGGTGAAGATCTCCAAGCGCGCGGGCAGCTACGTGACGCTGCGCGACCTGATCGACTGGACCAGCAAGGACGCGGTGCGCTTCTTCCTGCTCAGCCGCAAGCCCGACACCGAATATGTGTTTGACGTCGATCTGGCGCTGGCGCAGAACAACGACAACCCGGTGTTCTACGTGCAGTACGCACACGCCCGCATCTGCTCGGTGCTTGCCGCCTGGGGCGGGGACGCGGCTGCGCTCAACGGTGTCGAGCTGACGCCGCTGCAAAGCCCTCAGGCGTTGGCGCTGATGCTGCAGCTGGCCAAGTTCCCGGAAATGCTCACCAGCGCGGCGCGTGACTTTGCGCCGCACGACGTGACGTTTTACCTGCGCGACCTCGCCGCCTGCTACCACAGCTACTATGACGCGGAGCGCATTCTGGTCGATGACGAAGCGGTCAAGCTCGCGCGTTTGGCGCTGGTGGCGGCGACGGCGCAGGTATTGCACAATGGCCTGGGCGTGCTGGGCGTGAGTGCGCCGCAAAAAATGGAAAGAACCAAGGTATGAAACAACAGCGTGGCTCGACCATCGTGGGCTTTATTGTCGGTCTGGTGCTGGGCCTGGGATTGGCGCTGGCCGTGGCCGTTTACGTCACCAAGGTGCCGATTCCTTTCCTGCACCAGTCTCCCAGCCGCAGCGCTGACCAGGACGCGGATGAGTCGCGCAAGAACAAGGACTGGGACCCCAACGCCCCGCTCTACGGCAAGAACCCGGCGCGTGCGGCCTCGGCTGCGCCTGCGGCAACGGCTGCTCCGGCAGCGCCGGGTGCCGAAGCGGCGGCAATCCCTGCCACGGCGGTCAAACCGGCAGCAGCCCCCGCCGCCAAAGCCCCTGGCGCCGCCGATGCGCTGGCTGACCTGGCCAAGGCCCACGGCGCCGGCGCCGCAGCCGACCCCTACGTCTACTTCATCCAGGCTGGCGCCTTCGTCAAGACCGAGGACGCCGAGGCGCAGCGCGTCAAGCTGTCACTGGCCGGTGTCGAAGCCAAGGTGTCGGAGCGCGAACAATCGGGGCGCAACGTGTTTCGCGTGCGCGTCGGGCCCATCGACAGCAAGGACGAGGCCGACAAGGTCAAGGCACGGCTGGATGGCGCCGGATTTGAAACCACCCCGGTGATTCGGGTGGCACGTTAACCGCCTCACAGCAGCCCAGCCGGGTGCGGCCAGCCGCCCTGTCCGCAGCCACCGGTTGAACTTTTTCCGCCACCCGCCATCTGACAACTTTTTTTCGGAGCCATGCACATGAAACGTCGCGCCTTTTCCGCCGCCGCCAGTACCTTGATCGCCGCCGCCGGCTGGACCGCAGCCGAGGTCCAGGCGCAGGTCAGGAAGATCGAGGAAGGAACCGACTTCCTGGCGCTGCCCAAACCGGTCCCGGTGGAAGCGCCCAAGGGCAAGGTCGAAGTGATCGAGTTCTTCTGGTACAACTGCCCGCACTGCAATGCGTTCGAGCCCGCACTCGAAGCCTGGGTCAAGCGCCTGCCCAAGGACGTCGCTTTCAAACGCGTGCCGGTTGCCTTTGACGACAGCTTCGTTCCGCAGCAGCGCCTGTTCTACGTGCTCGAGGCCATGAACAAAGTGGACGCGCTGCAGGCCAAGGTGTTCAATGCCATCCACACCGAAAAGCAGGACCTCAAAACCCAGGACAAGATCGCCGTCTGGGTGGAAAAGCAGGGCATCAACAAGGCCCAGTTCCTGGAACTCTACAACTCGTTTTCCGTCTCCACCAAGGCGCGCAAGGCATCCCAACTGCAGGACGCCTACAAGGTGTCTGGCGTTCCGGCGCTGGGCATTGCCGGGCGCTTCTACACCGACGGCAGCCTGGCCGGCAGCATGGACAAGGCCCTGTACGTCACCGACTTCCTGTCCGAGCAGGTGCGCAAGGGCCGCTGATACGGCGACCCTCAAAATAAAAGGGCCCTCGATGCGAGGGCCCTTTCTGTTTGTGCTGCGCTCAACAAGCGCGGCTGGCAGAGCTTGCGCGCCGTTCAGTCACGCGCGTAGATGTCCACGTCCTTGGTTTCCCGGATGAACAACATGCCGACCACGAAGGTCATGCCGGCAATGATGATGGGATACCACAGGCCGCTGTAGATGTTGCCCTGCGCTGCGACGATAGAGAACGAGATGGCCGGCAGGAAGCCGCCGAACCAGCCGTTGCCGATGTGATATGGCAGCGACATCGAGGTGTAGCGGATGCGCGTCGGGAACAGTTCCACCAGCATGGCGGCGATCGGTCCGTACACCATGGTCACGTAGATCACCAGGATCGTCAGGATCAGCACCAGCATGATCCAGTTGCTTGAAAGCACCGGGATCGGATCGGCCTTGGCGGGATAGCCGGCGGCGTTAAGCGCTTCGCGCACTTCCTTCTCGAAACGGGTCTTTTCGTCCTTGGCGTTGGCCGCCAGACCGTCGTAAGCGACGATGGACTTGTCCCCCACCTTGACCGTGGCCACTGCGCCGGGCTGTGCCACGCTGTCGTAGTTCACGCCCGAGTTGGACAGGTAGACGCGAGCCAGATCGCAAGGCGTGTTGAACTTGGCGGTGCCCGTCAGATTCAAGATCAGGTTGCAATGCGTGGGCTCCGAGACCACGGTCACGGGCGACTTCTGGATCGCCTGCTGCAGTTTCGGGTTGGCATAGGTGGTGAGCGCATTGAACAGCGGGAAGTAGGTCAACACCGCCAGCAGGCAACCGGCCATGATGATGGGCTTGCGGCCAATCTTGTCCGACCAGGAGCCAAAGATGATGAAGAACGGCGTGCCCAGGATCAGCGAGACCGCGATCAGGATGTTCGCCGTGGGTCCATCCACGCGCAAGAAGGTCTGCAGGAAGAACAAGGTGTAGAACTGGCCGCCGTACCAGACCACGGCTTGACCGGCGGTCAGACCGATCAGCGCCAGTATCACGACCTTCAGGTTCTTCCACTGGCCGAAAGATTCCGACAGTGGCGCCTTGGAGGTCTTGCCCTCGGCCTTCATCTTGGCGAACGCGGGCGACTCGTTGAGCCTCAGGCGAATCCAGACCGACACCGCCAGCAGGATGCCGGACATGCCGTAAGGAATGCGCCAGGCCCAATCAGCGAACTCGCCTTCGCCGAAGTAGCTGCGCGTTCCCAGGATCACCATCAGCGCCAGCATCAGTCCCACGGTGGCGGTGGTCTGAATCCATGCCGTATAGAAGCCGCGCCGACCCTGCGGTGCATGTTCGGCCACGTAGGTGGCGGCACCGCCGTACTCGCCACCCAGCGCCAGGCCCTGGAACAGGCGCAAGGCGATCAGCGCGATCGGCGCCATGATGCCGACCGACTTGTAGGTGGGCAAGAACGCCACCAGAAAGGTCGACAAGCCCATGATCAGGATGGTGATCAGGAAGGTGTACTTGCGGCCGATCATGTCGCCCAGTCGGCCGAATACCAGCGCGCCGAAGGGTCGCACGGCGAAGCCTGCAGCGAACGACAGCAACACGAAGATGTTGCGCGTGCTCTCGGGCAGCGCAGTGAAGAAGTTGGCTCCAATGATGGCCGTCATCACGCCGAACAGATAGAAGTCATACCACTCAAAGATCGTGCCCAGCGACGACGCGAAGATCACCATCTTCTCGCCCTCGCTCATTGGCCTGGGTGCTGCGGCAGTTGCCATGATGTTGCCTCCTGACAAAGTGAGTTGCAGACGCCGGGAACAGCTTCTGTGGGCCGCAATGTCTGCTGCGTGCCTGACTCGACTCTGACAGCGCGGCGATACTTTTGGCAGCAGAACTTCCGCCGCACTTACAACATCAGCAATAACCCTTGCTCCATATTCTTTGATATGAAATTTTGAAGCGGAATGGACCGTTTTTGACCATGAAGGGCGATTCCGGCATGCGCGTTTCTACTGAGTTTTAAATTTTCATATTTCATAGCCATGGATGAGAATAAAAAAACGGCTCGTTGGGGGAATCTGTGGGTAGTTTTTGGCGGTTTTCTATCCAACGCTCATGTTTTTCGGCCGATCAGATATCGCGCCCGCCGTGGACAAGGCACCTGCCCACAGGACAAGCCTGTGGGCAGCCGCTGCGCGGTGCG
>CAILZB010000024.1 GCA_903838565.1 uncultured beta proteobacterium | reverse complement strand
ACGTGGTACCACTCCTTCCCATCCCGAACAGGACAGTGAAACGCGTCAGCGCCGATGATAGTGCGGGTTCCCGTGTGAAAGTAGGACATCGTCAGGCTCTTAAAGCCGGAAAAAGCCCCAGTCATTCGACTGGGGCTTTTTTTTGGCCATTTTTTCGCTGCATCAGCATTTGCTTAACCTACATCATGGTAAGTCCGGTCGCGGACTGATAACTTCGCGGCTTTGATATTTTCTGGGCCTTTGTTCACCGTGCCGATGCGGATCGCACAGCCGAATCCAGCCCGCAGCCAAGATGATGAATCCAACCCAAGACGTAGCGTCAGCAGCCCCGATGGGAGCGTCGCCCCAGTTGAATATGGAACTGGTTTGCCCCGCAGGCAGTTTGCCCGCGCTGAAAGCCGCGGTTGACCACGGTGCAGACTGCGTCTACCTCGGTTTTCGCGACGCCACCAACGCGCGCAATTTCGCCGGTCTGAACTTCGATGAGGCCGCCATCAACACCGGCATCCGCTACGCGCATGACAGGGGTCGCAAGGTATTGCTGGCGCTCAATACCTATCCCCAGGCGGCCAGTCCCGAACGTTGGCGTGGCGCGGTCGACCGTGCGGTGCAGAGTGGTGTCGACGCGGTGATTCTGGCGGATCCGGGACTGATGGCCTATGCCTCACGCACCTACCCTCAGTTGCGCCTGCATCTCTCCGTCCAGGGGTCAGCCACCAATTACGAAGCGATCAATTTCTACCACGAGCACTTTGGCATTGCACGCGCAGTCCTGCCGCGCGTGCTGTCGCTCACGCAGGTGGAGCAGTTGGCGGAGAAGACCCCGGTCGAGATCGAAGTGTTTGGCTTTGGCAGCCTGTGCGTGATGGTCGAGGGTCGTTGCGCGCTGTCGTCCTACGTCACGGGCGAGGCGCCCAATACCAATGGCGTGTGCTCGCCACCCAAGGCGGTGCGATGGCACGAAACCCCACAAGGCCGGGAGTCGCGCCTGAACGGCGTCCTGATCGACCGCTACGCGCCAGGGGAGAACGCCGGTTACCCGACACTGTGCAAGGGGCGTTTCGACGTCGGCGACGACAAGAACTATTACGCGATCGAAGAGCCGACCAGTCTGAATACCCTGGAACTGCTGCCGCAGCTCATGAAGATGGGCGTAAGCGCCATCAAGATCGAAGGGCGCCAGCGCAGCCCTGCCTACGTGGCGCAGGTGACGAAGGTATGGCGTGAAGCCATCGACAACTGCAGCCAGAATCCCCACCGCTATTCCGCCAAACCCAGCTGGATGAGTGACTTGGACAAAGTGGCCGAAGGGCAGCAGCATACATTGGGCGCATATCACAGGCCATGGAAATGATGAAACTTGCATTAGGACCCCTGCTGTACTACTGGCCGCGGGCCAGCGTCATGAGCTTCTATGAGGCTATCGCGGCGTCGCCAGTGGACATCGTCTATCTGGGCGAAACGGTGTGCTCGCGCCGCCATGAGATGCGCCTCGCAGACTGGCTGAGTGTCGCAGCCAGCTTGCGAGCAGCGGGCAAGGAGGTGGTGCTGTCGACGCAGGTGCTGATCGAATCGGGCGCAGATGTCACCGTGATGCACAAGATCACGGCCAATGGCGACTTCATGGTCGAGGCCAACGACATGGGCGCGGTCCATTGCCTGCAGGGCAAGGTTCCCTTTGTGGCAGGGCCCCACCTGAATATCTACAACCTGCCCACGCTGCAATGGATCTCCAGCCTGGGACCCAGGCGCTGGGTCATGCCTCTGGAGATGGGCCGGAACGACCTCGCACTGATCCAGCGCGAACGCCCGGCAGGCCTGGAAACGGAAGTCTTTGCCTTCGGTCGCATGCCGCTGGCTTTTTCCGCGCGCTGTTTCACGGCACGGCATCGCAACCTGCCCAAGGACGACTGCCATTTCAGCTGCATCGACAACCCCGACGGCCTGATGCTGCGCACCCGTGACAGCGAAGGTTTCCTGGTGCTCAATGGCACGCAAACCCAGTCGGCTCGGGTGTACAACCTGATGCCTGAATTGGCCTCGATGCAGGAACTGGGCGTGGACGTGGTGCGCATCAGTCCCCAAGCGCAACACACCGCAGAAATCGTGACTCTCTTCCATTCCGTATTGAACGACCAGATATCGGCGGAGCAAGGCGTCGAGTCAATGCTTGGCCTGTTGCCTGAGCAGGCCTGCAATGGCTATTGGTACGGCAAGCCCGGAATGGAGCAACTCGCCCAAGCCGCGCCCGCGTAATAATCAGGCAATCTGCCATCCGAGGCGCCGAGTCGGGCCATCAACAGAATCAACCCCAAGGATCCCGTCATGCAAGCCAGCCCCAATCTCATTCCGACCCCACTGGGGATCCTGTTGTCGCGCCTGCCCGCCTATCCGGGGTCGCTGCTGTTTGTCGCTGCCTTGAATCTGGCGCTGGCAAAGAAGCTCGCACCTGACGTCACGCAGTTGCTGCTGGCAAAGAAGCTGCGCCTGCGCGTGACCGACGCCCAATGGGCCTTCGACTTTGAGTGGGTGAACAACAAATTCACTGCGAGCCAGAACACGGGCGCGGCGGACCTGACCATCAGCGCCAGCGCCTACGACTTCATGTTGCTGGCACGCCGCCAGGAAGACCCGGACGCACTGTTCTTCAGCCGGCGCCTGTGTATGGAAGGCGACACCGAACTCGGCCTGCTGGTGAAGAACACGATTGATGCGATCGAACTGCCGATGCTGAATCTGGACCAGTTCAAGCCGGCACAGGTGCTGGCACGCTTGCGCGCGCGGCTCGCGCCGCAGTGAGTCCGTACGCCGCTCCCATACCTTTGCCCGTGGTCCCCGCCCAACTCGCGCACCAAAGCCGCATCATCGTCGCCATCTCTGGCGCGAGCGGCGCGGTGTATGGTGTGCGCCTGCTGCAGATCCTGCGCGCGCTGGGTACAGTTCAGACGCATTTGACGGTGTCCGATGCGGGTCTGCTCAATCTGCAGCAAGAGTTGGGCATGGACCGAGATCAGGTTGAGGCCCTGGCCGATGTGGTTTATCCCGCGCGCGATGTCGGCGCCGCGATCGCCAGCGGCTCCTTCCAATGCGACGGCATGGTGGTGGCGCCGTGTTCCATGCGTACCCTGGCGGCGGTGGCGCATGGAATGTCAGATAACCTCATCACGCGCGCCGCCGACGTGATGCTGAAAGAGCGCCGGCGTCTGATCCTGATGGTGCGGGAGACGCCCCTGAATCTGGCGCATCTGCGCAACATGACCAGCGTCACGGAAATGGGTGGCATCATTTTCCCGCCGGTGCCCAGTTTCTATCATCGGCCGCAGACCCTGTCTGACATGGTGGACCACACGTTGAGCCGGGTCGCCGACCTGCTGGGCCTGCCCCAGGCGCAGGCGCCGCGCTGGCAGGGCCTGCAGCCACGCACCTAAAGACCCACTGGAACATCATGGCCTACAGCGATCTGAGGGACTTCATGGCCCAACTCGAGCAGTTGGGAGAGCTCAAGCGCGTCACCGTTTCGGTCTCGCCGCACCTGGAGATGACGGCGCTGTGCGACCGCAGCCTGCGCGCAGGTGGTCCGGCGCTGCTGTTCGAAAATCCCACCGGCCACAGCATGCCGGTGCTGGGCAATCTGTTCGGAAGTACCCGCCGTGTTGCCCTGGGCATGGGCGTGTCCGACATCGGCGAATTGCGCCAGTTCGGCCAGGTGCTGGCGATGCTCAAGGAGCCTGAAGCGCCCAAGGGTTTCAAGGACCTGGTGGGTCTGAGCTCCATGGTGAAGACGCTCTGGAACATGGCGCCCAAGGAACTGCGCAGCGCGCCCTGCCAGGATGTGGTGTGGGAAGGCCAGGACGTGGACTTGGCGCGACTGCCGATCCAGCATTGCTGGCCGGACGATGTGGCTCCACTCATCACCTGGGGCCTGGTGATCACCCAAGGACCGCACAAGGCGCGGCAGAACCTGGGGATTTACCGACAGCAGGTGCTCGCGCGCAACAAGCTCATCATGCGCTGGCTGCCGCAGCGCGGTGGCGCGCTCGACTTTCGCGAGCACGCCGCCCTCCATCCGGGCCAGCCGTATCCGGTGTGCGTGGCTCTGGGCGCAGATCCGGCGACGATTCTGGGCGCGGTCACGCCCGTGCCCGACAGCCTGTCGGAATACCAGTTTGCCGGACTGTTGCGGGGCAGCCGCACCGAGCTGGTCAAGTCGCTGGGCAGCGAATTGCGCCTGCCGGCGTCAGCAGAAATCGTGCTGGAGGGTCACATCTATCCCGACGCAAAGCACGCCAGCGGCTTCGAGCACGCGCTCGAAGGTCCGTATGGCGACCACACCGGCTATTACAACGAGCGCGACTCGTTTCCGGTGTTCACCGTGGACCGCATCACGCAAAAGCGCGATCCCATCTACCACTCCACCTACACCGGCAAACCGCCCGACGAGCCCGCCATGCTGGCATTGGCACTGAACGAGGTGTTTGTTCCTCTATTGCAACGCCAGTACCCCGAGATCACCGATTTCTATCTGCCGCCCGAGGGTTGCAGCTATCGCATGGCGGTGGTGCAGATCAAGAAGTCCTACCCCGGTCACGCGCGCCGTGTGATGTTCGGCATCTGGAGTTTCCTGCGCCAGTTCATGTACACCAAGTTCATCGTGGTGGTCGATGACGACATCAATATCCGCGACTGGACCGACGTGATCTGGGCCATCACCACGCGTGTCGACCCCACGCGCGACACCCTGCTGGTGGACAGCACGCCGATCGACTATCTTGACTTTGCCTCGCCCGTGAGCGGCCTGGGCAGCAAGATGGGGCTGGACGCGACCAACAAATGGCCCGGCGAAACCAGCCGCGAGTGGGGCCGACCGATGCAGATGGACACCGAAGTGACGGCGAAGATGGAACAGGTCTGGCAGACGCTGGGTCTGTGAGCGCCCACTTCATGCGACGAACGGAAGGTGGCAACCGCCGCGCCGCGTGAGCGATACTCATGCCCATGCCTTCTGACACGCTCCACACCCACGCCCCGACCGAAACCGAACCCGAGATTCAGGAGCCGCGCCTGTGGCGCGCCGACTGCTGGACCGCGCGCGTCATCAAGAATGAGGACGACGACGGCTGGGCCGTGGCGATGACCAAGCGCGGCGAATCCGAACCGGCGCTGGTCGGCCCATGGACCATGGGTCGCGACAAGAAGAATCCCAAGCCGCTGGACAAGTCGGCATTTTCCACACTGGTGAAGACCGCCTCCGAAGTGCTGCGGCGCCACGAGCAGCAGCTGCACGCGCAGCTGCATCAGAGCGTCACCGTCAACACGGCTGCGGCGCGCATCACGGTGACCCTGGACATCGTCCCCGACGACGAGCATCCTTCGGCTGAGCTGGGTGCTTTCGACGCGGCGGGGGCCGCTTTGGCGCGCGTGCGTGTGCCTGCTTCCTTCAAGCTCAGCGCCGCCAGTGCTGCGGTCTGGATAGAAAACGAGTTCCGCCGCCCTGCATGACGTCTCAGTGAATCGCCTTGAGCCTGTTCATCAGGCGCCGCGCATGCCAGTCTTTCCAGTAGGCGACCCAGCGGCCCTGCGCGCTCCAGCCACCCCAGACGACAATGGCGCAGCGCGCACCGCAGGACAGAAACTGAAGTCCCTGGACTGTCGGGGTATAGGGGTTCAAGCGCAGACCCGACTTACATTCCGCAGGTTGGTCGAGCCATATGGCGCGAATTATTGACCCACTGCTGGCGAGCGAAACGCATTGGACGCAACGCCAAGCAGGTTGATGATCTGGTGCTGAAGGTCGGTT
>CAILZB010000023.1 GCA_903838565.1 uncultured beta proteobacterium | reverse complement strand
CACGCCGATTGGCCAGCCTTTCTGGCGGCCGAGCAACCGGCGCCGGACCGGCTCTTTGCCCTGACCACGCGTGCCCGCCGGGGTGTGTATGAGGTCAAATTTTTCCCCGGCGACTGGCTCGTTTTTGGTTCAGAGACGCGTGGCCTGCCAAGCGAGGTGCGCGACCTCATCCCCGCCGAGCAGCAGCTCAGGCTTCCCATGCTCGAGGGTCAGCGCAGCCTGAACCTGTCGAATGCTGTGGCCGTCACGGTGTTCGAAGCCTGGCGCCAGAACGGCTTCGGGTCCGCAGGCTAAGGTTTAACTCAGGCGGAGCGCTTGAGCACCCTGCGCCCCCGGCGCTGCAGCACCTGCATCAGCAGGAACAGGCCGGTGGAGAAGATGATCATGAGCGTGGCCACCGCCGTCAGCGCCGGCGTCATGCTGTCGCGCAGGCCGGAAAACATTTCGCGCGGCAAGGTGCGCTGATCCGGCCCGGCAATGAGCAGCGCGATCACCACATCGTCAAACGAAGCGGCAAAGGAAAACAGCGCGCCCGAGGCCATCGCCGGCATGATGACCGGAAGCGTCACGCGCATGAAGGTCACGCTGGGCGTGGCGCCACAGGCCGCAGCGGCGCGCGCCAGATTCGGGTCCATCAGCTCCAGCGCGGTCAGCACCGGCACCACCACAAAGGGCACGGCGATCACCGTGTGCGCGATGATCAATCCGGTGTAGGTGCTGGTGAGCGACAACGGCGCCAGAAAGAAGTAAGACGCCACGGCGATCAGGATCACCGGAACAATCATCGGCGACAACAGCAACAGCTTGAGCGCCTCACTCCACCAGGCCTTGCGCCGCATCAGTCCGAGCGAGGCCAGCGTGCCAAGCAACACCGAAATCGCACTGGCGAACACGCCCACATAGAGCGAGTTGCCCAAGGCCTTGAGCCACTTGTCGCCTTCGAGCACCTCGTGGTACCAGCGCAGCGAAAGACCGGGCAGCGGATAGGTCAGGAAGGAGCCGCTGGAGAAAGACAGCGGAATGATGGCCGCGATCGGCGCCAGCAAAAAGGCAAAAACGCCGGCGCAAAACAACCAATAAAGCAGCTTCCAGGGAAATCGGAATGGCTTCATGTCAGCCCATCGACATGGCGCGCCCGCCCGAGAGCTTGTGCGCCAGTCCGTACAGCACAAAGGTCGTGAACAGCATCATCAACCCCAAGGCCGAAGCCAGGCCCCAGTTGCCGGTGTCGGTGGTGTAGGTGGCGACAAAATACGACAGCATCTGGTCCGAGCCGCCGCCCACCAGCGCGGGCGTGATGTAGTAACCCATGGCCAGGATGAAGACCATGAGCGAGCCCGCCACCATCGCCGGCGCGGCCATCGGCAGGTAGACCCGGAAGAAGGCCGTCACCGGTGGCGCGCCCAGGCTTGCTGCGGCGCGCATATAGTGCGGCGGAATGCCCTTGAGCACGCTGTACAGCGGCAGGATCATGAAGGGCAGCAGCACATGCGTCATCGCGATCAGCACGCCAGTGCGGTTGTATATGAGGGTGAGCGGCTCGGCGATCAGCCCCAGACGCATCAGCAGGGTGTTGACCATGCCCTCGCGCTGCAGCACCACGACCCAGGCGGCCGTGCGCACCAGCAGCGAAGTCCAAAAAGGCAGCAGCACCAGGATCATCAGCCAGTCGGCCGTCTTTTCCTTCACCTGCGTCAGCAGCAGCGCCACCGGAAAACCCAGCAGCAGGCACAGCACGGTCACGCTGGCGCTGATCTTCAGCGTGCGCAGCAGCACGTCCAGATAGATGCGGTTCGACTCGGAAGCGAGCTCGATCTCGCCCTTGGCATTGCGCACCAGGTCGAATGCGGCAAGCAGGTAGTAGCCCGAAATGGGGCCACGCGCGCGCTGCACGGCGGCAAAGAATTCGGGGCTCGCCAGCGTCGGATCAACGCTGGAAAAAAAGTCCGCACCAAACGCCGTTCCGGCTGGTGCAGACGACAACTCGCGTGCCGCGCGCATCATCGTGCTGCGCACGCCACCCACTTCATAATTCAGGCGCCTTGCGGCATCGGCAAGCGTGCTGGCGGCGCGGGCCTCGGGCAAGTCCAGGGCCATGCCGGCAAACACCGCAGGCGGCAAGGCCTCGCCGCTGTGCCAGGTTTGCAGCGCCGCCAGCGTGCGCGGCAGCGCCCGCGGCACTTCGGCCTCGCGCACCGCCAGCGACAAAAGCCAAACCAGCGGCGCGACGAAGAACACCAGCAAGAACCCGGTCAAGGGTGCGAGCAAAAGCAGTCGTTTTTGCATGGCCGGACCCCGCTCGTTTCAATTTCAGCGCGAGACGCGAAGCGCCGCCGCAGAGCAGTGCCGGGGCACGGCAAGGCGGCGCGACAAAGTATCGGGTTGAAATCGAAGCGAGCTCACTTGGTGCCGGCCCACTTGGTCCAGCGCTCGGCCAGCTTGTCGCCGTTGTCGATCCAGAACTTCACGTCCTCGGCAAAGGCCAGCTTCAGGATGTCCGGGTTCGTTGGCAGGTCCGCCACCAGGGACTTGTCGATCAGCGGTGCGGCGGCCGCAGCCGTCACGCCGTAGCGCACGAACTTGGGCAGCTTGGCCTGGTTCTCGGGGCGTCCCATGAACTCCACCAGCTTTTCGGCGTTGGCTTTTTGCGGCGTGCCCTTCATGATGACCCAGCTGTCCATGGTGTAGGGCGTGTCCTTCCACACCATCTTGAAGTTCTTCTTGTCCTTCTCGTTGGCGGCCGTGATGCGGCCGTTGTAGGCCGTGGTCATGACCACGTCGCCCGCAGCCAGCATCTGCGGCGGCTGCGCGCCGCTCTTCCAGAACACCAGATCCGACTTGATGGTGTCGAGCTTCCTGAAGGCGCGCTCCACACCGTCAGCCGTTCTCAGCACCTTGTACACGTCCTTTGAAGGCACGCCGTCGGCAATCAGCGCGACTTCCAGATTCCACTTGGCGCCGTTGCGGATGGAGCGCTTGCCGGGGAATTTTTTGCTATCGAAGAAGTCCGGCCAGCCATTGGGCGCGGTCTTGAGCTTGTCGCCATCGTAGGCCAGCACCAGGTTGTAAATGATCGCGCCCACGCCGCAGGCGTGCACCGTTCCCGGCAGGTAGCGCGCCGCGCCACCGATTTTGTTCACATCGAGTTTTTCGTACAGGCCTTCATCGCAGCCCACTTCCAGTTCGTCCGCCTCCACCTGGACCACGTCCCAGGTGCTGTTGCCGCCCTTGATCTTGGTGCGCAGCACGCCCACGCCGCCGTCCCAGGCCTCGTCGGTGAGCTTCGTACCCGCGGCGTTGAAGGGTTTGAAGAAAACCTCCTTCTGTCCGTCCTGATAGGCGCCACCCCATGACACCACGTTCAGGTCGCGCGACTGCGCCTGGGCCTGCCCCGCCATGCAAACCAGCGCCACCGCTCCAGCGATCACCGGCAACAGATGCTTCCTCATGTTCGATCTCCTTTGTTGAAATATCAGACCATCAAAAAATCCATGCGTCCTCGGGCGCAAACCCGAGGCACAGGCCCTGCCCCACCGTCAAACCCGAAGGCATGGCCCCGGGGCTGACCTTGGCAAACCACTGCGGCGCCGGCTCGCCCACGCCGTCCACACTCGCGACCAGGCGCCAGTGGTCGCCCTGGTGGATGACGTCAAGCAGCCGCGCGCTCAGGCAGTTGAGCGTTCCCAGCGCCTGGGCGTTCAGGCCCACGCGCAGGAACTCCGGGCGCACGCACAATGTGGCCGCGGCGTTGCCTGCGGCCGGCTGTTCGCTGCGCAAGCGCGCCTGCAGCAACTGGCCACGGGCCGTTCTGATGCCGCCGGAGCCGGCAGCCAAAACACCGGTGAGCACGTTGTTGTCGCCCAGGAAGTTGGCGACAAAGGGGTTCGCCGGTGCGTCGTACAGCGTCTGGGGCGAGGCCAGCTGCTCGATCCTTCCGTGGTTGAACACGGCGACCCGGTCCGACAGCGTCATGGCCTCGGACTGGTCGTGCGTGACAAACACCATGGTGACGCCCAGCTCGCGGTGCAGGCGGCGGATCTCGAGCTGCATCTCCTCGCGCAGCTTCTTGTCCAGCGCCGAGAGCGGCTCGTCCATCAGCACCAGCCGGGGCTCGAACACCAGCGCGCGCGCCAGCGCCACGCGCTGCTGCTGCCCGCCCGAGAGTTGATGCGGGCGCCGCTCGGCAAAGCTTTGCAGATGCACCTTCTCCAGCGCGGCGGCGACCTTGACGGCGATCGCTGCCGCCGGCACCCTGCGCACCGACAACGGGAAGGCGACGTTTTGCGCCACCGTCATATGGGGAAAGAGAGAGTAATTTTGGAACACGACGCCGATCTGGCGCTGATGCGCGGGCAGCGACTCGATCGCGTTGCCACTGAGCCGTATCGCGCCCGAGTCGGGCGCCTCGAAGCCTGCCAGCAGCATCAGGGTCGTGGTTTTGCCCGAGCCCGAGGGGCCCAGCAGCGTGAGGAACTCGCCCGCCTCGATGTGCAGATTCAGGTCGTCCACGGCGGCGCTGGCGCTGCCCGGGTAGCGCTTGAAGACGTGGTCGAACTCGATCAATGCCATGGGGTGACCCGGTCCCGGGTGTCTTTCATCGTTTTCCTTTGTCGGGCCTGCCCATGCGGCCGCCCGCCCATGGGCCGCAGTTTAGTGTCACCCCGGCTCCATCAGATCAGTGAAAACCCATGGCGCGGCTGAATGCGAGACGGCCCGATGGAGGCGCGATGACTGCTAAGCTTGAAGCGTCCACCTTTCCACAAGGCACCACCATGCAAACCCTCAGCGCACAAGCCCGCGGCGTCTTTCCCATCGCCCCGACGGCGTTTCACCCCGATGGCGAGGTCGACTTCGACTCGCTGGAACGCATGGCGGACTTCTACCTGGCCTGCGGCGTGAGCGGCATCACGGTGCTGGGCCAGATGGGCGAAGCGCCCAAGCTGGACGCCAGCGAAAGCCTGGAGATCGCGCGCCGCTGGATCGCCCGCATGCCGGTGCCGGTGGTGGTGGGCGTGACGGCGCCGGGCTTTGCCGCGATGCGCGCGCTCACGCTGGACGTGATGGCCGCGGGTGCGGCCGGCGTGATGATCGCGCCACCGAACAACCTGCGCACCGACGACCAGATCACCGGCTACTACGCGCAGGCGGTGCAGGCCATCGGCGACGACGTTCCGTTCGTGCTGCAGGACTACCCGCTCACCTTCAGCGTGCAGATGACGCCGGGCGTGATCCGCAGCATCATTCAATCGCATGCTTCGTGCGTGATGCTCAAGCACGAGGACTGGCCGGGGCTGGAGAAGATCTCGGCGCTGCGCCGCTTTGAGGCCGAAGGCACGATGCGCCACATCAGCATCCTGTGCGGCAACGGCGGGCTGTTTCTGGACTTCGAATGCGAACGCGGCGCCGATGGCGCGATGACGGGCTACGCATTCCCCGACATGCTGGTGGACGTGGTGCGCCACTGCGCCTCGGGCGAACGCGACGCCGCGCACGACCTGTTCGACGCGCATCTGCCGCTGCTGCGCTACGAGCAGCAGCCCGGCATCGGACTGGCGGTGCGCAAGTACGTGCTGATGCGCCGCGGCGTCCTGAGCAGCGACACCCAGCGCAAGCCCGCTGCCAACCTGTCGCCGACAGCCCGCTCTGAAGTCGACTATCTGCTGGCTCGGCTGGCGCGGCTGGATCCGCGAGCGGCACTCTGAAACCCCGCCTTAATGCGCTCGTTTAAATAACCGGGTTCCTGCTAGCATGCGGCCATAAGACACAAGGAGACACGCCATGGCCCTGTTGCACCGCCTGAGCCTCGCACAGAAGTTTCTCATCCTGGGCCTGATCGCCCTGGTCATGGTGGTGGTGCCGACCGGCATGTACTTCAAGACCGTCTCGACCGAAGTCAGCGTGGCCAAACTGGAGTCGCGCGCCAGCGCCCCGGTGGTGGCGCTGAACAAGGTGGTGCAGCTCACGCAGACGCATCGCGGCATGTCGGCCGGCGCACTGAGCGGCAACGAAGCCCTGGCGGCGCGTCGGCCGGGCATGCGCGATCAGGTGGTCAAGTCCATGGACGCCTTGGACAGCGCGATCAAGGCGGCCGGCGCTTCGGCTGCCATCCTGAGTTCGTGGAGCGAGCTCAAGCAGCGCTGGTCAGCCCTGGAGCCACGCATTTCCGGGGCCCAGATCAAGGCACCGGAAAGCACCAAGCTGCATACCCAACTGATCAGCGGACTGCTCACGCTGAACGAGGAGCTATTGAGTGAATTCGGCCTGTCGCTGGACCCGGACCCGGATGTCTATTTCTTGATCCAGGCCTCGCTCGTGAATGTCCCCTGGCTCACTGAGAACCTGGGCATCATGCGCGCCCAGGGCTCAACCTTCCTGACCCAGGCCGCACTGCCGCCCGAGGGCCGCGCCACGCTGCAGGCGCTGAGCAAGCGCGCCACGGAAGTCAAGGGCGAGATGGTGCGCAACCTCAGACGTGCCACCGACATCAACGCCAGCATGAAGACGGCGCTGGGCGAGCGCGCACAGACCAGCCTGACGGCGGCCGACAAGGCGCTGGCGCTGGCCGACCTGGCGCTGATCAGCGCCAGCGAAATCAAGCATCCCGCGGCCGAATACTTCGACGAGTTCACGCGCACCATCGACGGCCTCTATGAATTCAACGGGCTTGCCATGAAGAGCCTCACGGACGCGCTGGATGCGCGCGTGAACGCCTTGCAGCGCGCGGAAATCCTGGTACTGGTGCTGCTGCTGGTGGGGATGGGGGCAGCCATCGGCCTGGCGCTGGCCTTTGTGCGCAGCATCACCGGCCCGGTGTCGCAGGCCGTGAGCGTGGCCAGTGCCGTGGCCGAAGGCAATTTGACGGTCGAGGTGAAGGTGCAGGGCAGCAACGAATTGGGGCAGTTGATGCAGGCGCTGGCCAAAATGCGCGACCATCTTTCGACCGTGGTCACGAGCGTGCGCCAGGGCTCCGAAGGCGTGGCCACGGCCAGCGCGCAAATCGCCGCCGGCAACCACGACCTGTCGTCGCGCACCGAGAGCCAGGCCAGCGCGCTGGAGCAGACGGCAGCGTCGATGGAGGAACTCAGCGCCACCGTGAAACAGAATGCCGACAGCGCGCGCCAGGCCAATCAATTGGCGATGAACGCCTCCACCGTGGCCATCAAAGGCGGCGACGTGGTGTCGCAAGTGGTGGACACGATGAAGGGCATCAACGAGAGCTCGCGCAGAATCTCCGACATCATCCAGGTGATCGATGGCATCGCTTTTCAGACCAACATCCTGGCATTGAACGCCGCCGTCGAGGCGGCTCGCGCCGGCGAGCAGGGTCGCGGTTTTGCCGTTGTGGCCAGCGAGGTGCGCAGCCTGGCCGGGCGCTCGGCCGAGGCCGCCAAGGAAATCAAGGCGCTCATCAGCGCCAGCGTGCAGCGGGTCGAACAAGGAACGGCGCTGGTGGACAACGCGGGAACCACCATGACCGAAGTGGTCAACAGCATCCGCCGTGTGACCGACATCATGGGCGAAATCAGCGCCGCCAGCAACGAACAGAGTCTGGGCGTATCCCAGGTGGGCGAAGCCGTGACCCAGATGGATCAGGTGACGCAGCAAAATGCCGCGCTGGTGGAGGAGATGGCCGCCGCCGCCACCAGCCTGAAGTCCCAGGCCCAGGAACTGGTGCAAACCGTGGCCGTGTTCAAGCTGAGCGGTTCCTCGAGCTTCACGACGCGCAGCCCTGCGGCGCGCGCCCCGAGTCGTCCCGCCATGGCCGCACCGCCGCCGCGCAAGCTGGGCGGCGCGCCCAAGCCCTTGCCCAAACCCAAACCCGCGGCGATCGCGGCGCCGTCCGCTCCCGCTGCTGCGGCAGCCGACGACTGGGAAAGCTTCTGAGCCCCAGCGTGAGAGTCAATGCGGCAGCGCGGCGCGCCACTTCTGCACCGCCTTGAGCGTGTTCTGCACATGCTGGTCCGGGCTCAGGCTGGAATAGACGTAAAGCAGTTTGCCGTCGGGGCCGATCACGTAGGAAATTCGGTCGGCCATGTCTGGCTTGAGCCAGAGTGCCGCGTCGTACTGTTTCATGATGCGCGCACCGCTGTCGGCAGCCACGGCAAACTGATCGCGACAGGCTTCAACCGAGAACTTCTTCAAGGTCTCGATGTTGTCGTTGGAGATCCCCACGACCGTGGCACCCAGGGCGTTGAACTTCGGCGTCGCTTCGGCAAACTCATGCGCCTCGATGGTGCAACCCGAGGTGAAGGCCTTGGGGTAGAAATACAGCACCACCGGCCCCTTGCTCAAAGCCTGCGTCAGGGAGAACTTGAACTCCTTGCCGCCGAGTGCGGCCTCGGTCGTGAAGTCCGGAGCGCTGGCGCCCACGGGCAGCGCCGCCAGCGCATGACTGCCCGCCAGCGCCAGCATCCAAGCGGCGCAAAGGCCAAAAAACTGCGATCTCGATTTCATCGATTCCTCCTGAGTGTCACTGCCACGAGGCGCCCATGGTAATGGCCCATGCTGCGCTGCTGAGCGACAGCGTCAACGTGTCCCCACAGGAACAAGGGATTCGCCGCGCTCGATGCGATACTTGATGTCCGAAACCGGCCCCCTCCATTCATTCAACATCCCATGTCCAAACTGCTCCCCCGCATCGAACACGAAACCGCCCCCCAACCCACGGCCGCCGTGATCTGGCTGCATGGCCTGGGCGCCAGCGGCGACGACTTTGCCGCCATCGTCCCGGAACTCGACCTCAGTGGCTGCCCCGGCATCCGCTTCATCTTCCCGCACGCGCCCTCGATGCCCGTGACGTTGAACGGCGGCTACGAGATGCCGGCCTGGTACGACATCTTCGGTACCGAACTCGGCGCCGGCGCGGTGCGGCGCGAGGATGCGGCGGGCATTGCCGCCTCGGCCCGTGCCATAGAAGCGCTGATCGCCAACGAGGTTGCGCGCGGCATCGCGTCCAACAAGATCGTGATCGCCGGCTTCTCCCAAGGCTGCGCCATGGCGCTGCACGTGGGACTGCGCCATGCCAGCAAATTGGCCGGCATCATGGCCTTGTCGGGCTATCTGCCGCTGGCAGACACGCTGGCCGTGGAGCGCAGCTTTGCGAATGCGCGCACGCCCGTCTTCATGGCGCACGGCACGCAGGACCCGGTGGTGGTGCTGAGCCGCGGCGAGGCGGCACACCACCAGCTCAGCGAACTCGGCTACAGCGTGCAGTGGCACACCTACCCGATGCCGCACAGCGTGAATCCGCGCGAAGTCGCTGACATCAGCGCCTTTCTGCGCCAGGCGCTGGCCTGACAAGAAGAACAGGAGGCTGCGTGGAATCCAAAAGAGACGACGCCGGCGAAGCAGGCCGACCACCGGGAACGGACCCGCGAATCGATCCCGCGTCCTGTTGGGAAGACGTCAGCCCCCATTTTCAGTCCTTGCTCGACCTGCTGCCGCAAGGCGTGAGCGTGATCGACAAGGACCTTCGGCTGGTTCTGTGGAACCGGCGCTTTCAGGAAATCCTCGATTTCCCCCAGGGTCTGGTGCACCGCGACGCGCGTTTTGAAGACCTCATCCGCTTCAACGCCCAGCGCGGGGAGTACGGTCCTGGCGACCCGGAGCAACAGGTGCAGGGTCAGATCGCGCTCGCCCGGCAATTCGAGCCGCATCGGTTTGAACGGCGCCTGAGCACCGGTGGAACGGTTCAGATCGAGGGCATCCCATTCCGATCGGGTGGCGAGATCGCCGGCTTTGTGACGATCTACACCGACGTCTCCGAGGGCAAGAAGACCGAGGACCAGTTGCTGCGCCAGCGCGATGTCATGAAGACCATCATCGACAATTTCCCCGGCGCGATCACCCTGTTCGACGCCGACTTGAAGATGGCGGCCTACAACGAGCAGTTCAAATCCCTGCTGGAGCTGCCCGGCCACCTGTTTGAAAAGGTCGATATCCATTTTGAGGACTTCATCCGCTTCAACGCCCAGCGCGGCGAGTACGGTGCTGGCGATGTGGAGGAATTGACGGCCAAGATCACCGAGCGCGCGCGCAACTTCACGGCGCATCAGATTGAACGCCCGCGCCCCGGCGGCCAATGGCTGGAAGTCAGGGGCACGCCCATCCCCAGCGGCGGCTTTGTCACCAGCTACATCGACATCACCGAACGCAAGAAATCCGAGGAGCGCATCCGCGTGCTGGCCTTGCAGGACGCCTTGACGGGTCTGCCCAATCGCCTTCATCTGAACGATCAGGTTGAACTGGCGCTGGAACGCGCCGCGGCGAACGAGCGCCGCTTTGCGCTGCTGTTTCTGGACCTGGATGGATTCAAGAAGGTGAACGACCAGCACGGTCACGACATCGGTGACGTACTGCTGGTGCATGTAGCCCAGGTGCTCAAGCGCTCGGTGCGTGAGACCGACGTGGTGGCCCGTTTGGGCGGTGACGAATTCGTCGTGCTGTTGCACGATGTGACCGACGAGCCCATGATCGCGGCGATTGCCTCGAAGGTGGTGCAAGGCATCAGCGAGACCTGCACGCTGCAGGGGCTGGAAATCCGCATCGGTGCTTCGGTGGGCATCGCGATCTTCCCCGACCATGGAACCACGCGCGAAGCGCTTCTGAAGGCGGCTGACCACGCCATGTACGCGGCCAAAAGCGCAGGCAAGGGCAACTACCGGTTCAGCGCTTAGCTGGGTCCAGCCGCGCGCGGCCCGGGCGCAGCACGGCGAACACCAGCAGCGCGAGCAACGCCAGCGCCGTGGCCACCAGAAATGCGCTGGCCGGATGCAGCAGCCACAGCGAGCCCGCCATCAGCGACGCCGGCAGATAGATCAGGCCGGTCACGAAGTTGTACAGGCCGATGGCCGAGGCGCGACGTTCCGGTTCCAGATCGGCGATGAAGGCCTTGCTCTGCGCTTCGTCGATCGCGTAGAACACGCCGTAGGCGACAAACAGCGCGATCACGTGCCAGCGTTCGCTGGCAAAGGCCAGGCCCAGACACAGCAGGGCATAGATCGAGTAGGCCAGCATGATCATGGCGGAGCGCCCCAGTCGGTCGCCCAGTTTGCCCAGAAGCGGCGCGGCCACGACAAAGGCGCCGTTGAACAGCGCGTAGAGCAGCACGATGTCCCGCACCGCAAAGCCGATGCTGTGCGCGCGCAGCAGCAGGAATCCGAAGCTGAAATACGCCAGTGAAAAGATGCCTGCGGGAACGAGGTAACGCTTGAACTCGGGGCTGAGCGTGGCCCAGGCGGCGAACATGTTCTCGCGCGGATGCGCGACACCGGGCTGATCCGCGATCCGCGCCAGCACCAGCACGCTCGCGATCGCGGGCACCAGCGCGACCCAGAACAAGATCCGATAAGTCGAGGCGCCGTCGCCCAACCACAGCAACAGCGCATAGGCCAGCAGCGGCCCGAGCACCGCACCGGCCTTGTCCAGCGCCTTGTGCACGCCGAACGAGTAGCCACGCGTGTCCTTGTCAGCGACGCTCGAAAGCCAGGCATCGCGCGGCGGGCCGCGAAAGCTTTTCCCCAGACGTTCGATCACACGAAAGGCCGCCAGGCCCGCGACCGAGCTGGAAATCAACAGCAGGACTTTGGCCAGCGTGGAGAAACCGTATCCGGCCAGCGCGAACGCCTTGCGTTGGCCGGTACGGTCCGACCACCAGCCGGAAAGGTAATTCAGTGAAGACGCGGACAGGTCGGCCATGCCTTCCACCAGACCCAGCAGCGCAGCGGACGCGCCGGCGACGGTGGTGAAGAAGATCGCAAACACCGAGAAGATGATCTCCGAACTCAGGTCCGTCAGGAAGCTCACCAAGCCCAGCTTGAGCACGTCCGGATGCACGCCAAATTTCTTGGGGGCGGGGTCAGTTGCCATCGCTTTCCTTTCGAGCCGCTTTGCGACCCTGTGCCACGCAGGTTCACGCAGTGGCAGTGTAATGCGCCGCCTACAATTCAGCCATGCATCCACCCTTGAACGCCACACGCCGTGATTCCTGAACCGAACGGACGCGCGCCATCCTTGGCGACGCCGCTGCTGCGCGTCGCCGCCTGCTGCGTGGCGGCACTGTGTCTGTTGTCCCCGGCGCAGGCGGCGCCAGCCAAAAGCAACGAGATCGAGGCGCTGACCTGGACCGAACTGCGCGACCGGGTCGCCTCCGGCTCCACCACGATCCTGATACCGATTGGCGGAACCGAGCAAAACGGCCCGCACATGGTGCTGGGAAAACACAATGTGCGAGTGCGCATTCTGGCCGGCGAGATCGCGCAGAAGCTGGGCAATGCACTGGTGGCGCCGGTGCTCGCCTACGTGCCCGAGGGCAGCATCCATCCGCCCGCGGCGCACATGCGCTTTTCCGGGACGCTCTCGATACCCGACGCCACGTTCGAAGCCGTGCTGGAAGCGACGGCGCGCAGCTTCAAGCAGCATGGCTTTCGCGACGTGGTGTTCCTGGGCGACCACGGCAGCTACCAGAAGAGCGAGGAGCGCGTGGCCGCCAAGCTCAACAAGGAATGGGCAAAGGACAAGGCCTGCCGCGTGCATGCGCTGCTGGAGTACTACCGTGTGACGCAGACCGCCTTCGTGGCCAGCTTGCGCAGCGCCGGCTACAGCGACTACGAGATCGGAACCCATGCCGGTCTGGCCGACACCTCGCTGGCGCTGGCGGTCGACAAGTCGCTGGTGCGCAGCGACGCGCTCGCGGCCACCGCCAAAATGGACAAGCGCGACGGCGTATATGGCGATCCGCACCGCGCCACGGCAGAATTGGGACAACTGGGCGTGCAGCAGATCGTGCAGACCTCGGTTGCCGCGATCCAGACGCTGACTCGCGGCCACTGACCGAACCCGTCCTTCACTTCACCTGATAACCGTATGAAAAGAAATCTCACCTCTTCCCTTGCCTTGCTGGCCGCACTGAGCGCCGCCGGACCGGTCCTGGCCGCAGCCGCCGCTGAAGCGGCCAGCGCACCTGTATCCACGGTGTCCACCGTGCCGGGAATGCCTGCGGTGGTCGATGCGCGCAACCTCTACAGCGAGACCACCTCGGTGCACATGAGCGCGGCGGTGCGCGGCCATCTGGAGCGCGTGTATGTGCCCAATCTGCGCTCCAACGACGTGTATGTGATCGACCCCGCCAGCATGAAGGTGGTGGACCGCTTCAAGGTCGGCGCGGCGCCCCAGCACATCGTCCCGTCCTGGGACCTGAAGACGCTTTGGGTGGCCAACAACGCCGAGCGGCGCACGGACGGCAGCCTCACGCCGGTGGATCCGGTCTCGGGCAAGCCGGGCCAGTCCGTTCCCGTGGATGATCCCTACAACATGTATTTCACGCCCGACGGCAAGTCGGCGATCGTGGTGGCCGAGGCCAAGAAGCGCCTGGACTTTCGTGACCCGCAAAGCATGAAGCTGCAGTATTCGATCGACACGCCGCAGTGCGGCGGCATCAACCACGCGGACTTCTCCATCGACGGCCGCTACGCGCTGTTCACCTGCGAATTCAATGGCTCCGTGGCGAAGATCGATCTGGTCAAGCGCAGCGTCGTGGGCTATCTGAAGTTGACAATGCCGGACACGCGCTTCAAGGAAACGGGCAAGGCTTTCGATCCCGCCAACACCGAGATCTGCAGTTCCAGGAAGGGCATGCCGCAGGACATCCGGATCTCGCCCGACGGCAAGCGTTTTTATGTGGCCGACATGGAGGCCGACGGCGTGCACGTGGTCGATGGCGACGCGATGAAGGAGATCGGCTTCATCGCCACCGGTCTGGCCGCGCACGGCCTGTATCCGAGCCGCGACGGCAAGAGCCTGTACGTGGCGAATCGCGGCACACACAAGATCCACGGCAAACGGCGCGGTGCCGGCGGCGTCACGGTGATCGACTTCGCTACCGGCAAGGTCACGGCGCAGTGGCTCATCCCAGGAGGCGGCAGCCCCGACATGGGCAACGTCAGCGCCGACGGCAAATGGCTGTGGCTCTCGGGTCGCTTCGACGACTTGGTGTACCGGATCGACACCGCCAGCGGCGCGGTGGTGCAGGTGAAGGTGGGCAAGGAGCCGCACGGCCTGACGGTGTGGCCGCAACCGGGGCGCTACTCACTGGGGCACACGGGGAACTTGCGCTGACGCGCAACGCCTGTCGGCCACATTCGGCCAAACATTCTTCAGGGGAGATTTCATGCGTCCAATTCAAACTCTCGTTGCCGTCGTGGGCTTGCTGGGAGCGGGCCTGTCCTTCTCGCAGAACCGGCTTCTCACCATCGCGCCGTCAACCTATTCGGCGGAGCAAAAGCAGGCTGCGGCGGAATTCGAAGCGGCGCGCAAGGTGCCCGTGTTCGGACCGTTTGAGCCGCTGTTTTACAGCCCGCAGCTGATGAACCAGGCGCGTTCCATGGGGGACTACCTGCGCTACAAGTCGGCGATTGGAACGACGTTGAGTGAGCTCGTAATTCTGGTGACGGCGCGTGAATGGACGCAGGATTACGAATGGTATGTGCACCATCCACTGGCGCTGAAGGCCGGCATCCGCAAGGAGATCGCCGATGCGATTGCCGACGGACGCCGACCCCAGGGTATGAGCGACGACGAAGAAATCGTTTACGATTTTTCAATCGAACTGCAGCGCAACAAAAGGGTTTCCGACGCCATCTTTGCGCGCGCAGAGAAGCGTTTTGGCAAGCAGGGCATCGTCGACATGACCGGCATCAGCGGCTATTACACGCTGCTGGCGATGGAGCTCAACGTGGCGCAGTACGACATTCCCAAGGATGGGAAGAAGCTGGAGCGCTTTCCCAAATAGGCTCGCTGCAACGGGATTGTCATTTCGAGCGGAGCGCGGCAATCCACTGGGGAGATCCTATTGAGAATTTCAGTTTTCGCGGCATAGCTGCGTATAAGCCCGCCTACTCCCACCGTGTTGGGTGTACATGTTCGGTTCGCAGTTTGGACGCAGCTGCAAGACGATGACGCAGGTGCAAGCAGTTACTCAGTCGACCTGAAAGTGCAAACGGCAACTCTGATTTACCGGGTGAATGGATCTCTGGCGCAGTGGTGTGGCTAACAAGAATGGGCTGTAGGCGGGTGCTCCCGCATGTCCGCTGTCCGGTGGTCCAGTTCAGCACCCACTCTCCATCGACTCCAAGAGCACTTGCCTCTAGACTCGAAGTTTCAAGAAAACCAATTTTTCAAGGGCAGGTGATGTCACCACGGATATCAAGAAATTCACCTTCATTGGGGTGGCGTTGCCTATGCCTTATTTGGATGCTGATGCTGACGCTTCCCGCCTTTGCCGGGCCTACCAACCTCAATGCGCAGTGGCAGGTGTTCGTAGATTCGTCATCACAGTTGCAGCCGCTGGATATGGTTGCCGACAGTGTGCAATGGCAGGCTGACACCAGACAAGGCATGAACGGCTACAGGTCGGGCGTGTTCTGGGCGCAGTTCCAAATACCAGCCGTGGCAGCCGGGCAGGATGGGCAGCTGCTGTCCGTGGGCTACCCGTACCTCGACAAAATTGATGTCTATGTCTGGGGTCAGTCAGCGCCGTTTGCTTCGGCGGGCGACACGCGGCCCAGTCCAGCGCCCATCTTGTCTGTTGCCAGCCACATTATTCGCTTGCCGGCCCTGCCGACGGAACAACGCTATTTGTTGCGGGTGCAGACCACCAGCGCCATGAACGTCAAAGCACAGTTGTTGTCGCAACCAGATCTTTTGCAGTCGCAAAACACGGATCAATTCCGGACCGGCGCCTTTGTCACCTTGTATGTTCTGTCTGCCCTGATGTATGTGGTCAGCGCCGTCGTCATGCGCCAACCGGTGCAACTGGCCTATGCGTTGTATCTGCTGAGTCTGTTGGCGATTTTTGTGGGGGTGAGCCAACCAATATTGCTGAATGAGTGGTTGGGTACACCCCGTTGGGCGAACTGGATAACCGGTTTTGGCATTCTTTTCATACCTGCCTCGGGTCTGCTGCTGTGGACCGTCATCCTTCGTCTGCGAAGCGACTGGCCTGGCCTGTTCAAGGTCTACATGTGCCTGGTGGCCTATTGCGCAGCCAGCCTGCTCACCATCAACTCAGCCTGGTACGGCTATGCGGCGCAGTTGTCCCTTCTGGGCATCCTGGTTATCAGCGTTTTCAACCTGGGCCTGGCGGGCTGGACCATGCGCGACCCGGAGCGACGTAAAACCTTGGCACTGTATATCCTGGCATTTTTATTGAGCACCGTGACAGCCATCGTCAACAACCTGAGCGTGGTGGGCGCAATTGCCGCTAGACCCTGGTTTTCGGCGGCCTTTGACGCATCATCCCTGGTTCACGTGATATTGTTTGCAGTGGCCACCAACCTGGCGATTCGCAAGCTGGAGGCTGAAAACAAAGAAAGTCAGTTTCAACATCGGCTGATCACTCAGCAGCGCGACCAAGTGCAGTCCTTTTCATCTTTTGTGGCCCATGAGTTGCTCAACCCCGTGGCTCGCATTGGACGTTCTGCTGAGATGTTGATGCGTGAATCCCAACTTCCGGAAAAGGCATTGCGAAGGACAAGGGACATCCGCATCTGGGCATTCGAGACCGGCAAGCTGGTTGAAGCGTTTCTGAACAGTGCATCTTTAAAGTCCGGCCAAGCGTTGGTCAAAGCCACGCAGGTTCATTTGGCCGACTGGCTGCAAAGTATCCAAACGGAACTGACGCTCAATTATTCCCATGTCGAGTTGGTGTGGCAGGTTGAGGATGGCGCCATCACCGCCATCTTTGATCCCTTGCTGGCCAAGGTGGCACTAGAAAACATCATCATCAACGCACTGAAGTACGCTGGCAGCGACCGGGCCGTGACGGTCGATGTGTCGGTGCACGGTAGTGTGGTCCTCATCGTCGTGAGCGATCTGGGTCCTGGACTGAAACCCGAACAATATGAAAAAGTAGGGCAGGCCGTGCTGCTGCGCGAAGCGAATCAGCAGCAACCGGGCTTTGGCCTCGGGCTGTCCCTGGTGGCCCACATTGCACAGGCCCATGGGGGCACGTTCACTGCCAGACCAGGATTGGCAAGCGGTGTGCGGTGGGAGCTTCGCCTGGGAAAGGTTTGAACTGGGTCATTCAATCTGCGAGGTCGCAAGCTCGGCCGCAGGCGAAAGCATAGCCATTCGCATAACTTGAGCGAATTGGCAATTCAGCACGCGTGATGCCTCTTGTTTTGGAGCGAATTCGACTGATGACGGCATCCAGATTTCGGCAATTGCTGGGTGTATCCACTTTGCCAGTCAATCGCAGCAAGGCCTCGCGCGACACGCTGTTGCCGCGGGCTTGAACCAGAACCTGTACCAGTCTGAATTCATTCACGGTGAGAACCGTTTCCTCACCATGAGGACTGACGATTTTCAGTTGCTCTTCAACCAAAACCCAGGCTGGGACATTCGCGTCCACTGGGTCGGCGTCATGACTGGTGGTCGGGGGTTTGAGTCGACGCAAGACGCTCGCCACGGTGGCCTCCACCAAAGCCAGTGATGCGGTCTTTGCCAGATAGGCGTCTGCACCGGCCTGCAATCCAGCCTGCTGCTGTTCCACGGCGCTGCGGCTGGTTAGCATAACTACGCCAACTTCGGGCCAGCGCGTTCTGAGCAGTGGGCACACTTCCATGCCATCCATACCCGGCAATCCAAGATCAAGCACCACCAGGGTCGGTTGAATGCGCCGGGAGGCGGGTAACGACTGCTCGTAGCTGGAAAAACCCATGGCTTCATACCCATCCCCGAGCAGATAGTCCACCAGGTCATCGCGCAGGCGCACGTCGTCGTCAATGACGAAAACAACGGGCGATGTGGTGTTTGGCATGGCTAAAACTATAGGTCACTGGCGAGCTTACCCGGCGATCAAATGTACATGTGGTTAGTTTTGGTTAGGTTTGGTGGCAATTCATTAGATTCTGATCGGTCAATACTGCTTATTATCAATTCGGCAGTTCAGAAAATCTGTGCGTACGGCCGGCAATCACCAACTGCAGGGCTCCAGAAAACATTTTCACTCCAGGGACCTAGCCACACAAAACGTCAGATTCTTCGGTCTGGCCGAAATAGTAATCGCATCTGAAATCGTGTTCACAAATGGTTATTGAGGAACAGTAATATGAGCTTCACTCGTCAATTTTATTCGGCCGTCCGAATGGTTCTTTCCATGGTCATGGTCGCCGTGCTGCTGGCAGCTTGTGGGGGTGGAGACAGTGCCCAAGTCCAAAGCCAGCAAACCCAGATCAGCGCCCTGAAAACCCAATTGGCCTCCATACAGTTGCAACTGACAGGCGCTCAGACCCAGGATGCGACCAACAGCAATGCCATCGGAGCAGCCATCACGTCATTGACGCAAACGCAAAGTGCACTGGCGCAACTGACGGGGCAATCCCCAGCCCAACTGAGCACCGCATCCAACCAAGTGCTGGTGTTGCAGTCCCTGGCAGATAGTTTGACCTCTACGACTGCTACGATTTCCACCGCCTACAACAACAGCCAAACCAGTCTGACCAGCCTCACCGCCCAACGGACAGCGCTGCAAGCCCAGCTCGCTACGTCAACTGCTCAGAACACTGCTGCGGCCACGACCAATACGACGCAAGCGGCTCAAATCACCAGCTTGAACGGTCAGATCACCACGTTGAACGACCAGATCACAGCGCTACAAACGGCAAGTACCACGCTTTCTGGGCAACTCGCCGCGGCCAATGGCACCATTGCCACGCAGGGCACCGCCATTGCCACCTATACCGCCACCTTGGGTAATTTGCAAACGCAACTCGCGACCGGAAACTACAACCAGAGCACGCTGACAGCAGCCATCACCACTTTGCAAGCGGCGGCGGCTCAAGTGCCGGGTTTGCAGGTAATCAATAGCACCCAGGCCGCAGCGCTGGCCGATCTGCAAACACGGCTGGACGCTGGCAATGTGTCTCAGGCTACGCTCACCACGGCGGTCGGTTCACTGCAAAGCACCATGGCTTCGCTGAACGACCAACTGTCCATTGCCAATGCCACGATTGCCAGTCAAGGTTCGACTTTGGCCACGTACCTTGCCACATTGAACGCGGTGCAAAACCAGCTCTCGACAGGCAACTACACCCAGACCAACCTTCTCGCATCCATTCAGACCTTGCAAACCACGGCTGGTCAGATGCCGGCGCTGCAAGCGCTTGCCAACACCCAGTCTGCAGCGCTGAATGCCATCGCCAGCCAGTTGGGGACGGGCTCAGACGTATCTCAAACCACGCTTGCAAATGCGATTACAGCCTTGCAAACCAGCAACAGCAGCCTGACCACGCAACTGGCAACGGCCAATGGCACCATTGCCACGCAGGGCACGCAAATAGGAACGCTCAACGGTCAGATCACCACGCTGACATCCAGCAACGGCACCCTCACCACACAACTCAATGCCGCCAACACCCAGATCACCACGCTGAACGGTCAGATTGCGGCACTGAACGCACAAATCACCACGCTGACCAATAGCAACAATGCTTTAGGCGCAAGTAACGCCACCTTGAATGCCCAGATCACCACGGCCAACAACACCATTTCGACATTGAATGCGCAAGTCGTTACGCTGCAAAATCAACTTGACACCGCCACTGCCAGCAACACGACCTTGACGAATCAACTGGCCACCGCGAACGCAAGCATCACGACACTGAACAGTCAGGTTGCATCATTGACGTCATCGCTGGCCACTGCCAATGCCACGATCGCCACACGTGATGCGACCATCGTTTCGCTCAACAGCACCATCGCGAGCCTCAACGCCCAGATCAGTGCCATGGTGGCAGTTCCTGTGCAGATGACCGTCAGCGCAACGTCCAGCAGCATTTCCACGACAGTGATCGTCACGGTCGCCTTCCCGGACAGTTCACAAAACGCCAACACGGTGAGTTTCACTTCACAGGGCGGTGGTGGGAGTTTTTCGCCGGCGATGGCAACGGTTTCGGGTGCCACCGCGACCACGACATTTACGTCTGGCACGGCGGGTACTTTCAACATCAATGCAGTGCTGGGCACTTACGCGGGTGGGGCTACGGTGACGTTTACGCCGACACCGGCCAATAATTACAGCATCAGCGGCACGGTCAAGTTGAGTGGGGTTGGACAGGCCGGGGTGATCATGTTGTTGAGCGGAGGCACGATGAATGCCACCGCTACCGCCTCGGACGGCAGCTACAGTTTTACGGGGTTGGCGAATGGCATTTACACCATCGAGCCATCGAGTTTGGGAGCCAACTTTCTTCCTTTCACAACTTCTGTGGCTGTCAATGGCGTCAACGTCACCGGTCAAAACTTTGCAGAAACCATGCTGGTCCCGCAGGAGTCCGTGCTGCATTCCTTTGGCGCGGGCTCAGATGGCACACGACCCGCAGCCGCTTTGATCCAGGCCAGCGACGGGAATTTCTATGGCACGACCCAGCAAGGTGGCATAACCAATCAAGGAACGGTTTTCAAGCTCACGCTGGATGGTGTTGAGACCGTGCTGTATAGCTTTGGTGGCACAGATGGCGCGCTTCCTCAGGGAAACTTGATCCAGGCCAGCGACGGAAACTTCTATGGCACGACAGAACGGGGTGGCACGGACACCCAGGGAACGGTTTTCAAAATCACGCCAGCCGGCGTTCTAAATGTGCTGCATTCCTTTGGTGGGTCCATCGACGGCAGCAGACCCCAAGCGGGTTTAATCCAAGCCAAGGACGGAAACTTCTATGGCACGACTGCCAGTGGCGGTGCTGGCGGGAACGGAACGGTTTTCAAAATCACGCCTGCGGGTGATGAGACGGTGCTGCATAACTTCACCCTGTCTGGGTTCTACGATGGCGCTAACCCCGATGCGGAATTGATTCAGGGCAGTGACGGCAACTTCTATGGCACCACGCCCAACGGCGGTGCGAACTACAGCGGAACGGCGTTCAAAATTACCGCTGCTGGTGATGTGACGCTGCTGTGGAGTTTTGGCGCTGGCGCCGATGGCAGAATGCCCTTAGGGAGTTTGATCCAGGCCAGCGACGGGAATTTCTATGGCACGACCCACCAAGGTGGCACAACCGATCAAGGAACGGTTTTCAAAATCACACCCGCTGGTGTTGAAACGGTGCTGTATAGCTTTGGTGGCGCCGATGGCGCGTATCCTCCGGGACACTTGATCCAAACCAGCGACGGGAACTTCTATGGCACGACCTCACAAGGTGGCACCAATAGCGTTGGAACGATTTTCAAAATCACGTCTGCTGGTGTTGAAACAGTGCTGTGGAGTTTTGGCACCGGCTCCGACGGTACTTATCCTTCTGTCGGGGGTTTGATCCAAGCCAGTGACGGAAACTTCTATGGCACGACCCTCTTTGGCGGTGGGAATGGGATTTGGTATGGGACGGTTTTCAAACTGGTGCCGTAACCTACGGAAAATGGCTTCTTTTCGATGCGCCGTCAATTGGAAGGGGGAGGCACTGCGCTGAAGCAAACGGCCGTGTTTTGCGCGGTAGAAACGTTACGAGCGGTCGCGAAAAAAAGTGCCGGGTATCGGGCTGGAAATTTGGGTTGTTGTAGGCCCGCTGGCGTTGCATTGTCGCCACCCACGTCCTGCTCCTGGCCGGCCAGCGTGCGGGTGATGAACTGACATTTGCAACAGCTCGGATGCAGTCGCCGCGCATCGCATGAATACCCGCCACAACCCAAGAATCCCATGCTGCGCATACGCGGGTAGCGGGACGCGCTTCGATCACCCCAGCAGCTCGTTGGCTCAGGTCGTCGTGGTACCTGGCGCAGCGGCATAAAGGAGGAGGCCATAGGCCGGGGAACAGCCGCGGAGCCGGGTACTAAGGCGACCTGAGCGAGCGCGACCGTCCAGCCATCATGGCTGTCATCATTCAGAAAAATCAATGCTGTTTACTGGCAACCGCGGGCGCGTCACGCAGCCGCCACGCCGCCAGCAGCGCCAGCGCACACAGCGTGGCCAACATCAGGAAAACCTCATTGAAGGCAGCCAGACGCTGTGGGCTGCTGGCGCTGCGCGTGAGCACGTCGCCATGCGCGGCCAAGCGCCACTCCAGCACGATGCCGCACAGGCTCACGCCGATCGATCCGCCCAGCATGCGCACAAAGTTGATGGCGCTCGACCCCTGTGAAATCTGGTGTTTGTGCAGCTTGCGCAGTGCACCCAGATTCAGCGACGGAAGGATGAAGCCCAGGCCCAGGCGCCCCAGGATGGCCCAGGCCACCAAGACCCAGATCGCCGTATCCAGACCCACCGTCAGCATCAGCGCAAACGACAACGCCAACAGCGCCAAACCGATGCTGACCAGCAAGTAGGTGGGTTGGCGGTCAGCGAGACGGCCCACCAGCGCAATCGTCACCGCCAGCACCAGACCGGCGGGCAACAAGATGCTGCCGACGTAGGACGGCGACAAGCCCAGGGCGATCTGCATATAGACCGGCAGCAAGTAGGTCGAGCCGAACAGCGCCGTGCCGTAGATGAAGGCGACGATGCTGCCCATGGCGAACTGTCGATGCTGGAACAACGCCAGGTTCATCAGCGGCTCGCGGCCCGTGCTTGACATGCGGCGCTGCCACAGCACGAACAGCAGCAGCGCCAGCGCGGCGCCGGCCAGCAGCACCGAGGCCTGCAACGGATCACTGCCATGCAGCGCCACCATGCCGTTGAGCAGGCAAAGCGTTCCCGTGCCGCCGAGCAACAGGCCGCGCCAATCGAGCGTGGCGCCCTGGCGATTGGCCGCAACGCCGCCGGGCGCCGTGCCCGGCACATAGCGGTACGCCAGCCACAGCGAAACCAGACAAAAAGGAATGACCATGAAGAAGATCGAGCGCCAGCCAAACAGGTCCACCAGCACGCCGCCCACACTGGGTCCGATGGCCGGCGCCAGCACCACGCCCATGCCGAAGATGCCGCTGGCGCGTCCCTGCTCGTGTGGCTCGAAGGCGCGCATGATGATGATCACCGGAATCGGCTGCACCACGCCGGCCGCCAGCCCCTCGGCCACGCGCGCGCCCAGCAGCAGCGCAAAGCTGCTGGAGAAGCCACCGACGATGCCGCCCGCCAGCAGCAGCAGCATGGTGCCGACATAGGTGCGGCGGTAACCGTAGCGCGCCAGCAGCCAGGGCGTGGTGAGCATCGACACCGTCATCGCCACCATGAAGCCCGACGTCACCCATTGGGCTCGCTCCTGCCCCAGGGTGAAGTGGCGGCTCATGTCGGGGATGGCCACGTTCACGATGGTCGAGGACATGATCGACGCCATGGTGCCGACCATCACGGACAGCAGCAACAGCCAGCGGTAGCGCACGCCGTAGCGTGCGCGCAGTGCTTCGAGGGTGGATGAGTGCGTGGACACGGCTTGGGAAGGTTCTGGAAACAGCCGCAAGTCTAGACGCTAGCGCCGCGCAGCGCCGTTCATGGGCAACGCCATTGCATATTCATTGTTTCCGAGGTCGCGTACAAGCCACCCAGGACCGGTCAGTTGCGAAACCCAAAGGGCTCCAAGGGGCTGTCCGGAGTCGTACGCGACAGTCAGATTACGGGTTGCTCAGTTCT
>CAILZB010000022.1 GCA_903838565.1 uncultured beta proteobacterium | reverse complement strand
TGCTGTTGTCGGGTCACGCTGCGCTGACCCGACCTACGAAAAGCTATTTGAGGAGCCCCAGAAGGTACTGCCCATAGCCATTCTTGGCCAGCGGCGCGGCCAGCTTCTGGATCTGCGCCGCGTCGATCCACTTCTGCGCAAAGGCGATCTCTTCCGGGCAGCTCACCTGCAGGCCCTGGCGCTTTTGCAGCGTGGCGATGAAACTGGCGGCCTCGAGCAGGCTGTCGTGGGTTCCGGTGTCGAGCCAGGCGTAGCCGCGGCCCATGATCTCCACGTTCAACTCGCCCTGCTCCAGGTAGCGCCGGTTCACATCGGTGATCTCCAGTTCGCCCCGCGCCGAGGGCCGGATGCTGGCGGCGATATCGCAGACCTGGTGGTCATAGAAATACAGCCCCGTTACCGCGTAGTGGCTCTTGGGATTATTGGGCTTTTCCTCGATGCTGACGGCGCGCTGCTGCGCGTCAAACTCCACCACGCCGTAGCGCTGCGGGTCGTGCACGTGGTAGGCGAAGACCGTGGCGCCGGTGCTGCGCTGGTGGGCATTGGCCAGCTGTTTCCCCAGGTCGTGGCCATAAAAGATGTTGTCGCCCAGCACCAGGGCGCTGGGCTGGTTGGCCACGAAATCACGGCCGATGATGAAGGCCTGCGCCAGCCCGTCGGGCGAAGGCTGAACCGCGTACCGAATGTTCATGCCCCACTGGCTGCCGTCGCCCAGCAGTTCCGCAAAGCGCGGCGTGTCCTGCGGCGTGGAGATCACCAGCACCTCGCGAATGCCGGCCAGCATCAGCGTGCTCAAGGGGTAATAAATCATCGGCTTGTCGTACACCGGCATGAGCTGCTTGGAGACGGCCTGCGTCACCGGGTAAAGCCGCGTGCCGGAGCCGCCGGCGAGGATGATGCCTTTGCGTTGTTTCATGTACTTTCCAAAGAAAAGGGAGATCGATTCTCCCAAGCCACGCAAGCAGCCGGAACCGCGGTGATGCCTTGCGCCAGGGGCCATGGATCACCCTCGCCATGACACACCACGTACAAGTGGTCCAATGCCAGCGTTTCGTAGGCTGAGCGCATCGAAGCGGTCACTCGCGGCGAGTGGGTCAACTTGATTTCGAAACCGACGCGGGCGCCATCCTTCGAGATGAGCAAGTCCAGTTCAGCTCCGGCGTGCACTCCCCAAAAGAAGGCTTCATCCCGCTTGGCACCGGTGTGGCGGATGATCTCGCGCAACATCAAACCCTCCCATGAAGCGCCGCACTTTGGATGCGCCAGCAAGGCGTCATTTTCGCCAATACCCAGCAAGCTATGCAGCAGGCCTGAGTCCGCCACGTACACCTTGGGCGCCTTCACTTCGCGCTTGCCGACATTCGCGTGCCAAGGCTGCAGGCGAAACGCCATATGGGTTCCTTCCAGAATATCCAGATAGCGTGAAACCGTCTTGTCGCTCACACTCAACGCACGAGCCAATTCGCTGCCATTCCAGGTTTGCCCATGGTAATGCGCCAACATCGTCCAAAACCGGCGCAGGGTCAACGCCGGCAAATTGATGCCCAGCTGCGGCAGATCACGCTCCAGATAAGTGCGAATGAACGCATCGCGCCACTCCCGGCTCGACCGCACGTCGCCCGCCAGCAAGGCACGCGGAAATCCGCCCCGCAACCAACGGGTATCGAGCCAGTCGGGGCCTATGCCGGCCGGCGCAATTTCGTTCAGCGTCAACCCATCCAACTCGTGAAAGACGACTCTGCCGGCAAGGCTTTCGGCACTCGCCTTGAGCAACTCTGGCGCAGCGCTGCCCAAAATAAGAAATCGCGCTGGCGAACCAGGCCGGTCTGCAAGCACCCGCAGCAGGGGAAAGAGGTCCGGGCGAAGCTGTATCTCATCCAGCACCACCAATCCCGTCAAGTCTCGCAGCACAAAAGAAGGATCAGAAAGGCGCGCCTGGTCGTCAGGATCCTCCAGATCGAAATGCCGTACCGGCCCCTCCCAATCCTGCTCAAGTTGCCGGGCAAGCGTGGATTTCCCGACCTGCCTCGCACCCAAAATGGCGACCACGGCAAAGTTGGCAAGCTGCCGCCTAAGCAGTTCCAAGTGAGCTGTTCTAAGAATCATTTGTCAAATATACGTGAAATTTCGGAGAATAGATCCGAATATTCAATAAATTAATTGGGTCAGATTCTCATGGCGCCACCTTAACGCGTCTGCGATCCCCCTCGCCCTCGCCCCCGGGACGGGGGCGAGGGCGGGAATGTCCTGTGGATGGACTCAATGCGACGCAATCGGCTGCCACGGATTCAGTCGTTGAAGGTGGGCGATGTTTTCAAAGTCTTTGAGGTTTCGTGTGACCAAGGTCAGCCCGCCAGCGTGTGCAATCGCAGCGATCTGCGCGTCTTCGGTCGAGATGGGCTGGCTCAGTCGGGAGCGGGTCGCCACAATCACGGCATAGTTTTTGGCTGCCGCAGCGTCAAATCCCAGTGCGCGTGCCGCAAAGTCTTGCTCGAACATTTGCTCCGCTGCCGCCGCCAACGCCGTGCGGCGCTTGCCTGTTGGCAGCAACGCGATACCGGTGAGGATTTCGGCCTGGGTGATGGTGCTGGTAAACATCGAAGCGCGCGCATTGGTTTCAAACCAGTCGAGCACCGCTGGGGCGCGACAATCATCTTGTCCGATCCAGCGAATTAATTGGAATCTGACCCCAATTAAATGTCACTGGTCTTTCAGATCGCAGACCAGGCAGCCGATCCGGTAGGTCGGGTTGGCCCCAAAGGCTCAACCCGACGGGTGCCCGAAACGCCAAGGCTGCTGTTGTCGGGTTACGCTTCGCTAACCCTACCAAACTGCGCATCCTCACGCAACGCAATCCGATCTGGTCGGAGGTGCTGCTGGTGCGGGCGCGGGTTCGACAACTACGCCGCTGCCAGAAGGCTTTCGTAGGGGATATGCAATCCGTGGTGCAGGCGCTTGACCATCTGCAGACTGAGTCGACGCTTGCGATTCAGCACTTCGGAAACCCGGCCGCTTGAACCGATATAAAGTTCCAGATCCTTTGCGGTGAGGCCCTGCTGCTCCATCCTGAATTTGATGGCTTCCACCGGATCCGCCGACGTCATCGGGAAATACTTGTTTTCAAATGCTTCAATGAGCGTGACCAGAATTTCCATCTCGTCTGCCTCGGGCGTTCCCTCTTCCGCTTGAAACACCATTTCCAGCCGCTTGAACGCAGCTCGCAAGTCATCTTCGCTGCGAATAGGCTTAATATTCATTGATGGTCTCCACGTTGATTTGGTCATAGCGCGCATGGGTTCCCACGAACTTCACCCAAGCTATCCCGGCTCGATACTGCATCTCGACGACCAACCGGTACTTGTTGCCGGCGATATTGAAAACGACGCGGTTGTTGCCACAGATGCTCGCGCTGCCGTATTGCGCTTTGATCTCCTGAGGCGTCTTCCAGACGGTTTTGCTCACTTCGTCGTACCAGCTTTGCAATGATCCCTTCGAATCAGCATACTCCGGCCGAGTCCAAAATTTGACCAGGCTGCTCTTGGCAATCACTCGCATCGGTCAACCTCCCGTTTTGGGAGATTATAGGATGATAGACCTATCCATTTCAACCAAAGACGGAGATTAATTGGAATCTGACCCCAATTAATTTTCTTGGTTCTGCAGATGCACCCAGTCCACCACTTCGCCGGCGGCTTCGAAGCCCTGCACCATCTCCGACAGGCGCACGCGCAGTGCGGCCACGTCGTTCGCGGCCAGCGCGGCGGCCAGGGTCGCAAGCCAATACTGCAGCGGCTCCCAGGGCAGGAAGGCTTCATGCGCCTTCATGATGCGCGTGTGCTGGGTCGGTTCGGGGTTGTCGCCGATCAGCAGTTCTTCGTACAGCTTCTCGCCCGGGCGCATGCCCGTCACCTGCAGTTCGATATCGCCGTCGGGGCAATGCTCGTCCTTGACCCTCAGGCCGGAGAGCTCAACCATGCGCCGCGCCAGATCAATGATGCGCACGGGCTCGCCCATGTCCAGCACAAACACGTCGCCGCCACCGGCCATGGCACCGGCCTGGATCACCAACTGCGCGGCCTCAGGGATGGTCATGAAATAGCGCGTGATGTCCGCATGCGTGAGGGTGATGGGCCCGCCGTCCTTGATCTGTCTGCGAAACAGCGGCACCACCGAGCCCGACGAACCCAGCACGTTGCCAAAGCGCACCATGGCAAAGCGCGTGCTCCATCCGTGCATATGGGAGGCTGCGGCCATGGCCTGCAGCACCATCTCGGCCACGCGCTTGCTGGCGCCCATGATGTTGGTAGGCCGCACGGCCTTGTCGGTGCTGATCAGTACAAAATCGCTCACGCCCTGCTCTGCCGCCACCTTGGCCGTGGTCCAGGTGCCCATCACGTTGTTCTTCAAACCCTCGGCCGGGTTGTGCTCCACCATCGGCACATGCTTGTACGCCGCGGCGTGGTAGACCGTGTGCGGCTTCCAGGTGCGCATGATTTCGCGCATGCGGTCTTCGTCCCGCACCGATGCCAGCAGCGGCACCAGCGGGCACACGCCTGCCACCTCGTCACACACCAGTTGCTGCAGCTCCTGATGCACGGCATAGAGCGCGAACTCGCTCAGCTCCACCAGCAGCAGTTTGCTTGGGCCCGACTTGACGATCTGGCGGCACAGCTCGCTCCCGATGGAGCCGCCAGCACCGGTCACCAGCACCACCTTGCCGCGAATGTTCTTGTCCAGCAGCTGGGCGTCGGGCGGCACGGCGTCGCGCCCCAGCAGGTCTTCGATGTCCAGCTCGCGCAGATCGCTCACCTGCACCTTGCCCTGCGCCAGATCCATCAGGCCCGGCAGCGTGCGCACCGACACCTTGGCGCCCAGCGTCAACTCCAGGATCTCGTTGCGCCGCTGACGGCTCACCGACGGAATGGCCAGCAGCACATCGCTCACGTCGAGTTGCTTCACCCAGGTTGAGAGTTGCCTGGGGTTGTAGATGTTCAGGCCGTTGAGCACCTGGCCGTGCAGGTGCTCATCGTCGTCAAGATAGCCCACCGCGCGCATCTGGATGCCACTTGCAATCGCTGCCGCCAACTGGCGTCCTGCAGAGCCTGCCCCATAGATCAACACTCTGGGCATGTCATCGCGCTTGCGCTGGCTCAGGTACAGGCCGCTGAACCAATAGCGCGCCAACGCCCGGGACGCGCCCACGGACAGCAGCAGCAGAATAGGCTGCAACAGGCCCAGAGTGCGCGGCACACCCGGCAGCGTCAGCAGCGCCAGCACGCCGGCGTAAAGCACGCCATAGAGCACAACGGCCTTGATCACCGCCATCAGTGCGTCCCAGCCGGCATAGCGAAAGATGGCGCGGTACAGCCCCGAGACCGCAAACACCGGCAAGGCCAGCGTGAGCGAAAGCCACACGGCCAACCACCCCGACGTGCCCAAGGGCACCCAGCTCGCGGTCGCCAGACACAGCGCCAGCCAGACCGTGACTGCGCACTGCACCGCGTCGATGGCCAGCACCACGATCCGCTTGGTGGATCGCGGTAGAGCCAGTACGAGGGCGATGAACTTATGGGTCATTTTTCTTCAAGAAGGAGGTTCCCGGGAAGGTCGCAGAGTCCCACATTGGGCTGCGCACGTCCCGAACAACGGACAGGCGCCAATGATATACATCAAATTGCAGAGAACCCAGGCGGCATCACCACCCCAGCAGCCACTTTGACTCCATACCCAATAGATGTGCCAGCTTGCATCCATGCGCTACGGCCCAATTCAGATCCACCCGCCATTGCGGCATTGACACCCAGATGGCCATAGTCGTGCACCTGAGCATTGTGGTCGACAACAGCGCCGCAGTTGATGATGACCCCACAGCCCAACCGGGCCTCAGTTCCCACAACGGCCCCGGCCATGATAGCGGAGCCTGGGCCAATGACTGCGCGCGGGGAGACGATGGAACGCGGGTGCACAATCGAGGCCAATTCAAACCCTGCCTCCAACAGGCTTCTGCTCAAAGCCTCGCGCAACGCGTTGCTGCCAATTGCCACCACGGCGTGATCCGCATCAACCCGAAAGCGACCGACATTCTCAGTGCTGCCAAACACAGGAAATTGCCAAACGTTTGCCAAGCCCGGTGCAGCGTCATCCACGAACCCCGCCAGCTCGAACTCACCCGCTGCCAATACAGCTTCCGCCACCGAGCGACCATGGCCGCCCGCGCCCACAATCAACAAGCGGCGCATCAGTGAGATAC
>CAILZB010000021.1 GCA_903838565.1 uncultured beta proteobacterium | reverse complement strand
TCGGCGACATCGCCAAGGCGGCTCGCCTAGCGAACCTGGACTGGCAGGCAGTCAGCAAGCTCAATGATGACGAGCTCAGTGCACGCATCTATCGCCCTGGTACGGTGCGCAAGTCTGCACTGATCGAGCCTGACTACAAGCACCTGTATTGCGAGCTCAAACGCCCTGATGTCACCCTACAACTGCTGTGGGAGGAGTACCAAGGGCAGCACGGCTCCAATGCGTACAGGTACAGCGCCTTTTGTGATCGATTCCGCAATTGGAACAAGACTCTTAAGCTCTCCATGCGCCAGATTCATCCGGCTGGTGAGCGTGCCTTTTTGGACTTTGCCGGTCATACCGTACCCATCATCGATGCGCAAACCGGTGAGATCACGCAGGCGCAGATCTTCGTGGCCGTTCTGGGGGCCTCCAGCTACACCTTCGCCTGCGCCACACCGAAGCAAAAGGTTGAGAACTGGGTCCTGTGCACCATCGCTGCACTGGAGTATTTTTGTGGCGTACCGCGCCTGCTGGTACCGGATCAACCTCGCGCGGTCAGCGCTCGCCCAGACCGCTATGAGCCCACCGCCCAGCGTCTGTTTGCCGAGATGTGCGCCTATTACGGTGCGGCATTGCTCCCAGCGCGCCCAGCAAAACCGCGTGATAAACCAAAAGTTGAAGCCGCAGTGCTCCTTGTAGAGCGCTGGGTCTTGGCACGCCTGAGAAAGCGAACCTTCTTCAACATCGGCGAGCTCAACGCCGCCATTTCCCCTCTCGTGACGGACCTCAACAACCGCCCCTTCAAGAAGCTCGAAGGCTGCCGGCGCAGTGCCTACGAGGAGCTTGACAGGCCTGTGCTGCGAAGCCTGCCTGCACAGCGTATGCAGATCTACACCTTCAAGTCCCCACGCGTGAACGTGGACTACCACATCGAATACCAGGAGCGTTACTACAGCGTGCCCTATCAGCTGGTGGGTCAGCTAGTGGAGCTGCGTGCGACGTCCTGCACCGTGGAGATCATGCACAACAATCTACGGGTGGCCATGCACCCGGTGCACCCGCGCAAGGGATCCTTCACCACTTTGCCAGAACACATGCCCGAGAACCACCGGGAGCATCTGCAGTGGAGCCCGGACAAGCTCATCGCCTGGGCTCACAAAGTGGGCAAGGCCTGCGAGATGGTGGTGCGCTGGCAATTGGAGCACCGCCCACACCCCGAGCAGGCTTATCGAAGTTGCCTGGGCCTCATGCGCTTGCTACGTACCTACGGAGCAGACCGACTGGAGGCGGCCTGCGCCCGGGCCCAGTCCATCCGGGCACCCAATTTCAAGTCGATCGAATCCATCCTCAAGAGCGGACTTGACAGGCTGCCAGTGGCCCAGCAGTCGGCCCAAGGCGAGCTGCCCCTGCACGAGAACGTGCGCGGCTCGAGCTACTACCACTGAAGCTGCAAGCGCAGCACTGCTAAACATTCCCAAACACACCAAGAAATCCAAATGATTGACAACCAAACCATCGAACAATTGCGCAGCCTGCGCCTGGACGGCATGCTTGCTGCACTCAACGACCCGGCAACGGCCATCGCCACCTCGCAGCTCTCGTTTGAGCAGCGCCTTGTCCTGCTCGTGCAGCGAGAGGTCGACTGGCGTGACGCCAAGCGCCTTGCCCGTTTGATCAAGAACGCACACCTCAAGGTCAGCTCCGCCAGCATGGAGGACATAGACTGGCGCGCCGCGCGTGGACTGGAGCGCACCGTGATGAGCGATCTGGCCAGCTGCGACTGGGTCCGCCATGGCCGCAGCATCCTTCTCACCGGTGCCACAGGATGCGGCAAAACCTGGTTATCGTGTGCACTGGCT
>CAILZB010000020.1 GCA_903838565.1 uncultured beta proteobacterium | reverse complement strand
CGAAAAGCAAAGAAGTTGCTGAAAGCCTGGGAGGACGAAACCGAAAAGCTGTTCGACGCACAAGCTCCGCGCAAACCATAGCCGGTGCGTTCACGTGAAATTCGGTTTATATGCGTTCAGCGACCTGCGGAAAGTAAGACCCGACAGCGCAGCGAACAGGTTTCTGGTGAGGTTGTCGGCGGCGCGCTCCGCAGCGAAGCGACGGGCGCTGTCGCCCGCTGCAAACACCTGAGGATGCGAGTTGCTTTGCTGGAACTCATTCACTGCGATCCATCCCCGCTGATCCAGCGCAAGCTCCGAGCTCGCAAGCCAGCTCGGAGCTTGCGCGCCTAGCGCCAGCACTGGCGCGTCGCACGCCAGGATCGTCACCTGATCCAGCACGACGTGATCGGCACCGATGGAGGAGCAGGTCTGCTGCAGCACGGTGATGGCGCTTGCCTTGAGCTGGTGCAGCACGCGCTGCTGCACGGCGTCGGAAAAGCCGGCGCCTGGGGCCACGCCGCCGCAGACCAGGGTCACCGCGCAATCGGGCAAACGCTCTTTCAGGGCAAACGCCAGTTCCACGCCGGCACGCTCGGCGCCGATCACCGCGATGCGAAGCGCTTGCCGCGTCGCCAACGCCTGCAGCCGTTCCCACAGCGCCGGGAAGGTCCTGGTCGGGCGCAGGAAAAGCGCGTGTTCGCGTGCGCCGGGGAGTGCGATGTCGATCAGTTCGCGCTCTGGCACTTGCTCGGTGTTGACGCTCAGCGCGTCGTATTCGAAGGTCAGCGCAGCTTCATGGCTGCCTACGGCGACGATCTGGCGCGCCGGGTCGATGTGCGTGACGCGGCCCTGCACGTAGTTCACGCCACTGGCCTTGATCAATCCGTCCAGCGCAACACGGCATTGCTCCACCGTGTTTTGGCCCGACACCAAGCCCGGCAGCATCGATGCGTCGACCAGCTGCGCATGCGGCGCAATCAGCGTCACGCGAAACGGCAGTGGCGCTTTGCGCGCGCGTTGCGCCAGGCACTTCAACAGGTGCACGTGGACCGGTTCCACACCGAGCAACACCAGATGCTTCATGGCTGTGGCGCGGCTTCAGCTCAGCAGCGCCTGTGAGAATTCGCTCGCGCTGAACGTTTCCAGATCGGCCAGTTGCTCGCCCACGCCGATGAAGTAAACAGGAATCGGGCGCTCCTGCGCAATCGCTGCGAGTACGCCGCCTTTGGCCGTGCCGTCGAGCTTGGTCACGATCAGTCCCGTGAGTTGCAGCGCGTCGTCAAAGGCCTTGACCTGGGTGAGCGCATTCTGTCCGGTGTTGCCGTCGATCACCAACAGGATCTCGTGCGGCGCAGAGGACTCCGCCTTGCTGACGACGCGTTTGATCTTCTTCAGCTCTTCCATCAGATGTAACTGCGTCGGCAAGCGGCCTGCGGTGTCGACCAGCACAACGTCCTTACCGCGGGCACGTCCCGCGCTCACCGCATCAAATGCCACGGCAGCAGGGTCGCCGCCCTGCTGGCTGATGATCTCCACGGCTTCGCCCAACGCATCGCCGCCAGTTCCTGCACGCGTGGCCCAGACGCCCAATTGCTCGCGCGCCGCTGCGCGAAACGTGTCCGCAGCCGCCAGCAACACGGTGGCGCCCTGATCCGCCAAATGGCGCGTGAGCTTGCCGATGGACGTGGTTTTGCCCGCCCCGTTCACGCCCACCACCATGATCACGGTGGGTACGCCCGCGTCTGCATGGGTGCCGATGGAGAGCGCCTTTTCCAGCGGCTTGAGCAGGTCGGTCAGCGCCTCGCCCAGCAAGGCCTTCACCAGAGCGGGGTCGGTGGTCTTGCTGTCCTTCACGCGGCGCTTGAGCTCGTTCAGCAAATGCTGCGTCGCCTTGACGCCGGTGTCTGCCATCAGCAGTGCGGACTCCAGTTCCTCGTACAGGGCGTCATCGATCTGGGTGCCGGTGAAGACGCCGGCAATGCTGGAGCCGGTCTTGCGCAGCCCCGCCTTGAGCTTGCTCAGCCAGCTGCTGCGCGGCGCTGTTGGCGCGTGGGCAGGCGTTGCCGGCGCGGGAGCCGTCTCAGGCGCCGATGGCGCCTTGGCTGAAGCGGGTTTTTTCTTGAAAAAGCTGAACATGAAATGGGTTCATAGAATCACCCCATTCTATGAAACCCAAGCAAGCCCTTTTGGCCAGGTCACAACCGGCCCCCCGCGGGAAGAAATCCCCCAACAAAACCAAGCCCGTGGTCGCACCCAGCGGTGTCGGCGAGGTCCGCATCATCGGCGGACAATGGAAGCGAACCAAGCTGCGCGTTCCCGACCTTGCGGGCTTGCGCCCCACGCCCGATCGGGTACGCGAAGCCCTGTTCAACTGGCTCGGCCAAGACCTGCAGGGCTGGCGCTGCGTGGATGCCTTCGCTGGCACCGGCGCCCTGGGTTTCGAGGCCGCTTCGCGTGGCGCCGCACAGGTGCTGATGGTTGAGCAACACCCGGCCCTGGTGGCGCAATTGCTGCGCACCCAGACCCAGTTGGGGGCCAGCAGCGTGCACATCACACGCGGCGACGGCATCGCGGCCATGGAGCAGCTGCCCGCAGCCAGCGTGGACCTCTTTCTGCTCGATCCGCCCTTTGAATCCACACGATTCGAGACGGCGCTGCAGGCCGCAGCCCGCGCCGTCGCGCTAGCGGGATTCATCTACCTCGAAGCGCCGCGCGCCTGGGCGCAGGAAGAGCTGGCTGCCCTGGGGCTGGCGCGATTGCGCTACCTCAAGGCCGGCGCCGTGCACGCCCACCTGCTGCAACGACAAGCGCTGGCGGCTGCATAATGCGCCGCAGCCGCCTTTTCGCCAACCCTTGAGGAGCACCGCTCATGGAGCACCGCGTGATCGCCGTTTACCCCGGCACCTTTGACCCCATGACGCTGGGGCATGAAGATGTGGTCCGGCGCGCCACACAGTTGTTCGACAAGGTGATCGTGGCCGTGGCCGCAGGACACCACAAGAAGGCGCTGTTTTCGCTGGAGGAGCGCATCGCCATGGCGCAGGAAGTGGTCGCGCCCTACCCACAGGTCGAGGTCGCCAGCTTCTCCGGATTGCTGCGCGATTTTGTGGTGGCGCGCGGCGGCAAGGCCATGGTGCGGGGCTTGCGCGCGGTCACTGACTTTGACTACGAGTTCCAGCTGGCCGGCATGAATCGCAGCCTCATGCCCGATGTGGAAACCGTCTTCCTCACACCCAGCGACAAGTACCAGTTCATCTCCAGCACCTTTGTGCGCGAGATCGCCTTGCTGGGCGGCGAGGTGGAGAAATTTGTTTCGCCCGGCGTGCAGCGACGCCTGGCCGAAAAAGTGCGGGCCCAGCAGGCTGGGCAAAGCCCGCTTATTCCGACTTGAACAGGGCGGCAACGCGCCGCTTGGGTTTGATGTTGGCCGATATGCCGCGCCCGCTGGACACCTTGGCGGCGGTCTCGATGCCCGTGGTGGCAGCAGCGCTTTCACTGGCTTGATACGGCTGGTCAAAGAAGGGGTCGCGCGACGCCGGTTTGGCGCGGCTGGATTCGCTGCGACGCTCGCCTGATGCGCTGTGCGCCGCGGCAAAACGGCCCGGGCGGTCCGCAGCAGGAGCCTCCTGCGTCTGGGCGTACATGCGACGACCGTCGTTGATGCGGCCCTGGCGGCGGATGTCGGGCTGGTTCTCGTCAAATTCCAGCGCCTCGATTTCGATCTTGCGCTTGAGCAGTTTCTCGATGTCGCTCACCAGGCGCGCGTCGCTTGGTGCGACAAAGCTCACCGCCAGACCCGAGGCACCGGCGCGGCCGGTGCGGCCGATGCGGTGCACGTAGTCTTCGGCGTTGAACGGCACATCAAAGTTGAACACCGCCGGAACGTCCTTGATGTCCAGTCCGCGTGCGGCCACGTCGGTGCATACCAGCAGATCGACCTCGCCCTTCTTGAAGGCGTCCAGCGCCTTCAAGCGCTCGTCTTGGCTCTTGTCGCCGTGCAGCGCAGTGGTCTTCAGTCCCTCGTGCTCGAGCGAGCGCGCCAGTCGCGCGCAGCCCAGCTTGCTGTTGACGAAAACAAAGGCCTGCTTCAGGCCGCGCCCGCGCAGCACCTGGTGCAGGGCGTGGCGCTTGTCGTCGGCGCCCACGCTGTAGAAATGCTGCTCCACCGTGGAGGCGGCGGCGTTGGACTGCGCCACTTCAATCGTCACCGGGTCCTGCAGATAGCTTGACGCGAGGCGCTTGATTTCGGAGGAGAACGTGGCCGAGAACAGCAGCGTGATGCGTTCCTTGGGCAGGTAGCTCAGGATGCGCTGCAGGTCCGGCAGGAAGCCGATGTCCAGCATGCGGTCGGCCTCGTCCAGCACCACGTATTCGACCTGGTTCAGCACCGCATTCTTGGCCTCGATGTGGTCCAGCAGGCGGCCCGGTGTGGCCACCAGGATTTCCACCCCGGCCTTGAGCTGCAGCGTTTGCGGCTTCATGTCCATGCCGCCGAATACCACCGCGCTGCGCAGTTGCGTGTATTTCGCGTAGTCCTTGATGGATTGCGCCACCTGGTCGGCGAGTTCGCGCGTGGGTAGCAGCACCAAGGCGCGCACCGGATGGCGTGCGGGCGAAGTGGAGGCGTTCTCGTGCTTGAGCATGCGCTGCAGCAACGGCAGCGAAAAAGCCGCCGTCTTGCCGGTGCCGGTCTGGGCTGCGCCCATCACGTCACGTCCCTGCAACACCACCGGAATGGCCTGCTCCTGGATCGGGGTCATGGACTCGTAGCCCATTTCGGCCACGGCACGTGCCAGCGATGGAGCCAGCGAAAGATTGGAAAAAGAGGATGTCATTAACCGCGTATTGTCGCATTTGCTGAAATACCCCTCCAATTTGGGCAATCTACGGATCTTTACGGGTGCTTTGCCTGCCGTGTCGATAATGAACACATGACCGAATTGATCCTTATCCGCCACGGTGAAACCGACTGGAACCGCGAGCTGCGCTTCCAGGGGCACGTGGACGTGCCGTTGAATGACGTGGGTCACGAACAAGCGCGCCGCCTGGGCTTGCGCTTGGCTCACGAAACCGTGCAGCAACTGGTGTGCAGCGACCTGCTGCGCACGCGCCAGACGGCCCAGCCGGCGATTGCCCAGCTCGCGGCGCAGCTGCCGCCCTCGTTTCTCATCGACGACGTGCTGGACGCGAACCTGCGTGAGCAGAACTTTGGCGTGGTCGATGGACTGCGTGTGCCCGACGTGCAGCAAGAGCATCCGCAGGCCTGGTCGCAGTGGGTGCAGTTCGGCGCCGACTACGCCTTTGCCGGCGGCGAAACCGTGCGCCAGTTCCACGCCCGGGTCATGGCTGCGGTGCAGCGCCTGTCGGTGCTGTATGCGGGCCAGACCGTGGTCGTGGTGACGCATGGCGGCGTGCTCGACATGATCTACCGCACGGCGCGCGCCCTGCCACTGAGCGGTCCGCGCCAGACTGAAATTCCCAACGCGGGGCTGAACCGGGTGCGGGTGCAGGCGCAGTCCGTGGAAATCCTGAGTTGGGCCGACACCCGGCATCTGGCCGACCTGCCCGCGCAGCCGCGCTATGACCAAAGTCGGCTTTGGACGCCACCAACAGAGCGTTGAACTCTGCTTTGTAGGTCGGGTTACGCCCTGGTGGGCTGACCCGACCTACGGTCGCCATCAATTTTCGGGTGGTGTGGGCCAGGGTCGCTGCGGCCCACGCAAGAGTTCGAAAGCGCGCGACACCTGCAGCACGCCCAGGTCGTCAAAGCGCTTACCCACGATCTGCAGGCCGATGGGCAGGCCGCCGGCGGTATGGCCACAGGAGATGGACGCAGCGGGCTGCTCCGACATGTTCCAGGGCACGGTGAAGGCGATGTGTTCCAGCGGGTGCAGCGGGTCGTTCGTGGGCGACGGCAGCTCGGCGTCGAAGGCTGGCATGGGCGCGGTGGGCGAAATCACGTAGTCGACATCGGCGCTGGCGCGCACAGCGGCCAGGCGTGTGGCGTGGAACTGGCTGAAAGCGGCGAACACCTGCGGCCCCGTCATGCCGGCCGCACTCTCGGCCCAGGCCTGGATGAAGGGCAGCACCAGGGCGCGACGTTGCGCTGCCAACGCGTTCAGATCGATGAGCGATCTCATGCGCCAGGCGTGGTCCATGCCGTCGAGCATGGTGCGGGTCAAAAATGGCAGTATGGGCTGCACGATGGCGCCGGCCTGTTCCAGGAGCCGGGCGGCATTCTCGATGGCCGCGCGCACCTCGGGTTGCACTTCCAGGCCGCAACCGGCGTCCAGCAGCAGGCCGATCTTCAGCCCGCGCAACTTTTCCGTTCCCTGATGAAAGCGCGTCCATTCGATCGCCTGGTAGGGCAGGCTCATGCTGTCGCGCGCGTCCGGCAGCGACAGTACCAGCAGCATCAGCGCGGCATCATTCACGCAGCGCGTCATCGGCCCCGCTGCGCGACCGGTGTACGGTGGGTCGATCGGCACCCGCCCCAGGCTTGGCTTCAGGCTGTAGATGCCGCACCAGCTGGCGGGCAGGCGCAGCGAGCCGCCGATGTCGGTGCCGATGTGCAGTGGCCCATAGCCGGCGGCTGCGGCAGCACCGCCGCCGGCGCTGGATCCGCCCGGCGTCTTGCTCAAATCCCAGGGGTTGCGCGTCAGCGCATGAAAGCTCGACAGTCCCGAAGACAGCATGCCGTAGTCGGGCATGGTGGTCTTGCACAGGATCACCGCGCCGGCTTCGCGCAGCCGCGCCGCCGGCGGTGCATCAGCGCTTGCCGGGATCAAATCGGTCGCTGCCGTGCCCAGGGGCGTGGGGTCCCCCGCTGTTGCAATGTTTTCCTTGATCGTGGCGGGGACGCCGTCGAGCAGCCCGCAGGGGGCGCCGCGCAGCCAGCGCGCCTCCGACGCCCTGGCCTGTGCCAGTGCGAGCTCGGGGCGCAGCAAATAGCTCGCGTGCAGCAGCGGCTCCCAGCGTTCCATGTGTGCCAGCACCGAGCGCGTGACCTCCACCGGCGAGAGAGCCCGCGATCGGTAGGCGCTGATCAGTTCGTTGGCTGAGAGCTCGTGCAGCGCGCTCACCAGGAAAGCGCCGAAACGTCGTTGACGAACATCGGCATGTCCTTCCAGAGGCCCAAGAGACGCTTGTTCGCCACGGTGATCCACTGCGGCTGGTACAGGAAGGCGTGCACCGCGTCGTTGGCGAGCAGGCGCTGGGCGTCGCCCAGCAGCTTGGCGCGGTCCGCCACGCGCGGGCTGTTCTGAATCTTGTCGAATAGCGCGTTGAACTGCGGCGACTCGTAGCCCCAGTAGTAGCCCGGCTTGGCGAAGTTGCCCAGGTCAAACGGCTCCACGTGCGAGATCATCGTGAGGTCGTAATTCTTGCCGCCATAGGTGCCGCTGAGCCACTGTGCCCACTCCACGTTCTGCAACTTGGCGACGATGCCGACCTTGGCCAACTGCGCCGCGATCACCTCGCCGCCCTGGCGCGCGTAGGGCGCAGGCGGCAGCGTCAGGGTCAATTCCAGCGGAAGCTTCACGCCGGCTTCAGCCAGCAGCTTCTTTGCCTTTTCGACGTTGAAGGGGTTGACGCCCGTGGTGTCCACATAGCCCAGCGCGCCGGGCACATAGTGGCTGCCGATGGGAACGCCAAAGCCGTCGGCTGCCCCCTCGATCACCGCCTTGCGGTCGATGGCGGCGGCGATGGCGCGGCGCACGCGCACGTCGTCCAGCGGCTTCTTCTTGTTGTTGATGGCGAGGATGGTCTTGGCGCGCGAGCCGCTGATCACCACCTGAAACTTGGGGTTGCTCTTGAACTGCCCGAGCGAGCGCGCCGCCGCCACGCGCGGAAAGGCGTCGACGTCGCCGGCCAGCAACGAGGCCACCTGCGCCGCCGGGTCGCTGATAAAGCGGAACTGGACCTTCTTGATCTTGACGGCGGCGGCACTGCGGTAGCCGTCCCAGCGGCTCAAGGTGATGGATGAGCCCTTGCTCCATTGCTCCAGCTTGTACGGACCGGTTCCCACCGGCTGCGTGGCATTGCCGTCGGCGCTCTTGGGCTCGACGACGATGGCTGTCGCCTGTCCCATCAGGAACAGGAAGTCCGGGTCCAGCGTCTTGTTCAGGATCACCACGGTGTCGTCATCGATCGCCGCCACGCGCTCCATGTTGGTGAAGGTGCGCTTGTCCTTGTTCGTGCTCTTCTCGCCCGCAGCGCGCTCGAAGGAGAACTTCACGGCCTGTGCATTGCAGGGCTCGCCGTTTTGGAACTTGACGCCGCGCTTGAGCTTGAAGGTGTAGGTCTTGAGGTCGGGCGACACTTCCCAGCTCTGCGCCAGCAACGGCGTCACGGAGCCGTCGGAGTTGACCTTGGTGAGGGTCTCGAACACGTTGTACAGCACGATCTCGGCGATGGCCGAGGCCGCCCCCGCAGTCGGGTCCAGGCCCGGCGGCTCCAGCGTCATGCCCAGCACCACGCTGTCCTTGTGCGCTTGCGCCCAAGCGGCCTGGGGCGAGAGCAGCGGCAGGGCCAGCGCGCTCGCGGCGGTGGCCAATACGGAACGTCGTTTCAACATGATGTTTCCCTTTTCGAAAAAATCCGGAGTGCCCGAGAGCGGGATTCTCACACCTTTGCGCCCTGCAACCGGAATACGGCCTGGCGCTGGCCCACCAGCAGTCCGCGTGCGTTCTTGATATCCTGCGCGCGCCAGGGTTCAAGCGCCGCGCGCTGCGCGTCGTCCATCCAGCCCAGTTGCTCCAGCACTTCCACCGTGGCGGCAAACAGCGCGGGCTTGTTGGCGTCGATGATCTTCAGCGCAAAGGCCTCGCCCCGGCTCTTGCTGCCCACGACCTGCACGCCGTCGGCGCCGATCTTGCTCACCCAGTCGCCACGCCCTGCCTGCATCAGCGCCAAGTCGTTGCGGCCCGTGCCCGAGACCAGTTCCGGGTGCTCTGTCATGGCTTCGCTCAAGGCGGAAAAGCTCTCGCCGAATTCGCTGTCGCGCGCGCCGCTGGCCAGGCGCGCATAGCCGCGCGCCAGATGCGCCAGCGGCATCGCGTAGTTCGGGGCCGAGCAGCCGTCGATCCCTAGTCTGAAATCTTCCGGCGTCAGACCCACGGCGCGCGCCACGTCGCGCCGTATCGCCTGCTGTAGCGGGTGCTGCGGAGCTATGTAGTCGTCTTGGCCCAGGCCGTGCTGCACGCAGTAGGCGAGGAAGCCCGCATGCTTGCCGCTGCAGTTGTTGTGGCGCTCGTCGATCACGAAACCCGGGGGCGGCTGGCGCTCCTGCTGCGTGAAGATGCCGGGCACGTGGCAGCCGCACTTGAGCGCCTTGTAGCTCAGTCCCGCCTTTTCCAGCATCCCCTGCGCCTGCGCCACGTGCATGTCTTCGCCGTTGTGGCTGGCGCACAGCATCGCCACCTGCTGCGACGAAAAGCCGAAGTGCTCGGGCCCACCGGCCTGCATGAAGGGCAGGGCCTGCAAGGCCTTGAGCGTGGAGCGTGAAAAGCTCAGCCAATGCGGGTCGCCGGCGTGGGCCAGCACCGCGCCTTGCGTATTGACGACGGCGATGGCGCCCAGGTGCCGGTTTTCCAGCGTGCCGCCGCGAGTGAGTTCGACCAGGGGAACGAGTTGCATGGCGGCATTGTGGCTCAACTTTGGACTTTGCCCGTGGCGCGGACGGCAACTTGCGCGACCTGATAAGCTGGCAACCCTCACATGGAACGGAGTTGAATATGCCTGGCTTGTTAGCACACGTGGACCCGCAGGGTTTGCTGGAATTTTCTGTGGTCTACACCGATCGCGCGCTGAACCACATGTCGGGTCGCTTTCAGGGCGTCATGAGAGAGATCTCTGCGATGCTGAAGGAGGTGTATCACGCCAAGTCCTCTGTGATCGTCCCGGGAAGCGGCAGCTTCGGCATGGAAGCCGTGGCGCGCCAGTTCGCCGCCGATCAGAAGGTGCTGGTGATCCGCAACGGCTGGTTCAGCTACCGCTGGAGCCAGATCTTCGACATGGGCAAGATCCCTTCCGAAACCATCGTGCTGAAAGCGCGCTGCGCACAGTCGGGGAAGCAGGAACCGTTTGCACCCGCGCCTATCAATGAGGTCGTCGCCACGATTGCACAGCAGCAGCCGGCCGTGGTGTTCGCGCCCCACGTGGAAACCGCCTGCGGCATGATCCTGCCCGACGACTACCTGCGCGCCGTCTCCGACGCCGTGCACGCCTATGGTGGCCTGTTCGTGCTGGACTGCATTGCCTCGGGGGCCATGTGGGTCGACATGCAGGCCACGGGCGTGGATGTGCTCGTGAGCGCGCCGCAAAAGGGCTGGAGCAGTTCGCCCTGCTGCGCCATGGTGATGCTTAGCGAACATGCCCGTCAGCGCATCGACAGCACCACCAGCAGCAGCTTTTCCTGCGACCTGCGCAAGTGGCTGCAGATCATGGAAAGCTATGAGTCGGGTGCGCATTCGTACCACGCCACGCTGCCCACCGACGCTCTGACCACACTGCGCGACCGGATGATTGAAACCAAGGACCTGGGCTTTGAGGCTGCCAAATCGGCGCAACAGGAAATGGGCAACAAGGTACGTGCGCTGCTCACGGGCAAGGGCTTCCCGAGCGTGGCCGCAGCGGGTTTTCAGGCACCGGGCGTGGTGGTGAGCTACACCAGCGACGCCGAGATTCAAAACGGCAAGAAATTTGCGGCACAAGGCCTGCAGACCGCCGCCGGCGTGCCGCTGCAGTGCGACGAAGGCGCTGATTTTCAGACCTTCCGCCTCGGATTGTTTGGCCTGGACAAACTGCGCAATGTGGATCGCACGGTGCAGCATCTGGAGCTGGCGCTGAGCCGAATGGCTTGATTTTCGATGCCACACCACGACACTTCGTTCGCGCCAGAGGCGCTGCGGCACGCACGCCAATCCGCGGACTGGGCGGGCCTTCGTTACTCCAGTGAGACCACATCCGTGCGCAGCGTGCGCAACGACCAACCGGAAAAGAACGAGAGCACATTGGAAGCGGGCGCCATGTGCGAAGTGCTGGTGGATGGACACTTTGGCTATGCCGCCACGGCCGACCTGAGTGCGCAGGGCTTGAAGCGCGCCTTTGACCGGGCGCTGGCCACCACCCGCGCCACCAGTGAGCACAAGGTGCACGGCTTCACCCACGCGCAGCGTCCTTCCGCGCAGGGGCGCCACCAGAGCCCGCGCGGTCGCTCGCTGGAGAGCACGCAGCTGGCGCAAATCAACCACTGCCTGATGGGTGCGAGCGGCGCCATGAAGGGCTCGGAACTGCTGGTGAACCGCAGTGCGCGCGCCATGACGGTGCAGACGCAGCTGGCGTATTTTTCCTCGAACGGCGCCGACATCCGCCAGCGCTTTGACATGGTGGACATTGCGCTGAGCGCCACCGCCGCGCAGGGCATGGAGTCGCAAACGCGCACCTGGTCGCACACTGGCCAGTTTGGCGGTGAGGCCTTCGAACAGGAACTGTGGGAGCGTGAGGCGCAGCGAATCTCGCGCGAAGCGCTGGAGTTGCTGCAGGCCCCCAACTGTCCCAGCGGCAACATGGATCTGATCCTGATGCCGGACCAGATGATGCTGCAGATTCACGAGTCCATCGGGCACCCGCTGGAGCTCGATCGGATCCTGGGCGACGAACGCAACTACGCCGGCTGGAGCTTTGTTCAAGCCGAGGATTTCGGGCAGTTGCAATACGGCTCCAAGTTGATGAACGTGAGCTTCGATCCGGGCCGGGCGCATGAATTTGCCGGCTACGCGTTCGACGACGCAGGCAACCCCGCAACGCGCGAGCTGCTGATCGAGCGCGGCGTGCTGCGGCGCGGCCTGGGCTCGCTCGAATCGCAACAGCGCAGCGGTCTGCCAGGTGTGGCGAACTTCCGCTCCGCCTCCTGGAACCGCGCGCCCATCGACCGCATGGCCAACATCAACCTGGAGCCGGGAAACTCCACGCTGGATGAGCTGATCTCGCAGGTGGAGCTGGGTGTGCTGATGCAGACCAATCGTTCCTGGTCCATCGACGATTACCGCAACAAGTTCCAATTCGGCTGCGAACACGGGCGCTTGATCCGCAACGGCCAACTGCAGGAGGTGGTGCGCAACCCCAACTACCGAGGTGTAACCGTCGACTTCTGGAACCGTCTGGCCGGCGTCGGCAGCGACCAGCAGGCTCACGGCACACCCAACTGCGGCAAGGGCGAACCCAGCCAGGTCATCCGCGTCGGTCATGCCTCGCCCGCCTGCCTGTTTCGTGGTGTGCAGGTGTTTGGAGGGCAGGCATGAGGCCCGTGAAGAGACAACGCCGAACCGCAGCTCGACGGAGGAGCTCGGAATGAGCCATGATTTCATGACCCAAACGCGGGCCCATTTCGATGCGCTTGCCGGCCATCTACTGGGCCAGTTGCGCGCTGACGAGGCCGCCACGCTCAACCTCACGGCGGAGGAGTCGCTGTTCGTGCGCTTCAACGGCAATCGCGTGCGCCAGAATACCGACGTGCATCAGGTGGGCTTGAGCGTGAGCCTGCAGTCGCAGGGCCGCAGCGTGGAACAGTCGCTGAGCCTCAGCGGCAACGTCGATGCCGACCGCGCCGCGCTCGACGCCTTGCTGCAGCGCAGCCGCGACGAAGTGGCTGTGCTGGCGCTCGATCCGAATCAGGTCGCGGTGTGCAACAACGGCAGCAGCGAAGAGGAGTTTCACGGCGCGCTGCTCGCCGCCGATGAACTGGTGCAGGCGGTGGTGGGTCCGGCGCAAGGCTGCGACCTGGCGGGCTTTTACGCCGGTGGCGTGACGGTCCGCGCGAACCGCAATTCCGCAGGGCAGAGCCACTGGTTTGCCACCGAAACCTTCTTCCTCGACTACTCGCTCTACGACGGGCCACGGGCCGCCAAGGGCTGCTATGCGGGCTCGCGCTGGGACGCCCAAGCCTGGGCTGCAAACCTGGGGCGCACCCGTGCCCTGCTGGAGTTGCTCAAACGCCCGAAGGTCGACGTCAAACCGGGCCAGTACCGCACTTATCTGGCGCCGCGGGCCTTCTCCGATCTGGTCGGCATCCTGGGCTGGAACGCGCTCTCGGCGGCGGCCTGGAAGCAGGGTCGCTGCCCGTTCAAGAAGCTGGCAGAAAAGGAAGCAAGGCTCTCGCCCCTGCTGAGCTTGGGTGAGAACTTCGGCTTGGGCCTGAGCCCGCGCTTCAACAGCCTGGGCGAGGTCAGTGCGACGCACCTGCCCTTGATCGAGCAAGGCGCGCTCAGCACGCTGCTTGTGAGTTCGCGCAGCGCCAAGGAGTATGGCTTGAGCGCGAATGCAGCGAGTGAGAGCGAGGGTCCGCGCGCACTCGATGTGGCGCCGGGAACGCTGGCACAAGCCGACGTACTCAAGGCGATTGGCACGGGCCTGTACCTGTCCAACCTGCACTACCTGAACTGGAGTGACCCCGTGTCCGCGCGTGTCACCGGCATGACGCGCTATGCCTGCTTCTGGGTCGAGAACGGCGAGATCGTGGGCCCGATCAACGACCTGCGCTGGGACGAAAGCCTATTCGAGGCGCTCGGCCCCAAGCTCGTGGCGCTGACCGATCAGGCCGAGATCGACCCGGCGGTGGATACCTACTTCGCCCGCTCCCTTGGCGGTTCACGCGTGCCGGGGGCGTTGATCGATGGGTTTACTTTTACTCTCTGAAGGTTTGCGGGACAGACCAAGAACTACGCGCAGCGAGTTTTGCTCTGTCCTCAACTGATTGAGATTGCGGGAAAGACCGTTGCTCTGTCCTCAACCGTTCAGAACCGCGGCAAATCCGGGTGTGAGAGCTTGCCTCCGCGCACCAGCATCTTGCCGTACTCGGCGCAACGCTGCAGCGTCGGGATCACCTTTCCTGGGTTGAGCAGGCCCTTGGTGTCGAAGGCGCGCTTGATGCCGAACATCTGCTCGTTTTCGGCGGCGCTGAACTGCACGCACATCGAGTTGAGCTTCTCCACGCCCACGCCGTGCTCGCCGGTGATGGTGCCGCCCATGGCGACGCTGGTCTCCAGGATGTCGGCACCAAACAGTTCGGCCCGGTGCAACTCGTCGGGGATGTTGGCGTCGAACATGATCAGCGGGTGCAGGTTGCCGTCGCCCGCATGGAATACGTTGGCGCAGCGCAGCCCGTACTTCGTCTCCATCTCCTGAATCGCCAGCAGGATGTCGGCCAGGCGCTTGCGCGGAATGGTCGAATCCATGCACATGTAGTCCGGGCTGATGCGACCCGACGCGGGAAAAGCGTTCTTGCGCCCACTCCAGAACTTCAGGCGCTCCGCCTCGTCCCGGCTCACCGCTATCGCGGTCGCGCCATGGGTCTGCAGCACCGCGCTCATGCGGCCGATTTCTTCTTCCACCTCTTCCGGTGTGCCGTCACTTTCGCACAGCAGAATCGCCGCAGCGCTCAGGTCGTAGCCGGCGTGCACATAGTCTTCCACGGCTGCCGTCATGGGCTTGTCCATCATCTCCAGACCGGCCGGGATGATGCCCGCTGCGATCACCGCCGCCACGGCGTCGCCGGCCTTGCGGATGTCATCAAAGCTGGCCATGATGCAGCGCGCCAGTTGCGCCGTGGGCGTGAGCTTGACGGTGACCTCGGTCACCACGGCCAGCATGCCCTCGCTGCCTATCATGATCGACATCAGGTCGTAGCCCGGCGCGTCCATCGCGTCGCCGCCGAATGTGATGGCCTCGCCCTCCATCGTGAAACCCTGGATCTTCAGCACGTTGTGCAGCGTCAATCCGTACTTCAGGCAGTGCACGCCGCCGGAGTTTTCCGCGACGTTGCCGCCGATGGTGCAGGCGATCTGACTCGACGGGTCGGGCGCGTAGTACAGGCCCAGCGGCGCGGCCGCCTCGCTGATCGCCAGATTGCGCACGCCGCATTGCACGACCGCGGTGCGGCTTGTGGCATCCACCTGCAGGATCTTGTTGAACTTGGCCAAGCTCAGCGTCACGCCCAGCGCGTGCGGCATGGCGCCGCCGCTCAAGCCTGTGCCCGCGCCGCGCGCCACCACGGGCACGTCCAGCGCGTGGCAGGCCCGGAGCACGGCCTGGATCTGGCCATAGGTTTCGGGCAAAGCCACCACCAGCGGACGCTGGCGGTAGGCTGTGAGTCCGTCGCACTCATAGGGCGTGGTGTCTTCGCTTTGCCACAGCAGCGCGTGCGCAGGCAAGACCGCCTGCAAGGCGGATACCACCTGGGTCTGACGCAATGGTCGGTGGCTCAAATCGGGTGGCGGCGCAGTGCTGCTCATGGCGTGTTCCTCGGGCGTTGGCTTAACGCCCACTGTAAAGCAAACCGCAGATCCGCGGCGCGAGGAAGCTTGCAGCGTTTTGTGAACGCCCCGCCACGGGCAGGCGAGCCGTCCTCAGGGCTCGGATGTGACCGGGTGCTTCGACTCGTATTCACCCTGGCACGCAATGCAGCGCTGGACTTGCGGTGCAGCCAGCAGGCGCGCCGCCGCAATCTCGGCGCCGCACTCGACGCACAGTCCATAGCTGCCGTCCTCGATGCGTTGGAGCGCGCCATTGATGGCGTCAATCTCGGCGCTCTCGCGATCGTCCAGGATCATCTCCAGCTCGCGTTCGCTGAGTGCTTGAGCAAAGGAATCCTCGGCCTGACCCAGGTGCGCTGTTGCTGCGCCCACCCGGCTGTCGCCGCCGCGCAGCAGCCGCAAGCGCTCGAACAGGGACTCACGTTGCTGCAGCAGTTGCCGTTTGAACGGGGCGCTTTCTAGGGATCTCATGATGTACCTCCGAATAGGCTCTCATCATGCGCCGTTCATTGGCAAAATCATTGCGCCACATCAACGCGCAGGCGACCGCACGCGGGGCGGCGCCTACAATCGGCCGTCTGAAAAGCCATTCCCATTCCCTGGAGATTTCCTCATGAAGCCGAAAATCATCGCCATCCTTCTGGCACTTTCCTGCGCTGCGGCTCAGGCGCAGAACGTGCTCGTCAAGGATGCCTGGGTTCGCGCCACGGTGCCGGGCCAACAGGCGACCGGCGCCTTCATGAAGATCTCCAGCAAGGACGGCGGCAAGCTCGTCAGCGCTTCGTCAACTGTAGCGGGCGTGGTGCAGGTGCATGAGATGAAACTGGTGGATGGCGTGATGAAGATGCGCGCCGTGGACGCGTTGGATCTGCCTGCGGGCAAGACGGTCGAACTCAAGCCCGGCGGCTACCACGTGATGCTGCTGGACCTGAAGGCGCCGCTGGAAATCGGCGCCGTTGTTCCGCTGAACCTGGTGGTGAAGAACGCCAAGGGCGGAGAGACCCGCATCGACATGAAGGTCAAGGTGACTAACGCCGCCCCCGCAGACGCGCCGGCGATGGATCACTCGGCGCATAAGCCCTGAGCTGCGCTTTCTTGCTGGCCTGCGCTCAGACTCGGGTCGTTGCCGCCAGAAATTTCTTCAGGTTGGCGCCGGCCTGAGCGCGCACCTTGTTGCGCAACAGCGGCGTCCAGCCCAACAGCAATCCCGGCGCACCCAGCGCCTGACGCGACCAGCGCCAGAAGTTGAAGCGGTCGCGGTGGACGCTGATCAGGCCCTGATCATCGAAAGCGAATTGCGCGTCAATGACGTTGTGCACCAGGCGACCGGTGCCGCTGAAGCGGTAGTGCGCTTCCCAGTGCGCGCGGCCGCTGCGGGCGTCTGCAGAAATGCCGCTGAAGGCCAGCCTCCAGTCGTCCCTTCCCTTGGTTTGGACGGCTTCACACAGCATGCGCCACATGCCCATGGTCTGGGTCTTTCCCCTGAGCGAAAACACCTCGTCGTCGAACTGCACGTCGTCGGCGTAGCACTGCGCCATGCCATCGGCGTCGAGCGCAGCGAAGGCGGTATAGAGGCGGGTCAGCGTCTGGGCTTGGGGCGTCATGGCGCGATCTTTCATCAGATGAGTTCGCTCAGGGAGTGCGCCAGGTAATCGTACACGGCGCGGATGCGCTGGCTGGTGCGGATCTCGCGGTGCACGGCCAGCCACATCGGCAGCGGCGCGATTTTCAGCGCGGGCAGCACGCGCAGCAATTCGGGCTCGGCCTGCGCCTGATACAGCCCCAGGAAACCCAGGCCAAAGCCCGCGCGCACCGCGCTCCACTGCACCATCAGGTCGTCGCTGCGCAGCGAGAAGGATTCCCGGCCAAGCTCGTGCCCGAGCGCGCGCGCGGCTCGAGTGATGGTGTCCACCGTGTCGTTGCCGACGAGGTCATGCGCCAACAGATCTTCCACGCGCCGCGGCGTGCCACGTCGCGCCAGATAACTGCTGTGCCCGAAGATGCCCATCTCCACGTCACCGATCTTACTGGCCACGAGCGTGGCCTGCGTCGGGCGCAGCATGCGCACCGCGATGTCGGCTTCGCGCCGCAGCAGGTTGCTCACCGCATTGCTGGCCACCAGCTCAACCTGAATCTGCGGCAGGTCCTGGCGCATCTGCGTCAACACCTGGGGCAGCAGCAGGCAGGCCACGGGCTGGCTCGCCGAGAGGCGCACCGTGCCCGTCACGCTGGCCTGCGCGCCTGTGAGCTGGCGCGTCAGCTGCAGCGCGCTGGCCTCCATGGCCCGTGCTGAATCCGCCAGATGCAAGGCCATGGCCGTCGGTTTGAGGCCGCGGCCGGTGCGCTCGAACAGCACGACGCCGAGCTGCGATTCCAGTTCGGCCAGATGCCTGCCCATGGTGGGCTGGCTTGAGTTGAGCGCGCGCGCCGCGCCCAGCAGGCTGCCGTGCTCAAGCGCGGCCAGAAAGCAGCGGATCAGGCGCCAGTCGAAGTTCTGTGACATGGGTCGTGGTATTCAAAAGTGAACATCTCTTATGGAAATTTAGCCAATTGTGGAGATGTTGAAGAGATTTGACAATCACCGCATCAGTTTGCCGAGGCGTTGCGTCGCGCAGTGCCTCTTCCTCAATCACTCCGTACATCGATTGGAGATTTCATGAAATCCACCGTTCTCATTCTCGGCGCCCGCGGGCGTTTCGGCATGGCCGCTGCACGCGCATTTTCCGACGCCGGATGGAAAGTCCTGGGCCAGATTCGCCCCGGGGCTTCGGCCCAACTTCCTGGTGTGCAGTGGCTGCCGATTGATCTGGCGGACCGCGCTGCGTTGGCGCAGGCGGCGCGCGGTGCCAGCGTTGTGGTCCACGCCTTGAATCCACCCTATCCGCAATGGGCCAAGCAGGTGCCGGTGCTGATGGAGGCGGCCATCGACGTGGCCAAAGCGCTGGACGCCACGCTGATGTTCCCCGGCAACGTCTACAACTATGGCGCCTCCATGCCGGCGCTGCTGAACGACGAAACGCTGCAGCGCCCGAGCACGCGCAAAGGCGCTTTGCGCGTCGCCGTGGAGCAGCGGCTGGATGACCGCGGCGTGCGCAGCGTGGTGATCCGCGCCGGCGACTACTTCGGCAGCGGCAGCGGCAGCTGGTTCGACATCGCGCTGGCCAAGGATATCCAAAAGGGCAAGATGACCTACCCTGGCGCCATGGACATCGCCACCTCCTGGGCCTATCTGCCCGATCTGGCGCGCAGCTTTGTTGCCGTCGCCGACAGGCTGGCGCAGGACCCGTCCGCCCTGCCACGGCACACCAGTTTCTGCTTTGCCGGGCACCAGCTCACGGGCAACGACTGGGCGCAACTCATGCAGGCCGTGGCGCAGGAGAAGGGCTGGCTCGCGGCGGGTCAGAGTTTGAAGCTCGGCCGCATGCCGTGGTGGCTGATCAAGAGCCTGAGCTTTGCCGTGCCGATGTTTCGCGAACTGAGCGAGATGCGCTACCTGTGGCACACGCCCTACGCGCTGTCCGGCGACAAGCTCGCCGCCTTCATCGGGGCCCAGCCGGTGACGCCGTTGCCGCAGGCGCTGCGGGCAGCGTTAGCGGATCTGGGAAAGTAACTGGACCAAGCCGCGCAGTCCATGCCGCACCGCTGCCGCACGCACCGCCGCGCGGTCGCCGTCGAAGACCTGCCTCTGCGTGTGCACGGTGCCATCGACGGCCCAGCCAAACCAGACCGTGCCCACCGGTTTATCGGCCGAGCCGCCGCTGGGGCCGGCGATGCCGGTCACGGCCACTGCCACCTGAGCCTGGGAGGAGCGCACGGCACCTTGAGCCATGGCCCGCGCCACCGGCTCGCTCACGGCGCCGTGCCGCGCAATCAGCTGCGCATCGACCCCCAGCATGTCGGTCTTGGCCGCATTGGAATAGGTGACGAAGCCGCGCTCAAACCAGACGCTGGAGCCCGCCAGGTCGGTGCAGGCCGCGGCAATCAGGCCGCCGGTGCAACTCTCGGCGCTGGCCATCATCCAGCCGCGCTGCGCCAGCAAACGGGCCAGTCGCTCGCAGATCTCCGACGTCGCGCCGCTCACACCAGCCTCCAGACCGCCAGCACCAGCAGCGCGCAAAAGGCGGCCACCAGGTCGTCGAACATGATGCCAAAGCCGCCGCGCGCGCCAAAGCCCTTGAAGCTCTTGTCGGCCCAGGCCACGGGCCCGGGCTTGACGGCATCGAAGAACCGAAACAATGCGAACGCTGCCAGCTGGCCCCAGAAGCCCGTGGGCATCACCAGCCACAGCATGAGCCAGAACGCCACCACTTCGTCCCACACGACGGCGCCGGGGTCTTGCACCTGCATGTGGCGCGCCGTCACGGTGCAGGCCCACCAGCCGAGTGGCAGCGACAAACCGATCAGTACGGCCCAGCGCAAATCGGTCATGCCCGGTTGCAGCAGCACAAAAACCAACCAGGCCCACAGCGTCCCCGCCGTCCCCGGCGCAATGCGGCTCAGGCCCGAGCCAAAACCCAGGGCGATCAGGTGCGCCGGATGCGAGAACAGAAAGCGCGCGTTCAAAATAGGTCGGGCCACGAAGCTGTTGACCGGGGCCGCATCGAATTCAGACGAAGAATCGGCAGGCGGTCGCGGGAACAGGTCTTGTATTTCGGGCGGGGTGGCAGGCATCGCCGGATTATGGCGGAGCCCCTGGAAAGAAAGCTGGCGTGGACTTGGGGCGATTGAACCCTGCCTTCACCGCCGTTTCAGGCGCAGATCGAAATGATTCCGTTCAGCCCCTCGCAAGCCTCTTCAAAAACCGCTGGCGGCACATGCTTCCATGGATGCGGACGTCCACCCCGCTTGCGCCAATCGAATGACTTGGGCTGGTGCGCGAGCACGTAACAAACCTCCCCCTTCAGCGTCTTGAACCTGACGGCAAACGGGTTCGTGTCGTTGGAATGCGCATGCGTCATGGGAAGGCCAATGACCAGGTTCGTGCGTTCATTGAAGGCTTTGGGAGACAGCACCAGCATCGGGTGCTCATCCTTCCTCTCGGCGCCCGACTGCGGATCGAAATCAATCCAGATCATGTCGCGCCGGTCCGGCACCCACAACTTTCCGGGCGCCGCCATCAGAAGACCTCGGCGCCGACCAGTCCCGTCGCCATGACTTCGCCACCATGAAGCTCCGGATCAAAGGCCTTGAGCTTCTGCGCGAGCGTCAATTGCGGCTTGCCAACCGCCCGAAGGAAGATGCCGCCTTCAACAACCTCCACCTTGATGGGTAGCCCACGCGAAAAGCGCGCGGCCCTGGCGATCGGCGCCGTGATCCGCACGCCCAGGCCGTTGCCCCATTTCTGGATGGTTTGATCTGCCGACAGGGTTGCGGTCATGAAAGGTTCCACATCCAAATGTTGATACAAGTATAAACATCGGTCTGCAGTGTGTCAATGTGTGGGCGTCCTCGCGAGTGTCGTGAGTGTCGCGCCGGTGGCTCCCTCGCCCAGTCGCGGGCGAGGGTTGGGGGTGAAAACAAGCAGGGCCACAAACGCGGCCATGCTTGGGAAGCAATGCCGCCCGGCAGATCGCAGACATTGTGGTTATACTCGTGTAACCTAAAAGCTGCTGTCCAAGCCTTGTGCGAATAGTCCTCGATACCTCCGTCCTGGTCGCTGCTGCTCGGTCCCGCAACGGGGCGAGTTATCAACTCGTGTCGATGCTGCCGGCGCCCCACTTTGAGTTTGCACTGACCATTGCCCTCTACACCGAGTGGCAGGCCACATTGACGAGGGCAGAGCACATGCCACCTGGAGTGACCGCGGACGCAACGCTTGGCTACTTGCGCTATCTGGCATCGCTGGCGCACCTGCAGGACGTGCATTTTTTGTGGCGCCCGTTTTTGCGGGATCCAGACGATGACATGGTGCTGGAGTGCGCTGTGGCGTCCGGCAGTCAATACATCGTGACCCACAACATTAAGGACTTTCGACGCGTGCCAGAACTGAAGGTGCAGGCCATCAAACCTGCCGATTTTTTGAATCTCTTGAGGAGTTGACCATGACCGCACTGACCATTCGTTTGCCAAACTCTGTTCACCAAAAAATCAAGGAACTGGCCGCCAGGGATGATGTTTCGGTGAACCAGTTCATCGCGAGCGCTGCATCCGAAAAAATGGCATCCGTTTTGACGCTCGAATTCCTCAAGTCGGAAGCCGCCAAGGGAAAGCGCAGTGACTTTGAACGCTATCTGAGCATGGTGCCGAATGTCCCCGCAAAAAAGGGGGACGAGCGCGCGTAGCCATGACTTGGGAAGCAAAGCCGTCCGCCAGACTGCCGAGCGCTACTGGTTGGCGGTTTTCGCTGCAAAGCTGGCGTCCAGAATGCGCGAGCGTGAAGCCGACATGTTTTTGGATGTGGTGCTACGTCAGGCCAGAAGCACCATGCCCGCGGAGCGCACGGCGTTCCTGTCGAAACTCACCGTGCGCTCGCAACCCTGTTTCTTGGCAATTTGGGAGATCAGCACATCAGTGAATCCGGCCTTGCTGCGTTTGCGTCCGCGCATCCATTGGGTCGCTGCCTGAACCACTTCGCGTTGCTCGACCTGAAATTGCGCTGCGCTCAGAAGATCTTCGACCGTGGCAACCAGTTCGTCCTGGGTCGCGCCGTAAAGACGCTTGAGCACCCAGCACAGTTCCACCAATACCACCAGGCTGACAAAGCCGGGATGCGCGGCGCTCAGGTCGCGCTCGATAAAACGGGTCGCCATGGCAGCCTGCTTGGCGTCGTCCTGCGCCAGATAGCGCGCCAACACGTTGGTGTCCAGGCCGATCATGATCTGGTGCGTGCACCGTGGCGCGATGTGGCCTCTGCGGCGATGGCCTCATCCATGTCGGCAAGGCTTGCCGCCTTCGACCTGCGTCCGGCAAACCTCCCCTTGAGGGTGTCCGTTGCGGTGCGCAAAGGCACAACCTTGAAGCCGTCCTCCTCACGCACAAAATCCAATCTGGATCCGGCGTGCAGGCCCAGTGCGGTGCGCAATGCCAGGGGGATGGTGATCTGGCCTTTGCTTGTAAGCGTTGCTGTGGGCATGCTATTCTCCCTTACGGTTGGTAAGGAATTGTAGGGGAGGCTGGCAGCTTATTCAAGCTCGCTCGGAGACGGTGCCGTAGGCAACCCCATTTCCGTCGTCGCGAGGCCGCAGGCCGTGGTGACCCATGGTGGCGGACTCCCTCGCCCGCTCGCGGGAGATTGCTGGGGTGAGGGCAAAAACAAGCATGACCACAAACGTGGCCATGGCAAGAAAAGCAAGGCCGTCCGGCAGATCGCCGAGCGGCTTGAATCGATTATTTCAGCAGTTGCAGCACGCTCTGCGGCATTGTGTTCGCCTGTGCCACCATGGCAGTACCGGCTTGCTGCAGGATCTGGGCGCGCGAAAGGTTGGCGGTTTCTGAGGCAAAGTCCGCATCCTGAATCCGGCTGCGCGAAGCGGCCAAGTTCTGCGCCGTCACTCGACCTTCGCTCCACGCCGCTCATTTCAAATATGAAGCTCTGGTCCACTGCGCTTGCAGCGCGCGGGCTTGGCATGCACACTCTTGCCCAGCGGGTGCTGCGGAGGTGATCGGGAATTGCCTCCATATCGCTCCGCCGGGACGCCTCCAGACTACCGGTGCCAAGGCGTGGCGCCAGCTTTAAAACCAAACTAGATAGGTTAAAATGCTTTGGATTCACAAAAATATCGAAGCGAGAATTTGGCCGAACGATCACTGTCCGCCGCACGTCACATTCATCTGCAGAGCACAGCACTGGACCGCGCGGATTGAGTTTTCGATGGTCACCACTTACATAGGATTGATCGACATCAAGCCGATGGTGAATGCACCCAGTTGGGCGTTGATGAATGAGTTGGCCGAACAGCTTGTAAGCAATCGCCGCAAATGCAGGGACTCCTGGTGGAAGGCGCACGCAACGGTTTGCCTCGACAACAAAAAGGTTGAGCGTGCCGGATCAGGGCGTGTAAAGCTTGGTTCTGCGGTTGGACCGGTTGGTGTGATCGTTCCAAAAACAGATAGGTACCAGGCCAGGAAGGTGTCAGTTCAAGTGCGGTGGGGCGATGGATCGATCACAAACGAGGCAGTCACGGGGTAAAAAAATGAAAGCAATGATTTCCGAAGAAGAGTACCAGAGAGCCTTGGATAAGGGTCGTGCTGCGATGCTGGACCCTTATGCCATCGGGGCCCGGTTCAGTGCGCGAAGCCACTCGCTTTCCATCGAATATTCGAATGGCATGACCGTGAGCCTGGATGTGAGAAAGAGTCCTCTTTTGACTGCACATCCTGATGCTGATTTGTCTGAGCCCTACGTCACGCCCGGTGGTGACGGACTGATTTTCGATAAGGCCGATCTATCGTTTGGAATCCCAAGCCTCGTAGCACCATTTCTCCCTGAGAGCTTGGCTCGGCAAAAAATCTCTTCCATCATGGGTCGGGTTCGCAGTTCAAAAAAAGCAGAATCCTCAAAGGCAAACGGAGCAAGAGGTGGCCGGCCAAGAAAAGTATTGGAAACCGCGTAGTCGATAGCGTGTGGCCGCACGCATGGCTCCGACGGCATCACTACACCGGAGAAGGAAAAATGCGGCGTCGCTGACGAGGGCCGGGGTTGGTGGATGGCTCCTTCGCCCGCTCGCCGGCTAGTCTGTTGCTATTGCTCGTAATAAATTTACACCTGATTAGCAATGATGTTCAGCCAAGCTCACGTGGTGAGCCCGTCCCGACCTAACCTGCTCCCATCGTTCACTTTTGGTAGCAGCGCCATGGCCATGAATCGCATCCAGTTTCAACCCGGCTTGTCTATGCCGGAGTTCTTCAAGCTCTACGGCACGGAGCCGCTTTGCGCCCAAGCGCTGGAGAGTTCTCGCTGGCCGGAGGGCTTTGCCTGTCCCCGCTGCGGCGGTGCTGCGCATTGTGTTTTGCGCCCCGACCCGCATCGGGTATTTCAGTGCAACGCGTGTCGCCATCAAACGTCGCTTATCGCTGGCACCGTGTTTCAGGGAACCAAGCTGCCATTGACGGTGTGGTTCTTGGCGATCTACCTGATCAGCCAAGCCAAGACCGGCTTGTCGGCACTCGCGCTCAAGCGTCACCTGGGCGTGAGCTACCCAACGGCATGGCTGGTGCACCACAAGCTGATGCAAGCCATGACGCAGCGTGAGGCTCGCTATACGCTGGAGGGGCAGGTGCAGGTTGATGACGCCTACCTTGGGGGTGAGCGCAGTGGCGGCAAGGTCGGGCGTGGCTCGGAAAACAAGGTGCCGTTTGTGGCCGCAGTTTCGCTCAACGAGGACGGGCACCCCTTGCGTGTCAAGTTGACGCCAGTAGCTGGCTTCACGCTCAACGCGATCACGCAGTGGGCGCGAAAGAACCTTGCACCTGGCAGCACGGTTCTCTCTGACGGACTGGCTTGTTTCGGTGCTGTTACGTTGGCTGGCTGTGCCCATCAAAGCACCGTGGTCGCAGGACGCAAACCCAAGGATGTGCCGGAGTTGCAATGGATCAACACGGTGCTG
>CAILZB010000019.1 GCA_903838565.1 uncultured beta proteobacterium | reverse complement strand
GGAATCGGTGGTCACGATAAACCAGAATGCCTGGTCACGATCGGTCGGAATGAGCGGTCACGATCCACCAGAATCGCCGGTCACGATAAACCGGAACGGGTGGTCACGATCGACCGGAATACCCACCAAGATCAAGGCGTTCAGCACAAGCGATTGGGCGGCGAGTCTGACGCCGACGTCCAGGCGGTTGAGATAGTGCGTCACTTTGTCCATATTCCGCTTTCGTCATTGCGAAGTTATCCAGGTCGAAACCACCGATGTGACTCGCCAACCGCCCATGGTCCGACGAGTTCTGCGTTGTAGCGCGCACCCGCATGGCTCGCATGGCATGGCCTTCGAAGGTTCAACCCGCGAAGGGAGTCGCCGTTGATTGTAGGACGTCCTCCCGCGCAGCACGCCCGCCACGGCCGCGCGGCGCAATCATGCTGCTCGACGAGCCAGCTTGCGCCCTTGACCTCGAACTGTTGTGAGAACCTGCCGGCGTCATGGCCACCTTGGATGGGTAAGGCATGACCATGTTGGCTGTCACCCACGGGGGGCGCGCGTCAGGTCGCTGATCGGGTCCCGTTACTGGACGATGAACTGCGGGAGGCGCAAGCGATGCCGGCCCGCGCCTCTGTAGGGTGCCCAAACGATCGTATGCGCATCATCTTGATGATTGTGCGCGAACCGGATGCGCCAGTGCCGTGGCGATGTCCAGCAAGCGATGAAATGGAATGGGTTTTGGCAAGACCTCGACACCCGCCGGGACTCCTCCCCGCTGTTCGATTTCGGCCGCATCCAGGCCGGTCACGGCGACGATCTTGCACAGGGTCATTTCGGGCGTCTGGCGCAGTACGCGCAACATCCTGAACCCGTCCATGCCCGGCATGTTCAGGTCTGTGATCAGAAGATCTGGACGACTTCTGCCGATCTCCATCAACGCGGCGATCGCGTTGTCAATGAACTTGACTTCCGGGTGCATCGGCCATGAAGCAAGATTGGCCTGGTACAAGCGCAAAATGTGGACATCGTCTTCCACCACCAGCACCCTGAGTGGCGACGCCGCAGGCAACGGGATCATGCCGCCCGGCGCAGCAGGCCTTTTCTGCAACAGCGCATCCACGGAATCACGCAGCACCCGTCGATGACCCCCCGTCGTTTTCCACGCTTGCAGCATCCCGCTTTCAACCCACAACTGCACCGTGCCCACCGACATTCCCAGCAAATCCGCTGCTTCACGGGTTGTACAGAAGTTTTTCTGGATCACGGTGGGGGGAGCGGACTTCGACATTTAGGAACTTCAGGCGATGCGTGTGGATGTATTCACTCTGGCTATTATATCTTTTTTGATAAATATTGGTATATCTTTAAAATTTCTGGAGATTATTAGTGTATCTGCAGAAAATTGGCCTTGGTTCAAGAGAACTGGCACTCGACATCGGAAAGAAAAGGGCGCCGTTTCTTCATCCACAGAGCCATGTCACGATGCAGCATTGTGATTCGTTCAAAATTCTTCAAATGAAGTCTGATTTCTGCTGCGGGTCCGAAGGCGCAGTGCCTGCGCGCCAGCCAGACTGCAGCGCATCACGACGCGACCGTCCGCGGGCGCGGCAGCAGGCCGTGAACCGGCCTGCTGCCGCGCATGGGCAACGAGGAATGCAGGGATGAAGGGTCCGCACGGCTGTGCAATCCAGTTCATGCCCTTGCCACGGCGGATGCAGCGCTCTGCCGGCGTCAAACGAACGTTGCCACTCAAGGTGCTAAAAGGCCCTTTCGAGATACTCTGCTTTGGAAATCAACTCGGCTTGTGTATCGTTGAATCTCTCCGAGATGGCCTGGAATTCATCGCCCAGGCAAGCAAAGGCATCAACCATGTCGGGATCGAAATGCGTGCCTTTTCCCTGCATGATGATGGCGGCAGCCTGTGCGTGCGACATCCCCGCCTTGTAGACTCGCGGGCTGATGAGCGCGTCGTAGACATCGGCAAGCGCCATCAGGCGTGCAGGGATGGGAATGGCGTCGCCGATCAACCCCAAGGGGTAGCCAGATCCATCCCATTTTTCGTGATGTGAGTAGACGATATCCTTGGCGATTTCCAGAAAGTCCAACATTTCTCCGGAGGTCGCGCCCGCATGGAGAAGGGCGTCTCGCCCCAAAGCGGGATGCGTTTTCATGATCTCAAACTCGTCTGGTTCGTAGCGTCCTGGTTTGAGCAGGATCCGGTCAGGAATGCCCACCTTGCCGATGTCGTGCAAAGGCGCACACTTGAAAAGGAGTTCCACCATCTCGTTGGTCAGGAAATCATTGAAGCGCGAGTTCGGCTTGAGATGCTTGCTCAGCGCCCGCATGTAATGCTGGGTGCGGCGGAGATGGTTTCCGGTGTCGGCGTCACGCTTCTCAGCTAGGGATGCAAGCGCCAGAATCGTCACATCCTGAAGCGCCGCCAATTGGCGCGTGCGCTTGACGACTTCGAACTCAAGGTACTCATTGTTCACACGCATCGTTTTGGCAGACGACGCGTCGGCAACGTGCGCCCGCACTCGCGACAGCAGGATCGGCGGGTTGATGGGGCGCGTGATGTAGTCGACCGCGCCGAGCGCCAGACCATGCTGCTCGTCCTCCACCTCGCCCCTGCTGGTGAGGAAGATCACGGGAATTTGCCGCGTGTTGGGCCTGGCCTTGAGAAGGCGACAGACCTCATAGCCATCCATCTCGGGCATCATGACATCGAGCAGGATGAGGTCGGGCGGTTCAAGCTCTGCCAGCGCCAGTGCCCTGACGCCATTGTTCACCGCTTTCACGGTATAGGCGCTTTTCAGCAGTTCAGCCATCAGCCCCAGGTTGGCCGGGGTGTCGTCTACCACCAGGACGGTGGGTTTGGCGGCTCTAAACAGATCCATGCAAAGCCTCTGCGGTCAAAGCCAGGCCGGCAGACCTGGCCAGTGTGCCAAGCGCCATGGACGCGGACTCAAAATCAAAGTCTTCAACCTGTTGCTGAAGCTGCACGAAGCCATCTCCCAGGCCTTGGTGCAACAGGCCCGCATGCTCCCGAAGCAGGGGCACAGCTTGGGCGTCGTTTGCGCGCATCAAGGCCGCAAGATCGCGGCACACCCGATGCAGCAGCTGGGGGGCGTTGATCGCCGGAGGGGAAACTGACGCAGGCGCAGGCATGGCCAAAGCCAAATCCCTGCCGAGCTGGGCAGCATGTTCCTCCAGCGACCGCAGCAGTGCATGCAACTCGTTGAGTGGCTCATTCAGGCGCAAGGCCCGCTCAATGGAGGCACTCAGCTCGCTGCACGTCAGAGCGCCAATATTGGCGGCCACGCCCTTGAGCGTGTGCGCCACACGCTGTGCCACAGCCAGTTTCCCGCTGTTCAAGGCGCTGCGCAGGCGGGCCGGATCGCGCTCCAGATGGACGCGGAATTTCTGCAGCAGACTGCAATAGAGATCGCGGTTGCCGGCGCATTGACGCAGGCCTCGATCCGTGTCGATGTTGGTGATGTGCAAGCCCCGCACCTCCGGGGCTGCTCGCGCCCAGCGCGCAATGCACCGCGCCAACGCCTGCGGGTCGATGGGCTTTGTCAGATGCTCGTTCATGCCCTCGCTCAGGCATCTCTCTCCTTCTTCTGCCATGGCGTGCGCCGTCATGGCAATGATGGGCAAGGCAGAGAAGCGGGCGCTGCGGCGCAGCGCCAGGGTCGCCTGGTGGCCATCCATCACCGGCATTTGAAGATCCATAAACACCATGGACCATGGCAACGGATCAGGCGCTGCGGACAGCATGTCCAGCGCCTCCTGGCCGTTGTTGGCGACAGTGACCTGCACGCCCAGGGACTGCATCAGTTCCACCGCAATTTGCTGGTTGATTTCGTTGTCTTCCACCAGCAATACGTTCACCCCCTTGAGCTCCATGCCTTCGCCGCTCGAAAGCAGCGGCGCATCATGCGCGGCATGCAGCGGACGGATGATGCCGGCCAGTGTGTCCCACAGCCTGGACTGGCTCACCGGCTTGTCAATGAAGGCGCTGGCTCCCGCGCGCAAACCGGCATCCCGCACCTCATCGGCCCCATACGCGGTCACGATCACCACACTGGGTCGATGCACCAGTGGCAAGACATGGGTGATCAAATTGGAGCCATCCACTCCATCGAGATTGGGCATGCGCCAATCCATCAACACCACCTGGAATGGTTCAGCCGCGTCGGCGGCCTGCAGCGCGGCGATCCCCTCGCGTACGTCCGCCACCCCCAGCCCGGACATACCCAGGGTGGCAAGCTGTTCGAGCAGAATCTGCCGCGCCGCGACGTTGTCGTCCACCACCAACACGCGGACTCCAGCGGCGCTCGAGCGCCGCACCACAGAAGGTTGTTGTTGACCCGAAAGCTCCAGCCAGGCATTGAACGTGAAGGTGCTTCCGCTTCCCACCTTGGACTTCACCCAGATGCTGCCGCCCATCATCTCGACAAACCGCTTGGAAATCGCCAAGCCCAGTCCGGTGCCGCCGAAGCGGCGCGTGGTGGAGCTGTCTGCCTGGGTAAACGCAGTGAACAGCTGACCGCATTGTTCGGGCGTCATGCCCACGCCCGTGTCTTCGACCGAGATCGTCAATTCGATCCTGTCGCCCTGGTGTTGCGACACGACAAGCTCCAGCTTGACCTGACCGCTCTCGGTGAACTTGATGGCGTTATTCACCAAATTGATCAACACCTGCCGAAAGCGCATGGCGTCTCCCAGCAGACCTGTGGGCACGTCCGGAGCGACGCGAATCAGGAACTCGAGCCCTTTGTCGTGCGCCTGTTTCGCGACCACGGACGACATTCCGTCCAGCAGTTCATCCAGCCAGAAGGGCAGCTGTTCCAGTTCCATCCTTCCGGCCTCAATTTTCGAGAAGTCCAATATGTCGTTGATGACACCCAGCAAGGACGTGCCTTCGGCGTGGATTTTTTGCAGGTAATCGCGTTGCCGCGAGGTCATGTCGGTCTTGAGTGCCAGGTGCGAAAGACCGATAACCGCGTTCATGGGCGTGCGGATTTCGTGACTCATATTGGCCAGAAATTCGCTCTTGGCCTTGGTCGCGTCTTCGGCGCGCATCCTGGCGATCTGCAGCTCGTCGCGCTGCAGGCCCAACTCCCGCGCCTGGTCCTGGGTCTGCATCAACAACTCGTGCGCCAGTTGATTGCGGGCGAATATCTCCAGATTGAGCGCAATCAGCGGCACCAGCTCCAGCATCAGGGCATGGTGCCGTTCTTGCATCAGGCTCAGACTGGCGAGTTCGATCACGGCCAGAACCTCGCCGGAGGAGTTGACGACCGGGAACATGCCAACCGTACGTGGCGCCACATCGATGAGCGCGGACTGAATGCGCAGATCACCGGCTCGCAAGGCGTCAATCAGGATAGATTGACCGTCCAGCACACATTGCCCCAGGAGGCCCTCGCCTGCAGAGAAGTCGCGCAAAATTCTGCTCAGATCAGGCACCCCCCAGCCACCCAGGTACACGTACTTCCCGCTCTTTGGATCGTGCACGTAGAACAGTCCAATTTGAGCTCCGACAAAGGGTGTAAGGCGCAGCATCAACGCGGCAGAGAACTGCTCTATATTCTCGGTGGCCTGGAGGGCCGGTGAAAGCTCGCTCAAGCAAGTCTTGACCCAGCGCTGTGCATCGGCTTCCCGCACCACCTTCTGCAACTCGGTGATGGCGCGCGCCATAGCGCCAATTTCGTTGTCCATGTCGGTGTGCTCGACGGTGGTGTCAAGGCGGCCTGCTGCGAGCCCCTCGACGCTTTGGCGCAGGCTCTCCGACGGCCTTCTCAAGGACAGCCCCAGCAGTCCGCCCAGGCCCAAGGCTGCCAGCCAACCCAGGGCTTGCAGGGCCAGGGTCCAGCGTTCGATCTGAATGGAAGATTCCATCGCAGTGACGGCAAAATGATGCGCAGACTCTTCCTTTTGCCGCTCAAGAATGGCCATGGCCTGGTCGGTCGCCTCATACACGCGCACGTTCTTTTCACTGGCCAGGAAACGCACCAGCTCGCCCCGCTGGAAAGGCTTTTCACTGGCCAGCAAGGCCAGGGCATGGTCCACATTGAGCTGGTACTGGGACAGCAAATTCTCCAGTTGAGACAGCAGCAGTTGGGTCGCAGGGGTTTGTAGCGTCTTGGCATTCTCGTCCAGGGCATGGCGCAGCGTGTCGCGCGAGTGGTTCAGCGCCACGCGCGCTGCCTCCCGACTGGCTTCATCTGGAGCCAGGACCATTTGCCGCAGTGACCGACCCAACTCCATCAGGTGGGTGTTCGCGGTCTTGACGTACGAAACGCCCCGCAACTCGACTTCGTACATGCGCTGAATCTGCTCGCTTTGCAGTCGGTTGGCATAGATCGATTGAAGCCCCGTGGCGGTCAGGATCGCAAGCAGCGAGCCCAGTCCAAGCAGCAGCTTGGTGTTGATCTTGAGCCCTTCAAGCAGGCGAAAAACGGCTTTCATGCCTGCGCCAGCGCATCGGCTGCCAGCGGAATTTCAAACCAGAAGGTGCTGCCTTGCGACAAGGGCTGGCTATATCCGATGTCACCCTGCATGAAGTTCACAAGGTGGTGACAGATGGCCAAGCCCAACCCCAAACCGCCATGCGTGCGCGTGCTGGAACTGTCGCCCTGGACAAAGGGCTGGAACAAGCGGTGCGCACGGGCTGGGTCCAGACCGATGCCGGTGTCGGCAATTTCAAAGCGCATGCGTGGTGCGTCGTGTTCCTGCGGAATCCTTCGCATCGAAACTGACACACTGCCTGACGCGGTGAATTTCACGGCGTTGTTCAGCAGGTGGCTAAGCACCTGGCGAATCTTCTTTTCATCGCCGGTCCAAATCTCGTTGGTCACGGGCCCCGATGCGAAGCCGATGTTCAAGCCTTTGATGGACGCCAGTGGCGCCACAGACGCGATGCAATCGTCCACCATTTTTCCCAGGGCAATGGGCTGCACGTGACGGATCAGCGCGCCGGCCTCAATCTTGGCAAAAAGCAGCCCTTCTTCGATGACGCGCATCAGCGCGTCCGCCGACTCGCGCAGCGCTTGGACGATCAGCAACTGATCCGGGTTCAGCGGCGTGTCCAGCAGGAGCTCGGACATTCCCAGAACACCAGCCATCGGCGTGCGAAGTTCATGGTTCAACGAAGGGAGAAACCGGGATTTGTAAGGCAGCGTGCGGCGCGCTCCATCTTGCTTGAGGTGTGACATGGATTTAGCGCGGGTCGGCCACGGGTGTGCGTTGGGGCGCGGCATGCAGTGGCAGGCACAGGCTCACACGCGTGCCCTGGCCCAGAGTGCTGCTCAAGCTGATTTGTCCTTGGTGCAATGCCATGATTTCCTTGGCAATGCTCATGCCCAGACCGGTGCCAGGAAGCTTGCCAGAGATGTCGGCGCGGTAAAAGCGCTCGCCCACGCGCAGCAGCTGCTCTGGTGTCAGTCCAATCCCATGGTCGGTGATATGAATACACACTCGCGGTTCCCTTCCCGGCTCGTCTTTTTGTTCGACCTCCAGAACAATTTCGCCGCCACCTGGCGAGTACTTGTAGGCATTGGACAAAACGTTCAGGATGGCCTGCTGCAACTTGCCACGGTCTGCCATGACATGCGTGGGGCTGCTTGGAAACACGAGCCTTGGGGCACTGCGCTGCGGGGGCAGTGCAAAGGCTTTGACAAGTTGCGTGATGAGTTCCTGCAGGCAGAGTCCCGAATATCGGAAATCCTTGCCGCGACGCTCCTCGATGCGCGCCAGGTCGAGCAATTCATTCAGGATATTTGCCATGAATTTGGATTGCTCAAATATGATGGTCAGGGATTCCCGCTGCTCTGCCGGGCTCAACTCCAGATTCAACAGGACCTCGGCAAAACCCAACACACCGGCCATGGGCGTGCGCAGTTCATGTGCCGCCGTAGACAGGAATTCGCTCTTCATTTGATCCACTTCCACTTCGTGCGTCACGTCGCGAAAGTACAGTATCTGGGACACGCTGCCGGCACTGCTGGCCAGCAGGATCACCTCCAGTATCTGCCGGCCCGGGTGGTCCATCTCTATCAATTCGCGCTCCGGATTTTTCTGATTTGTTGCCTGGTCTCGCAGCGCGGCAATTCCGACGAATCGAGCGTCCGGCTTGCAGCGCTGCACCAGCCACGACGAGAGCTCGCTTTCTTCCATTCCCGTCAGGGAGGCCTGCCCCTGGTCCGTCATCCGTGCAAATGCCGGGTTCACATAACTCACGCGATGATTCGGATCAAACGAGACAAAGCCATCCGGGCTCAGGGAGAAGATGGCGCTGAGTTGCTCAGACTTCTCGAGGGCGCTTTGCTGCGCAAGTTGACGCGCATCGGTGGCCAAGCGAATCTGCCGCAGATGGCGGTTCAGTCCGGCTGCCAGCAGCAGGATCAACAGGCTGAGCAGTGAGGCCTGAAAGATCAGTGCATCTCTGCCCTGGCGGTGGTTGGCGAACACGTCCTGGATGGACAGCCCGGCCGATACCGCCAGCGGGTAGCCGGGTATCTTTCGAAAGAAATACACGCGGTTGACGCCGTCCACCACCGACACGCTGGTGTAGGTACCGAACAGCTCGCCGCGTTTCATGCGCGCGAACATCACGGCTCCTGTGGCCGAAGTGCCGAACTCCTCCGTGGAGCCCAGTTTGCGCGCACGCGCCACACCATCGAGTCCATACAGCGCGGCCAAGCCCTGGGGGCCCAGGTTCAATTCGCTGTAGAAGCGCGTGAAATAACCCGGATCAATGGATACCACCACGACGCCGGCAAATTCACCGTTTGCCCGCGTGATGCGCCGGGTCAGTTGAACTGACCATTTGCCGCTCGCGCGGCCCAGGACCGGCTTGGAGACAAAGAGCTCCCCGGTATCGGCCGGCACATGCACGCGGAAGTGCTCGCGGTCCGACAGATCAATTTGGCTTACCAGCGGCAGGTTGGACAACACGTAGATGCCCTTCTCGTTGATGACGCCGACCTGATTGAAAATCTCGACGTCGATCACGCCCTGTTCGGTCAGCTCGCGCAAATCGAGCCTGTTGCCCTTCTCCAGATATCCCGCCTGAACAAAGCGAATGACCTGGTCGGCGCTGCGCAGCGTGCGGATGGCGTGCTCCTGACTGACTCGTGTCAGATTGGACAGGTCGTTCTCGGCGCCCAGGGTTTCCCGTGCGCGGCTTTCATCCACCAACAGGAAGATATGGCCCCAGGTCAATGAGATGAGTATCGCTGCGGCCACCCAGACCATGAGCTTGGTGCGCACAGAGGATGCGTTCCCGGGAAGGGAAGAATTTGGCGCCTTCATCGTGTCAATTTCTGATCGGCGCATCGATCTGTGCTTGCCTGGATGGCCCGCGCAAGTGCCGCGCGCCTGGCGCCGTTGCGCTGAGTAGGGAGGGGAGAAGTCATGACCGCGGCCTAGACACGTTCGGGCGGGTGTTGACCGCTCGGCAGGGCCCATGAAAGAAAGGCCTCGGCTGACATGGGCTTGCCCGTCAGATAGCCCTGCACCAGGTTGCATCCCTGGGATGCCAGCACCTCCATCTGAGCCTCGCTCTCCACTCCACCGGCTGTCACCTGCATGCCCATGGCAGCGGCGACGCCGATGAAGCAATCGCTGATGGCTCGGGCCTCGCCGGACTGGGCCAGGTCACGGACAAAACTCTGATCGATCTTGAGCCGATGAATCGGCAGCGAGGCCAGGCGGGAGAGGCTGCTGTAGCCTGAGCCAAAATCGTCAATCGCAATCTTTACCGCCATCTCGCGCAGCTGACTCAAGCGCGAACGACCGTCCTGCAGGTATTGCATCGCATCGGCCTCGGAGATCTCCAATTCCAGCGAGCTGGGCTTGATCCCGTGCGCGAGCAAGATCTGACCGGCACGCTCGGCGAATTGCGGATCCTGCAATTGGCGAGACGAGATATTGACCGACAGCGTCAGGTCCGGCAAGCCGCCGGCTTGCCATTGGCTCAGTTGCTGGCAGGCGGTCTCCAGGACCCAATAGCCCAAGGCGACGATGGCGCCATTCCTTTCGGCGATCGGAATGAAAGTCAGAGGAAACAAGTCGCCAAACACCGCGTGCTTCCAGCGCAGCAATACCTCGCAGCCGCGCACCGTGCGGGACTTGTCGGGCGTGACCTGTGGCTGGTACAGCAAGTACAGTTCCTGACGCTCAAGCGCCTTCCAGATTTCAAAACCCAGATCCGGCGCCGGGTGGACAATGCTGCCGGTCTCAAAGAAGCTGAAATCCAGACCGAAGCGCTTGGCGCCGTACATGGCCGCGTCGGCATTCTGCAGCAGCGTGGGGACGTCGTCGCCATCGATCGGATAGCGGGCACCACCCATGCTCACGCCGATGCTCAGAACCTTGCCGTCGGGCAACTGGATGGGTGCGCTCAATGCACTGAGCACACTGCTGGCAATGCTGTAGGCGTCTTCGTCGTTCACCGGACTTTGCAGCAGAATGACGAACTCGTCCCCGCCCACACGCGCCACCATATCGCTGTGGCGCACAGTGGCTTGGAGGCGCGCGCTCACCTCCCGCAACACCAGATCCCCCACCTGGTGGCCAAACTCGTCGTTGATCGGTTTGAACTTGTCCAGATCGATGTACATCACGCAAAAATTGCTGGCCTCACGACTGGCGATGACCATGGCCTGGGTCAGACGGTCTTCCAGGAGGCGGCGGTTGGGCAGCCCGGTCAGGGAATCGTGGTAAGCCAGATTGGCGAGCTGTTGCGCTTCGCTGTCGCGATGGGTAATGTCGACCACGGCGCTGATGTAGGACACCGTCTCGTCCCTTTCATTCTTGACGGCACGAACGCTCTTCCACTCGGCGTAGATATGCCCGTTCTTCTTCCGATTGAAGAACTCCCCGGTCCAGCTTCCGGCGTCGGTCAGATAGGTCCAGAATGACCTGTAGAAGTCGGCGTCCTGTCGACCTGAACTGAGCAGGCGCGGATTTTCCCCCACCATATCGGTGGCGCTGTAGCCGGTGATTCTGCTGAAAGCGGGATTGACCGAACGCACCAAACCGCTGGCGTCACAGATGAGCAGACCTTCGGCGCAGTCGCTCGACATCAGCATCAATTTCTGAATCTCGATGTCGCTCAAACCGCTCTGAACCTCAGCGCTGAGGAGCCAAAACATCTCCAGTCGATCCAGTTTTCGCACCGGCATCACCAGGGCGTCATAGATGATGGCGCGCTGCATCGTGCTGTCGAGCAGAACCAGCTTGCGCTGCTCCACCGCACCGGTGGCACCGACACCGACGAACTTGGCCAGCAGCGTGGTCACGGTTTCCAGATGGGACCAATGAATGTACTGCCAGATGAACTTGCCTTTGAGTTCCGGTCCACCGGATGCGAAGGCCCGTTGGGCCCCGGGGCTGGCCCGCACGATTTCCCCCTGACTGTCCGTCACCAGATACGCGTCGATGGATTTCGGGATGGCATCCAGCAGCACGTCCGCGCTCTGGTTGCTGCGGCCGTGTGACTGGAGAACCAGTTGGTAGCGCCGCTGCAGCAGGGCCTGCTGTTCCATCAAATCGCGCAGGTCTTGTGCGTAAATGAACAACTGGCGTTGCAGCGTTGCAAGGTTGCGTCGTGGCGAAGTGGCCTTGACCGCGCCAGCCGAAGTGGCCATGGGGGTTGCGGTATTCATGTCAGCCGGTCCCGCACCCAGGCCACCACTTCGAGGGGACTGAAGGGTTTGATGAAGTAGGCGTCGGCGCCGCGTTTTCGCGCGTCATCGCCATCGGCGGCTTGCCCCCGCGCGGTGATCATGGCGACGGCTGTACCACGGCTGAGGGGATCGCCCTTGATTTTCTCAAGCACTTGCAGCCCGTCCATGGCTCCGGGCATCATGATGTCGAGCAACACCACTTTGGGAGCGTGTCGTCGCACGATGTCGAGCGCGGTCGCGCCATCTTCCGCTTCCAGCAATTCATAGCCCTTGCCCAGCGTCATTGCCAGCAGGCGGCGTATGTCCGAGTGATCGTCAACGATGAGGATCTTGGTCATGGCGATTTCCGAAAGACTGTGGGAATTTTTTCCGGATGGGACGCCAGGATGCAGTCGGTAGGCGGGTGGCAACCGGTCGTCAGGACGTGCGATCGCAAATTTCATGATGGGAGATTGGTAATGCATCTCGGAATTGGCGATGCGCAGCAGTTCCTCGACATCGGTACCGTCCTTGGGGTAGCAGGCAGATCCAACGCTCACGGTTGTGACGCTGATGTCGCCCCGTGCCAGGCTGAACGGCTTGGTGAAGGCTTCGTGCAACAGCTTGACGGCGCGTTCGGTCTCGCTCGCGTTGGGGTTGTTGGGCAGCAGAACCAGAAAGTCCCCACCACCCACGCGCGCGACGGTGCTGCCCGCAGCCATCTGTTCCTGCAACCGCTTGCCGCTTGCCTGCAGCAGTTGGTCAGCTTCCTCATGTCCCAGCTCCCGGGCAAGTTCGTCGAATCGCTCCAGGCTGACCCACAAGACAGAGCCGCTGCTGTTGTCAAGGGCCGCATTGGACAGGGCCCGCGTCAATTGCACCTCGAACATGCGTCGATTAGCCAGTCCGGTGAGAAGATCGGTGTGCGCGACCAGGCTGTAGCGCTTGTCTTCGTCAGCGCCTTGGGGCAAATCGGCAAATGAGGAGATGTAGGAGACCGTCTGCCTCAGGGAATTCTTGACCGCCTTGATCGTGACCCATTCGAAGTAGATTTGCCCGTCCTTGCGTCGGTTGAACAGCTCCCCGGTCCAACTGCCGTTTTGCTGCAACTGGTTCCAGAGGTTGCGATAGAACAGGGGATCCTGCAGCCCCGAACTGCGCATGCGCGGGTTCTGCCCCGTGACCTCGGCCGCGCCATAACCCGTGATGCGGGTAAAGGCGGGGTTGACGGCTCGTATGCTGGCGTTCGCATCGGTGATCAGCAGCGCTTCGTGCGCGTCGCCGAAAAGGGGAAACGCTTGTTCAATGTTCGGAGTGTCTGCGCTCGCGTCGACGGGCTGGCCCAGCAGCCAATAGATTTCCATGCCCGCCATCAGCGCCAGGACCTCATAGCCTTGGCCCCCCAACTTCGGGTCACCGGCGCACAGGAACAATCGATCCTGATGGATGGCACCGCTGGCGCCGGAGCCGGAGAAGCTTTGAATGATCCCTTTGATGCGATCACGCTCCTTGTAGAGCATCAACTGCTGCAGCGGCAACCAATTGAGCGATCGACCCGGCTGAGAAAGCGCCTTTTCCGCCTCCGGGCTGGCCTGCATGATCAGGCCCTCTTTATCGGTCACCAGGTACATGCTGATCGACTTGAGAATGCTGTTCAACAGCACGTCAACGTCTTGTTCACCCCGCCCAAAAAATTGCAGCACCTTTTCGTGGCGCTGTTGCAGCCTGCGTTGCATCGCCTGCAACTCCTGCAGGTCCTGCGCATAGCGGAATAGCTGTTGTTGCTGGTCCAGGCGTTCGAAATGATCGAAGTTGATGGGCAATCCGCTGGGGGGATCAACCGTGGCGCCGCTGCGCAGCGAAGGCTGGCTCACTTCCCCTTCTCCCGCACCCACGCCACGAGTTCCATCGGGCTGAAGGGTTTGATGAAGTAGGCGTCGGCCCCACGTTTGCGCGCTTCATCGCCATCGGAGTCTTGCCCGCGCGCGGTCACCATGGCGACCACAACGCCTCGGTTGAGTGGATCGTCCTTGATCTTCTCAAGCACCTGCAGGCCGTCCAATTCTCCGGGCATCATGACGTCGAGCAGCACCACCTTGGGACGGTGTCGTCGCACGATGTCAAGCGCGCTCGCACCGTCTTCCGCTTCCAGTAACTCAAACTCCTTGGCCAGCGTGATTGCCAGCAGGCGGCGTATGTCCGCGTGGTCGTCAACGATGAGAACTTTGATCATGGTGATGTACTCCAGTGGTGGTGTGATTTTTCGGGGACAGGAGCAGCGCCATGTCAGAGGCGTAGGCCTGCGCTTGCAAGGTGTAGCGGCATTCAGCGCAGGATGCGCGGCTGCGTTCGTGTTCTGGCAAGCCGGTCGCCAGCGTGAGCGTGAAAGACTCCACTTGCCGCTCCAGCGCCTCGCTGTTGCCGGGATTCGGCATGTACTCCAGCTTGAGTTGACCGGTATGCAGTTCAATGATGCGCCGACAAATCAGCTCGTTCACCAACCGCGAGCGCGGTGAATTTGACGCGGCGTTGCTGCTCGCAGGGGCTTCGTCGTGTGCCACCGCAGTGGCAGCGGGGAAGCTGCCTGTACCCGCGACGACATGACCTGTGATGACGACGAAATCCCCCAACTGACGCAAGCGGATGTCGATGTAGCTTGTGCTCGGCGCGCTGCTTCCCAGGCCCTCCAGCAGCACCCGCAAGGCCTGGTTCAACCACGCTGCACTGCCATAGACCATGCCCTGCGGGCCGGGCTGTGGACTGAAGAAGTAGTGCACTCCGGGGTGGGCTGCCAGACTCGGGATGAGGTGGTGAAGTTGCTCTGCCAGGTCCAGTCGTTCGTCGCAAAACACGTTGTCGCGTTGCAGCAGCGACAGATCGGAGATCGTCTGCAGCAACTGGTCAATGTCCTCGCACTTGGCTGAAAGAGTCGCAAGCTCGCGCGCCGGATCACCCTTCGCCGTGCTCAGCAAGGATCGAAATTCGGCCATTTGTGCACGCAAGCCCTGACCGAGCAGCATGGCGCTGCTCGGGCCGCCCGCATCGGTGTGGGTCACCGCTGCCGCCGAGGGCGCCGTGTTCGTCGGGTGGGAGGCAATGAAGACGGTAAAGTCGTCGGGCCCGTTCTTGCACAACCAGGCGTTGGCCCATTTCTTTGGCTGATTGAAGGCGCCAATGCACAGCTCGAACCGCCTGGGCGATGGCGAGCCCGACCTTTTTTCTCCCTCTACCAATCGTTTCAGCGCGATTCTTACCGACTCGCCTTCTTGCATCCAGAGGTCTGCTGCGTGGTTGTGCGCCAGGACGTCGCCCTGAGCGTCCAGTAGGATGACGCCCTCGTTCATTTCCTGCAGGATCTGCCTGTCGAATTGAAGGCGCATGTTCGGATTCATGGTTCTGATGCGCGTGCCGGGCAAGCGATGGCGATGGCTTTGGCCAGCAAACGGTCAAATGGAATGGGTTTGGGAAAAACCTCGACGCCCGAGGGGAGTCCGCCGCGTCGTTTGATTTCGGAAGGATCCAGTCCGGTCACGGCGACGATGCTGACGCAGGGTGCCATTTCGGGCTGATGAAACAGTACCCGCAGCATGTTGAAGCCGTCCATTCCAGGGATTTGCAGGTCGGTTATCAGAAAATCCGGGGGCCGTCGGCTCACTTCCAGGAGTGCGGAGATGGCGTTGTCAGTCAACTTGACTTCAGGCTGCATCGGCCATGCGGCCAGATTGGCTTGGTACAGTCGCAGCAGATGGACATCGTCCTCTACGACAAGCACCCTGAGCCGCGACGGCGTGGCCGCCACGACCGTGGATTGCACTGCAGGCGGCGTCCTTTGCAGCAGCGCATCGACGGAATCGCGCAATACCCGACGATGGCCGCCCGCGGTCTTCCATGCCTGCAAGATCCCGCTTTCAACCCAAAGCTGGACCGTGCTCACCGACATTCCCAGTAAATCAGCTGCTTCACGGGTGGTGCAGAAGTTTTTTTGGATCATGGTGGTGGGTCTGGTTTCGCGCTTGCCGGTCATCGCTGGCGAATATTGACATATATTCGACAATTAATGTAGATTATTATCAATAATTATCATTAATATTTCCGAGCGCGGTGATTTTGTTGCCGGCGTGCCGATTGCGCCAAGCCAGCCGGGATGGTTTCTCCGACCCTTCCCGGGGGCCTCGCGACCCGCTCCAACCCGACTCTGTCAGGCCATCCGGGGAGAGCAGCCTGAGCGCGGGGCCCGCAGAGGTGCGGCGCTGGTGCCAGGATGGGCAAACAGTCTGCGTCGCGACCGATACCCGCGGTGCGTTCCTGGGCGGGGGGCGACAGGCGGTGGCGCCGCAGGATTGCGGCATGCCCGGCCGGGCCCGGCTTTCGTGTTGGATCTGGTGCTGGGTGCGGCCTACTCAGAAAGCCACCGAGGCAAGCACAAGCCGACTCTGGTGCCGGCACCAAACGTGCTGGCAAGCGTCAGCTTTCCGCCGTGCAAATCGATGATCTCCTTGACCAGGCTCATCCCCAGGCCGGTGCCCGGAACCTTGCCCGATGTGTTGGCGCGATAAAAGCGCTCGCCCACGCGGACCAACTGTTCCTGCGTCAGCCCCAGGCCCTGATCGACCACGCTGACGCAGACCATCGGCGCTTCGCGCGCCAGGTCGGATTCCGCCACGCCCGCGGCCGGGTGGTCTTCAATGCTGACGCGCACGGAACTTCCCGCGGGAGAGTACTTGTAGGCGTTGGAGAGTACATTCAGGATCGCCTGCTGCAGCTTCGTGCGGTCTGCGCGAACGTACAGGGGCAGCTCGGGCATGACCAGCTCCGGCGCCGCTCGACCTTTGGGCAGGCTGAATTCACGGATCACTTCCGCCACCAGGGCTTGCACGTGAGTGGCCTTGAAAACGAAGTCCTTTCCGCGACGGGACTCGATCCGTGCCAGATCCAGCAGTTCGTTCAGGATGGACGCCATCAATTCAGCTTGCTTGAAGATGATGGACAGGAACTCCCGGCGGTCAGCCTCGGGCAGGTTCTGGGTCAAGAGCACCTCGGAAAAACCGTAGATGCTGGCCATCGGAGTGCGCAATTCGTGCGCGGCCGTGGACAGGAACTCGCTTTTCAACTGTTCGACCTCGGTTTCACGCGTCACGTCGCGCAGGTAAAGAATCTGCGAGACGCTCTCCAGATCAGATTCACGCAAAAAGACTTCGAGCAAGCGCTTTCCTGGACCGCTTAACTCGATTCGTGGCCGCTGTTCATCGCCGGCTGCGTGCACGGCACTCAGCGCCGCTGTGCCGGGGAACCCTGCATGGGGCAGGCAGACCCGTGCCAGGAACTGTGAAAACTCGGTTTCGTCCAGTCCCAGCACCTGCGCCTCCTCCAATCCGGTCATGCGGGTAAACGCCGGGTTGGCGTACTTGACGCGGCGCGCGCCGTCGAACGATACAAATCCGTCTGGACTCAGCGTGAATATCATCTGAATTTGCTGCGCATGCTCGCGGGCCACTGACTCGGCCAACTTGAGGCTCGTGACGTCGATGCGGTTGCCAACGATATAGCCGCTTGGCGTGCGGTGTTCAACGATCAACAGCCAACGGCCATTGTTCAGGCGCTGCTCCAGCACCTCACCATTGGCCTGCTGGTGCTGCTCCACGCGGTGACGGACCCAGGCGTCGACATCGCCAGCTGCCGCGCTGTACTGGCCGCGCTCAGCCCCGATGCGCACAATCTCTTCGAAAGTCGCTCCCGGAACAATGAGGTCGCGGCTGGTTTCATAGAAACGCAGATAGGCCTCGTTGCACAGCACAAGCCGGTCATTCTTGTCGTAGAGGGTAAAGCCATGGGTGATGCAACTCACGGCCTCGCGCAGCAGATTGCCCGAATTCTCGGCGTCCTGGAGTGCCTGCTGACGCAGCAGATTCTCGTTGCGCAGCAGCGCTTGGCCTTCGCCGAGTTGTTGCGCCATGAGGTTGAATGCCTGAGCCGTCTGCGCCAGTTCGTCCTTGCCGTGCACGGTGACCCGATAGCCGAAGTCACCCGCAGCATAGCGCTGGCTCGCCCTGCGCAGCGCGACCAGTTGCCGTGTCAGGTAACTCCCAAGCAGCCATGAGAACAAGGCCACCACGGCGATCCCCAGCGCGGCCACGCCGGCCGCCCAGCGGCGGCTCGAAGCCAGCAGCACCCTGAGCGGATCCACTGACACGCCCATGCGCACTTCGCCGTAGCGAATCCCGCCCGCCAGCACCGGCGTGGAGCGATCGAAGACGCCATCTACCACCTGATCGATGTGGGTTTCAGGCTCGAACGGACGCGCCAGCATTGCGGGGTCTCCGCGCTGCGCCAGCACGGCCCCTCGGACATCCAGGAGTCGCACGTAGTTGATTTGACCCGTGGACATGACCTCTGCGGCCAAGCTGTCCAGGGTTGCAAGATCCTGCGAAATCACGGCATCCCTGGCGGCGGCGACGAACAGGCTGGAGCCGAGTTCCAAACGGCGCACGAGTTCGGCCTCGTGCGATTCACGCAGTGTTGCCAAGGCACTGCCTATCAGCACCACCAGCAAGCCGACCTCGATCACCGCCACGCCGAGAATGGTCTTGGTGCGAAAACGCATGGATCAGTCCTTCAATTCCGGTGGTGGGTGCATCATGGCCTGTGCACGAGACCGATCGCTTCAATGTGCAGCGCCCGAATGTCGTTCCATTGCGGGTCCTGCGCGGGCGCGATGCCCTTGAACGCCAGCGGCACCAGCAGCCGCCGCCCGGTTTCGTCATCCGCCAGCGAAGCCATCGCCGCCAGCACCCGCGCTACAGATTCGGCCGGAACGCGGGGGTGCGCAGCCAGTGCGTGCGGCGTATAGGCCGGCGTCTCGGACAGGACGCGCAATGCGCCGCGGATCTCCGGCGGGCTGGCTTCCAGTGTGCGCTGTATGCCACCACCGGCTTCCTGCAACCCCGAGGCGACCGCCCGATAGACCGAATCGTGCGAAACGACGAACCTGGCCTGGATCGGAATCTTCAAGCGCGCAAACTCGGCCTGCGGCAGGATGCTCGCGGCGAAAGCGGCCGGTGCCGGGAACACCACCGTCTTTCCGGCCAGGTCAGACGGTTTGCGGTAGGGGCTGTTGGCGCGCACCACCAGAATGCCTTTGATCTTGCGTCCCTGCTCCGTGGCAAACGCGCGGTAACCCGGGGCTGCGTGAAAAACCACGTAATGGTAGGGGTTCATGTAAGCGAGATCGTAGAGGCCATTGGCCAGCCGCTCCTCGAACACCGGAATACTGGGTGCGGTTTGAAACGTGAGGGAGACCCCGGAGCGCCGGCTGACTTCGGCCAGCAGCGGGCCCCATTCTTCAGCCAGGCGGGTGGCCGACTGTTGGGGAACCACGCCAAAGGACAAAGGAGTCGGCGCCGATTGCGCTGGTGCACTTGAAGGCGCAGCGCTCAGACACACAAGCGCAGACAGAATCAAGCGGGCAATCAATGGATACATTTTTCCGTACTGGCCTATCTTTGGCAGGGCCGCTTGGCCCTGCAATATGGGGTCTTCAACGAGGTCGCGCGTGATGGCGCGTCATCGGTGGGCTGACGCATCATCTGGAGAGGATTTCCTAAAGTCTGTGGCCGAATATCGACCATCCCAAACAGCGGCACCCGCTGACATGGTACAGCCATGCCGTTGCCGCCATGCTGAGGGTAGATCGCTTGTGCCGAGATCACTCTGCTGCACGGCTCGTGCCATTGCCTGGCTGGACCAACGGTTGCGGCGCGGCAACCCGAGCGCGCAAGTCGCTTCCTGACACGGGGGCGTCATCGCGGTGTGGTAGCGTGATGGCCCATGAAAAGCACCTCACCTCAGCTCTCGATTCAGCCTGAACCTCGGGTTTTCGGTTGGATTGACGCGGCCGTGATGCTGGCGCTGTTCGGTCTGCTGTGGAGCGCGCTGCACTTTGGCAAGGGCATGCTGGTGCATTTCGACGACTCCACGGTGCTGCAGATTGACGCCTCGCCGGGCCAGATTCCGTACTATGCCGGTCGCACCCTGCTGCGCATGTGGATCGCCTTCCTGTTCTCGCTGTTCTTTGCGATCGCCACGGGTTACCTTGCCGCCAAGAGCAAGACCGCGCGCGCCTTCATCCTTCCCGCGCTGGACGTTCTCCAATCGGTTCCCGTGCTGGGCTTTCTGTCGGCCACCGTCACCGGATTCATGGCGCTGTTCCCCGGCAGCCTGATGGGTGTGGAGTGCGCCGCCATCTTTGCCATCTTCACGGGGCAGGTCTGGAACATGGCGTTTGGCTTCTACCACTCGATGGTGACCATTCCCACGGACATGCAGGAAGCCGCGTCCACCTATGGTCTGACGCCCTGGCAGAGGTTCAGAACCGTCGAGTTGCCCGCGTCCGCCCACAGCCTGATCTGGAACTCCATGATGTCGTTTGGCGGAGGCTGGTTCTTCGTGGCGCAAAGTGAAGCCATCAGCGTGATGAACAAGGATATCAAGCTGCCCGGTCTGGGCTCCTACATGGCGGCCGCGATCGAGCGCGGCGACAACCACGCGGCGTTCTGGGCGGTGATCGCCATGATCGTCCTGATCATGGCAAGCGACCAGCTGGTATGGCGGCCACTGCTGGCCTGGGCCGACAAGTTCAAGATCGAGCTGACCGAATCGACGACCCCCGCCACGTCCTGGGTCTACAACCTGCTGCGCGGCGCCTACGTCTTCACCTGGTTCAGCGAGAAACTGTGGCAACCCTTGGGTGACCGGTTTTCCAGAATTTCGCTGCCGCGCAAGGTGCGTGTGGTGTCCCTGCGCCGCAGCCACAAGCGCACGCTTTCGTACATCCTGGGCGCGCTGCTGGGGTCCTGGCTTGGGTTCGAAGTGTTCACCGGCATCATCGCGGCCGCGCAGGCACTGAGCGGCGCCTTGTCCCTGGAGTTGTTCCTGCACGTCCTCTGGCTTGGCTGCCTGACCCTGCTGCGCGTGGCGGCCATGACGGTGCTGGCCACGCTGATCTGGACGCCGATTGGCGTGTGGATCGGGTTTCAGCCCAAGGTGGCCCGATTCGCCCAGCCGCTGGCGCAGATCGGTGCCTCGTTTCCGGTGAACATGACGTTTCCGATCGTCGTCGGCTTCTTCATCTTTGCGCGCATCCCGATGAACTGGGGCAGCATTCTGCTGATCGCCATGGGAACGCAGTGGTACATCCTCTTCAACGTCATTGCCGGCGCCATGGCGATACCCAATGACCTCAAGGAAGCCTCGCGCGTGTATGGCCTGCGCCACTGGAACCTCTGGCGCACGATGATCCTGCCGGCGATCTTCCCGTTCTGGGTGACCGGCGCCTGCACGGCTGCCGGCGGCGCCTGGAACGCCAGCATCGTGGCCGAGCTGGCGACCTGGGGCGACACGACGCTTCAGGCCGACGGACTGGGGTCCTACATCGCGACCGTCACCAGATCAGGTGACACACCAATGATCATTCTGAGCATCGGCGTGATGTCGCTGTTCGTCGTGCTGATGAACAAATTTCTCTGGCGCAAGCTGTATGCCTTTGCCGAGCGCCGCTTCCGCCTTGATTAGCCTTGGACTCCCCCATGAATACCAAAGAAGTCGCACCTCCCGTCGCTGAACTCAGCGCGGTCTCCAAGACGTTCAAGACCTCGGGCGGGCACGAACTCAAGGTGCTGGAACACATCGACCTGGCCGTGCAGCAGGGCGAGCTGCTGGCGCTGCTGGGTCAATCCGGATCGGGAAAGTCCACCATCCTGCGCTGCCTCACGGGTCTGGTGGAGCCGTCCTCGGGCCGCGTGCTGGCCAACGGCAAGCGGCTCGAAGGCGTGAACCCGGACGCCTCGGTGGTGTTTCAGACCTTTGCGCTGTATCCCTGGCTGACCGTCGAGCAGAATGTCGCGGTGGGCCTGATGGCGCGCAAAGTGTCCCGCGCCGAGCGCGACACCGCGGTGGACCGCGCGATCGAGTTGATCGGTCTGGGCAATTACCACGCCGCCTACCCCAGGGAGTTGTCAGGCGGCATGCGCCAGCGCGTCGGCATTGCGCGCGCCCTTGTCTCGCAGCCCAAGCTGCTGTGCCTGGACGAGGCCTTCAGCGCACTGGACGTGCTGACGGCCGAAAACCTGCGCCAGGAACTGATCAGCCTGTGGCACAGCCCGGAGAACGGATTGAGCTCGATCTTCATGGTGACGCACAACATCGAGGAGGCCGTCGAAATGGCCAATCGCATCGTGGTGGTGTTTCCCAATCCGGGGCGCCTGGGCCTGGTGCTGGAAAACAAGCTGCCCTATCCGCGCGACGCCAAGGACCCGGAGTTTCAACGCCTGGTCAGCATCATCCACGAGTCCATCACGACCATGACACTGCCCGATCTTCCGGCAGAAGCGCCGGTCGCCGGCCAGCCCGTTTCCCGCGGACGCTCGCGCATGGAGTCGATCCCCTTTGTCCCGGTCGGTCAGATCCTGGGCTTGATGAGCATCCTGAACGACTCGCCAGAACTCTCCAACATCTACGACATCTCGGATGAAATCGGCAAGGAATTTGGCGAAACCATCTCCATCGTCAAGGCCGCCGAGATCCTGGACCTGGTTGATACGCCCAAGCAGGAAGTCCGGTTCACGGAACTGGGAAAGAGATTTGTCGCCGCCGACCGCGTGGTCAGGCGCACGATCTTTGCGGAGCAGGTGTTCAAGCTGCGTCTGTTCCACATCATCATCGCGCTGTTGAAGGAATACGAAGAGGTCGATGCAGACCGGGTCATCAAGGACATCGCCAGCGCCCTTCCGTACGACAACCCGGAGCGTGTGTTCCAGACCATGATTGCCTGGGGTCGCTATGCCGGTCTCATGGACATCAACAACAAGACACGAATGGTTTTTGTGCCGCAGGAGGATGAGGACCTGATGACGGCGGAAAACCGCCTCTGACCAGCCGCTGCCGGTGCCGTAGCGGCCTGCAGCACAGCGGATTGGGGTTTGCCTACAGCTCGGCGTCGCGGCGATTTCGGGTGTGTTGAATCAGCACCGTCAACGCCAGCGCGGCTGCAGCGGCCCCGCTCAAATTGGGCGCAGCGGCCAGCATCTTGGCGATCCCGTCAAGGGATTCAACGCTGACCTGCTGCAAGCGTCCCACCAACGCAACGACATCCTTGACCTGCACCTTCTGTGCATCTTCAAACCGGATGCTCATGGCCGGCCAGCCGCTGGAAAAACGTATCTTTGCGAAGACGCCGTCTGCAAACGCCATCAGCGAGAGCACGCCCAAGGGCTTCAGCAATTGCTCAAGCAAGCTGATGCGAAACTCTGGCGGCGCGGTGGCATAGACGTGCGCCACCAACTCCGCAACCGGGATAGCCGAGGGTTCGGACAAGACGTCGTCCAAGACGGGCGAAATCTGGGGGACGATGGGCTTCATGGGCACCTTCTCGAGCTGAACAAATTGACGAAAACCTCACGGTTTCAACCCGACATGGAGGTCGACAACAGATGGAGAGATGGAGGCAGAAAGGGAGACCTGAACCGCATGACGATCTTCACATCGTGTCGATTTTCGAGGTCTTTTATTGGTGTGATTTTGGAGCCATCTTGCCGGCATTGCATGAAGCTTTCATGTCGTTTTTGTAAATATCGGTGACATCGGTTCCGTGATGGCGGATGGCGCTGCCGCCGCTGCGGCGCGGTGACCTGTCAACGAAGCCTCAGACCCGTGTGCCACAATGGGCCACCGAATCACAATTGGGGTTTGAACATGATCCGCTGCAGGGATGGTCGTGAGATTTTGGCGTTGGACCTTGAGTGCCGCTACGGAAAAGACGATCCGCTGGTGCGCGAGGTTCGGGCGTCCATCCCCAAGGACAGAGCTCCCCGTATTGCGCCGTCAATGGTCATTGCACTGAGCACGAGGCCAGTCTTCCCGACACGCGCCGCAAGACGTGAAGCGCGGCCAGGTTAACCCGGTCTGGCAGGTGGCCGCGCGGCCGCGCTAGATGTGGGCCAAATCACGCAGGTCGTGACGTAACTCGGAGCGGGTTTGCACCCTCGAATGAAGGCTGACCAGCAACTCGACGCGGCGTCGCAACGAGACCAGAGTCTGGATCGAGTCAATGCCAGGATTTCCCTTTTTGCCTTTGAGGTCCGTCAGCGCGGGGTAGTCCCAAAGCGCAGTTTCCGGTTGACCTTTCCAATTCGGGTGATCACCTGCCGTTTTAGCATCAAGGGAGATGACGAAATCCATCCTTGGCGCACCGCTTCGGGTGAATTCGGTCCACCCCTTGCACGTCAGACCGGTTGTGGGAATGCCCGCCGTTTGAAGTGCAAGCAGGGCCCAGCTGTCGGGAGTTTGTGCGACTTCTGACGGCACTCCGCAAGAATAAACCTTGAACTTATGGGCTCCAAGCTGTCGCAGGCAGGCCTCTGCCAGCAGACTCCTGAAAGCATTGCTCCGGGAAACAAAAAGTACGTTGGTTTTGGTCCTGTGCATCTGCCGATCTTAAAACAGTGATGACCGATCCGGATGGGACTGGACAAGAGGTGCGCTGGCACTCGTGCGATCCAAACCCCAGTTGGTTTCCTGTTGTTGAGATGCCCCGTCATCCGCACTTCCAGGTATTTGGCGATCCGCCCACCCAACGCGGGCACCGTGGCGCTGCCTGTCATTGCGGGGTCACACCATTGAAAAATAATCGTGACTCTACATTCATTTCGTGAGCTCCCGGTTTGCAAATCCGGGATGTGCCTGCATGTCGATTTCGGATCTTCCACTCAAGCCTGCGGCGCCGGCCTCATTCTCACGCAGCATTCTGAGCGTATTCGCGGTGGTTCTGGGCGTCGCACTGGTCGGGTCGGTGCTGGGAATCTGGTCCTTGAACAGGGTCGAGCAGGAGACCGATCGCATGGTTTCGCAGGCCATGGTGACGGAGCGCCTCGCGGGTGAATTGCAGAGCCACGTGGCGGTGAACGTCGCGCGTTCGAAAGCCTTGGCGCTGAGCTCCGAGCCGCAAGTGGGTGACGCCCTGTCGCCGGAGATGGCCCAGACGTCATCCAAGGTGGATGAGTTGCTCAAGCTGCTTGGATCGACGCTGAGGACCCCGCAGGATCATCTGCTGCTGGACGCGATGATCCAGTCGAACCAGGACTTCAACAAGGCCATGCAGGAGCTGACGGTGGCACGCGATGGCGGTGTGACCGCCAACATCGAGAGGGTCTATGCTACGCGTCTGAAACCTTCGTCCCAGGCCATGATGCAGAAAGTGGCCCAGCTGGAAAGTTCGCAGCGCAGCACGATCGATGCAGCGGCCAAGCAGATAGAAAAATTGAGCAGTTCCGCGCAATGGGGTCTGGTGCTGTTCGGACTGGTTGCGCTGTTGCTGGGAGGCGTGCTTTCGTTCTGGCTGGTACGCGCCATCACGCGGCCGATCAGCCAGGCGGTCGATACCGCGAATCGGGTTGCGGCCTTGGACTTGACGGAGCCGATCGAGGGGCATGACCGCGACGAAGGGGGTCGCCTTCTGACGGCCTTGAGTCGCATGCAGGCGTCCCTGCACCATCTGGTGGATCAGGCCCAGATGGCCAGCCGCAGCGTTGCCGACGGTGCCACGGAGATTGCCGTGGGCAATCTGGATTTTTCCAATCGGACCGAACTTGCGGCGTCCTTCCTGCAGCAGACTTCTGCGCTGGTGGAGCAAATTGCGATGGCCATGCGCCAGACCATGCAATCGGCAGCCGGGGGGGAATCCATGGCCCGCGTGGCTGCGGCGCAGGCCGACGAGGGAAGCGCCGTGATGAAGGAGTTGATGCAGACGATGTCTGACATCCGGGATTCCTCGCGCCAGATCGTCGATATCACCGCCGTCATCGATGGCATCGCCTTTCAGACCAACATCCTGGCCCTGAATGCCGCGGTGGAGGCGGCCCGGGCCGGCCCCGAAGGCCGAGGGTTCGCCGTCGTTGCGGCCGAGGTGCGGGTGCTGGCCAATCGCTCCGGCGCAGCGGCGCGCCAAATCAAGGCGCTCATTGGTGACTCGGTCGACAAGGTGGAGATCGGCACGAAGAATGTGGCTCAGGCGCGCTCAACCATGGCGCTCATCGTGGAGTCCATCAACCGGGTGGCGAATGCCATCGCCACCATCAATGCCGAGACGCTGGGTCAAAGTTCCGGCATGTCCAGCATCCATGCGGCGGTCAACCAGCTTGACAGGATGACGCAGGAGAACTCGGCCGTGATAGAGGAGTCGAGTGCCGCCGCGCAGACCTTACAGGAGCGCGCCAGCGACCTCAGGGGCATGACCGGTCAATTTCGCCTTCCATCACCGGTCCTCGCGTTAGCCTGACTTCGATGTGCCTGCCGATCGGGTGTGGGTTGTCCATCGAATGTGCGCGCATGGGGCCCGTGAGACACCTGTCGGGTTCCGACTGGAACATCGCGCCCTGTCTCGCCGAACCAACGGCAATGTAAAGATGCGGTAACGACACGGCAGCGTCTTGTTGGAATTTTAGATTCCGTTGTGAACCCATTCACTCACCACGGAAACACCCATCATGGCCTTCAGCCCCAAACGCTCCCTGATCTCCCTGCTCATCGTCCAAGCCTACGCCGCCACAGTGTCGGCGCAGCAGGCGCCAGCGCCCATGTCGGCGCTGGAAACCATCACCATCAGTGCACAGCGCACGCCCAACTCGGTGGCGCGCAAGGCCCAGGAAGAGGCGCCCAATCTGATCAATGTCATGACCGTGGAGGAAATGCGCAAGTTGCCCGATGTGAACATCGCCGAGACCGTGCGCCGCATCCCGGGAATCTCGCTGGAAACCGATACCGGCGAAGGTCGCTTCATCAATATCCGAGGCCTCGACGCCGACCTCAACAGCACCACATTTGGCGGCCTGCGCCTGCCACCGTCGAACAACGCCTCGCCTTTCGGCGGCGGACGCGCGGTGGCGCTGGATGCAATTCCCACCGGACTCGTGGGCGCCATCACGGTGACCAAATCGAACCTGCCGGAGCAGGACGCCGAGGCCCTGGGCGGAACGATAGAGATCACGCCCAAGACCGCGCCGCGCAACAGTGCGCCCTTCCTCGAAGCGCGCATCGGTACCGGCTATGAGGCGCTGCGCAAGACCGGCATCGCCGACCTGTCGATCTCCACCGGCGGGCGCTTTGGCAGCGGCACCAGCGGCCAGAGTGCAGCCGAAGGCTACTCGGACCGACCGTTTTCCGTCGTGTTCACGGCCTCGTACTACGAAGACAAGCGCGGCATCGACGATGTCGAACCCGGCTTCATTGACGACGGCGTGAACTCGCCTCTTGCCTATGCCGGTTGGGATCAGCGCCACTACCAGTACAACCGCAAGCGCCACGGCCTGGGTTTCGACCTGGGCTATCAGCCCGATCAGGACAGCAACTACTACGTGCGCTTCTTTGATGCAGGCTACACCGAGACCGTTCTGCGCAATCGCCTCACGGTGACGTCGGACGGCAGCCCGACGCTGGCCAACGGGGTCTTCACCGACGGCATCACGGCCAACGGCTTTGACAAGACGCTGCGCGACGAAAAGGAACGCATCAACAACAAGGTGTTCGTCATCGGTGGCAAGAACAAGCTGGGCGACAAGGTCGTCGACTACCGGGTGGGCTACACCCAGGGATCGTTCAACAAGCTGCACGACTACAACTCGGACTTCAACTTCACGCCCGCGTCGGGCAGCATCACGTACAACAACAGTGGTGCAGGCAATACGCCCAAGTTCACGGTCACGGGCGCGGACTACCTGAACCCGGCCAACTACACGCTGGTGAAGTTCCAGAACAGCACGCAGAGCATTCGGGACAAGGAATTGTCCACCGCAGAAAACCTCAAGATGCCGGTCAAATGGGGCAGCTTTGAAGAGGAATCGCTCAAGGTCGGTGTGAGCGGCCGTTGGCGCACCCGCAATGCGGGAGGCCAGCCGTATTCCTATGCGGGCATTCCCGCGCTGCCACTGACCGGTGCCTCATCCGGGGGCAACGTCAGCTTCTACGATGGCGCGTACAACAACGGCCCGCAGATGACAGCCGGCCTGCTGCAAAACACCCTGGCCAGCTTCCAGGCCATCAGCGCCAACGACGCGATCAACTCCGCCATGCAGACGCAGACCGACAAGGAAGACGTTCTCGCGGCCTACGGTCAGTACCAGATGCAGTCGGGCAAACTGGGAGTCACCGGCGGCGCACGCGTCGAGTCCACCAAGGGCAACTATTCGGCCTTCGGCAAGAGCGTCGACGCCAGCGGAAACGCCTTCGTCAGTCCGGTGAGCGCGAGCAAGAGCTACGCCAACTTCTTCCCCAGCCTTCAGGCCCGGTACGAAATCGAGCCTGCACTGATTGCGCGCGCCGCGTATTCGTCCACCATCGCCCGCCCGGGCTTCAATCAGGTGACGCCTTCGTTGATCGTGAACCCGGCCGCGAACCAGGTGACGCAGGGCAATCCCGACCTGAAGCCCATCACCGCGAACTCCTTTGACTTCTCGATCGAGCGCTACCTGAACGACGCCGGCGTGCTGTCGATCGGCGTGTTCGACAAGGAATTCAAGAACTACATCGCCAACGGTGTCACGAGCCAGACTTTCCCCAACAATGGCCTGTTCGCCGGCTTCGTCGGCGTGGCGCACGTGATCTCGTACAGCAACATCGACAGTTCGTACGCGCGCGGCCTGGAATTCAACTACGAGCAAAAGCTCAAGGGCCTGCCCGCAACCTTCAGCGGCCTGGGTCTGGGGCTGAACTACACCTACGTCGATTCGCGCTTTGCCATTCGCGCCGGAGAGTCTTCGTCGCTGCCGTCCACATCCAAGCACACGGCCAACGCTTCGGTCTCGTACGAGAAAAACGGCCTGAACCTGCGCCTGGCGGGCTACTACCTGTCGCGCAACCTGTTTGGCATCGGCGGCCCGGGTACCGACGTATTTTCAGAGCCACGCTTCTCGCTCGACCTTGGTTCATCCTACGCGGTGAACAAGCAGGTCTCGCTGTACTTCAACGGGAAGAATCTGACGAATACGCCAATGGTGTTTTCCGAAGGCAGCTCCAACCGCGTGATCCAACGCGAGTTCTACGGCGCCACCTACCAGTTCGGCCTGAACCTGTCCTATTGAGCCATCACTCACCATTCACCCTATGAACAACTTCAGCAAGAACTTTTTGACCATGGCTCTGGCCGGTCTGTTCGGTGTTTCTGCCATGGCTGCCGATGCCGGCTCCTACGAAGTGGTGCAACGTCTGCCTCTGGGGGCTGCGACGAAGTGGGACTTCATCTCCATCGATGCCCAACGCCAGCGCCTGTTTGTCACGCGCGGCGACCGGGTCGACGTCGTTGCAATACCCTCGGGCAAGACTGTCGGGGTGATTGCCAATACACAGGGCGTGCACGGCGTGGCAATTGCCCAGGATCTCAAGCTGGGTTTCACCAGCAACGGCAAGACCAATTCGGTCACCGTCTTCGACCTCGAGTCGCTTGCGACCCAGGCCGAAATCACGCTCAAGGGTAAGAACCCCGACGTCATCCTGTACGAGCCGCTGACCCACAAGGTCTACGCGTTCAACGGCAGCAGCGCGGACTTCGAAGTGATCGACGCCACGACCTTGAAGGTGGTGGACAGCGTCAAGGTCGGTGGTCGACCGGAGTTTGCCCTGTCCGACGAGCACGGCAAGATCTTCTTCAATGTCGAGGACAAGTCGGAGCTGCACGTGATCGACGTGGCTTCCAACAAGGTCGTCGCCAAGTGGCCACTGAAAGGCTGCGTGGAGCCCACAGGTTTGGCCATGGACGTGAAGAACGCACGCCTGTTCTCCGCCTGCGCCAATGGCGTGGCGGTCGTGACCGACGCGCATTCCGGTAAGAAGGTCGCGCATTTCGCCATCGGTGAGCACCCGGACGCCGTGATCTACGACGCCGACACGCGCACCGTTCTGACTTCGGGCGGCGGAGGCACGGGCACACTGACCGTGGCCCACCAGGACGATGCGGACCACTACACCGTTTCTGCGAAACTGGTGACGGAAAAAGGCGCCAAGACCATGGCCATGAATCCGCTCGACAAGAAGGTCTATCTGCCCACCGTGCTTGCCGATCAGTTCGTGCTGCTGGTCGCAGCGCGCAAGCCCTGAGCCACCGGCCATGCGCGACGGAACGCGGTTCCCATCATTCATGAACAAGTTGCTGCACCCCATTTGTGTCGTTGCGGCGGTTCTGGCCAATCCGGCACTGGCGCTGGAGCCGTCGTTTGTCTCGGCCGAACAGATCCGGGCCTTTCAGGTTCTGCCGGCGCCGCCCGCGTCCGATTCGGAGACAACCAGGGCAGAGCTGGCCGAGTTGCATCGCATCGAAGCGGCACGCACCCCGGAGCAGGCGCACAGGGCCATAGCCGATGACGGGAACGAAAGCATCTTCATTTTCCAGGCGCAGCTTGATCCACGGTTCACGTCAGCGAGACTCCCGCTCACTGCGGCGCTGTCGGTCAAGTTGAACGACGACGAGAGCGTCAATACCGACCCCGCCAAACTGGGATTCCAGCGCGTGCGCCCGTATAACCTGGACCAGACGCTGCACCCGGTGTGCAAGACCAAGACCAAGAACGACTCCTACCCCAGCGGCCACAGCACCACAGGCTACTTGATGGCGCTGGCGCTGATTGACATGGTCCCGGAAAAACGTGACCAGATATTGGCGCGGGCCGATGACTACGCCAACAACCGCCTGGTCTGCGGCGTGCATTACGCCAGCGACCTGCAGGCCAGCAAGCTGCTGGCCTATGCCATGCACGCGGTGATGAATACCAACCCCAGGTATCGCCAGGAACTGGCGGCAGCCCGGCAGGAATTGCGTCAGACCTTGGGGCTTGCGCCGGCGGTGAATTGAATGTGGCGTTCGCTGCACGGGCGTCTGGCGGCGCTGGGTCTGGCCTTGAGCGCAGGCGGCGTCGAGGCCGATACGCTTCCTGCCAACGAACCCATCAGCCTGCCGAGCGTGAGCATCACGGTTGCGGCGCGGCCTGTGCAAACCCGCATCGACCGCAAAGTCTACGATCTGAGCAACGATTTGCAGCGCGCCACCGGCAGCGCCGCCGACGTTCTCAATACCATTGCCTCAGTCGAAGTGGACGCCGATGGCAACGTGAGCCTGCGTGGGGACCCCAACGTGACCGTTCTGGTGGACGGCAAGCCATCGGCGCAACTCACGGGGTCGAGTGCCGGCGACGGCCTGCTGCAATGGTCTGCCAGCAACATCGAGAAAATCGAAGTCCTGTCCAGTCCGCCTGCGCAGTACAGGGCAGAAGGTACTGCGGGCATCATCAACATCGTCACCAAGAAAATCCGGCCACCAGGCGCTTCCGGTTCCGTTCAGGCCAGCATCGGCGACCATCAGCGTTACATTCTGGCGGGCAGTGGCGGCTACAACAGCGGCCCCTTGAACCTGTCGGCCAGCTTGGGTCTGCGCCAGGACAGCCGACAGCGCCTGCTGGAGTCGCAACTCCGGACCATCGACCCGACCTCCTGGCAGGCCGTGCTCAGCCATGAAAGCTCCGAGCAGAAGATGCTGCGTCTCCTGCCCTCGCTCAAGGCAGGGATGGACTACCGCGCAAGCGACACGCTCACGGCGAGGCTGGACCTGAGCCTGCGCGAGCGCAGCGGTCAGCGCTATTTCGATCAGCATGACGAAACCCGGATGCTCGGCGGGCCGCCCACACACCTGTCCGAGCGGCACAGTGACGGCTATGAATGGAGTCGCAGCACCGAGCAGAGCCTGGGTTTTCGGCAACTGCTGCGCTCACCGGATGAAACACTGGATGCCGCCCTGCACCGCAGCTCCGACCGTGAGCGCGAGCGCTATGCCTACCTGAACACCTTTGACTTTCCACAAGCCCCCAGGAGCCAGGATCAGCTCTACCTGAATCACGATCTGGTGACGACCGATCTTGGCCTGGACTATGCCCTGGCGCTGGCGACTGGAAGTAAGCTCGCGCTGGGCCTGGCGTTGGAACAGGACGACTATGGCTTTGCCAACGCAGGCAACAACGTGGATGCCGCCTCCGGGCTGGTCGTGGTCAATCCGGCTTTGACCAACCAGTTTGACTACCGGCAAAAAGTCAGCGCCCTGTACGGCTCGTGGCGGCAGACGCAAGGCGACTGGGAGGTGCTCGCGGGCCTGCGCGCCGAGCGCACGCTCGGCCGGGGCAACCAGGCGATTGGGAACATGCTCACGTACAGCCGCTATAGCGGGCTCTATCCCAGCCTGCATCTCGAGCGCTCGCTGGGCGAAGCCGACAGTCTTTCATTGGGCTACAGCAGACGGCTGTCGCGGCCGCAGCCGGAAGCGCTGAACCCCTTTGTCGACTATCAGGACACACACAACCTGCGTGCAGGTAATCCCGCACTGCTGCCGCAGGACACCCAGTCCATGGAGTTGGGATACAGGGTCGCGGCGGAGCATCAAAATTACGGCGCCACGGTCTACGCCCGCGCCAACCGCAACAGCGTGACCGATGTGGTGCAAGTGCTCAGCCCGGACGTGGTCCTGAACACCAAGAGCAACCTGCCACTGAGCCTCTCCGAAGGTCTGGAATTCAATCTGGATGGCCGCCTCTCCCCTCAGTGGTCCTACAAGCTGGGCGGAAATCTTTTCCATACGCAGATTGACGCCACCGCGCTGGGGGCGACGGGACTGAAGTCGAGCACGGGCCTGAACCTCAAGCTCAGTCTGGACTTTCATGCCAGCAGCCTGGATGCGGTGCAGGCGTCATTCAGCCGGGCCGACAAACACCTGACACCGCAGGGTCATGTGGCTGCCATCCAGCTTGTCAACCTGGGCTACCGCCACAAGCTCGACGACAGGCTGTCATTCTTTGCCACCGTGGCGGACCTGTTCAACGGTCAAAGGTTTGAGCGCTACGTCAACACCGACAGCCTGTCACAGAGCTACCTGCGCGCGCAACGCGGTCGCGTGGCCTATGTGGGCTTGTCCTGGATGTTGGGCTCGACGGCGAAGGGCAAGTCGACGGGCTTCGAATACGACCGGTAAGCTGTCCTGCTGCGAGCCAACCGGGGTCGGACCGGCATGCATGCAATACCCGCGCGGGGCAACGCTGCATGCTGGCGCATGGCAGGTTGGCGGGAGTTCCCGACATTGGAAGAGCTTCACGCGACCACCCAACGACATCCGCTCGACCACGTTAAAGTAGCGAAAAACAAGGAGACAGACACATGAAATCGATGGCCAAGCTATTGACTGGCGGCCTGATGGGGCTGATCCTGTGCGCCCCCGGCTACGCGCGCGTGACACGCATCGTGATTGACGAAACCGCGCCTTTTTCCGCAGCTGCAGGCAGCACCACCGCGGGCATGGCGTACGAGAGGGTGGCTGGTCGGGCGTTTGGCGAGCTGGACCCCAAAGTGCCTGGCAACGCGATCATCCAGGACATCGAGTTGGCCAGGGACGCCGATGGCAAGGTGCGCTACGTGGCGTCATTTGTGATCTACAAACCCGTCGACATGGGCCAGGCCAGCGGCATGATGTGGCATGACGTGCCCAATCGCGGGCGAGCGTTTCCGATGGCCCCGCAGGAAATGGCCTTCGGTGACGTCATGCTGTCCAGCGCATGGCAGGGTGACAACGCCGGCAGCACCGTGGTGCGCCCAACGGCTGCTGTGGCGGGCCTGCAGTTCCTGCAGCTGCCTGTGGCGCGCGGCCCGGGGAATGCCGCGGTGACCGGTGAGGTCTTTGCTCGCATCGTGAATCGATCGGGCCTGGGTTCGCAGCCGCTCATGGTGCAGACCAACCCGGTGCCCTACAAGCCCGTGAGCCTGGACACCGCCCAGGCCCGGCTCGTGTCGCGTGCTGGTGAAAACCAGCGTGGCGAGGTGCTGGATGAAGTTGCCATTGCACCCGCCGACTGGGCATGGGCCCGGTGTGACGCCACGCATCCGTTTCCGGGCACGCCCGACGCGACGCAGATTTGCCTCAGGAATGGCTTTGATGCGAACCGCCTGTACCAGGTGGTTTTCACCGCCGCCGATCCCTACGTGCTGGGTATCGGCTTTGCCGCCTGGCGCGACCTGGGCGCCTTTTTCAAGAAGTCGGTCGCCGACGATGGGGGCACACCCAGCCCCATCGCCAAGGCCATGACCCACAGCATCGGGCGCGGAATTTCACAGTCAGGAAATTTTTTGCGCGGCTGGCTGCATCTGGGTTTCAACCAGGCTGAAGACGGCACCCGGGTGCATGACGGCATGTGGCCCATCATTGCGGGGCGGCGCATTGCGCTGAACTTCCGCTGGGCCCAACCGGACGGCGTGCTGGAGTTGTACCAGGCGGGCAGCGAGGGCCCCCAATGGTGGCTGAGCGCGCCCGACCGCGTGCGGGGTCTGCCGGCTGGCGGCATTCTCGACCGCTGCACGGCGACAAAGACCTGCCCCAAAATCATGGAGCATTTTGGCTCCGCCGAGGTCTGGGCGCTCAAGCTCACGCCCGAATGGGTCGGCACCGACGCCAAGGCGGACCTGCCGCTGCCCGCCAATGTGCGCCGCTACTACATTGCAAGCAGCAGCCACGGCGGCGGCGCCGGCGGATTTGACACCAGTCTGCCGGGCGTCGGCTTGCCCAGTGCCGGAGCCGCCTGCCCGGGCAACAATTTTGGCGTTGGCGTGCTGCCGCCCAACCCGGTGCCGCACACGCAGACCGTGAACGCGCTGCGCGTGCACTTTCGGGACTGGGTGATGAAGGGCACGCTGCCACCCGCGAGCCGCTACCCCACACTCAAAGGCCACACGCTGGCCGCAGCAGACAAGGCGGGGATCGGATTTCCAAGCCTGCCCGGGCTGCGTGCCACGGTGCCAGAGCCGGACTTCATCATGCCGGTGCTTGACTACGACTGGGGTCCGCAGTTCAACCCGCAAGACGGTAGCGGCATAGTCAGCAACGCGCCGCCAGGGATCAAGCAAGTGCTCAAGATGCTTGCGCCAAAGGTGGATGGCGATGGCAATGAACTCGGTGGCGTGCCTGTGCCCCTGCTGGACGCACCACTGGGCAGCTACCTGGGATGGAATATCACGGCTGGGGGTGCCATGCCATTTCACAAGGACCAGATCTGCAACTACGTGGGAGGCATGATCGCGTTCAGCCGTACGCGCGAGGAACGCCTGGCCAAGCATGACCCGCGCCCTTCGCTGCAAGAGCGCTACCGCAGCCATGAGGGTTATGTGTCAGCCGTTCGCGTTGCGACAAAGCGCGCGATGAAAGCCGGATTCTTGCTGCCTGAGGACGCCGCGGCATTGATCCAGGCTGCAGACGCGAGCGCCGTACTGCGCTGACGCTCACGACAGCGACTTGCCATCGGTCAGAGCGCGCTGCCGGATCTCAGCGCCAGCGAGGACAATTCATCGGCGCGCCGGACCTGGCGGGTTTCAGTGGGCCGGCTTTGACGGCGCCGCGGCTGGCGAGCTCGTCAAAGGCCACCTGCTGCAGGGCCGCGGTCTGGGCGGTGGACAGGCCCAACTCGAACGCGGCGCATTCGTTGTCGCCGAGCGAGCGCGGGTCGCGCCCGGTGATGGCACCGAAGACCACCAACGCCTCGAGGTAGTAACCGTAGCTGCTGGCGTGGTAGTGGTCGTAGGTCCAGAGGTTGAGCCGGCCGGCGTCGATGCCGTCATAGGGATTGGAGTCGGCCACGCCGCTGGCGATCGCGCGCAGCCAGGCGTCGCCCACCGGGATCACCCCTTTGACGATGGGTGAAGCCGCGGCAGCCTGATCGTAGCCGGCACGCACGTCGCGGCCCATCGCCTCGATCGGCTTGCCGTACCAGGCGCCCTTGGCTTCATAGGTCTGGTCGGCACGGGCCCAGGTGGCCAGCAGGCGCACGTCCACGCCGGGGTTGCGGCTGGCCAGGAATTCGGCCATCTGCTTGGTGCTGGCAATCAGCGTGGCCGGGTCACCCGGCTTCTTCGCGTCCAGCGTCGAGTAGCCATGCATCACCACCACATCCCAGGGGCGCTGACCGATCACGCCCAGCTTGTTCTGCAGGTGCCAGTCAATGCCGACACCGCCCTGGGTCTCCAGCGACACGTCGAATTTCAGCCCGGCTTGTTGCGTGAACGCCTTGAACAGGGCTGGCATGCCGCCGATGCCCTGCGCGTTCAGGTCGCTGACCGAATCTGCACGCCAGGTGCGCACGGCGGAGCCAGCGGCATAGGTAAAGCTGTTGCCGATGAACAGGATGTCGGCGGCTGATGCGAACGTGCTCCATAGCGCCAGTCCGCAGAGCAGGGCACGCACAGCGGCGCGTCGAAGGGTTGTGGTCATCTCAATGGTCCGAGCGATTTTCGGGTGGAGCCAAATCTTCAATGTCACGCCAGAGCATACGCGGGATCCTGCGACGCCCCTGATCTTCGCCTGGCGGTGCGCAGCGCCTTGACCATCACGTCCGGCAACACCGGTTTTATGCAGAATCCGTCGACGTACCGGTCCATGGATTTATTGAAATCCGCGGGCGATTGGGAGCCCGTCACCATGATTGCCAGCAGGCCAGGATGAATCCGGCGCAACTCTTCCAATATTGCCCAACCATCGATCTGTGGCATGTAGATGTCGAGCAGCACGAAATCCGGTTTGTGCTGTTGCGCCAGCGCATATCCGTCATCGGCGTTGTTCGCCGAAAAGATTCGACTTCCACCGATACGTTCCAGAACATGGGTGACGAGCGCAGACTGGAAGTCATCGTCATCGATCACCAAGAATCCGCATTTGCTGATCTCGAGTTCTGTAATGGTGTTCTCCATGTGGGGTGTAGGGCTCAACCAGTCCGTCAGGGTCGGCATGCGGAGCCGCTGGTCTGTCTCGAGCATGAGGGAGAACGTGGCAAATTGATATTGCCCCAAAGGGCAATTTTCAAAATAAATATCTTCTGCCTTCGTTCGAGCCGGCGGCAAGCGTGCCCGCCTGCGGAGAAATCGCCAGTCGGCGCTGGCTGCTCTGGGTCGTTTGGGGAGCTTCCCTGCATCTGCCGTTGCGGCCGTTGACCGATGGAGGCTTGGCGTGGGACCTTTCCCATGCCGGCGTCAGCATCGACCCGAAATCGACGCCAGAGCCACCAACGAGGACTGGGGGTGGCTCGGGTGCCGGTGCTGGCCTGGGTGGGTCTGGGGGCTGTTTTCGCCCCCTGGTTTTTGGACCAAAACAACCATCCGCTGAATGAATGGGCGTTTTGACGGGAACAAAAACAAAACGCCCCGAAGGGCGCATGTTTATTGGCTGTCTGGCGGAGGAGAAGTGCCTCGGACGCCAATTCGCTGAAGTGCAGAGGTTTACCGATCTGGTGAGGTCCAAAAGGCCCATGCTCCAGCGCCAAATTTCCTCCGCTGTCGCTGATCAATCTTGATCCCGAACAGGGATTCGAATCCTCGATTCGCTCCATTTTTGGGGACCGCACTGTCCGGCTCCTTGGCAGCGTATCCGGTCATAGAGTTTCCTGATTAGCAATGATGTTCAGCCAAGCTCACGCGGTGAGCCCGTCCCGACCTATCCTGCTCCCATCGTTCACTTTGGGTAGCAGCGCCATGGCCATGAATCGCGTCCAGTTTCAACCCGGCTTGTCCATGCCGGAGTTCTTCAAACTCTACGGCACGGAGCCGCTTTGCGCCCAAGCGCTGGAGAGTTCTCGCTGGCCAGAGGGCTTTGCCTGTCCGCGCTGCAGTTGCGCAGCGCACTGTGTTTTGCGCACCGGTGGGCACAGGGTCTTTCAGTGCAACGCGTGTCGGCATCAAACGTCGCTGATCGCTGGTACCGTGTTTCAGGGAACGAAGCTGCCATTGACGGTATGGTTCTTGGCGATCTACCTGATCAGCCAGGCCAAGACCGGCTTGTCGGCACTCGCGCTCAAGCGCCACCTGGGCGTGAGCTACCCAACGGCATGGCTGGTGCACCACAAGCTGATGCAAGCCATGATGCAGCGTGAGGCCTGCTATATGCTGGAGGGGCAGGTGCAGGTTGATGATGCCTACCTTGGCGGTGAGCGCAGTGGCGGCAAGGTCGGGCGCGGCTCGGAAAACAAGGTGCCGTTTGTGGCCGCAGTTTCGCTCAACGAGGACGGGCACCCCTTGCGTGTCAAGTTGACGCCAGTAGCTGGCTTCACCCTCAACGCGATCACGCAGTGGGCGCGAAAGAACCTCGCACCTGGCAGCACGGTTCTCTCTGACGGACTGGCTTGTTTCGGTGCTGTTACGTTGGCTGGCTGTGCCCATCAAAGCACCGTGGTCGCAGGACGCAAACCCAAGGATGTGCCGGAGTTGCAATGGATCAACACGGTGCTG
>CAILZB010000018.1 GCA_903838565.1 uncultured beta proteobacterium | reverse complement strand
GCCCCCACTCATTCAAGGAAATAGTGACATGAAGACATTCAACATTCTGCTGGTCGCCAGCGCCGCCCTGCTGGCCGCTGGCGCACAAGCCGCCACCGGCGAAGAAATCATGACCAAGTCCGGTTGCATGGCCTGCCACAAAGTGGACGCCAAGCTGGTGGGCCCTGCGCTCAAGGACATCGGCAAGAAGTACAAGGGCCAGGACGTTGTCGCCAAGCTCATGGACAAGGTTCGCAAGGGTGGTTCGGGCGTCTACGGCCCGATTCCCATGGCGCCAAACCCGGTGGAGAAGATCAGCGACGCCGACCTGAAGACAGCGGTCCAATGGGTGCTGTCGCTGTAGGCGCCTGGCGGCGCTCCCTGAAGCCAAGCCTGCGCTTGTGTGCAGGCTTTTTTCTGTCGCTCGTGCTCTGCGCGTCCGCCGAAGCGACTGAGGTCGACACCGCCGCGCCTGCGCTGTTCGCGCAACATTGCGCGTCGTGCCACGGCGAGAAACGCCTGGGCGGTATGGGTCCGGCACTGCTGCCGCAGAGCCTGGAGCGCTTGCGCAAACCCGAAGCGACGTCTGTCATCAGCAACGGCCGGGCGGCAACGCAGATGGCGGGTTTTTCCAAGCTGTTGAAAGCGGATGAGATCGCGCAACTGGTGCAGTGGATCTACAGCCCCGTCAGCCCGGCGCCGAGCTGGACCGAGGCGGACATCCGCGCGTCCAGGATCGAAACGCCGGGCGCCGCCGCACTGCCTGCGAAACCGCTGTGGAGCGCAGACCCGATGAACCTGTTCGTCGTGGTGGAGGGCGGAAGCCATCACGTTTCGCTGGTCGACGGCGAGCGCTTCGAAGTCATGCACCGCTTTCCTTCACGCTTTGCGCTGCACGGCGGCCCCAAGTTCACGCTGGACGGGCGCTTTGTCTATTTCGGATCGCGCGACGGCTGGATCACAAAATACGACTTGTGGAATCTGACCGTGGTGGCCGAAGTGCGCGCCGGCATCAACATGCGCAACGTCGCGGTGTCAGCCGACGGTCGATGGATCATGGCGGCCAACTATCTCCCCAACAATCTGGCGCTGTTCGACGCCGACCTGAAACTGGTGCGCAGCTATGCTGCGGCCACGCACGACGGCAAGCTGACGTCGCGCGTTTCCGCCGTGTACGACGCCACGCCGCGCAACAGCTTTGTGGTGGCGCTCAAGGACATCTCCGAGCTCTGGGAAATCTCCTACGACCGGGCAGCTGCGCCGATCTACGACGGTCTGGTGCATGACTACAAAATGGGCGAGGCGATTGCAACGCCGGGTTTTCTGGGCGTGCGCCGAACCCCGCTGGAGGAACCGCTGGACGACTTCTTTTTTGACCAGAGCTACCGTCACGTCATCGGCACGACGCGACCCAAGGCGGACGGCAGCACCCAGGCGCAGGTGGTGAACCTGGACGCGCGTCGCCGCGTCGCCAGCTTCCCGCTGTCGGGCATGCCGCACCTCGGGTCGGGAATCACCTTTGCATGGAACGGCACAACCGTTCTGGCTTCGCCGAACCTGAAGGACGGTGCGGTCACGGTCGTGGACATGAAGAACTGGCAGGTGGTCAAGTCGATTGCGACGCCGGGGCCGGGTTTTTTCATGCGCAGCCATGAAAATTCTCGCTATGCCTGGGTCGACTCGATGATGAGTCCCACCGGACGTGACTCGCTCACGGTGATCGACAAGGCGACGCTCGAGGTCGTGGCACAGGTGCGCGAGCCGGGACGCACCCTGTCGCACATCGAGTTCACGAAGGACGGACGCTACGCGCTGGCGAGCCTGGGCGAGATGGACGGGGCGCTGATCGTGTACGACACCCAGACGTTCAAGGAAGTCAAGCGCCTGCCCATGAGCAAGCCGATCGGCAAGTACAACGTATGGAACAAGATCTCGCGCTCGGAAGGGACGTCGCACTGACGCGCCTCCAGCGTTCAATGCATGCCGTAATGGGCCAGGCGCGGCACGTCGACGATGCGGATGTCGCGCTTGTCGATCTCGATCAATCCCTCTGCCTCCAGCTCGTGCAGGACCTTGGAGAAATATTCGGGTGTGAGCGACAGGCGTGAGGCCACCGTGGCCTTGCTCACCGGCAGCGATACCATGAATACGTTTTCGGTGGCACTGTCGTCCGCCTGATGTTCGCGCAACAGGTAGCCGATGACGCGCTGCATGCCGCTGTGCAGCGCACCGGATTCGATGTCGTGCACCAGACCATGCAGGCGGCGCGAAATGCCGGCCAGCAGGCGCAGGGAGAACCTTGGGTCGCGTTCGATCTCGGACAGCATGGACTGCTTGCTCACGGTCAGCAGCAGGGTGTTGGCCAGGGCCTGCGCGTTCAGGATGTAGGGCTTGGATGTGAACATCAGCGCTTCGGCAAAGCTGTTTCCGGGCCCGACCAGCTCGATCACCTTTTCCTGGCCGGCAGGCGACAGGGCGTAGAGCTTGACCTGGCCCATTACCACCACGTGAAACTCCTCGCAGGGTTCGCCGAAGCGGAAAATGGTGTCGCCGCGCGCCAGGCGCCGCACCTGGCAGCCCTCGGCGACGCGGCTCAATTCCGCAGGGGACAGGTCGCTGAAGAGCGGCAGCACCGCCAAAAAGCGCGGTATGTTGAATTCGCCGGGTTCCATGAGATGCTGTCTCCACGCTGACTGGGTGCGCGATTGTAAGTGAGTCGAAATCAGGGGCTGTAAGCAACAGGAAATATGTCGCGGCCACACTTGGGCGGCATTCATTTCAAAAAACCCAGCAGGAGATTTTCATGGCACGTGAAGTTGTTGTCGTCAGCGGTGTGCGCACCCCCATCGGTACTTTCGGCGGCAGCCTGAAGGACATCGCCCCAACCGAACTGGCCGCGCAGGTGGTGCGCGAGTCCCTCAAACGCGCCTGCGTCGACGGCGCCGAAGTCGGCCACGTGGTGTTCGGCCATGTGGTCAACACCGAGCCCAAGGACATGTATCTGTCGCGCGTGGCGGCCATCAATGGCGGCTGCGCCGAGGGCACGCCCGCCTACAACGTGAACCGGCTGTGCGGCTCAGGCCTGCAGGCGATCGTCTCGGCGAGCCAGTCGATACTGCTCGGCGACTGCGACATCGCGGTCGGAGGCGGCGCGGAGAACATGAGCCGCGCACCCTACGCCAGCCTGAACATGCGCTGGGGTGCACGCATGGGCGACACCAAGATGGTGGACATGGTCGTGGGCGCTTTGCACGACCCTTTCCACACCATCCACATGGGCGTGACGGCAGAGAACATCGCGGCCAAGTGGGGCATCACGCGTGAAGACCAGGACCGTCTGGCAGTCGAAAGCCACAACCGGGCCGAACGAGCTGTTCAGCAGGGCTACTTCAAATCGCAGATCCTGCCGATCCTGCTCAAGAGCAGGAAAGGCGACGTGTCGTACGAGACCGATGAGCACTTCCGCCCCAACTGCACGCTGGCCGACATGGCCAAGCTCAAGCCTGCTTTCCTCAAGGAAAACGGCACCGTCACCGCCGGCAACGCATCAGGCATCAACGACGCCGCAGCGGCCGTGGTGCTGATGGAGGCCAGCGTGGCCAAGGCGCGCGGCTTGAAACCTCTGGCGCGACTGGTGGCCTATGCGCACGCCGGTGTGGACCCGAAATACATGGGCATCGGCCCGGTCCCGGCGTCTCAATTGGCGCTGAAGAAGGCGGGCCTGACCGTGGCCGACCTGGACGTGATCGAGGCCAACGAAGCCTTTGCGGCGCAGGCCTGCGCCGTGAGTCGTGACCTGGGGCTCGATCCCGCCAAGGTCAACCCCAATGGATCGGGGATTTCGCTGGGACACCCGATCGGTGCCACCGGGGCACTGATCACGGTCAAGGCGCTGTACGAACTCGAACGCATCGGTGGCCGCTACGCGCTGGTCACGATGTGCATCGGCGGCGGGCAGGGGATTGCCGCGATCTTCGAGCGCCAGGCATGACGCGAAAGAACTGACTTTCATGACTCGGTGCGGTTCGCAGCCGAGGCATGGAAGTCAGGCCGACGCCGCGGCGGCTGAGTCGCGTCGGATCAGCGAAACCAGCGCCATCGCCAGCAGTGGCGAGAGCATGGCGTGCGCGAAGCTCAGCCAGAGCGGTCGATGGTCCAGCCAGATCAGCACCGCGCCCAGCGTCAGCTGCATGAACAGGAGGATTTCCAGCGCCTTGCCGCTGTCTGGCAGCGCGCGCGAACGACGCTTCTCGATCAGCAGCGCGGCCATCAGACCCAGGCAGGGCACCGCTGAAGCCAGATGCACCCAGGCCGGCCAGCGCAGATCCAGCATTTGGTAGGCGCTGGCGGCAGCGCCGGTGGCGACGTGCGCAATGAAGGCCGCGAGTGTCCACCGTGAGAGCGCATCCACCGGCCCGCGCTGCGCGCTGCCGCAGGCCGCACTTTCGCGCAGCCACCAGAACGCCATCAGCAGCAATAGGCCCACGCTCACGTTCAACACCGTGATCGCGGCCACGCGGTAGCCGGGTGTGAGCGGACCGATCAGCGCCAGCAGCACCGTCGCCGCCACGATCCAGGCGGTGGGTTGGATCTGGGCGGTGCCTGATCTTCGGTCAAACCAGCATCGCAGCACGGCGCCCAGCGCCAGCAGCGCTACCGTGGATGCAGACACGCGGTGCAGCAGTCGCGTTGCGTGTTCCCAGGCGGGCGGCAACACCGACAAGGTGTGGGCGTCGGGAGTGAACTCGGTCGTGAGGCGCAGCAGCATGCTGGCGCCCAGTATCGCCAGCGCCAGTGCCGAGCCCCATGCGCCGATGCGCTGCAACCAGAGGGTCGACGACGTGCCTGCCAACTTTGCCATTCATGCCTCGTTTGTTGGGCCGCGCATGGCGCGCAGCACGATCACCAGAAACACGATTCCGCCGACGATCGCGATCAATCCGCCCAGCCCCATGAGACCCATGCCCCAGACCTCCTGGGACGTGCTCAGCACCTGGTCGGCTCCCGCGACCTTGCGCTGCACGCCGTAACCGCCGGACCAGACCAGACCCACGATGTGCAGCAACTGGCCGCCGCCGTAGATGGCGGGTTGCCAGGCAGCGGCGCGCGATTGGGGCGTGGCAAATCCGAATTGCGGCAACAGGCGATAAACGACGCCCATCATGGCCAGCGTCACACCCACGATGCAGCCGTGGTAGTGCGCCGGTATGCGCACATTGCTGCCGCTGATCATGAAGCCGATCAGGCCTCCCGCAGAGAACAGCACGAGCGAGGCCACCAGGCTGGAGCGCAGCGGGCGCAGCTGCGCCGTCATGGGAGGCATGGGCCACAGCGACCAGAGCACGGCCAGCGCAATTGGCCCGATCACCAGTCCGCCGCCGTAGCGCATCAGGAGTGTCTGCAGCCGGTGGTGCTCGATCGATGTCACGTCGTACGCGAGGTAGGTGATGGGCGTGAGGAACACGGCCAGCAAGGCGAAGGCGAACAGCAGCGTCACCACCCGTGGCGAGAGGCGAAGGCCTTGGCCAATGGACGACGCCAGCCAGACCCAGCCCACCAGCATCAACAGGGTGTAGGCGAATTGCAGCACATGGCCGCCGCCCCAGAACAGCAGCTCGTAATAGGCCCGGGCATCCAGGCTACGAGGCAAGGTGGCCCAGGACCAGAGGAAGGCAAACGCGGCGACCGCCGTCGCCACCATCGCGGCGTTCAATCCAAAGCGCAGCGCGCCGTCGCCGCTGATGCGTGCGCCCACGGGCGAAGCCGCCAGCATGGAGCGCAGGCACAGCAAGCCGATGCCGGCGCCGAACAGTGTCAGGCCGGTGAGAAACACCGAACCATCGAGGACCGGAACATAGTTGGACATCACGGGCGTGGCAACCTGCACAAAGGGCGCCACGCACAGGACGACGGTTCCCAGCGCCGAGAGTGCAAAGGCGCACCAGGCCAGCGGCTGCCAGCGGGTGGTTCCGCCCAACGTCCAGAGCGCACCGCCAAAGGCGAGAAACCACACCAGCACCGAGAGATCGACGTGCACCACCAGCGCGACGCGAAAAAAATCCGCGACTGGAATGAGCGATTGCAGCTGCGGCGTGCGCGACAGCACCAGCAGGATCGAAAACAGCCCTGAAGCCAACAGTGCCGCCAATCCCAGCGCGAGCCAGGCCAGCGCCAGGGACCTGCGCGCGTCCTGTGGCACCGCGAGGGCAAAGCGAAAATGCGTAACGCCCGACGCGCCGGTACCCACGAATGAGGCGCTTGCATCTGATCTCAACTCAGTCATGTTCCGATTCTTTCAACGAGGTGATATTTGCCGACGGAGTCGTGCTCCACATCCGTACCCGCAGACGCGCCAGCGCCGCTTCAGCGCCGAGCATATCGCTTCCGCACCACTGCACCTCGATCTGCTCGCGTGCGACCGAGGCCCGCAAACGCGGTTCGCGCTGGCCCGACAGCCGTTGCTGCAACCACCTGTCACCCAGGCGGAACTCGCAGTCGCCTTCGCGGCAACCGGTGACGACGACGCCTCCAGCGCCCAACCGCAGCGCGTACTCGATGAACGACGGCGGCAGCATGGCGGCGCATTCCAGTTCGAGCACGGCGGTCGTGGCGTTGGCCAGTGCGCTGAAATCTGCCGCCTGGCGGCAGCTGAAAAGAACGATCCGTTGCGGGCCGCTCAAGGACGCAACTTTTTGTCGGAGATGGCGCCGCAGCAGCGCCATCGGTGCGTCCGGCATCTCGATGCCGGACAGCAGGTCTTCGATTTGTCGAAACGGCGTGGCAGATGGACAGGAACCCACGCAGATGCCGCAGGCGGCGCACAGGTCGGCTTTGACCGAAGCCTGGGCTGGGTGCCGGCTTTGATCGGTGCGGGGAATCATCACCACGGCGCCGAAGGGGCAGTCTGCGACGCAGCGCGCGCAGCCGTTGCAGTTGGCCAGATCGACGCGCGCCGGCGCGCGCTTGTGCGCGCGCGACACACGCCACAGTGGCAGAAGTGCCAGCGCCAGCGTCAGTGCACCCGCCAGCCACCACACCGTCTGGGCCGAGAGCGCGTTTACCAGCGGATGGGCAAACAGATAGAACCAGTCCAGCGAGAGCTGGGCCACCACGTGTCCGGTGTCCGCCGGGCCCAGGCTGGTCGCCGGCCAGACCAGCGCCAGCCAGGCCAGCATCGCCAGGGTTCCGAGTGTGAGCGCGCGCGGCGGCCACATGCGCGGCAGCGAGACGCGCTGCACATGGACCCAGGTGGCGGCCAGGAGCAACAGCGGCAGGCCGATGTGGACAAACATGATGAGCGAGAAGAAGCGGTCGCCCAGCGCGTCGGGCGTGAGGAAGTTGCGCGCCAGCAGATCTGCGCCCAGGGGCAGAGCCTGCAGCCACTCGGCCATGGCAGTCACGCTGAACAGCGCGCGCTCGTCCCACAGCAGCCACAGGCCGGTGATGCCGGCCAGCCACAACAGCCACAGCAACGGTATTCCCGTGAGCCAGGAATACCAGCGCACGCCGCGAAAATGTCCGCGCACGACCTCGCGCAACAGGTGCAAGAGAGTGAGCAGCATGGAGGCGTCGGCGCCGTAGCGATGCACGCCGCGCAGCAGGCGGCCCAGCCGTAGCGGGTCGTTCTGCAGGCGCAAGCCTGAGGCGTAAGCGCCAGCGACGCTGGTGTCGTACAGCGCGTAGGCGACGATCCCGCTGGCGACACAGGTTACCAGGCAGAGGAATGCCAGAGCGCCCAGATGGCGCCAGGGGTTCATCGCGGGTGCAAACGCATGGTCGAAGGCGCCGCTGAGCGCCTCATCGGCAGCGCGCAGCGAGCTCAACACCTGGGTCATGATGCGGTCTCAGCCGCGCGTGAAAACGAAGCCACCGCTGCCGGTGAGGAAGTCGACGATGATGACCTGGCCGGGTTTGAGGTCGACCTGAATGTCCCGGGCGTAGTTGATGGCGCCGTCGGGGCCGTCCGCAAGCCGTGCGCTGAAATGATGGGCTCCCGCTGGGATGGTGAGGCGCCGATAGACCGTGGCGGCACCGTCCTTTTGCAGGCCCAGCGGCGGCGTGCTCACGCGATACAGCGCCTGGCCGTCCATGTCAAGCTCGACCCGAACCAGGGCGCGTTCGCGCGGGCAGTCCATCTTGTTGCGCATGTTCGGCTGCAGCTTGGCGAGTTCGGCGGCGGCGCGTTCGTGGCAGGCGAATTTGAGCTGACCCGAATGGCTGAATGAGAGCTTCAGCACGGCATCTTTGTCGCCGAGTTGGCGGTAGACCGGCGAAGTCGAAAAATAGCCGATGACGGTGGCGAAGGCGATGTAGGCCGCGGCCTGCAGCGCGTAACGCAGGGGGGAGGGAAGCGGCTTAACCATGGGTTCCTCCGAGCTGCACCATGTCGGCGTTTTGGCCTTGCAGCGGTCGTTGCGGTGCCAGATGAAAGGCGTCCGAGAAGCAGTCGTCGCCGGCCAGGCCGTGCTGCGCGAAAGCGGGCTGGGCCGCCTGCACCATCTGCACCGATCCGCAGGCGTAGACCTGGTGCGTCGAGAGGTCGGGAAAATCTGCCAGTATGGCTTCGTGCACGAGACCGGTGCGACCGCTCCAGCGGTCTTCGGGCAGCGGCGCGGACAGTACCGGCACGAACGTGAAGTTGGCGTGCTCGCGCGCCCACTGTTCGGCCAGCTCGGCGAGATAAAGATCGCGTCGGCTGCGCACGCCCCAATACAGGATCATGGGGCGCTGCATGCCCGTGTGGAAGGCGTGTTCCAGCATGCTTTTGACGGGCGCAAAACCGGTGGAACCGGCCACGAAAATGATGGGTTTTTCGCTGTCTTCGCGCAGCGTGAAGGAGCCCAAAGGCCCCTCGAAGCGCAGCGTGTCGCCCCGTTTCATGCGCTCGAAAACCATCGAGGTAAAGCGTCCGCCCTCGACCCGGCGCACATGCAGCTCGATGTCGCCACCGGCTTCGGGCGCGGTGGCAAAGGAGAAGCTGCGTTTGGCGCCGTCGGCCAGCACGATGTTGATGTACTGGCCGGAGTGAAAAGCGAGCTGGGTGCCGCCTTCGATTTGCAGCATCAGGCGCATCACGTCTGCGGCCAGCGGTTCGCGCTGCGCGACGCGCGCCACGTATTGCTTGACCGCCAGCGGTTTGACTCCGGCCTGGGGCACATAGTCGATCTCGACATCGCTCAAGGCCTGGGCGCAGCACAGCAGCGTTTTCCCCGCGGCGCGCTCGGCCGCCGTCAGCGCCGAGTCCTGATACGGCAGCAGCTCAACTTGGCCGTGCAACAAACTGCATTTGCACACGCCACAGCCGCCGTTGCGGCAATCGAAAGGCAGGGCCATGCCTTCGCGCAAGCCGGCGTCCAGCAGGGTCTCGCCGGCACGCACGGCGATGATGCGCTCGTCCGGATGCGCCGCCATGCTCCAGGATTTGGGTTTCGCGCCAGCGCGCTGCGGCAGCCAGGGCAGGGCGAGCAGCAAGGCGGTGGCGCCGAGCACCAGATACCAGGTGTTGGCCGGACCCCAGTGCTGGATCAGCGCATAGGTGGGCAAGTAGAACCAGTCAAAGTCCAGCGTGCTGACCATCGTCGCCATATCAGCCGGTGCCTGACTGAGCGCGGGCTTGAACAGCGACAGCGCCGTGAGCGTGCCCAACCAGCCCAGCATGAGGGGTCGCGGTGGATTCGTCTTCGCGCCGGGGACGCGCTGGGTGTGGATCCACAGTACCGTCATCACGCCCAGCGGCAGACCGATGTGGATGAAGGACAGCAGGGAAAAAAGCCGGTCGCTGACGTTGGCATTGGAGATGAAGTTGCGCGCCATGGAGCCGCCCAGCACCGGCAGCACGTCGAACCATTCGGTCGTTGCCGTCACCACGAACTGCGACAAACGGTCCCAGGGCAGCATGTAGCCATTGATGCCGCTGGCATAGGTGAGCCACAGAATGACGACGCCAGAGACCCAGGAAAACCAGCGAAATCCGCGGTGCCGATTGAAGGCGAAGTGGCGCAGCATGTGCAGCGCGATCAACAGCACGAGCGCGTCCGAGGCGTAGCGATGCAGGCTGCGCAACACGCCGCCGGCAAAGCGCTGGCCATGCGTGAGTGCGTCCACCGAGGCGTAGGCCTGGACCACGCTGGTTTCGAAAAAGGCGTACAGATACAGGCCGCTGAAGATCACGATCCACAGCAGGAAATACGCGATCGCACCCAGGTGGTAGAAAGGATTCAGGCGCTCGCCGAAGAAAGCATTGAAGGTCTTTTCTACGGCGAGAAAGGCGCGCTGGCCCAGAGTGGCAGTGGTCATGTTTAAAGCGATGGATGGGTCGCGTCGGTGCGCAGAGACCGCGTCCGTCGGGCGCGCCGCTGGGTGCGCCATTCGGCGAGAAAGAACCAGATCATGGCCAGCGCAAAGGTGATGCCACCGGCGACCTCGATCAAGAGGCCGTATTGCACCCGGTATTTGCCGGTCTTGGGGTCATACACCGTGCACAGGATGCGCACGCGGTTGATCAGCCCATCCAGACTGAGTTGCTGCGGCACGGGCGCGTTGTTCAGAAGCTGCTTGATGGGCTCGCCCAGTGAATCGGCATCAAGCTCTTCGCCGTAGATCTGGCGGTAAATGCGACCCTGCGCGTCGAGCAACGTCACCTGCAGCACATGATCGAATCCGGCGGGCGTGGACTTGTAGCTGAAACCGAACTCGCGCGTCAGCGGCTCCACGATCGACGCGTGCGGGCTCAGGAACTCCCAGTTCGACTGGTCGATGTGGTTCTGCAGCGCAAACGCCTTGAGCGCCTGGGGTGAGTCTGCCGGCTGGTTGAACCCAATGCTCACGACGTTGAACTGACGCGTGCCAAACACCTCGCGCCCGGCCTCGATGGCGCTTTGCAATGAGCGCGTTGTCAGAGGGCAGACCTGAAAACAGCCGGTGTAGATGAAACTCACCAGCAGCGGTTTGCCGCGGTACTGCGACAGGCGCACGGCTCGCCCTTCGCGGTCCAGCAGCGTGAAGTCGCTGATCTGCGTGCCCACAGCCGTCTGGCTGGTGCGCAGCGCGGCGCTCTGATCCAGGCCCAGCGTGGTCTTGCTGGCGTCGGAGTCGGTGGCCAGCACCGGGATTGAAAATGCCAGTGCAACGCAGGCGCTCACACAGGCACCCAGGCCTTTCCAGAACCGCCAACGCGCGCTGCTGCGGGTCGCGTTCAAAGTGGTTGACATGGCTGCGATCCTGAGCTGAACCCTCATCAAAGCAAGCGGTCCAGCGTCGCGGCACCCAGCAGCAGGCTCAGTTGGACCAGCGAGGCGAAAAACGACGCCATGGCACTTTGACGCGAAGGCGCGCGCGCCAGCTTCCAGGCCTTGAGGACAAAGTAGCCACCACCGCAAAAGGCGCCCAGGAAATAGATCAGACCGGCGCCGAAGAGCACCGGCAGCAGCGCTGTGAGTGCCAGCGCCACCGTGCTCCACAGCACGATGGTCGCAGCGCGCGGTACGCCCACCACCACCGGCAACATCGGCACGCCGGCGGCTGCATACTCTGCTTCGTTGGCGATCGCCAGGCTCCAGAAATGCGGCGGTGTCCACAGGAACAGCACGGCCGCGAGCAGCCAGGGCAGCGGACCCAGAGCGGGGTCGACTGCGGCGGCGCCCGCGAGCACGGCAAAACTGCCCGCCAAGCCGCCGATGACGATGTTCCAGGCACTGCGGCGCTTGAGCCAGACGGTGTAGACCACGGCGTAGAAGAAGGCGCCCAGGAACACAAAACCGGCAGCCACGGGATTCAGACAGACGGCGGCTGTGCCCACAGAGCCCAGCAGCAGCAGCGCGATCAGCGCCAGCCAAAGGGGGCTGTGCGGCAGGGCGCCGGTGACGAAGGCGCGGCTGCGGGTACGGGCCATGAGGCGGTCGCTGTCAAATTCGTAGTACTGGTTGAAAGCCCCCGCACTGGCCGAAGATAGAAAAACCGTCAACGCCAGCGCCAACACCTTCCACAGACCCAGAGCGGGTCCGGGCGTGACGACCAGACCCACGAGCGCGGTGAGCATGATCATGAAGCCGATGCGCAGCTTGAAAAGTCCGAGGACGTCGCGCACCAATCGCATTCGAGAGCGGGGGGGAGTCAGGGTGTTCACGAGGATAGTTTCATGACGAGCGGTGCTATGCGCGGGGGCAGCCTAAGCTGCCCCGTTCAGGATTAGCTCAAGCCCCAGACCTGTGACAGATACTTCCAGTTGATGAAGTAGTACAGCACGAAGGAAACCAGGAACACCATCGCCAGCGTGAAGGTGCCGGGCGCGGCAAATCCGGCGGAGCCGTAGCTTTGCGCGGCAGCCGAGGGTGCGGTCACCGGAATGGGCGTGAAATTGGCGCTGGGTTTGCCGCCTTCAAGCTTCTTGCCCCACAGCAGGGAACCCACGGTGATGTAGATGTAGAGCGCGCCACCCGTCATGGCAGCCACGCCGGCGATACCCACCAGACCCATCATCAGATAGGCCGCACCGGGCCACTCGTAGGCCATGGCAGCGCCTGCGAAGCTCAGGTCCCAATGTCTGCGCGGCACGCCCAGGGTACCCGCACCCATCATCACCAGGCAGAAGAAGTACATCGACAGGCCGAACAGATAAGGCTGCAACTTGGCCAGACCGGGGTTGATCATTTCGCGCTTGAACAGCACCGGGATCAGGAAGTAGGTCAGCGCCATGAAGGTTAGCGTGGTTCCCACGACCACGGTCGCGTGGAAGTGACCGGGCACATAGACCGTGTTGTGGATGATCATGTTGAGCTGCTCGGTGCCCATCATCACGCCCGAGATGCCACCCAGGAAACCAAAGCCGATGAGCGAGATGAACATGCCCGAGAACACCGGGTTGCCCCAGGGTGCCTTGCGCAGCCACTCGAACAGGCCCTTGTTGTAGCCCTTGGCGCGCTGTGCTACTTCGATCGCGCCGGGAATCGTCAGACCGTGGATCATGGAGGCCAGCACCGCGAAATACATGAAGTAGCTGGTGTTGACGACTTTCCACGCCGTGCTCACGCCCGGGTCAGCCAGCAGGTGGTGCGCGCTGGCCAGTTGCAGGAACAGGATGTAGAGCAGGAAGGCACCGCGACTCACGCGCTCGGACATGGGCTTGGCACCGAAGGCAATGGCTGCGACCGCATACCAGATGGAGATGTGCGCAGCCACGTTGATCTGCTGTGACGAGTGGCCGAAAGCCCACCAGATGGTGCGATAGATGAGAGGGTCCACTTCCTTGATGATGCCCACGGACATCAGGAACGTGGGGATCAGGATGATCGCGCCCGAGGCAATGGTGAAGACGGCGATGATCGCCGCGACGATGGCGCCAAAGGTCACCAGTGGCACCGAACCCTGGTAGGTCTTGTCGCGTTTGGCCACGACCAGTGTTCCGAAGAAGACGAAGCAGGCCACCAGCGCGCCCACGGCGAACAGAATCAGGCCCGCGTAGAAGTACGGAGAGGCCATCATTGGAACGTAGGATGTCATCATCACGCTGGAGTCGCCCTGGAACACCGCAATGTTGTTCATCACCGCGCCAATCAGCATCAGCACGAACGCGAGCCAGGCGACCTTGGGCGTGGCAAGTCGACAGCGCAACAGCGTGGAAGAAGCGAAATACAGAACGGCGATTTCGAAGAAGATGACCCAGAAGATCAGCATGTCGATGCCGTGCGCGGTGAGCACCATGTAGAACGTGTCGGCCGCGAGCCAGTGCACCGCGGGCCAGCGCGTGAGCACCACGCCGATGGCCAGGATGCCGCCCACGAGCAGCGCAACCACTGCCGTGACGGCGTTGATCACCATCAGTTTTTCGGCATTGGATTCGAATTGCAGCCCTGAACGGGGGCAGGTCCGGTAAGTTGTTGTTGTCATCTGGGCCACCTTATTTCACGTAAATGCGACTCACCATGGTGTGGTGGTTGATGCCGCAGTATTCATTGCAAACAACGGAGTAGGTTCCGCTCTTGTTGGGTGTGACCTTGACCACGTGCTCGTAGCCGGGAACGATCTGGATGTTGATGTTGGCCGGTTGCAGCGAGAAGCCGTGGTTGTAGTCCATGGACGTGATGTGCAGGCGGTAGGTCTTGTCCTTCTCGAGTTCGATGATGGGCCAGAAATTCCACAGACGCGCCACGATATAGACGTCGGCGCCGGGAGGCGGCGCCACCACGGGAATCTTCTCTTCCTGACCGGACATGTTCTTGTAGGTCTCGGTGCGCACCGTGTACTTGTCCACGACCTCCTGCGCCTTCCTGGTGAACAGTTCGGGCGTGGTCTTGTAGGTTTCGGTGGAAAGGTTCTGCTTTCCCCAGATGTGCCAGCCGACCATCATGGCAAACATGATCAGGCACCAGATCAGCGAAATCACGATCCAGGTACCTTCGACCCGGTCCAGCGGATGCTTCCACCACAGTCGTTCGGCAGGGGGCAATATGGCGCTCATTGTTATTTCTCCTTGTGGGCGTTCTTTGAAATGGCTTGCGGTCGGATCAGGGCCTACTTGGCCAAAGGCACGGTCAGGATGTCGATCACGCCCCACAGCGTGTAGACGACCATCGGGATCATCACGCCCAGGAACAGCAGGATGAAGGGGTTGTCCAGTAACTGCTGCATGAACGGCACGGGCTCGTTGGGATCGTCAGTTGCGGAGGAATGGGGTTGTGACATAGAGGTCTCCTTGGTCAAAAAAAGCCAGCGACCGCAGCAAGGGCGTGGCGCATCCGGACTGTGTCTGAATGCGCGCTGCAATTCCTTCATGTGGGTTAAGAAAATTGCACATAGGCCAACGCCATCGCACCGTGGGAGACGGCGCGGCGACTGATCGCTCTTCGCTGAGCTAGCATCGAGGCGTTGCAAAGGCACAGACTCTTCATGGAATACGCCAGCGTTCGACTCATTCACATCACTTGCGCGCTCATCAGCGTGAGCCTGTTCGCGCTGCGCGGCGTGTGGCAATGGCGCGGCGTCGACTGGCGTCGCTGGCGCTGGCTGCGCGTGGCGCCCCACGTGAACGACACCGTGCTGCTGAGTGCTGCGGTGGCCCTTGCGCTGATGAGCCATCAGTACCCGGTGGCGCAATCCTGGCTCAGCGCCAAGGTGCTGGCGCTGCTGCTCTACATCGGTTTGGGCGGAGTCGCGCTCAGCCCCAGGGTGACGCGCTCCACGCGGCTGGCGGCCTTTGCGGGCGCGCTGGCGTGCGTGAGCTACATCCTGTGGGTGGCGCGAACGCGCTCGGCGTTCTTAGGACTGCTCTGAGATGGCGATCTGCCGATACGGTTTCATGGCCACGCGTTGGGCCGCACCCGAGACACCGATTTCCTCGTCCAGCAGATAGCAGGCCGGGTCTTCCTGCCAGGGGTCGCCGGTCAGCTGCAGCGCGCGCACGCGGGTGTTGCCGCCACAGACGTCGAAGTAGCTGCAGGCCTTGCAGCGCCCCTGGACCGGCCGCGGGCTGGCCTTGAGGCCGGCCATCAGGGGGTCCGAGGTGTCGCTCCAGCTCTCCGAGAACTTGCGGTCGCGCACAGTGCCCAGATTGTGCTGCCACCACATGGTGTCGGGATGTACCCGACCCAGGTTGTCGATGTTGGCGACGTTCACTCCCGACGAGTTGCCGCCCCACTGCGCCAGCTTGGCGCGCAGATGCGCTTCACGCTCGGGCATGCGCTCGCGCACCCAGTGCAGCAGGTAAACCGCGTCGGCGTCGTTGTTGCCGGTGACAAACTCCTTTTCCACGCCGCGCTGCAGGTCGTTCCAGCAGGTGTCGAACAGCAGGTCCATCGCCTTTCGGGTGGTCTCGAAAAACGCGTCCTGGCCGCGATGCGTGTTGCCGCGTCCGGCGTAATTCAGGTGCGACAGATAGAACTTGTGCACGCCTTCGTCTCTGGCCAGCTGCAGCAGCGCCGGCAGGTCGCGCGCGTTGTCCTGCGTCAACGTGAAGCGCAGGCCCACCTTGATGCCGGCATCGCGGCACAGGCGCACACCGGTGAGAGACGCGTCAAACGCACCGTCCTTCCGGCGAAACTTGTCGTGCGTGGGCTGCAGACCGTCCAGGCTGACGCCGACGTAGTCAAAGCCCGTGGCCGCAATGCGCTCAATGTTGTGGCTGTCGATCAGCGTGCCATTGGTCGACAGGCCGACGTAAAAACCCATGGCCTTGGCACGTTGCGCGAGTTCGAAGATATCCGGGCGCAGCAGCGGCTCGCCACCCGACAGAATCAACACCGGAACGCCGTAGGCGCGCAGATCGTCCATCACGCTGCAGGCCTCGGCGGTGCTCAATTCGCCGGCGAAGTCCTTGTCCGAG
>CAILZB010000017.1 GCA_903838565.1 uncultured beta proteobacterium | reverse complement strand
GTGTATGACCTGCACGACGTGTGGGCCAGCATCGGAGCGCGCGTCGAGCAGATCCGCAAGGCGCCCGAGCCGGGCCGCAACGACCCCTGCCCTTGCGGCAGCGGGAAGAAATACAAGAAGTGCCACGGAAATAAATAATCTCCTTTTAAATCAACAACATTTTATGTTTTTGATTCATTTTTCCCGTTTTGCATATGTTATGCAAATGGGGGCGCAATGACGGTTGTTGCGCAGAAGTTTGGCGCCGCGCACAAGGAAGAACTTGAAGACGGAAAGGTGCTGCTGTTCAGTCGCAACGGAATCTTCCAAGCGCGCTTCTACAAGGGCGACAGAAGTTACATCTACAAGAGCCTGAAGACGAAGAAACTTGACGAAGCACGGAAACTTGCAACGAAGTTTTTTTACGAAACGGAATACAAGAAGAGCGAAGGTCTACCGCTGCAGCAAAAGACATTTGCGGAGGTGATGCGTGAGTACATTGCGCATCGTCAGCAGCAGTACAACCAAACTCTGCTGGCGAAAGTAACTGACTCGCGAAAAGGTCAAGTCAGCATCCATATGCTGCGGCAAATCAAGCGTGTTTCAAAGTTCCTGATCGAGTACTGCGGCAACAAGGCCGTTGACAAAATCGACAACGCAACCATACAAGATTACATCCCGTGGCGTAAAGATTACTACCACAAGATGCCGACGGATGCAGTGCCGCGAAACGCGTCACTGAACCCAGCAGACATGACGCTGAAGTGGGAAACGACGCTGCTGAAAACACTGCTGAAGTGGGCGCACGAAAAGGGCTACCGCGGCGAAAAGCAACTGCCGAAATGGAGTTTCAGTGCAAAGAACAAGATTGTTCGGCCCACGTTCAATGTGCCAGAGTATGTGCGGATCTACAAGCGGATGCGCAAGTGGATTTACGAGACAGACAGCGCAGAGCGACGTTACACACGTGAGTTACTTCGCGACTATGTGCTGATACTTGCGAACAGCGGCATGCGTGTCGGCGAAGCAAATAACTTGAAGGAAGCGGACGTTGAGGAGTTCACGGATGATCGTGGACGCAAAAACTACATGTTTCATGTCAAGGGAAAGACAGGCATGCGCGTCGTCATCCCACGCACAAACGCAGTTCGCTATGTGCGCCGTGTTGTTGCTCGCAACAAGTTGCGAAATGATGAACTTGCAAGCGGTGTGGAACGTGAGGTTCGCTCGCCCAAGCGCAAACGCACTGAAGATAAAAGCGGTTGGTTTTTCTGCATGTACGATGGGAACAAAATCATCACGCTCATTGACCAGTTTGACGCAGTGATGTCGTCGATCAGCATGAGTGCAAACAGGTACGAACAAAAATATTCACTGTACAGTTTGCGACACTTCTATGCGGTGATGGCGATCCGAAAAAACTTGTCTCCGTTCCTAATCGCATCAAACATGGGCACCAGTGTGCAGATGCTTCAGCAATATTACGGAAATCACGGTCCGTCAGTTGCGCTCGCGACCGTTCTTGGCGGCTAAGCGCCGCACAAAGTCCCGCTAAATACTTAACAACGTTGGGAGAGTGGGAATGAGAATAGCAGAAGTCTTGAACAATGCGGCACAGCCCGTTATCGTCCAGCCGTCAGTGCTGAAACAGCAGGCGAGGGCTGGCAAACTGGTCAAGCAGATCGCGGCCAGTGACGCGCAGCAACAACAGCAACGGCCACCAAGCGCGGAGGAAGTGCACATCGCCATGTCTGCGTACAGGAACAAGGAACGGCAAGCCGACACGGCCTATGCGCAGCGCCTGCGCCAGCAACTTGCAGATGCGGAGCGACAGCGGTCCAGGTAACGGGATGTGCTGATGGTGAAAAGGGACTACAGCAGATTGACGGCGACGATGGTTGCTAAGCAGTTGGCGAGAGCGTTGTGACCAAAGTTTGCTTTGCGTCAATCTTTATTTGCGGCAAACGCTCGTTTTTGCCCCTTGGGGCAATAGTAAAGTTTTGTATATTGATATAGGCTCTAAAACTGATGATAGTTGACGGCAGGCAAGTGCAAGAAAGTGTGCTGGTGTTCGAGGCGACCACATCAAATCCAACGTGACCATTCGGACGTAACACGGGACGGTCGAAGCGGTTGCAGTTGCTCCACACACACTTACACAAGGATGAATAATGTTTGCAAACAAGAATCTGTTGGCTCTGAGCGTTGTTGCATTGTTGACTGCTTGCGGCGGCGGCGGCAGTAGTGCCCCTGCTACTCCAGCAGTAACCTCATTTCCTGTTCAGAAAGCACTTGCTACAGCATATACAAATGGGGTGCAAAATACATTGTCCGTTACAGGAACAGTTTCCAACGGAACAACTTCGAACGCATTGACTGGATCTTTGACATTCACGCTCGGAAAATCATCAGCCACGACTTTCAACGGTGTAGCAGCGTTGCAAGATACAGCGACAATAAACGGCAATCTTGTTGCCAATGGCGTGTCGTTGCCGTTTAATAGTTCAAGCACCGTATATATGAACGCAAACTACGGTCCGATAGGGCAAAGTGTTGTTGGACAATACTGTGTTACCACGACAGATGGCGTGTACCCAGCGAATGCAACGGTTGGTCAGACAGGGAATGTTTATACTTTCAGTTGCTACACGGACAGCACAAAGAAGGTTGCAAATGGTGGTGTTGCAGTGTCATATGTAACGGTGGCGGGAAGCGCAGCAAACACACTCGACGTTAAACTTATCACCAGTGTTTATGACATTGCAAATAAAGTTACTGGCTCAGGAGCCACTACGTACACGATTACGGCTGATGGAACGCCTTCGCTTACTCGGTTTGAAATCATAACGACAGCAAATAACGTAACTCTAAATATTTTGGCACAATAAGTTGATCGCAACTGTTAGTCTATATTTGAAAGAACGATGATGAGTGACAACAAAACGGCGAACGAACAACTTGCAGAAGCGCAGCAGCAACAGGAAGCGCTCGCAGCGAAGATTACTGCGCTGCTCAAGCAAACGCACGACGAAGATTTGGCGACTGTAAAGCGCCTGATCAAGACGCACGGTTTCCTGCAAAAAGATTTGACGCCTGAGTTGAAAACGCGCGGCGCTGCGGCGAAGAAAGTCGCAACGCCTCGAAAAAGCACAGCCCGTAAAAAAACCAAGTAAGGCCGACAGATACACTGCGCTGGTGTTGCAGCACACCACGCAGTGGTTGTCGCCACGCGCAGTTAAACGCGTGGCTGAGATGGAGCACGAAAACTACACCATCATCATCGCAAACAACAAGCGATCTTTGCGTGGAAACGCCGATTCAGTGCTTGGCGCTGACGGCCTTTATCGTTTCGATGAGTCAGATTACGCAGACGCAGTTACACCTGTCGTTGCAGCAGCGCCTGTCGTTCGCGTGTTCGCCGAAGACTTGGATGTTGCGCAGGTCAAGACGCTTGCGGGAATAAACGCGCTGATTGAACAGATGCTGCGCGGCGAAAGCGTGCAGGCCGCGAAGATCAAATCCGTGTTGTCGCAGTTGCAGTTCGCAAACTACATTGCAAGTTTGACGGAGATTCGCGACAACGTGGAAGTACTGTACGGCGACGGAATGCCGAAGGAGTTGAAGGCGTACAACGTACGACTCAACGCGGCAGATATGATGGACAGCAGTTACGAACGAATGGCAGGTTCGCGCAAAAAGTACAAGGTAGGCCAAGTAACAAAAGTCGCAAACAAGGCAGAAAGTTTGTACGAAACTGCAGCAGAGGTTTTAGAGGAAATATTCAGCGTCGAGACTGGCGAAAAGTTGCATCGACTGCACACTTGGATGGACCGCGATGTTGTGTTTGGCAACGACGGGAACATAGGCATTGATCGCGTCGACATTCCGCGAGTCAAGGGCAGCAAGAGTCACGAAGCGCGGGATTTTGAACTGCCCAAGTTGAGCAAGCGGTTGAAGCAGAAAATCTGTATGTTGGCTGCGCTGAACGATGCGGCCTGCGACATAGCGTTCACACCACTTCCACCAGCAAGTGCACTGACGGTCGCGCAGACGCAACTGCTAAGCACCAAGTTGCGGCAGTTGATGAGGCACTAAACCAACTCGACGGCCCTGCGTTTCATATCGTCGTTGACGGTAACATATTTCTGTGTTGTGGCGATGCTCTTGTGACCTGCAAGACTTGCAAGCACGAACACGGAAATGCCTTGGCTTGCAAGCGAAGTTAAAAATGTCTTCCTGCCCGAATGTGAACTTGCGCCTTGCACGCCTGCGGCTTTGTACAGCCAGTGGAAGTGCTGCGTCATCGTGTTCGGCGTAAATCCGCGGCTCATCGACTTCTGCGTAAAGAACAGCGGCTGCGCATCGTACAGCCAAGGGCGCGTTGCGATGTAATCTGCAAGTTCTTGCTGTAAGCGGCTGCTGACATACACGGTGCGTGCGTGATTGTGTTTGACGCGTTCAGCGGCCAAGTAAATCTCGCTCTTCACACTTCCGTCTGCGTTGCGCACGTCAGAGATTTTCAAGTCGCAAACTTCGCCGACGCGCATACCTGCCATCGCCGTCATCATAAACATCACGCGGTTGCGCAGCGGGAACGCTTTCGTCGCGATGTGCTGCAGCACTTTCTCAACTTCAACTGCAGTCAGTGATTTTGCTGTTGCCATTTTGTTTCTCCAATGTTTATGTTTGTTATTCTGGCGTCGTCTTTGGTGAATGTCGACTTGCAAAGACCAGCCAAGTTGTCGGTGTAATGCTGATTTGTTGAAGATCAACAACTTACCGCGCAGACCACACAGTTTATGTATTCTCTTTAGTTCAGTATTTAGTGCTGCACATCGTGACCGTCGCGAAACTGCTGGCGCAGATCGCGTGCAGCGTAAAACGCGCTACGCGCTGCGGCGCTGCTTTTGGGTGCCGTGTGCTGCGCAACTGCAAACGACAGTTCCTGCGCGTGATCTGGCGCGCTGCTGCGTGCACGCGTCAGATTTTCCCTTTGTGCAAAATGTGCTGCATCAATCTTTAAGTGCTTGGAAGCGAACTGCGTTCGCTTGTGCAGTCACATTGCTTTTCTCGCTTCGCTCAAGCGCAATGTTTCGCACGCTTTGTGGTCGCCTCTGCGTCTTCATCTGCGTAGCCAGGTTGGATGTTGGGCTTCGGGTTGTGCCATTGTTTTGAGCAAGCGACGGCTATGCGCTTTTCGTTTAAAAAAAAGCACATTCATTACCGTCGCTTCGCGTGTAAAGAACCTTGTTCATCGCACACGACTGTAAATGAGTTTGACGCAAGACGATCGTATTAAAACTTGCAATCTGCTTCTGCATTGGTTTGCATGGCAGCAACTCTGCGGCGCTCACTTATGTGCTACATCTCTTTACAGCGATCTGCAGCAAGTGCGGGGTCATTAGCCGTCATATTCCAACCCGCGTTTTTGCCCTTTTTGGAAGTGGCTTATCTTCGTGACTATCGCTATCTAAATCTTACCGTTTCTTGCGCGAATGTCGGTGTTTCTTGAACAGTTGCCGACTTGATTTGGCGAACAGGTTCAGCACCGCGTAGCACTGCGCGTCAGTGATCTTCAAAACCTTCTTGCCGTTCGCTGCTGCGCGTTGAAACGCGTGCAGCAACTGGATGCAGTCGTCGTCCAGTTGTGACCCTTTCTCGGTCAGCAGCGATTTCGCCGCCATCTGTGCGCGCACAACCTCGATCCGAACCGTGGTAAATGTGCGCACATTCAAGCCGCTGTCCTTTATCCACGCGTCAGTTTGTTTGGTGTCCTTCGTGTCTCGGTAAGTTTTGTTCATACAGATATTTATGCAGAATCAAACATTGCCGTATAAAAATGCATGCGGTATTTGGTGATTCTTGGCTTTTTCGGTTAAATCTGTTGGACCGACAAATATCGGTCGCATTTTTGAATGAAGGCTATAGGATTGGATGTGCTTAAACGAACATCGGAAGGAAAGCACATGGCAACAAGCATATTGAGCACATTTAGATTCACGACTGCAAAGAAGACAGTGCAGTTGTCACCAGTTCAGAGTCGCCGCGCAAAGTTGTGCAAGAAACTGGATGAACAGATTGCGATTGCAAAAGGCAATCAAAGCGGCACGCTGTATGTTGTCAACAAAATCAGCACAGTCGTGAACGCAAACGGCGAGGAAGAAGTGGTCGAAGTTGCAAAGCGTTTGAAGGAATGGTGGTTTGCAACTGACAGCGGCAAGTTGGCTCTGACGGTGCGTTATGGTTCGCGAACTTTGGCGCTGAATGCGAAGGGCATGACGGCGATTGAAGTTGCAGACTTGGATGAACTGATTACCGTGATTGGCAAACTCAAAGTTGCAGTTGATGCAGGCGAACTTGACGCTGCGATGGATGTTGCAAGCGTGTCATTGCGCAAAGGGTTTGCACACTGAGTAAACTTGGCGTCACAGCGTTCCGCAGTGTATTTTTGGAACGCCGCGGCGATGTTATGCAAATGTTTTACAACTGATTTTTCCTCAGGAAAACCTATATGAATCAACACTCCATTTGCACTACGTGGCACTACAAGAAATGCCACGGGAAATAGTTCCCGGATGTTCTGGCAGAGGGAATCCTGACGGAGACTGCCGGACCACCAGAGACAGCCAAAGGGCGGCGGTGAAACGCCAAATACTTCGATCTGGTCTATGATTCAGACAACCATCGTCAAAGCAAAATCAACGTGTCTTACACAAAATTCATCAATCTGGTGCGGGCCATTCGCTCGACGCCGAACTTTCCCGCCATGGACGCGGTGGAGGAACAGATTCTCAACGCTTTCGCCAGCGCCTGGGCCTTGGGCCGGCAGGTGACGGTGATGGAGGCGATGGAGATGGTTCCCGATATTTCCGGCAGCACCGTGCATCGACGGCTGAAGACCTTGCGCGACAAGGGCCTGATCGAACTCGACATCGACGCCATCGACAATCGTGTCAAATATGTTGTAGCGACCTCACTGGCGAAGAAATACTTCGCCAAACTGGACGAGTGCCTGGTGCGAGCCAGGGAGTGACGGCAGGAATAAAAGTGCGGCGTCTGGCACCCGATTCTGGTTTTTCCCCGACGTCCGACAGAACCCGCTTTCCTGCCTCGCTTGCCACTACACTCCTTGTCATCATGAAGAGTAGTTGATTCGGGTAAAAAAATTTCGGCAACTACTTGGCAAAATGCAAATTAATTCAATGACCAATATGACGCGACGTGGAGAACCATGATGAGCAATGAGTGCATGAGGCTGTGGGTGATCAGGGCGTCTGAAATCATGCTGGAAAAGAAGCGCCATGCGGATCGGGACTGCGACCGCAAGCTTCAGCTCGCCGCGAGCGATGCTCACGATGAGGCAGACCGGATCGAATTCATGCCCTTTGAACAGGCCTCTACAATGGCGCGGGGCGAGCTTCCTTCGTGACAACGGCGCCAGGCAACCGGACATCCACCATAACCCCATCACAGGGCGCACGGCGCCAACCGATGATTGAACCCATTCGCGCATGAGCCGCATTCTGATCGCCTATTCCAGCACCGACGGCCACACCCGGACCATCTGCGCACGCCTGCGCCAGGTGGCGCAGCGCCAAGGCCACTTCACCACCGTGCTGCCACTGGCCCAGTCCGAAACGCTGGACCTGGAGGCTTTCGACACCATCGTGATTGGCGCCAGCATCCGCTATGGCAAGCATCAGCCCGAGGTGGCAAAGTTCATCCAGCGCCACCAGGCGCTGCTGGAGCGCAAAGGCAACGCCTTCTTTACGGTCAACATCGTGGCGCGCAAGCCGGAAAAGAGCCGGCCCGAAACCAACCCCTACCTGATCAAGTTCCTGCGCCAGATCAGCTGGAAACCCAAGCTGCTGGAAGTGTTTGCCGGCAGGCTGGACTACCCGAGCTACCGCTTTGTCGACCGCTTCATGATCCGCCTGATCATGCGCATGACAAATGGCCCGACCGACCCCAAGGCAGTCATCGACTTCACCGACTGGGCTCAGGTGGATGCTTTTGGCTTGCGTCTTTGCTCCATGCCTTGAGCCCCTGTACCGCCAACCCCGACCCCAATCCCAGCGCCGCTGCCAGCGCCAGATCCGACGCTGACAGAGCGGCGAAGCGGAACAGGCCTGCCAGCCAGGGCTGATACAGGGTCAGCAGCAGCAGCGCCGTTGCGGCTGCGCAGACGAGCCAGAGCGCCCGGTTGCGCGTGCGCAGCGCAGCCAGGGTGAACACGCGCTGCGTGAGGTTGCCCAACATCAGCCCCAGATTCCCCAGCACCAGGATCGTGAAGGCGAAGGCGCGAAGCTGCGACTCATCCAGGCGGGTCTGCCCCCAGGCCGCCGCAGCCAGCAGCACCGCCAACACCCCCAGTCCCTGCAGCAGTGCCAGCCATAGGGTTCGGCCGGCAAACAACGGCGCCCTCGGGTCGCGCGGAGGCCGCAGCATCACGTCGCCCTCGGGCGGCTCGCCCTCGAACACCATGGAGCAGGCAGGGTCGATGATGAGCTCCAGAAACGCGATGTGGATCGGGTACAGCAGCACCGGCCAGCCCAGCAGCACGGGAACCAGCGCTGCGCCGGCAATCGGCAGGTGCACGGCCATGATGTAGGACATGGACTTGCGCAGGTTGTCGTAAATGCGCCGGCCCAGCCGCACGGCGTGCACGATGGAGGTGAAGTTGTCGTCCAGCAGCACCAGCGCGGCCGCCTCGCGCGCCACGTCGGTGCCACGGCCTCCCATGGCCACGCCCACATGCGCCGCCTTCAGCGCCGGCGCATCATTGACGCCGTCACCGGTCATGGCGACGATGGCGCCTCCCTCCTTGAGAGCCTGCACGATGCGCAGCTTCTGCTGGGGTGCGATGCGCGCGCACACGCTCACGTCTTGCAGCCGCTGGCGCAGCGCATCGTCGCTCATGGCGTCGAGTTCGTCGCCGCTCAGAACCTGGTCGGCATTCAGTTTCGCCTGGCGCGCAATCGCTCGTGCGGTGGCAGGGTAGTCGCCGGTGATCATGACGACGCGGATGCCCGCCTGCTGGCATTCGACCACGGCCTGCGCGATTTCGGCGCGCAGTGGATCGGCCAAACCAAGCAGGCCGACGAACTCGAATTCGAAGTCATGCTCGATCGCCGGCCAGTCGTCTCCGGCAAAGCGCGCCCTGGCCACGCCCAGCACACGCAGTCCCTGTGCCGCCATCCGCTCGGCGGCGGCACTGACGCGTTGCTGCGCCGCCTGGTCCAGATGACACAGGTCCATGATGGCCTCGGGCGAGCCCTTGGCAGCGACCTCGTGTTCCGTGCCGTCGATGGCGCGCCAGACGTGGGACATGGCGCGCAGCTGACTCGTCAGCCCGTATTCGTGCACCAGCTTCCAGTCGCGGTGCAGGTGCTCGGTGTCGGCCAGAAAGTGCTGGCCCAAGCGGTGGAAGGCCTTTTCCATCGCATCAAAGGGGTCGCTTTCGCTGGCCAGGATGGAAAATTCCACCAGCGTGTGGAAGTCCTCGGGCAGCGCGTCGGGCACTGCGTAGTCCACGCTCCAGAGCTGGCCGTCGGCATACAACTGCGCCACGGTCATACGGTTCTGCGTCAGGGTTCCGGTCTTGTCCACGCACAGCACGGAGGTCGCGCCCAGGGTCTCGATGGCTGCGATGCGTCGGGTCAGCACCTGCTCGCGCGACAAGCGCAGCGCACCCAGGGCCGGCAGCACCGTCAGCACCACGGTGAACTCCTGCGGCAGCATCGACATAGCCAGCGCAATGCCGGCCAACCAGGCCTGGGTCCAGTCGCCGCGCAACCAGCCGTAGGCCAGGACCAGCGCCAGGCTTGTGAGCAGGGCCACCCATGCCAGCCTGCGCACCAGCTGCGCCGTCAAGACCTTCAGCGGCGACTTCTCCACCTGCAGCGTCTGCAGTGCCTCTCCGATGCGCCCGATTTCGCTGCGCGCGCCGGTGGCTGTGACGCGGGCCACTCCCTGTCCCTGGCTCACCAGCGTTCCCGAGTACACGAACGCAAGATCGTCGCCCCCGGGTCGCGCGCCTGTGCTGGCATCGCGGCCCGCGGATTTGCGCACCGGCACCGCCTCTCCGGTGAGCAGCGACTCGTCCACCTGAAGACCATTCGCCGACAACAGCTCAGCATCGGCTGCAATGCGGTCGCCCTCGGCCAGCATCAGGATATCGCCCACCACCACGTCGCTCCCGGCGATGCGCTGCCATTGGGCATCGCGCAGCACCAGGGCGCGCGGGCTGCTCAGATCCCGCAGCGCCGCAATGGCGCGCTCGGTCCGGCCTTCCTGGTAGAGCGTGAGTCCCAGCACCACCAGCACGAACACCAGCAACGCCACACCCTCCTGCAGATCACCCAGCAGCAGATAGAGACAACCCGCAGCCAGCAGCAGCAGGAACATCGGGTCCTGAGCCGTCTCCAGGACAATCGTGAACAGCGTGCGCTGCGCTGCGCCGGCCAGCGCGTTCGGGCCATCCTCACGCAGGCGCTTGCCGGCCTGCGCCGAGCTCAGTCCCTGCGAGTCGGTCAAACTTTGATCTGGCGTGCGTAAAACCATTGTTTAGCCCCTTGAACCATGGCCAGATAGACCACCAGCAACAGTGCCAGCAGACCGAAAAACGACGCCGGCAAGGGCGCGAAACCCAGGTAGGGCGCCAGCGGCGTATAGGACAGCAGCATCGCCACCGCCACCGCGCTCAAGGACGTGGCAACCAGCCATTGATTCGGGCGGCTGCGCCAGGGAAGGCGGCGGGTCCGGATGACAAAGATGACCAGCACCTGCGTCGCCAGCGATTCCACGAACCAGCCGGTGCGAAACAGGCCCTGGTGCGCGTGGAACAGGCTGATCAGCAGGTAGAAGGTGAGAAAATCAAACAGCGAACTGATGGGTCCGATGGTGAGCATGAAGTTGCGGATGAAGGCCATGTCCCAGCGCGCCGGGCGCGCCAGATCCTCGTCGTCCACATGGTCCAGCGGCAGCGAGATTTCCGAGACGTCGTACAGCAGATTGTTGAGCAGGATCTGCGTCGGCAGCATCGGCAGGAACGGCAGGAACAGCGTGGCTGCGGCCATGCTGAACATGTTGCCGAAGTTGGAGCTGGTGGCCATCATGATGTACTTCATGACGTTGCCAAAGGTGCGGCGACCTTCGATGATGCCGGCGTGCAGCACCATCAGGTCGCTCTCCAGCAGGATCATCGCGGCGGCCTGCTTGGCCACGTCCACCGCGCCCGCCACCGAAATGCCGATATCGGCCGTATGCAGCGAGGGCGCGTCGTTGATTCCGTCGCCCAGATAGCCGACCACATGGCCGCGCGCCTTGAGCGCCAGGATGACGCGGTTCTTTTGCGCCGGATTGACGCGACAGAACAGGTTCGCACCCTCCACCTGGACGCGCAGCGCATCGTCATTCAGCGCGTCGATGTCACGCCCCGTGAGCACGCCGGTGACGGTGCGGCCCAATTGCTCGCAGACATGGCGCGTCACCTGCTCGTTGTCGCCAGTGACGATCTTCACCGTGACGCCGCTGACGGCCAGGGCGTTCAGCGCCTGCGCCGCGCTCGCCTTGGGTGGGTCCAAGAAACCCGCAAAACCGGCGAACACCAGCGCGCTCTCGTCCGACAGCACCGCGTGCGGATAGTCCGCCGCCACCTCGCGCCGGGCGATGCCCAGCACCCGAAAACCTTCCTGTCCCAGTGAATCGAACAAGGCGTTGATGCGCACACGCGCGGCCTCGTCCATATCCTGCTCCCGGCCCGACTCGTCCTCGTAGCGGGTGCACAGCTGCAGCACGTCCTCGGGCGCACCTTTGACCACCAGAACCCGCGTGGCCACGCCTTCGCGCTGACGCTCCAGCAGCACGGACACGCGGCGGCGCTCGAAATCGAAAGGCACCTCGTCGATCTTGCGCCAGCCCGAAACGTCGATCTCTTCGTGTGCCAGGATCGCATCGTCCAGCGGGCTTTTCAGGCCGGTCTCAAAGAAGCTGTTGAGATAGGCCAGTTCCAGCACCCCGGCGCTCTCCACGCCTGCGGGATTGACGTGGCGCTCCAGGCGGATGCGCGCTTCGGTCAGGGTCCCGGTCTTGTCGGTGCACAGCACGTCCATGGCGCCCATATCCTGTATCGCCGATGGGCGCTTGACGATAACCTTCAGGGCGGCCATGCGCATCGCGCCGCGCGCCAGTGTCACCGACACCACCATGGGCAGCAGTTCGGGCGTGAGTCCTACGGCCAGGGCCACGGCGAACAGGAAGGATTCGATCAGCGCACGATGAAACGCCAGGTTCACCAGCAGCGTGAACAGCACCAGCATCAGCGTCAGGCGCATGATCAGCATGCCGAAGCGGCGCGTGCCGATCTCGAACGCCGTGGGCGGGGCCTGCAGCGCCAGGCTGTCCGCTATCTGCCCCAGGGCACTGGCGCTGCCGGTGCGGCCGATCTGTGCGCGCGCACTGCCGCTCACCACCGAGCTGCCCATGAACACGGTGTCATCGGCATCGAGCTCCCACGCATCCGGGGAGGTCTGAGCAACGGCGCGTTTTTCCACCGGATAGGGCTCGCCTGTGAGCTGCGCCTGGTTCACGAAGAAGTCGTGGGCTTCTATCAGCTTGGCGTCCGCAGGGATCAGACAGCCCGCGCTCAGCATCAGCACGTCGCCCGGCACCAGTTGCGACACCGGCAGTTCGACCGGGTTTCCATCGCGCAGTACGGTGGCCAGCACCGCCACCTGCGCCGCGAGCGCCGCGGCGGTCTGCTCGGCCCGGTACTCCTGTACGAAATCCAGTGTCACGCTGATGAGCACGATCACGCCGATGATGAGCGAACTGCTCAAGTCGCCGGTCAGCGCCGAGACCGTGGCCGCAATCAACAGCACCAGCACCAGGGGGCTGCGAAAGCGCACCAGGAACTGCAGCCAGATGGCGCGCGTGTGTGCCGGATGCAGGCTATTCGCGCCGAATTGCAACAGGCGCGCGGCGGCGTCGGAACTGCTCAGGCCGGGGTGTAAGGGGTTGGGGGTGAACATGGGAAAACAGCGTGCTGCAGCGCTACGCTTTTCATCATATCCCCGTGATGCATTGGCGTCATGTTCGGTACCGCACCAAGCGGCGTTGCAATCTCAGGCCACCAAACGCGAAGTCCTCGGCACATGGGCCAGCAGGAACTCCATCTGGTCCGCCATGATGCGGCGGTTGCGCAGGATGAAGTCTTCCCACAGGCTGGGCACATAGGGCGCGTACAGCAGCGGCATGTGCGCCTGCTCGGGCGCGCGGTGGCTCTTGCGGTGGTTGCAGGCGCGACAGGCCGTGACCACGTTCATCCAGCAGTCGACGCCGTTCTGTGCAAAAGGGATGATGTGCTCTCGCGTCAGGTCTTCCTCGTCAAACAGGTCTCCGCAATACGCGCACAGCTTCTTGTCGCGCGCAAACAGCTTGGCATTCGTCAGGCTGGGCTTGAGGTGGAAGGGGTTGATGTTGGGCACGCCCCGGGTGCCGATGATGCTGTTGACGGTGATGATGGACTGCTCGCCGGTGATTGCGTTGTGGCCGCCGCGAAACACCGCCACTTCGGCGCCCATCTCCCAGCGCACTTCCTGCGCCGCGTAGTGGATCACCGCCTGCTCCAGCGATATCCAGGATTGGGGCAAACCTTGGGCCGACAGCTTCAAGACCTTCAATGCAACCTCCGATAAACAACCAACTTTCATGCTCTGGGCGCAGGGGCGCTCAGAGCCATGAAAGTTCGCTCTTTCACGTTAACGTCACTTGCTCGGGGCCAGCCCACGCCACAGGCTGGTCGCAAGGCACAATATACCCGCTTTGTGTGACGGTTTCGTTGCCAGGGCGCATGCCAAGCCGGCCGTCTGCTACCAACACGAACCTCTCTCACCCATGCGCATCTTCCGCGGTTTTCACCACCCCGACATCGCACCTGCCTGCGCGCTCACGATCGGCAACTTTGACGGCGTGCACCGGGGTCATCAGGCGATGCTGGCGCTGCTCAACAGCGAGGCCCGGCATCGCGGCGTGCCCAGTTGCGTGATGACGTTCGAGCCGCATCCGCGCGATTATTTCGCCGCGGTCACGCGCAAGCCCGATCTGGCTCCGGCGCGCATCGCCACCTTGCGCGACAAGCTCACCGAACTGGAGCGCTGCGGCGCCGACCAGTGCGTGGTGCTGCCCTTCGATGCGCGGCTGTCTTCGCTCGCCCCTGAGGCCTTCATCGCCGATGTACTGCTGCGCGGCGTCGGTGCGCGCTACGTGCTGGTGGGCGACGACTTCCGCTTTGGCGCCAGGCGCGCCGGCGATTACGCCACGCTCGATGCGGCGGGCCAGGCGCTGGGCTTTGACGTGGCGCGCATGAACAGCTACGAGGTGCACGGATTGAGGGTATCGAGCTCGGCGGTGCGCGACGCCTTGAACGAAGGCCGCATGGATGACGCCGCGCGTCTGCTGGGACGGCCTTACAGCATCAGCGGCCACGTCGTGCATGGGCGCCACCTCGGGCGCGAGCTCGGTTGCCGCACGCTGAACCTGCGCTTTTCGCACTGGAAACCCGCGGCCAGCGGCATCTTTGCGGTGCGCGTGCACGGCCTGGCCGGCCAGGCTCTGGACGGCGTGGCCAATCTGGGCATACGCCCTTCGCTGGACGCCAGCGACATCAACGGCGGGCGCGTGCTGCTGGAGACGCATTGCCTGGACTGGCCCGTCGACCTCGGGCTGGAGGGGGGCTACGGTAAAATCATCGGCGTGGAACTGCTGCACAAACTACACGACGAACTCAAGTACGACGGCATGGACGCCTTGAGGGCGGGCATTGCGCGCGACTGCAAAGACGCACGCTCCTACTTCAGCTCGCTGCATGCGCAGACCCAGCGCCAGACCACGCGCGACCGAATTTAGACGATCTGTCTGGCCTGTTCGCCGCCCCTGATCAAGCTCTGGGCGTTCGGGTTCTCCTCACTTTCAGCACCCCTCGCTCGGGCTGAGCTTGGTCCCCGTCTTCAAGAAGTTTCGCCATGTCTGAACCCAAAACCGATTACCGCAGCACCCTGAACCTGCCCGACACGCCCTTTCCCATGCGCGGCGACCTGCCCAAGCGCGAGCCCGGCTGGGTCAAGGAATGGGATGAAAAAGGCCTGTACCAGAAGCTGCGCGCCGCCCGCGCCGGCGCACCCAAATTCATCCTGCACGATGGCCCGCCCTATGCCAACGGCAAGATCCACATCGGCCACGCGGCCAACAAGATCCTGAAAGACATGATCGTCAAGGCGCGCCAGCTCAAAGGCATGGATGCCGCCTACATCCCGGGTTGGGACTGCCACGGACTGCCCATCGAGAACGCGATCGAAAAGCTTTACGGCCGCAAGCTGCAGCGCGACGAGATGCAGGCCAAGAGCCGCGCCTTTGCCACCGAGCAGATCGATCAACAGCGCACCGACTTCAAGCGCCTGGGCGTGCTGGGCCTGTGGGACAAGCCCTACCGCACCATGGACTTCATCAACGAGGCTGACGAAATCCGCGCCTTCAAACGCGTGGTGGAGCGCGGCTTGGTGTATCGCGGCCTCAAGCCCGTGTACTGGTGCTTCGACTGCGGCTCCTCGCTGGCCGAATTCGAGATCGAATACGCCGACAAGAAGTCGCAGACGCTGGACGTTGGCTTCCTGTGTGCCGAGCCGGAGAAGTTGGCCGCTGCCTTTGGTCTGTCTTCATTGGAGCAACCGGCCTACGCCGTGATCTGGACCACCACCGCCTGGACCATCCCCGCGAACCAGGCGCTGAACCTGAACCCGGCCCTGGACTACGCGCTGGTGCAGACTGAGCGTGGGCTGCTGGTACTGGCCGCAGTGCTGGTGGAAAAGTGCCTGGAACGCTTCGGCCTCACCGGCACCGTGCTCGCCACCACGCTGGGCGAGCGCCTGGGCGGCCTCAATTTCAGGCATCCCTTGGCGCATGTGGACCCGGGCTTTGACCGGCTCAGTCCAGTCTATCTGGCCGACTACGCCACCGCCGAAGACGGCACCGGCATCGTGCACTCCGCGCCCGCCTACGGCGTGGAGGATTTCAACTCCTGCGTCGCGCACGGCATGAAGTACGACGACATCCTGAACCCGGTCCAGGGAGACGGCCGCTACGCCGTCGAGCTGCCGTTGTTTGGCGGTCTCAATATCTGGAAAGCCTGCCCCATCATCATCGAAGCGCTGGGCGCTGCCGACCGTTTGTTTGCCACCAGCACCATCACCCACAGCTACCCGCACTGCTGGCGCCACAAGACGCCGGTGATCTACCGCGCCGCGGCGCAGTGGTTTGTGCGCATGGACGAGGGCGTGGGCGTCTTCACCCAGGACAAGGCGGGCAAGACTCTGCGCCAGTTGGCGCTGGACGCGATCGAGAGAACCGACTTCTTCCCCGAGAACGGCCGCGCACGCCTGCGCGACATGATCGCGAACCGGCCTGACTGGTGCATCAGCCGCCAGCGCAGCTGGGGCGTGCCCCTGCCCTTCTTCCTGCACAAGGATTCGGGCGAGCTGCACCCGCGCACCATGGAGATCATGGACATCGCCGCCGACATGGTGCAGCAGGGCGGCATCGAGGCCTGGAGCAAGGCCACGGCCGAGAGCATCATCGGCGCGGACGACGCCCAAGCCTACACAAAGAGCACCGACATCCTGGAAGTGTGGTTCGACTCCGGCACGACCCACACCACGGTGCTCAAGGGCTCGCACCCGGGCAGCGCGCACGAGGAGATCGACCCGCGCACCGGCAAGCCCGGCCCCGAAGCGGATCTGTACCTCGAAGGCCACGACCAGCACCGCGGCTGGTTCCACTCTTCGCTGCTCACGGCCTGCGCCATGTATGACCGCGCGCCCTATAAAGGCTTGTTGACGCACGGCTTCGTCGTGGACGGCAAGGGCCGCAAGATGAGCAAGAGCGAGGGCAACGTCGTGGCGCCGCAGGAGGTGAGCGACAAGATGGGCGCCGAGATCATCCGCCTGTGGTGCGCCGCCACCGATTACTCTGGCGACTTAGGGATAGACGACAAGATCCTGGCGCGCGTGGTCGATACCTATCGGCGTGTGCGCAACACGCTGAAATTCCTGCTGGCCAACATCAGCGACTTCGAGCCGGCGAGCGACGCCGTGCCGCTGGCCGAGATGCTGGAGATCGACCGCTATGCGCTGGCCCGTGCCGCGCAGCTGCAGGCCGAGGTGCTGGCGCATTACGAGGTGTACGAGTTCCATCCCGTTGTGGCCAAGCTGCAGGTGTACTGCAGCGAAGACCTGGGCGCGTTCTACCTCGATGTGCTCAAGGACCGGCTGTATACGACTGCGCCGAAGTCGCTGGCACGGCGCAGCGCGCAGACCGCGCTGTGGCACATCACGCATTCGTTCGTGCGCCTGATGGCGCCGTTCCTCAGCTTCACGGCCGAAGAAGCGTGGAAGGTCTTGGGCACGAGCGAGTCGATCTTCATGGAAACCTATTGGGCCTTCCCCGCCATCCCTGGCAGCGCGATCAGCCTACCGGCCAAATGGAGCCGCATCCGCGCCATTCGCGAGCTCGTGAACAAGGAGATCGAGACCCTGCGCGCGGCGGGCTTGGTGGGTTCCTCACTGCAGGCGGTGGTGACCCTGACGGTGGCCGCAGAGGACCACGAACTGCTGTCCAGCCTGGGCGACGACATCAGGTTCGCCTTCATCACCTCGGCGATTCAGCTGCTCAAGGGTGACGCCATGCAGGTCAGCGTACAGCCGTCAACCGCGGTGAAATGCGAGCGCTGCTGGCATTACTGCGACGACGTCGGAGTGGACCCGGCGCATCCGACGGTTTGCGGCCGCTGTGTGAGCAATCTGGACGGAACAGGAGAGACCCGAACCTTCGCCTGAAGCGTGGCGTGGCCCGGAGTGCAAGCTTCAGGCTTCGCCGCGCGCCACGCGCTGCATCAGCCGGGACACCGCCTGCTCGGGGCGGATTTCGCCGTCCAGCAGCGCCACCACGGCCTGGGCAATCGGCATGTCCACGCCCAGCCCCTGAGCCCGCTGCACCACGGCGCGGGCGCAGTACACGCCTTCGGCCACGTGTCCCAGTGAATCGACCGCTTGTTCGAGCGTGCGCCCCTGCGCCAGCAGCAGCCCGACCTTGCGGTTGCGGCTCAGGTCGCCGGTCGCCGTCAGCACCAGATCGCCCAGGCCGGACAGCCCCATGAAGGTCTCGGCCCTGGCGCCCAACGCACAACCCAGCCGCGTCATTTCTGCCAGTCCACGGGTGATGAGCGCGGCGCGCGCGTTCAGCCCCAGCTGCATGCCGTCGCACAGACCGGTGGCGATGGCCAGCACGTTCTTGACCGCGCCACCGACCTCGACCCCCACCACATCGTCGCTGGCATAGACGCGCAGACTGCTTCCATGAAAGGCCTGGACCAGGGCTTCGCGCACGGCCACATGGGCGCTCGCAGCCACCAGTGCCGTGGGCTGGCCTCGCGCCACTTCCAGCGCAAAACTGGGTCCACTCAGGATGCCGGACAAAAGGTCGGGCGCGACCTGCTGCGCCACTTCATGGCCCAGCAGTCCGAACTGCGAATCCACCGGCGCTTCGAAGCCCTTGCACAACCAGGCTACGGGGACGGTGCAGCGCTGCAGCTCAAGCAGGACCGCGCGCAGCCCCGCCATCGGCGTGGCAATGATGACCAGATCGGCCGCGTCCGCCTGGGCGCCGTCGAATGCGGCAGCACCGGTTTCGATCTGCAAGCTGTCGGGGAGGCGCACGTCTGGCAGGTAGCGGCGATTCACCCGCTGGGTCAGCATCGCCTGCGCCTGCATCGGGTCGCGCGCCCAAAGGCTGACGCGATGCGCCGACTCGGGGTCACGACTGGCGCTGATGGCCAGCGCCGTTCCCCAGGCTCCCGCGCCAAAAATTCGGATCTTCATCGCGGGTCGGCCACGCTTGCGGCCCTTGCAGGCCGCATCGAGATCAGTTCAGCGTAGCCGGCTGGGTGTCGCCACCGGCCGCTGCCTGCGCCTGCTGCGCCTGTTGCTGCTCGAACATCGCCTGGAAATTGATTTCCGCCAGATGCACGGGCGGGAAGCCGGCGCGCTGGATCAGGTCGGCCACGTTGCCGCGCAAATAGGGATAGACGATCTGCGGGCAGGCGATGCCCATGATCGGGGCCATCTGTTCGTCCGACAGGTTGCGGATTTCAAAAATGCCAGCCTGCTTGACTTCGACCAGGAACACGGTCTTGTCCTTGATCTTGGCCTGCACCGTGCCGGTCACGGTGACTTCGAAGATGCCGTCGGCGACGGGGCCGGCGTTGATGCCCAGCTGGATGTCCACCGTGGGCTGTTCCTGTTCGAGCAGGATCGCCGGCGAATTGGGTTGTTCCAGCGACGATTCCTTCAGGTAGATGCGCTGGATTTGGAAAACGGGTTCAGGTGTATCAGCCATGGTATCTCTCTTGGATAAAAACAAGACCCGCACGAAATGCCGTGGCGGGCCGAGGGTGGGAATTGCGGATTATCTCAGGTGCCGCGACCGCTTTCGCGCACCCCGCATTCATGCAGCGTTGAGCAGCGGCTGCAGCTCGCCTTTGGCGTCGAGCGCCATCAGGTCGTCACAACCACCGACGTGGGTCTGACCGATGAAGATCTGCGGCACGGTGCGTCGCCCGGTCAACTCCATCATCTTGAGGCGCGCAGCGTTGTCGCTGTCGACGCGGATTTCCTCGATCTTCTGGACCCCTTTGGCGCCGAGAATCTGCTTGGCGCGGATGCAGTAGGGGCAGACGGCCGTGGTGTACATGGTGACGGTTTGCATGATATGGCTCTCTGGCGGCGTTTCAGGACTTGTCCAGCGGCAGGTTCGCCGCCTTCCAGGAAGCCAGGCCACCGCTCAGGGACTGCGCCTGCTCGTAGCCCAGCTTCTTGGCCATCGCCACAGCGCGGCTCGAACGTGCGCCGCTCTGGCACACCAGGATCAGCGGCAGCGCCTTGTTCTTCACGGTCGCGCCGAGCTTTTCCTCCAGCTGGTTCAACGGGATGTTCTTCGCGCCGCCCAGGTGACCCCGGGCATATTCCTCGGGTTCGCAGACGTCGATCACGACCGCTTTCTCGCGGTTGATGAGCTGCACCGCCGCCGCAGCCGACAGGCCACCGCCGGACGCGCCCTGGATCATGGGCCAAACCAACAGGCTGCCCGAGAACAGCGCAACGCCAATCAACATCCAGTTATCGAGAATAAATTTCATACGGTCCTTGTTTCAAAATGCGCCCGCCGAACTTCACGTGAATGCGAGCGCGCAACCGGTGATTCTAGAATGCGAGCTTGAATCACGGGTCGTCGACCTGCGATCGACCCCACTTCATCGACTTATTAAGGGACAGCATGCACAAACTGGTACTGATCCGCCACGGCGAATCCACCTGGAATCTGGACAATCGTTTCACCGGCTGGACCGACGTGGACCTGACCGCCACTGGCGTGGAACAGGCCAAGGAATGCGGGCGCCTGCTCAAGGCAGAAGGCTACGAGTTTGACGTGGCCTACACCAGCGTGCTCAAGCGCGCCACGCGCACGCTGTGGCACTGCCTGGACGAAATGGACCGCACCTGGTTGCCGGTGGTGCACAGCTGGCGGCTGAATGAGCGCCACTACGGCGCGCTGCAGGGCCTGAACAAGGCCGACATGGCCAAGCAATACGGCGACGCCCAGGTGCTGGCCTGGCGGCGCAGCTACGACACCCCGCCGCCGGCGCTGGAGCCGACCGACGCACGCTGCGAGCGCGGCGACCCGCGCTACGCCAAGATCGCGCAGGAGCAGGTGCCACTGACCGAATGCCTGAAAGACACGGTGGCGCGGGTCATGCCGCTGTGGAACGAGTCGCTCGCGCCGGCGATCAAGGCCGGCAAAAAAGTACTGGTCGCCGCCCACGGCAATTCGATCCGTGCCCTGGTGAAGTACTTGGACGGCGTATCTGATGCTGACATCGTGAGTCTGAATATCCCCAACGGGATACCGCTGGTATACGAACTGGACGACGATCTCAAGCCGATCCGGCACTACTACCTGGGCGACGCCGAGGCGGCAGCGCGCGCGGCGGCGGCGGTGGCGAACCAGGGCAAAGCCTGATTGCCTGCTGGTCGAGGCTGATTATTCTGAAAAATATACACGCGCTCTCGGGAACCGTTACGCTATCCACCCATCCAAAGGGAAATTTTTCAGGGAGTCAGAGCCGTTATGGGCCAAAAATTGAAGATCGTGGGCTGGGTCTCGGCCGGAGCCCTGGCCGGCGTATTGGCCACCGTGTCGCTGCAAACGGTGGCGCGCGGCGCCCTGGCGCCGCTGCCGCTGGAGGAATTGCAGCAGTTCGCGGCCGTGTTCGGCATGGTCAAGAGCGATTACGTGGAACCGGTGGACGAGAAGAAGCTCATCACCGACGCGATCTCGGGCATGGTCGCCAGCCTGGATCCGCATTCGCAGTATTTCGACAAGAAGAGCTTCAAGGAATTTCGTGAAGGCACGAGCGGCCGGTTTGTCGGCGTGGGCATCGAGATCACCCAGGAAGACGGACTGGTCAAGGTGGTGTCGCCGATCGAAGGATCGCCCGCGTTTCGCGCCGGGCTCAAGCCCAACGACCTGATCACCAAAATCGACGACACCGCGGTCAAGGGCCTGAGCATGAACGATGCCGTCAAGCGCATGCGCGGCGAGCCCAACACCAAGGTCACGCTGATGATCTTCCGCAAGGACGAGAACCGCAGTTTTCCAGTGATCATCACGCGCGAAGAAATCAAGACCCAGACCGTGCGCGCCAAGGTGATCGAGCCCGGCTATGCGTGGATTCGGCTGAGCCAGTTCCAGGAACGCACGGTCGACGACTTCGTGCACAAACTGGACGAAATCTACAAGCAGGAGCCCAAGCTCAAGGGCTTGGTGCTGGACCTGCGCAACGATCCGGGCGGCCTGCTGGAGGCGTCGGTGGCGGTGTCGGCCGCTTTCCTGCCAGAGAACGTCACGGTGGTGACGACCAACGGGCAGATTGCGGACAGCAAGCAGACCTTCCGGGCCGCGCCCGACGGCTACCTGCACCGTAGCGGCTCCGACCCCCTGAAAAAGCTCCCTGCGGCCCTTAAGACAGTGCCGCTGATCGTTCTGGTGAACGAGGGTTCGGCTTCGGCCAGCGAAATCGTCGCCGGCGCGCTGCAGGACCACAAGCGCGCCACCATCATGGGCAACCAGACCTTCGGCAAGGGCTCGGTGCAGACCGTGCGTCCGCTGGGTCCCGACACCGGCCTGAAGCTGACCACGGCGCGGTATTACACGCCCAGCGGCAAATCGATTCAGGCCAAGGGCATCGTCCCCGACGTGATGCTCGATGAAACACTGGAAGGCAACGTCTTTGCGGCGCTGCGCATGCGCGAAGCCGACCTGGAAAAACACCTGGCCAGCGGTCAGGGCGCCGAGGTCAAGGACGAGGCGCGGGAAAAGGCGCGTGACGAAGCCGTCAAGCGGCTGGAAGAAGAGTCCAGAAAGCCGCCGGCCGAACGCCGTCTGCCCGAGTTCGGCTCGGACAAGGACTTTCAGCTGCAGCAGGCGCTGAACCAGCTCAAGGGTCTGCCGGTGGTGGCAAGCAAGACCCTGACCGAGCGCAAGGAAGTGAAGAAAGAGGAATGACCGACGAGCAGCTGCTGCGCTATTCGCGCCACATCCTGCTCAACGAGCTCGGGGTGGAGGGTCAGGAGCGAATCCTGGGCGCGCACGTTCTTGTCATCGGTGCCGGCGGCCTGGGTTCCGCCGCTGCGCTTTACCTGGGCAGCGCCGGAGTGGGGCGGATCACGCTGGTGGACCACGACCTCGTGGATCTGACAAATCTGCAGCGCCAGATCGCCCACACCGTGGAGCGCGTAGGCCAACCCAAAGTCGAATCCGCGCGCCAGGCCATCCACGCCATCAACCCCGAAGTGCGCGTGGATGCACTGCAAACCAGGGCCGATGCCGCACTGCTGGACGAGTGGCTGCCGCAGGTCGATCTGGTGCTCGACTGCTGTGACAACTTCGCCACGCGCCACGCCATCAACGCCGCCTGCGTGCGGCACGGCAAGCCGCTGGTGTCGGGCGCGGCGATCCGCTTCGATGGACAGATCGCGGTCTATGACGCCAGCGACGCGCAGTCGCCCTGCTACGCCTGCCTGTTCCCGCCCGAGACGGCGGTGGAGGAGACGCAATGCGCCACCATGGGCGTGTTTGCGCCTCTGGTCGGTGTCATCGGCGCAATGCAGGCGGGCGAGGCGCTGAAATGTCTCAGCGGCGCGGGCCGACCATTGACCGGACGCCTGCTGATGCTGGACGCCCGCAGCATGGAGTGCCATTCCATGCTCATCCCGCGCAATCCGGGCTGCTCGGTCTGCGCCGGACATCGGCGCTGAGCGGCGTGCCGGCGCGGGCTCTGAGCGCCCAGGATTTGGCGGCTTGTGCTGTTAGACTTGGGGCTCCTAAAGACCCATTTGCTGTGCCCGCCACCACCGTTCCCACTCTCGTTGACCTGCGCGACCTGCGCATCGACAACGCACTGGCGCTTCTGAACCAAGCCGGCACCCTGAGTCTTCCGCCGCTCTCGGAATCTCCCACCAATTATCTGCAGAGCGTGGTCAACGGCCTGTGCGAGCTCTCGCTGCGCGATCCGCTCACGGGCTTGGGCAACCGGCGCCACTTCCTGAGCGCGATGGAGCGCGAAATCGACCGGGTCGCGCGCTCGGGTGAACAGGCGCTCTTGTTGATACTGGATATCGACCATTTCAAGAAGGTCAACGACACCTACGGCCACCACGCGGGCGACCAGATATTGCAAAGTGTGGCCTCCTGCCTGCTCGACTGCGTACGGCCCATGGATACGGTGGCGCGCTTTGGCGGCGAGGAATTTGCCATCATCCTGCCCAACTGCCAGAACGCCTTTGGCGCGCTGGTCGCCGAGCGCATCCGCGAGTCGGTGGCAGCGACCGTCACCACCGTGGCGCCCACGGTCAACGTCCAGGTCACGGTCAGCATTGGCGGCGCCTACGCGCCGCAGTGGGTCCGCTCCACCACGGCGATCTGGACCGAGCGCGCGGACCAGCAGCTTTACCACGCCAAGACGCAGGGCCGAAACCGCGTCTGCCAGGCGTCGCAACCCGACAGCATCGTCACTGCGGAGGAAAAGAATTTGTTGTTTGGACACCTGTCGGTCAGCGACCCGGCCTGGATTCAGATTTCCGCCGGCGACGCCAGCAGCAACGCGACCGAAATTGTCGTTGATCCAACCAAAATGCGCGGCCCGCGCCGCAAGCGGCGTGAACCTCCCACGCCGGATCCAAAGGTCAGTTCATGAGCGATACATCCAAGTCCACCCCCAGCGCTGCGGCTTCGGCTCCTGCGCCGGCCACGCGCGCAGCGGCGCCGGGCGCCATGGTGCTGGCCGTGACCAGTGGCAAAGGCGGCGTCGGAAAAACCTTCGTTTCCGCCAATCTGGCGGCAGCGCTGACCAAGCGCGGCTACCGCGTGCTGGTGCTGGATGCCGACCTGGGCCTGGCCAATCTGGACGTGGTGCTGAACCTGTTCCCCAAGACCACGCTGCATGATGTTTTCACCGGCAAGGCCAAGCTGGAAAATGCGATTCACAAGGCGCCGGGTGGCTTCTCGGTGCTGTTGGCGGGTTCGGGCATGGTGGAGTATTCCCGACTCACGCCCCAGGTGCGCAACGAGTTCCTGGAAGTCATCAACAGCCTGGTTCCCAAATACGACGTGATGCTGCTCGACACGGGCGCGGGCATTTCCGACGTGGTGTTGTTTGCAATCTCGCTGGCCTCGGAAATCCTGGTGGTCGCCACGCCCGAGCCCACGTCCCTCACCGATGCCTACGCCACGATCAAGGTGCTGGCGGTGCAGCAGAACCGAGACCATGTGCATCTGGTGATCAATCAGGCCATGCGCATGGGAGACGGGCGTGCCATCACGGCGCAGCTGCAGCAGGTGCTGGATCGCTATGTCGGCACCGAAGTCGGCAAACGCATGCGCCTCGTGCATCTGGGCGATATTCCGATCGATGCGTCGGTGCGCGAAGCGGTGATGCGGCGCCAACTGCTGCTGCTCACCGCCGCCGGTTGCCCGGCAGCCGTGGCGGTCTCGGCCCTGGCGGCCAAGCTGGACGACGCGCTGCTGAAGGATTCCTGAGTTACGGCGGGGCTGCCCCGCAAGGAACATCCAATAGCCGACGATCAGTCGGGGACAGAGCCGGGTTATTGGCGTCAGGAGATCAGTTCTTCCATGCCGGCCGAGAGATCAGCCCATGAAGGCAGGTCCTGCAACAATGCATTCACCCCCAGGCCGACCCTGGCACCCACTTCCGCGGGCCAGCTGACCTCGATTTCTTCGGCGTTGAGATGGTTTTCTTCGGCCCTGGATCTCCAGGCAGCGATATGCACGACAGCGCCCACCGGATCGAATGGATTGCACTCCAGGGGTTCTCCGCTGGCCGCAATCGCTGCCGAAAACTCTTGCGGAAATTTCCAGCGCCGCGACAGTTCCGCGCCCACTTCAACGTAGCTGTAGCCAAAGCTCTGCCGCTCCCGCGCGACGCGGCGGGGGTCCATGGTATTGACCGTCCTGTCCACCTGCAGCATGTCCTGCGGCATGCCTGCGTGCATCACCAGTTGACCGATGGCGTGCATCAATCCCACGGTGAAGCCCAGCTCGGCATTCAATTCCAGCGCCCGCGACAGGTGCTTGGCAGCGACGGCCGTGTGCAGGCTGTGGCGCCAGAACTGCTTCAGATCCATTCCAGGCAGGGCCTTGAATCCGCCCGTCAAACCCGCCCCGATGACCAGGGTGCGCACATTGATGAACCCCAGCATGGTGATGGCATCGTCCACCGTCGCGACCGTGCGCGACACGTGGTAATAGGCCGAGTTCGCCAATCGCAGCAAGCGCGCGCTCAGCACCTGGTCAGCTGAAATCCGGCGCGTGATCTCGCCCACCGACACGTCCTCGTTGTTGAAACTCTGAATCAGTTCCTGAACGACTTTCGGAATGGTCGGCAGCGCCTGGGGCTGCTGGAACAGGGCGTCAAGGTTCATGGTGTAAGGTGCAGCGCAGAACGCCTGCCAAGGTAAGAAAAATATCCTGTCGATCGCCTCAGCGCTTGCCAGGAATCAGCGCCAGAAATTCGCGGCGCAAATTGCCGTCCTTGAGAAAACTGCCGCGCATCACGGAATTGATCATCTTGCTGTCCAGATCCTTCACGCCGCGCCAGCCCATGCAAAAGTGGGTGGCTTCCATCACCAGCGCCAGTCCATCGGGCTGTGTCTTTTCCTGAATCAGGTCGGCCAGCTGCACCACCGCCTCTTCCTGGATCTGCGGTCGGCCCATGACCCACTCGGCCAGGCGCGCGTATTTGGACAGGCCAATCACGTTCGTGTGTTCGTTGGGCAGAACCCCGATCCAGATCTTTCCTATCACCGGACACAGGTGGTGCGAGCAGGCGCTGCGAACCGTGATCGGGCCGACGATCATCAACTCGTTGAGCCGCTCGGCGTTGGGGAATTCAGTGATCTCGGGCGACTTCACGTAGCGACCCTTGAACACCTCGTTCAGGTACATCTTGGCGACGCGTCTGGCGGTCGCGCCGGTGTTGTGATCGCGCTCGGTGTCGATCACCATGCTGCTCAACACGCCCTTCATCTTGTCCTCGACCTCGTCCAGCAACTTCTCCATCTCGCCCGGCTCGATGAACGCCGCAATATTGTCATTGGCATTGAAGCGCTGGCCTGCCGCCTGCACCCGCTCGCGAATCCTGACCGACATCGGAACGCCCTCGTCGTCGGGGGCGCCATGGGAGCCATGGCTGGCCGGGGAATTTTGCAGGTTCTTGAACATGAGGGAATCGTAGCAGACCCCCGACAGACGGTTGCGGACAGCGCGGCCGTTTGCTTCACAGGGCTTCAGTAGCGTTTCCCCGTGAGCGCCAGCGCGAAGCGCATCAGGCCATAGGCCAGCCAGTCGAGCGCGCGTGACCAGAGCTTGCGCTGGGCGAACAAGGTGTGGTCCAGGCGGCTGCCCTGAGTGCGCATCGCCAGTTCCAGTCGCTCCTTCAGGTCCCTGGCGAACTGGGGGTCTGCCGCCACCACGTTCGCCTCACGCGCCAGCAGCAGGCTCAAGGGATCGAGATTGGACGATCCCACGGTGACCCAGGGCTGACGGTTGTCGGCGTCGATCACGGCGACCTTGGCGTGCAGGAAGCTGGGCGAGTACTCGTGCAATTCGATACCGGCGGCCAGCAGCGTTCCGTAGACCGGGCGCGCAGCATGGTAGGACATGAAGTTCTCGTAGCGCCCCTGCAGCAGTACGCGCACCTGCACGCCGCGGCGGGCCGCGTGAATCAGCGCGCGGCGCAGCTTTCTGCCGGGCAGGAAGTAGGCGTTGGCGATGGTGATGTCATGGCGCGCGGCCCCGATGGCCTTGAGGTAGGCGCGCTCGATTGTGCGCCGGTTCTGAATGTTGTCGCGCAGCACCAGTGCGGCCTTGGAGGCGGACCGGTTCTTGCGCCGCTCGGTGGCCAATTGACCGGCCTTGGGACGGACCTTTCCCGACCGTCGGGCCGATTCCCACGCTGCGGCAAGATCGCGCTCGCGCATCTGCCGCAAGGCCTGGGCGCGCCACCACAGCTGGCGCATGACCTCGTGCGCGCTGCGCACCAGCGGGCCGCGAACGCGCACGGCAAAATCAAAGCGTGGCGCCTGCATGCGGCCATGCTGCGGGTCGTGATAGTCGTCCAGCACATTGATGCCACCGCAAAAAGCGGTCAATCCATCGACCACGCACAGCTTGCGATGCAGGCGGCGCCAGCGGCTGGGCAGCAGCAGGCCCAGGCGCCCCAGCGGCGAAAAGATATGCCACTGCACGCCCGCCGCGTCAAAGCGCTGCTGCCAGTCTGCAGGCACGCGCGGCGTCCCGACGCCGTCGACCATGAGCCGCACTGTCACGCCGCGGCGCGCCGCGTCCAGCAGCGCGATCGCAACCTCCGCGCCTGCGCCCACGAAATCAAAAATGTAGGTCTCCAGCATCACCTCATGCTGGGCCCGGCCGATCTCGTCGATCATGGCCGAGAACAATTCGACCCCGCCTTGCAGCAGCTGCAGTTGATGACCGGACGCCAGCGCGGCCGCTGCCCGTCTCACGGTTCGAAGCCAAACTCCGCGATCAGCGGCAAATGGTCCGACATGCGCCACCAGGCAGGGCCGTGGGGTACGTGAGCCGAAAGCGGTTTGAGCCCGCGCACGTAGATGCGGTCCAGATGCAGCAGCGGCAGCCGCGAAGGAAAGGTCGGCAAGCGCACGGAATCAAAGGTCCGCAGACCCAGTTCGGCCATGGGCCGGTGCAGACGTTCACCCCAGTCGTTGAAATCTCCAGCGACCAGCAGGACTTGCTGGGGCGGAATTTCGCGCTGAAGGTAGCGGCCGATGCTTTCGATCTGGCGCAGACGTCCGGCGTGGATCAGCCCCAGGTGAACGACCACGACGTTCACCAGCGTGTTCTGAATCTGTACCTGCGTGTGCAGCAAGCCGCGCTGCTCGAAGCGGTGGTCTGACACGTCCCGCTGCTGGGTCTGCAGCACCGGCCAGCGCGACAACACGGCATTGCCGTGCTCACCGTAGCGCGTCACAGCGTTGCTGCGGTACGCGGCCTCGTATCCCTCAGGCGCCAGAAAATCCGCCTGCGGCTGGTCCGGCCATCGGGCGAAATGCTTTTGCTCGCGCCGGTGCTCGCTGCGCACTTCCTGCAGGCACACCAGGTCCGCGTCGAACTGCTCCACCGCGTGTCCGATATCGTGGATCTGCAGGCGCCGCGTCGGACCGATGCCGCTCACGCCCTTGTGGATATTCCAGGTGGCGACGCGCAAAGTCGACGGAAAGGTGACGGTGTTAGGCACGAGGCAAATTGTGGCAGCAAAGGGCGGCTCGGGACCTGACAAAATCGCCGCATGGCAAACTATTTGATGGGCGATATCCAGGGCTGTGACGCACCCTTGGGGCAACTGCTGGGGAAAATCGGCTTTTCCCCGAGCCGCGACGTGCTTTACGTGCTGGGCGATCTGGTGAACCGGGGTCCGGCCTCAGCCGCGGTGTTGCGCCGCCTGATGAAGCTGGGCGACGCCGCCCGCTGCATCCTGGGCAACCACGACCTGCATCTGCTCGCTGTCGCCCAGGGCGTGCGCAAAGCGCGCGCCGATGACACGCTGGACGACGTCCTTGCGGCACCCGATCGAAAGCGCCTGCTTGCGTGGTTGCGCCAGCAGCGTCTGGCGCTGTTTGAGCAGAATTGCCTGATGATCCACGCCGGCGTGCTTCCCTCATGGACCACCGAAAAGACTTTGGCGCTGGCAGGCGAGGTCGAGGCCGCGCTGCAGGGGCCAGAGTGTGAGCATTTCCTGCAGAAAATGTATGGCAGCGAACCGGCGCAGTGGAGTGATGCGCTGCAGGGCGATGCGCGCACGCGCGTCATCGTCAACGCACTCACACGCATGCGCTTTTGCAGCCCGCAGGGTGTGATGGAGTTCTCGGCCAAGGAAGGCGCGGCCACCACACCCGCAGGCTATCTGCCCTGGTTTGAAGTCCCGCAGCGCAACACCGCCCAGGTGATGGTCGCCTTTGGCCACTGGTCGACGCTGGGCCTGATCCGACGCGACAAACTGCTGGGCCTGGACACCGGCTGCGTCTGGGGCGGCTGCCTGAGCGCGGTGCAGATCGACTCAAAGGGCGACTGCGGCGCGCTGTTTCAGGCGACGTGCCCGCAGGCGCAAAAGCCGGGCGCTTGACTGAACGCTGGGTTCAGTGACTGGCGCAGGAAGCGCCCGCCTTTTGTGGCATCGGTGCATCGCGATCCACACCCGCGGCTTGGAGGCGCTGGTGGTACTCGTCCCACAGCGAGTCCTGTTTTTCGCCAAGGAAATAGAGGTAATCCCAGGAAAATATTCCGGTATCGTGGCCGTCGGAAAACCGGGGCTGGACCGCGTAGTTGCCCACCGGTTCGAGCTCCACCAGCCCCACGTCACGCTTGCCGGTCTGCAGCACTTCCTGCCCGGGCCCGTGGCCCTGAACCTCGGCCGAAGGCGAATAAATGCGCAGCAATTCAAACGGCAGACGAAACGCCGCGCCGTCGGAGAATACGATTTCCAGCACCCGCGACTGGTTGTGCACCGTCAGCGCCTGCGGCGTCGGCGCGCCACCCTGCAATCCTGCCATCCTCAACTCTCCCTGTGATTTCCGGAAACCGCTGCGCACCCTGCATCAAAAGCGTCCGGTGATATTGACATGCAACTTCTGGTCGCCAGACTGTGGCGAGGCGGCGTTGAGCGTCAGCGGCACCACGCTGCCCAGCCACACGCGACCCCAATCCGCCGCCGCCGCCACATGCCCCACAGCGTAACGCAAACCGAAACCGGCGCTGGCCAAGTGGTCACTGGCCGGCTTGGTGGTGCCGTTGCCGTCAAGGTTTCCCAACCAGCCGGCATCGACAAAACCGAGCAAACGCAAGCCTGAAGCGAGTTCATGCGTGGTGAACTCTAGCGCAAGCGACAAACCCTTATCCCCCGAAAGGGGTCTCTCCCCGGTACCGCGCACCGAGGAGATGCCGCCCAGGCCAAACTGATCGCCGGAAATCAGCGCGTAGCGGCTGTACTGAAACTGCGAGCGTGCGGACCAGAGCCATCCGTGCTCGAGGCGTGCGCTGAAGTTGGCGGACCCGCGCAGCGCGGACCAGCGACTGCTGGAAATCCGCGGATCCTCGCTCTGATAGTCGGTCAGCGAATTGCCGCCGCCTCCGGGCAGATTGACCAGCGCCTGCGCCTCGTAGCCCCACACCGACGAATCGGACTCCACGGAAGCGCTGTAGCCCAGGGTCACAGGTCGACTGCGGCGTTGGGACTGGCCTGCCAGCGCAACGCCGTCGATCTGGGCGACATCAAAGCGCAAGTCGTCCACGCCCGCCAAAACGTAGGACCTGCGCCCTGCGTTGGGCGCCAGATACTGGCGGTAGCTCAAACCCAGGGTCTGACCCGCGCCGCTGCTGCTGAAGGCGCCAAAATTGCCCACCACGTCAGAGTGCGTGAGGCTCAGATTCACTACGCCGCCCACGGCGTACAGCGGAATCCGGTAATTCAAACCCAACTGCTTGACCGCCCCGGGCTGCGTCGGTGACGTGGTGTAGGCGCCGACGATCTGCTGGTCCAGATCGAACAGATTGTGGTACGCGCCCGAAACCAGCAGGCGCTCCTTGCCGGTGGCGCTGGAGCCGGAATTGGACAGGCCGATGGAAACCTCCCAGGGACGGTTGTCCACCACCTGAATGTCGGCGTTGATCTGATCGGCCTCTTGCGACGCCTGAAGCACGACCCGCACCTGCTTGCTCGGGTTCTCGTTGGCGATGGCCGTTTGCACCGCAAGCCGTTTGAAGTTGGGCGTCTCACCGGTGCGCAGTTCGGGCAAGCTGGCGCGGATATTTTCTTCGCTGTAGTTCGCCTGACCCCGGACCGTCACTTTGCTGATGACGAACTTGACCACATCCAGCCGCACCGATGCACCCAGCTCCTGAGCCGGTAGCGCCACGCGGTGCAGGCCGTAACCCTGTTCACGCAACGCGTCTTCGAGCGCAACCGTCGCCTTTTGCAGCGTGTCGATCGTGGCTTGGGAGCGCAGGAATGGCGCCAGGATCGTGCTGGTCTGGGCGCTGGACAGGGGATTGTCCCCGGTGATGTCAAAGCCGCTGATGGCAAACACGGGGTCGACGTGCGGTCTCACGGAAACCGCCGGGGTCGATTCGACCTGTGCCAGAACCGGAGTTGCCAGAGCCAACGCCAACAGGGCTGACACCCATCCCAAAAATGCACAAACTCGATAGGGTTTGTCAGCAGGCCCGGGCATGGTCGCTCAGTTGCATTGCGCCGCGCCCTTGGCGCCCAAACCGTTCATCAAGGCGCCAGCAGTGGGCCTCGGGCTGTTGGGCATGGGCGTGCGGTCCAGCTCCAGAAACAAGGGCAGCATGAGCGGACGCGCAGTGGTTCCGTTGATCCCGGCGAAGCCCGCTTCGCCACGCCCCAGGTGGAGGATTTCCCGATCGGTACTGACTTGGATATGACCGTCGCGCACGTACACAAACAAACCCTCCGCGGCGGGCGCCAGTTCGGACTCGGCAAACAGCGGCCGCAAATCGACGGTCACGCCGTCGGGCCGAGTCAGGTCTGGCAGTATCGATGTCTCGATCGCCTGCACGCCCTCGGGAGCAATGACCAGACCGTGGCCAGAGTCCACCACCTGCGCTTCGCCGCGACCTTGTGGTGTGACGCGCATCGATCCGAGCCAGCTGAACAGACTGCAACGGACTTCGTTCAGGCAACTGAGATCCACGCCCTGCCCCTGGACGCTGAGCGATGGCGCCGCGCTGGAAAATACCGCGTTGCTCGGATCGGCTTTGGCGATCAGGCCGGTGAGCGCGCGCAGCGAGCCGCGCAGCAGCGAGACCCGGAACCGGCCTTCGGCCGGATGACCGGTGTCAAACACAAAGTCGTCCAGGCGTATCTGGCTGGCCGGTCCCATCGTCATCCGGCTTTCGTCGCGAAACACCAGCACGGCATCGGTGTTGGCGTCGCTTTGCAACGTGTCGCCGGGATAGATGCTGCCGCCCGCGACCAGCCCGCGCCTTTCGCCGCCGCTGTTGATGGCGCTTAAGCGGCCACGCACCGACAGCAGTTTGGCGCTGGCCAGGATCCGGTTGGGGCGCTGCTGGTGATCGATGGCCTCGGTCTCCTGGGCGCAATCCCTGGCGCACAGGCGCGCATCGAAATCCGTCCCGCGGATTCCGATGGTGGCGGTGGTGGTCTGGATCCGGGCGGCATCGGGCGAGCCCTTGGAAATGAGCCCGGTGATCGCGCGCAGGCCACCGCGCAGCATCTGCAGGACCATGCTGTTGTCCGGGGCCGATTCCTTGAACTGGTAGTGCTGCAACACCAACTCCGAATTGGGGCGCAGCGTCATGCGCGTGCCGTCGTTCAATTTGATGATGGCGAGGGCCCCGTCGACGGTGGTGAGTCGATCGCCCACGCTCAGAACCAGCCCCTTGCCCAGGGTTCTGGGCGTCTGGTCAGCCACTTGGGCAAAGCCCACGCCGCGGGCAAACTCCACCTCGCCCGCAGTTTGCGCTTTCGTTGCTGCAGGAAGGCTCGCCCACAGCCCGAAGAATATCAGCGCCCATGCGCCGCCATGGAGCCGCGGTCTGCGAGAGCCGTTCAAGGTAGACATAGCTGGGCCTCCACTGGTTTGGCGTCGCTGCGGCTCTTACCGGAGGACTTGCCTTGCTGCTCCAGCCACTGAGCGAACGCGTCCGGAAACGCCATCACATTGCTGGCCACCAGCAGGGCATTGGCCCCGGATGAAAGCGTGATGTCGGCGGTGGTCGTGGCGCTGTTGTTCAGCAACAGATAGTTGCCGGCGTCGGCTCCGCCCAACGCGATGCCGCTGATGTTCACGCTCTTACCGGATCCCACATGGGGGTCGGCAAATGCTCCGACAGCCGTGGCAACTTTCAGCGCGTCGCCGGCAAACTTGCCCGTGAAACCGGCGCTGCTGGTATCCAGGGTCGCACTCGTCGTTCCGTCGGCGGTCTTGTTGGCGGCGGTGATTCCGGTCACTGCCGCCAGACTGGCGGGCGTGATGCTGCTGCCGGCGTTGTTCAGCTGGGTCACGGCGTAGTTCAGCCCGCCGTTTCCGTCGTTCACTCCCACACCCGAGACCGTGACGGTCTTGCCGGCGCCGACGTTCTTGTCTTGAAAAGCGAAATTGCCGCCGATCAGACTGTCCCCCGCAAACAGGGCGCCGGTGCTCACCACGGGTGTGCCTAGCGCACTGGTCGTTCCGTCATAGGTCTTGCTCACGTTGCCGGTGCTGACCGTCAAACTGGCTTGCGTGATGTCCAGCGACACCGATGCGCCGCTGACGGAATAGTTGGCCGCATCCGCGCCACCGAGCGCCAGCGCGTTGCTGGCCAGGCTGCTGTAGTGGCCGACGTTCCTGCTTGCAACCGCGGCGCTTCCGCCTGCCAGGCTCACGACGTCGCCGGCAATGATGCTGGTGGGGGCGAGGCTCAACTGCCCGAAGCCCATCACGGCCGTGCCGTCATAGCTGCGCGCACCGGTCAAACTCACGGACGCAGGGACGATGGTGCTGGTGTTGTTGGCCGCTTGCGTCACGCTGTAGTTCGCGCCGCCGTTGCCGTCGCTCACGCTGACGCCCGACACGTTCACGCTCTTGCCCGTGCCGGCGTTCTTGCTGGCAAAGGAGAAGCTGCCGCCGGTCAACGCATCCGCGCCGAACAAGCTGCCTGCGGTCACCACCGGCGTTCCCGCCGCGCTGGTCGTGCCGTCGTAGGTCTTGCTCACGTTGCCGGTGCTGACCGTCAAACTGACGGGCGCAATGTTTCCGACGGCAGCGGAAATGCTCGCCCCCGCGGGGTTGACAGTGTAGCCATAGACCGGCTTGCCGGTGCTGCTGAGCACGGTATTGGGCCCGGCGGTGCCGCTGGCCGTGACAGTTTTCCCCAAGCCTGCATTCCTGTTGTCGTAGGTCGCCGCCGTGAGGCTGTAACCATAGGTGGCCACGTCGCCATCCACCGCGCCACTGGCCGTCACCGCCAAGCCGGCGAGACTGTTGACCACATTGCTGCCGTCGTAGGTCCGGTTGGCGGCTCCGCTGAGCGTCGCATTCAGCGTGGGACTCAAGGTATAGATGAAGCCGTTGCCGGCGCCCAGAATGGCACCGCCATGGCTCGTGCCGTACTGCTTGAAGTCATAGACCAGACCGCCGCGGTTGTCGCTGGCCGGATCGTTGGAATACACGAGCCAGCGGCCGCTGGGTGCATTCAGGGCGCCGGCGCCGGCGCTGTTCGTGAAATGGCCCGTGCCTGCGTCCAGCACGATGGCGTCGCCATTCCCCGATGCGGTCATCACCGTGCCATTCAGGGTCAGGTTGTTGGCCCGAAGTTCGACCGTGCCGTTGGCCGTGATGTTGCTGGAGACGTTGATGCTGTCGCCGGCCTGCAGCGACACATTGCCTGCGGTGCTTTTGATGCTCTGGTTGACGTTCAGCGCCGCACCCGGCGCAGCGGCGCTGGCGGGCGCGACGAGACTGCCGTTCCAGCCCGCGCCTAACGTGACGTTGCCGTCGCTCTGCAAATTGGCGGCGAGATTCAAAGCGCCCGAGGTCCACCATTGCACCGCGCCGGTGTACGTCGCCGCAGGCACGGTCCAGTTCGGACTTGCGCTGGACTGATTGAAGAAGTTGCTGCTGGCAAAAGCATTGGTCCCGCTGAAGGACACCGTTCCCTGACCCGCCGCCAGGACCGTGAGCCCGCTGCTGGTGACGCTGCTCAAGGTGAGTGATGGCGTGGCGCCGGACGCGCCCTGCCCGATCGGCAAGCTCCCCGGACCATTGATCGTGCTGCTCTGGAACTTGTCCGAGCCCCCGAAATTGTCGGAAATCAGCAGGGTCTTGCCGACGGCGATGTTCACGGTACCGTGTGCCACGTCCAGGTTCTGCAGGGTCAAACCGCCCTGCACATTCAGTATGGCGCCCGCGCTCTGGTCAAATTTTGTCGCCCAGGTGCCGCCGCCCTGGGCGTTGATGGCGCCGCTGTTGCTCAAGGATCCGTTGCGCGTTGGGTCGCTGACGATCGACAAGGCGGCACTGGAGTTGTCATTCAGGACTGCACCGGCCAGGTTGCTGAAACTCGCCACCGATGTTCCGTCGTACAACCGGATCGTGCTGTTGCTGCCGAGTGTGACGGTGCCGGAATTGGTCCAGGCATTGCCGCCCAATACACTGACCGTCAACCCTTTCGTCCCTCCATCGAACAGCACGTTGTCGCCGCTGTTGACCTCCACCTTGCCGCCGACGCTGCCTGTGTCCGCGTTCAAGTTCAGCGCGAGGGCGTTGCTGGCCGAGGAATTCTTGATCGTTCCCTGGAGGTGGATGTCGTGGTGGGCGTTCAGCGTCAGGCTGGTATTGCCCACGCCGGTGCTCAACTGGATCACCGCATTCGAATCCACATCGATGTTGCCAGTGCCCGCGCTGCCGGTATTGTTGGTCGAGAGCGACACGTTGGTTGAACTGTTCAGCGCCTGGTTCAAGGTGAAGTCGGAAATTTTGGAATTCGCGGCGTTGCTCGGTGGCGAAAACGGGGTGCCCGGAGAGATGTTGGCATCCGAAGCCGCGTTGAGCTTGTGGATGATCTCGACGTCATTCGGATCGAGCAGCCAGGTTCCAGCCGTTCCCGGTGCGCCCGACGCCAGCACGCGCGCGCCTTCAACGTCCAGAAACTGCTGCCCCGAGGTCTCGACAAAGCCGCCCGCGCCTCCTGCCGCGCCGCCCCTGGCGGAGATGATCCCATGCATGCGCGTGGCCTCATCGGCCCACACCACCACCTTGCCACCCGCGCCGCGCTCGATCGCGTCCGCAGTAATGCGCACATCCGATCCCACGTAGGTCATGCGGGCGTTGGAAACGGCAGGGTTGCTGCCGTGGTAGTCACCGCCGACCAGCACCGTGCCGCCGCCATGCGTGCCCGAAGCGTCAATTCCTGCCTGATCCAGCAGCGCCACGCGCTGCCCCAGCACCTGCACGTTGCCACCCACATCGCCCGTGGCCAGAATCCGCGCCTTGGCGTTGACGATGGCGTCGCCGCTGGCCTTGAGCAGCACGCGAGCGCCGTCCTGCGTGATCTGCGTGGCCTGAATCCATCCGCTGTGCGTGAGGGTGCCGGCAAAAATGCCGACCGCATTCCCCTGCAGCGTCCCCAGGTTCAGCACCTGGTCGCTCGGTGCCTGGGCCAGCAGCGCGATGCCTTCGAGCCCGCGGCCGCTGATTTCCACCTGCCGCCCTGCAGCCAGCACCGTGTTGCCGTTGGGCGCCTGAATCAGGGCGCGCTCGCCAGTCGACACCATCGGCGCCACCAGCACCACGTCGCCCTGACGCGCAACGATTTGCCCCTGCACCGAAATACCGGGTGTTGCGGATGTATCGGCTGAGGGCCCGCCAAAGCGCATTCGTCCCGCTGCGGCGTCTGCGTCGCTGAGTTGCAGCGTGGAGGCGGTAAAGCCTGCCGTGTCCACGGCCGCTCCGGCGCCCACAGCTATTCCCGACTGGTTCACCAGCACCAGTTTGCCGTTGGACCCCAGCGTGCCCAGGATCAGCGTCGGCGTGTTGCTGATGACCCGGTTGATCGAGGTGCTTGCGGCGTCGGGCTGTTGGAAGTACGTGGCGCCGCCCGCGCCGATGGAAAAGCTCTGCCAGTTGATGACCGATTGCCGCGTTCCGGCTGCGTTGTGCGTTGTCACCCACAGTGCGTTGGGTTTGCTGGTGTCAAAGCTGGCCTGGCCCATGACCGCCGTGCCGCCTGCGGGAAGAACCACGCCCGCCCCGGCGGGCTGGGCCAGGCCACGAACCAGCAAATTGGCCATGCCGACCGAAGCCGTCTGGGCCCACAGCGGCTGCAGGGCAAAAGCCAGTGCCAGCGCAATCGCCCTGGGTCGAAGAATGCAGCGGCCCACGCGCAACGCGCAACGCACCGGCATGTCCCGGCGAGGCGGTGAAGCAGGTTTGATGGCCAACATGTTGAACTCCCACGAGAGGCGTCTCGGCGCAACAAAGCTTCCGACCCTCACCATCGCATGCTAACAACATCATATCGAAGTGACTACCCAATATGACAAGCCAACCCCACTTATCAATGCATATTGCCAACTTTGCAACACATGACCGGAGCGCCGACGTCAGTCACGTCACCGTTCAGGAGTCGGAAATACGGGACATGCTGCGCCCCTCGGTCAGCGCCGGGATGGCATCCGCCGGCGTGGCCGCCACGATCGACCCGGGCGAGTTCAGCGCAGCAAGGCGAGTCGCTGCACCAGCGTCTGCTCCAGCACGCCACGCCGCTGTTGCAGCGCGCCCAGTCTTTGCGGCGCTGCTTCGCGCAGCGCCTGCGCCCACACCGGCGCAGGGAAGTGGCTGTCCCAATCGAAGCGGGCGATGACATGCCAGTGCAGATGCGGCACGACGTTGCCCAACGCGGCAAGGTTGATCTTGGTGGGCTCAAGGACGTCGCGCAATGTCCGCTCGACCACGGTCACGGCCTGCATGCACAACACTTGATGGGCATCGGACAGATCGGAGAACTCGGCCACGTGCTCGCTCCACACGACTCGGTAGAAGGCGGGAAAGCCCGCCTCCTCGGCGCGTATCACGCGGAACTTCTCGGCCTGAAAGACGAGCGCTCCACCCGGGGCGTCGCACAACGGGCAGGCGGGAGTCGTCATGGCGTGGCTTGTTCCCGGCTAGACCAGAACGCGCTCGATGCCGCCGCTGTTGGCCGCCGCCACGTACTGCGGCATCCAGTTCTCGCCCAGGATCTGCCGGGCCATCTCGACCACGATGTAGTCGGCCTCCAGCAGGCCGTTGTCCAGGTCCTCGCCAAAACGGCTCAGTCCCTGCAGACAGGCCGGGCAGGAGGTCAGCATCTTCACGTTCTCTTTTGCGCCGACCAGCCCCTGCTCGCGCAGCGCGGCCTCGCCCTTCATGATTTCCTCCTCCTTGCGAAAGCGCACCTGGGTCGAGATGTCGGGGCGGTTCAGGCTCAGCGTTCCGGATTCACCGCAGCAGCGATCCGACTTGATGACGCCCTCGCCCAGCAGGGCCTTGACTGTCTTCATCGGGTCCTGCAGCTTCATCGGGCTGTGGCAGGGGTCATGAAAGAGGTAACCGCCGCCCTTGTTCTGCAGCGTGATGCCTTTGCCCAGCAGGTACTCGTGGATGTCGATGATGCGGCAGCCCGGGAATATCTTGTCGAACTCGTAGCCCTGCAATTGGTCGTAACAGGTGCCGCAGCTCACCACCACGGTCTTGATGTCGAGGTAGTTCAGCGTGTTCGCGACACGGTGGAACAGCACCCGGTTGTCGGTGATGATCTTCTCCGCCTTGTCGAACTGCCCGGCACCGCGCTGCGGATAGCCGCAGCAAAGATAACCGGGTGGCAGCACGGTCTGCACTCCGGCGTGCCAGAGCATGGCCTGCGTCGCCAGACCGACCTGCGAGAACAGGCGCTCGGAGCCGCAACCGGGGAAATAGAACACGGCCTCGGTTTCCGAGTTGGTGGCTTGAGGGTCGCGGATGATGGGAACGTAGGCCTTGTCCTCGATGTCGAGCAGCGCACGAGCCGTCTTCTTGGGCAGGCCGCCGGGAAGCTTCTTGTTGATGAAGTGGATCACCTGCTCCTTCAGCGGCGCCGTTCCCACCGTGGCCGGCGGTGCCTTGGTCTGCTGGCGTGCCACCAGTTTGAGCAGATCGTGCGCCCAACGTTGCGCGCGCATGCCGACGTTCACCATGACGGAGCGCGCTATTCTGATGGTCTGCGGGTTCGTGGCGTTGAGCAGGAACATCGCTGCCGCCCCGGCCGGGCGGAAGCTCTTCTTGCCCATCTTGCGCAGCAGGTTGCGCATGTTCATGGACACATCGCCAAAGTCGATGTCCACCGGGCACGGCTTCAGACATTTGTGGCACACCGTGCAGTGATCGGCCACGTCCTCGAACTCCTGCCAGTGCTTGATCGAGATGCCGCGGCGCGTCTGCTCCTCGTACAGAAAGGCCTCCACCAGCAAGGAGGTCGCCAGGATCTTGTTGCGCGGGCTGTACAGCAGGTTAGCGCGCGGCACATGCGTGGCGCACACCGGCTTGCACTTGCCGCAGCGCAGGCAGTCCTTCACGCTGTCGGCGATGGCGCCGATGTCGGACTGCTGCATGATCAGCGACTCGTGCCCCATCAGGCCGAAGCTGGGGGTGTAGGCGTTCGTCAGATCCGCATTCAGCACACCCCCACGCTCCGCCGCTTCGCGGGTCGCTGCCCCCCGAGGGGGCTGATTCGCCTCGGGGCGGCCCAGCGGCGAATCGGCTCCTGCCGCCAAACTTGCCAGGATTGCAGGCGCCTTATTGCGCAGCAGCTTGCCCTTGTTGAAGCGCCCTTCAGGGTCGATGCGCTGCTTGTAGTCGGCGAAGGGCTGGAGCTCGGCGTCGCTCAAATATTCGAGCTTGGTGATGCCGATACCGTGCTCACCCGAGATCACGCCGTCGAGCGAACGCGCCAGCGCCATGATGCGTTTGACCGCGCCGTGCGCGCTTTGCAGCATGGCGTAGTCGTCGCTGTTCACCGGCAGATTGGTGTGCACATTGCCGTCGCCCGCGTGCATGTGCAGCGCGGCCCAGACGCGGCCCTTGAGCACGCGCTGATGGATGGCGTTGCACTCGCTCAGGATGGGCGCAAACATGCCGCCGGTGAAGATGTCCTGCAGCGGCGCGCGCAGCTGCGTCTTCCAGCTCGCGCGCAGGCTGTGCTCCTGCAACTGCGGGAACAGGATCTCCACACCATCGAGCCAGCCCTGCCACAGCGCACGCACCTCAGTCACCAGCGTCAGCGCCTGATCGACGCGCTCCTGCAACATCTCGGGCGAGGGGATTTCACTGGCGTCGTCGTGCCGACCCAATGGCAGGTTGCCTTGACCGAGAAACTCCTGCAGCGCGTCGCACAGCTGGATCTTGTTCTGCAGGCTGAGCTCGATGTTGATGCGCTCGATGCCATCGGTGTACTCGGCCATGCGTGGCAGCGGGATCACCACGTCCTCGTTGATCTTGAAGGCGTTGGTGTGCCTGGAGATCGCCGCAGTGCGCTTGCGATCCAGCCAGAACTTCTTGCGCGCCTCGGCGCTGATGGCGACAAAGCCTTCACCGCTGCGCGAGTTCGCGATGCGCACGACCTCGGAGGTGGCACGCGCCACCGCGTCGGCGTCGTCGCCTGCGATGTCGCCAAACAGCACCATCTTGGGCAGGCCGCCGCGCTTGGATTTGGTGGCGTAGCCCACGGCCTTGAGATAGCGGTCGTCCAGATGCTCCAGTCCCGCCAAAAGGACGCCGCTGCGCTTCTGTTCCGCGAACATGAAGTCCTTGATCTCGACGATGCTGGGAACGGCGTTGCGCGCGTGGCCGAAAAACTCCAGGCACACGGTGCGCGTGTGCTGCGGCATGCGGTGCACGATCCAGCGCGCGCTGGTGATGAGGCCGTCGCAGCCTTCCTTCTGGATGCCCGGCAGGCCGCTGAGGAACTTGTCGGTCACGTCCTTGCCCAGGCCTTCCTTGCGAAAGCTCGCACCCGGGATGTCCAGCTGCTCGGTGCGCAGCAGCGTCTTGCCGTCGGCCTTGAAGGTCTTGAGCTCGAAGCTGGCGACGGGCGCGTCGTGGATCTTGCCCAGGTTGTGGTTCAGGCGCGTGACTTCCAGCCACTGCGCCTGCGGCGTCACCATGCGCCAGGAGGCCAGGTTGTCCAGCGCCGTGCCCCAGAGCACGGCCTTCTTGCCGCCGGCATTCATGGCGATGTTGCCGCCGATGCAGGACGCCTCGGCCGAGGTCGGATCGACCGCAAACACGTAGCCGCCACGCTCGGCCGCATCGGCCACGCGCTGCGTCACCACGCCCGCTTCGGTCCAGACCGTGGCCACCGGCTGCTCCAGCCCCGGCAGCTGCTGCATCTGCACCTCGGTCATGGCCTCGAGCTTTTCGGTGTTGATGACCGCGCTCTTCCAGGTCAGGGGCACGGCGCCGCCGGTGTAGCCGGTGCCGCCGCCGCGCGGCACGATGCTCAGACCCAGCTCGATACAGGCCTTCACCAGACCCGCCATCTCGGCCTCGGTGTCGGGCGTGAGCACCACGAACGGGTACTCGACGCGCCAGTCGGTGGCGTCGGTCACGTGCGAAACGCGGCTCAGGCCGTCGAACTTGATGTTGTCGGCGGCGGTGACGCGCTTGAGCACGCGCTGGCTTTGACGCCGCAGCGCGCGCACCTCTTCAAACATGGCGTCGAAGGCCTGGATGCTCTTCTCTGCCGCCTCGTACAACTCGCCCACCAGGGCGTCGCGCTCGGCGTCCAGGTCCGGCGTGCGGCGCTTTTGCACTTCGCCCAGGCGGTGCGTCAGCGCTTCCACCAGCAGCGCGCGGCGCTTCGGATTGTCCAGCAGATCGTCCTGCAGATAGGGGTTGCGCTGCACCACCCAGATGTCGCCCAGCACCTCGTACAGCATGCGCGCCGAGCGGCCGGTGCGCCGCTCCTGGCGCAGTTGCGTCAACACCTCCCAGCAGCGCGGACCCAACAGCCGCATCACGATCTCGCGGTCGGAGAACGAGGTGTAGTTGTACGGTATTTCGCGGATGCGCTGCTGCGGGTGGTCCGCAGGCTCTGCGGCCGAGCTGACTTGGGTGAGCGGTAGGGGAGCGTTCATCAGGTTCAAAAGTGAGGGCTGGCGCGGGACAGTCCAGCTCCGGGCAATGTTACCGCAGCGCAGCATTCACCGGCTGCGCCAGGGACATGCAGACAAATAACCTGGATTCGGCGGCCTCCTCATGGAAACCCCCGTAGGCCGCTCGCACAAAAGCGGGTTAAATATTACTGACACAAAACTTTTCTATCCTCAGGCATTCATTTAGGAGTTCGCATGAAGAAATACCTCGCAGCCGTGGCCCTGGTCGCCGCCGCTGTCATGCCCGTCCAGGCGCAGACCGAAATTCAGTGGTGGCATTCCATGGATGGGGCCCTGAACGATTGGGTCAACGACCTGGCCAAGCAGTTCAACGCGAGCCAGACCGACTACAAGATCGTCCCCACCTACAAGGGCGAATACGACCAATCGGTCGCCGCCGGCATCGCGGCCTACCGGTCGGGCAATGCCCCCGACATCTTGCAGGTCTACGAGGTGGGTACAGCCACCATGATGTACTCCAAGGGCGCCATCAAGCCCGTGGCCGACGTCATGAAGGAGGCCGGTGTCAAGTTCGATCCCAAGGCCTACATCCCGGCCATCGCGGGCTATTACACAGCCCCCAACGGTCAGATGCTGAGCTTCCCGTTCAACAGCTCCACCACCGTCTTCTACTACAACAAGGACGCCTTCAAGAACGCCGGTCTGGACGCTGAAAAGCCGCCCACCACCTGGCCCGAAGTGGTTTCCGCCGCCGCCAAGCTCAAGGTCAGCGGCAGCCAGTGTCCGTTCACCACGTCGTGGATGACCTGGGCCCAGCTGGAGAGTTTCTCGGCCTGGCACAACACCTCCTACGCCAGCAAGAACAACGGCTTTGGCGGACTGGACGCACGTCTGGAGTTCAACTCACCGCTGCACGTGCGCCACTTCGAGAACCTGGGCAACATGTCCAAGCAGGGCTTGTTCGTCTACAAGGGACGCTCCGGCAAGGCCATCTCGTCCTTCATCTCGGGTGAATGCGCCATGTTCGTGGGTTCGTCCGGCAGCTACGCCACGATCGTGCGCGATGCGAAGTTCAAGTTTGCCGAATCCACGCTGCCCTATTACCCCGATGTCCCGGGCGCGCCGCAAAACACCATCATCGGCGGCGCCAGCCTGTGGGTCATGTCCGGCAAGACTGCGGCCCACTACAAGGGCGTGGCCAACTTCTTTGCCTTCCTGTCGGACCCCAAGGTTCAGTCGGCCAGCCATATTCGCACCGGCTACCTTCCCGTCACGACCGCTGCGTTCAAGCTGACAGAAGAGTCGGGTTTCTACAAGAAGAACCCCGGCACTGACGTCGCGGTGAACCAGATGATCCGCAAGACCACCGACAAGTCGCGTGGCGTGCGCCTGGGCAACTTCGTGCAGATCCGCGCGATCCTGGACGAAGAAACCGAGCAGATCTGGACCGGCAAGAAGACCGCCAAGGAAGCCCTTGACTCCGGCGTGAAGCGCGGCAACGAGCTGCTGGTCAAGTTCCAGGCAAACAACAAGTAAGCCAACCTGGAATCGCAGGGCTGCAGTGCCACTTGGCACTGCAGCCCTGCATTTTTGAGCTGACTCCACCACCTCATGGAAAAACGCGTCTGGTTTCGTTCCACCTGGCTGCCCTGGGCCTTGCTCACGCCGCAACTGCTGGTGGTGGGCGTCTTCTTTTTCTGGCCTGCCGCGCAGGCACTGATCCAGTCGGTGCAGCAACAGGACGCGTTCGGCAGCACCATCACCTGGGTCGGCTTCGACAATTTTCTGACGCTGTGGAACGACAGCACCTATCTGGACTCGTTCAAGACCACGCTGATATTTTCGGTGCTCGTGACGAGCCTGGGATTGAGCATCGCCTTGATGCTGGCGGTCTTTGCCGACCGCATCCTGCACGGCGCCACCTTCTACAAGACGGTGCTGATCCTGCCCTACGCCGTGGCTCCGGTCGTCACCGGTTTGCTGTGGGCGTTCATGTTTTCCACTTCCACCGGCATCGTGACCTACTGGCTCAAGCAAATGGGCGTTCAATGGAACCACTTGCTCAACGGCAACGACGCCATGGCGCTGGTGGTCATGGCCGCCGTGTGGAAACAGATTTCCTACAACTTCCTGTTTTTCCTGGCGGGTTTGACCAGCATTCCGAAATCCCTGATCGAAGCGGCCGCGATTGACGGTGCGCGGCCCTGGCGCCGCTTCTGGACCATTCAGCTGCCGCTGCTGTCGCCCACCTTGTTCTTCCTGTTTGTCATCAACATGGTCTACGCCTTTTTTGACACCTTCGCGATCATCGACTCGACCACGCAAGGGGGTCCGGGCAAGGACACCGCCACCCTTGTGTACCGCGTGTATTTCGACGGCTTTCGCGGCATGGACTTTGGCGGCGCTGCGGCGCAGTCGGTGGTGCTGATGGCGATCGTGATCGCACTCACGGTGGTGCAGTTCAAGTTCATCGAAAAGAAAGTGACCTACTGATGGAGCGCCGCCATGGTTGAGCGCCGACCCCTGCTCACGCTGCTGTCCCATGGGGTGATGATTCTGGGCGTGCTGATCGTCGCCTTCCCGATCTACCTCGCCTTTGTGGCGTCGACCCATACGGCGACTGAAATCATGCAGGCGCCCATGCCCATCCTGCCGGGAAGCCACCTCTGGGAAACCTACAAGGCCGCGCTCATGGGCACGGGAGCGGCCAGCTCGAGTGCACCGGTGGCGCGCATGATCTGGGTGAGCTTTGTCATCACCTTCATCATCACCTTCGGCAAGATCAGCATCTCGCTGTTGTCCGCCTTTGCCATCGTGTTCTTCCGCTTCCCGCTGCGCAAGCTGTGCTTCTGGGCGATCTTTGTCACCCTCATGCTGCCGGTGGAGGTCCGCATTGGCCCGACCTACCAGGTGGTCGCGGATCTGGGGTTGATCAATACCTATGCCGGCTTGTCCGTGCCGCTGATCGCCTCGGCCACCGCCACCTTCTTGTTCCGCCAGTTCTTCATGTCGGTCCCTGACGAATTGACCGAGGCCGCGCGCATGGACGGCGCCAGTCCGATGCGCTTCTTCATCGACATCCTGCTGCCGTTGTCCAAGACCTCGATCGCGGCGTTGTTCGTGATTCAGTTCATCTACGGCTGGAACCAGTACCTGTGGCCACTGATCGCGGCCACCAGCGAGGACATGTACCCCGTGGTGATAGGCATCAAGCGCATGATCGGGGGCGGTGAAACGCCGGTCGAATGGAACGTGCTGATGGCCACGGCCATCCTGGCCATGCTGCCCCCGGGCCTGGTCGTGGTGCTGATGCAGAAGTGGTTCGTCAAGGGGTTGGTAGACACGGAGAAGTAACCAATATGCTTGCGGGACAGTCATAGGTCGGGTCAGCGCAGCGTGACCCGAGACATTCCACGCAAGAACAAAGTTGTCGGGTTACGCCTGGCGGCTAACCCGACCTACCCATGATTCAATTCGGGACACACAGCGAGCGAACAAGAAAACCATGGCATCCATCACTCTGAAGAACGTCGTCAAACGCTACGGCACCGGCAAGACCGCGAACCAGGTCGTGCACGGCGTGAGCGCCGACATTGCCGACGGCGAATTCATCGTCATTGTCGGTCCGTCGGGTTGTGGCAAGTCCACGCTGCTGCGCATGGTCGCGGGACTGGAAGAAATCAGCGACGGTGAGATCTCCATCGGCAACCGGGTCGTGAACAACCTGGAACCGTCCGAGCGCGACATCGCCATGGTGTTCCAAAACTACGCGCTGTATCCGCACATGAGCGTGTTCGACAACATGGCCTACGGTCTGAAGATCGCCAAGGTGGCGCCGGCAGAAATCAAGGAACGCGTGGACAAGGCCGCGAAGATCCTGGAGATCGGCCCCTTTCTGGAGCGCAAGCCGCGCGAACTCTCCGGCGGCCAACGCCAGCGCGTGGCCATGGGGCGCGCGATCGTGCGCCAGCCCCAGGTGTTCCTGTTCGACGAGCCGCTGTCCAATCTGGACGCGAAACTGCGCGCCCAGACGCGGCTGGAGATTCAGAAGCTGCACCGCGAACTGGGTATCACCTCGCTGTTCGTGACGCACGACCAGGTCGAGGCCATGACGCTGGCGCAGCGCATGATGGTGATGCACGGCGGCGTGATGGAGCAGTTCGGCACGCCCGAGGAGGTGTACAACCGCCCGGCCACCACCTTTGTCGCCAGCTTCATGGGCTCGCCGCCGATGAACCTGCTGAACGCGGCGCCAGGCGCCCAGCCAGGAAAGATACTGGGCATCCGGCCCGAGCACCTGGACATCACGCCATCGGGCTGGGAACTCCAGGTCGAAGCGGTGGAACTGCTGGGTGCCGAGCGCCTGATCTACTGTCTGCTGGGCAATGAGCGCGTCATCATCCGCACCGACGAACACGAGCCCGCTCCCGCACCCGGCAGCACGATTTTCGCCACGCCGCGGCCGGACCGCGTGCACCAGTTCAACGCCGAGTCGGGCAAGCGCGTCTGAGGGCGCGAGCGACTCAGGGTAGGATGGAGCTTCCACAGCTTCACCGCACCAGGTCCCCATGCAAGTCACTGCCAAGAACTGGCCTTATCCGCGCTGGATCGCGCACCGCGGCGCCGGCAAGCTGGCGCCGGAAAACACGCTCGCGTCCTTCAGGCTGGGGGCTGCATACGGCTACCGCATGGCCGAGTGCGATGTCAAGCTCTCCAGCGACGGCGTGCCGTTCCTGCTGCACGACAAGACGCTGGAGCGCACCAGTTCAGGCCATGGCACAGCCGGCGAAAAGTCCTGGGCCGAACTGTCGCAACTGGATGCGGGCAGCTGGCATTCGCGCGCCTTTGCGGGCGAGCCCATGCCCACGCTGGACAACATCGCCGCCTATTGCCTGCGCAACGGCTACTTCCTGAACATCGAGATCAAGCCCACGCCCGGGCAGGAAAGCCTGACCGGCGAGGTGGTGGCGCAGCATGCAGCGCGTTTGTGGAGCGGCGCTGCCGTGCCGCCGCTGCTCACGTCCTTTCGCCCCGAAGCGCTGCAGGCGGCCAAGGCCGCTGCGCCCGAGTTGCCGCGCGGCCTGCTGCTCGACAGTCTGTGGCCGGGTTGGCTGGAAACGGCGCTGAAGCTGGACTGCGTGGCGCTCGTGTGCAACCATGCGCTGTGGGATGCCGCCACGGTGAGCCAGGCCAAAAGCGCCGGGTTGCGCTGCATCAGCTACACCGTGAACGATGAATGGGCCGCGCAGCGGCTGCTCGACCTCGCAACCGACGGCATCATCACCGACCGGGTCGATTTGTTCAGCCCTGCCAGCCCCGCGTGAGCAGCCACTGGCTGGTGGCGCAACTGAGCACCAGTGCCAGGTAGGTCAGCATCTTGCCGTCCACGCCGAAGATCACCAGCCCCGCCAGCAACGCCGCGGTTCCGACCGCGAACTGGATCGCGGCCGGCACCCACCAAACCAGCCGCGGGCTCGGGCTGCGCAACACATGGCGACTCGCCGCCGGCAGCAGCAAGGCCACAAAGCCTGCGGGAGCCAGGAAATTCAAGACATGCAGGACAAGATGAATGAAACCCATGTTGGCGATTGACCTCTGGTACAACTAAAAATTGACTCGCATCATGGAAGCGGCTGAGTGATTTTATAATCCACCCATGGCAGTCTGGGCGCTAGGCATCAATCACACCACGGCACCGCTCGATTTGCGGGGCCGGTTTGCGTTCGCCGTCGACAAGATGGAGCCCGTGCTGCACGGCTTTCGCAGCTCGCTTTCGCGCCAGCCTGAAGTGGCGCTGATCTCCACCTGCAACCGCACAGAAATCTACTGCGCCTCGGAGCACCCCGAACTGGAGCACACGCTGGACTGGCTGGCACAAAGCGGCGGCGTGACCGCCACGGTGTTGCGCCAGCACACCTACAGCCTGCAGGACGGCCTGGCCGCTCGGCATGCGTTTCGCGTCGCCAGCGGCCTGGACTCGATGGTGCTGGGCGAGCCGCAAATTCTCGGACAGATGAAGGACGCGATCCGTGCCGCAGAAGCCGCAGGGTCGCTGGGCACCACGCTGAACCAGTTGTTCCAGCGCACCTTTGCCGTGGCCAAGGACGTGCGCACTTCCACCGAAATCGGCGCGCATTCGATCAGCATGGCCGCGGCCGTGGTGCGCCTGGCCGGGCAAATCTTCGAGGACCTGGGCCAGGTCAAGGTGCTGTTCGTGGGCGCGGGCGAAATGGTCGAACTGGCCGCGACGCACTTTGCCGCCAAGGCGCCTAAGTCGATCACGATCGCGAACCGCACGCTCGAGCGCGGAGAAAAGCTCGCCAGCCGCTTTGGCGCCGAAGTCATGCGCCTGGCCGACCTGCCGGACCGGTTGCACGAGTTCGACGCGGTCGTGAGCTGCACCGCCAGCACGCTGCCCATCATCGGCCTGGGTGCGGTGGAACGCGCGCTCAAGGCGCGCAGGCACCGGCCCATGTTCATGGTCGATCTGGCCGTGCCGCGCGACATCGAGCCCGAAGTCAAGGCGCTGGAAGACGTCTACCTCTACACCGTCGACGATCTGGCCAGCGTGGTGCAGACCGCGCAGGCGAACCGCCAGGCCGCCGTGGCGCAGGCCGAAGCCATCATCGACACCGGCGTGCAGAGCTTCGTGCACTGGATGGAGCAGCGCGGCAGCGTGCCGCTGATCCAGCAGCTCAACGCCCAGGCCGACGAGTGGCGCACGCTCGAGCTGGCGCGCGCACGCAAGCTGCTGGCCAGGGGCGAAGACGTGGAGGCCGTGTTGGAAGCGCTGTCCAAGGGACTCACGCAAAAGATGCTGCACGGCGCCATGGCCGAACTGCGCGCGGGCGACGCGCAGGCGCGCGAACACACGGCGCAAGCGATTCACAAACTGTTCCTGCGCAAGGAACGTTAGCTGCGCTCCCTGACCCATGCCCTCTCCTTGCGGAAGAGGGTCAGGGTGAGGGCCATCTGTCGGGCCTCCCTCACCCCAGCCCTCTCCCTGGGGGCGAGGGAGCAATACCGGCGGACCCACACAGCAACCCATCGAACATGAAAACCTTTCTGCGCCAACAACTCGACCGCTACGCGTTCCGCCTGGCCGAGCTCGACTTTCTGCTGTCGCGCGAGGACATCATGAGCGACATGAAGCAGTTCCTGGCGCTGTCACGCGAGCACACCGAGGTGGCCGCCATCGCCAGCCGCTATGCGCGCTGGCAACAGCGCCAGGCCGATCTGGCGACCGGACAGGAGATGCTGGAGAGCAGTGCCGACGACGCCGAGATGCTGGCCATGGCGCAGGACGAGATCAGCGCCGCGCAGCAGGAGTGCGAGCAGCTCGAAGCCGAACTGCAGCGCATGTTGCTGCCCAAGGACCCGGACGACAAGCGCAATGCCTTCATGGAAATCCGCGCCGGTACCGGCGGCGATGAGTCCGCGCTGTTCGCTGCCGACCTGTTTCGCATGTACACGCGCTATTGCGAGCGCATGGGCTGGAAGACCGAGATCATGAGCGAGTCCAGCAGCGAACTGGGCGGCTTCAAGGAGGTCGTGCTGCGCATCGAGGGCGACGGCGTCTACGGCAAGCTGCGCTTCGAGTCCGGCGGGCATCGGGTGCAGCGCGTGCCCGCCACCGAAACCCAGGGGCGCATCCACACCAGCGCCTGCACGGTCGCGGTGCTGCCTGAACCGGATGAGGCCGTGGCCATCACCATCAACCCGGCCGACCTGCGCATCGACACCTACCGCGCCAGCGGCGCCGGTGGCCAGCACATCAACAAGACCGACTCGGCCGTGCGCATCACGCACATCCCCACCGGCATCGTGGCCGAGTGCCAGGACGACCGCTCCCAGCACCGCAACAAGGCCAAGGCGATGCAGGTGCTGTCGGCGCGCATCGTGGAGAAGGAGCGTTCCGCCCAGGCGGCCAAGGACGCGGCCATGCGCAAGGGCCTGATCGGCAGCGGCGACCGCAGCGACCGCATCCGCACCTACAACTTCCCCCAGGGACGCCTCACCGACCACCGCATCAACCTCACGCTGTACAAGCTGCAGGCCATCATGGAAGGCGACTTGGGCGACGTGGTGCAGGCGCTGCAGCAGGCGCGCGAAGCGGAGCAGTTGGAAGAACTGGAAGTGGGCGCCAACCGCTGATGCAGGCTATGTCCATCAGCATCGCGCAGACTCTGACGCGTGCCATCACAGCGGGCCTGGAACGGCTGGACGCCCAGCTGCTGCTGCTGCACGCACTGGGCAAGCCGGCAAGCGCACGCGCCTGGCTGCTGGCGCATGACGCCGACCCACTGACGCCAGGCCAACAGCAGGGCTTCGAGCAACTGATGCAGCGCCGCCTGGCGGGCGAACCTCTGGCCTACCTCACCGGCCACAAGGAATTCTTCGGCCTGGATCTGGCAGTCGATGCACGCGTGCTGGTGCCGCGGCCCGACACCGAAACCCTGGTGGAGTGGGCGCTGGAAGTGCTGAAGGACTGCGTACCGGCAGCCACCACCGAAGCGGGCAGCGGCGATGTGCTGGACCTCGGCACCGGCAGCGGCGATGTATTGGACCTCGGCACCGGCAGCGGCGATGTATTGGACCTCGGCACCGGCAGCGGTGCCTTGGCGCTGGCGCTGCAGCACGCGCGGCCGGATCTGCGCGTGCACGCGCTCGACGCCAGCGCCGACGCGCTGCAGGTGGCGCGGGCCAACGCGCAGCGACTGCGCCTGCCGGTCCGATTCATGCAGGGATCATGGCTCAGCGGTGTGAGCGGTCGCTACCAGGCTATCGTTTCCAATCCGCCTTACATCGCAGCGCTGGATCGTCATTTGCAAGACCTGGCGCACGAGCCACGGCAGGCCCTGGTCAGCGGCAACGACGGACTGGACGACATGCGCCAGATCGTCGCGCAGGCCGGCTCCCATCTGTATCCCGGCGGCTGGTTGCTGCTGGAGCACGGCTACGACCAGGCGGCCGCCGTGCGCGCCTTGCTGATGGGAGCGGGCTTTGAAAACGTGCAATCACGCCTCGACCTGAGCGGCATCGAACGCTGCAGTGGCGGTCGTGTCCGGCCGGAGCCGGTGCGGTCTTGAGATCTTCCTGACATCGACGTCAGGGCGCTATGGCGCGCTTGAGCGCGCGCGCCACCGGCAACGGCAGTTTGGCCAGCGACTGCAGCACATGCGGCAGCACGCGCAGCTTCAGTCCTGCCAGTGTCGGCGGCACGACAGCTTCGATCAGATGCGGACCCGGTGTGCGCAGCGCGTGCTCGAAAGCGGCCAGAAATTCTTCCGTGGTGCTGGCGCGTCGCGATGCCACACCCATGCCTTCACCGAGTCGCACAAAGTCGAGCTGCGGCTGGTTCAGGTCGAGTTGTGCCCTGGCTTTGCTTCCGGCACCACCGGCTCCCACGCGCTGCAGTTCGACATTCAGAACGGCATAGGAGCGGTTGTTGAAGATGATGGAGATGACGTCGAGCTTCTCGCGCGCCATGGTCCACAAAGCCTGGATCGTGTACATGGCCGAACCGTCTCCGGCCAGCGCAATCACCTTGCGTTGCGGGCAGGCAATGGCCGCGCCCACGGCATTGGGCAAGCCGAAGCCGATGGAGCCTCCAGTGAGCGTGAGCAGGTCATGGTGCGGAGCGCCTGCCGTGTACATCGACAGCAGCAGCCCCGAGGTGATGGCCTCGTCCACGATGATGGCGTTCTCGGGCATCAGCTCGCCGATGGCCTTGCACACCTTGTCGGCGGTGAACTTGCCGCGCGGCCGGCCCGGGCGTTTGGGTGCCTGCAGCACGGGCGTGGACTGGTCCGCGCCGAGGGCCCGCGACAGCTTGTCCAGGCTGCCTTGCACGTCCTGCGTGAACGATGCAAGGGTGTGCAACTGGCAGCCGTCGGGCACCAGGTAGCTCTTCTTGCCCGGGTAAGCGAAGAACGACACCGGCGCCTTGGCGTCGACCAGGATCAGGTGCTCCAGACCGCTGAGCTGCACCGAGGCCAGTTCGGCCATGTAGGCCAGTCGCTCGATCGGTGGCAAGCCGGCACCGCGCTCCATGCGCGTCGGGAAGACTTCCGCAAACAGCTGCACGCCGGTCTTGGCGGCAATGCGCGCCACGGCCATCAGCGCGGGCGCGCGCAGTGCCCGACCACCGAGCAGGATCGCCTTCTTGCCTGGGCCCTGCAGCGCCAGTGCGATGGCGGCCACGGTGGCGTCATCGGCCGCGGGCGGCGGCGTCAATGCGAGCGGCGCCCTGGCCGCACCGCCTTCGCTCCACGACACGTCGGCCGGCAGTATCAGCGTGGCCACCTGCCCGGGCGGACCCATGCAGGCGGCAATCGCCTCGACGGCGTCCTGGGCCAGTGCCTCGGTGCTCTTGGACGTGCGCACCCAGGACGACACATTGCGCGCCACGGTTTCGATGTCCGACTGCAGCTGGGCGTCATAGGGCACGTGGTAAGTGGCATGGTCGCCCACGATGTTCAGCACGGGCACGCGCCCCTTGCGCGCGTTGTGCAGGTTCGCCATGCCGTTGCCCAGGCCGCAGCCCAGGTGCAGCAGCGTGGCGGCGGGCTTGTCGGCCATGCGGCCATAGCCGTCCGCCGCGCCGGTGGCCACGCCTTCGAACAAGGCCAGCACGGCGCGCATCTCGGGCACGCTGTCGAGCGCCGCCACGAAGTGCATCTCGGAGGTGCCGGGGTTGGTGAAGCAGGTGGTGATGCCGGCATTCACCAGGGTCTGGATCAGGGCGTTCGCGCCATTGGACATGAGGGTCTCCTGCGGGTTCTTTTGGATGAGGGTCAAAGGCCACGGCCGGTTTGAATAGAGCGTGCGGCAGCGCGTGCCGTCAGGATACAGCCGGGAAGGAAGGTGCCTTCAAGCGAGCGCTTGCCCGAAGCGCCGCCGCCGCCAAAGCCCGCCGCCTCGCCCACGCAGTACAGGCCTGGCATGGCCTGACCGCTGGCGTCGAGGACCCGACTTTGCAGGTCGGTCTGCAGGCCGCCCAGGCTCTTGCGCGTAATGAGCTGCGTCTGTATCGCCATGAACGGGCCAGCACCGCGGGCCTGGAGCGGTGCCGGCTTGCAGGTGCGCAGCTTGTCCGGACCCCAGTGGCGCGCGTGTTCGATGCGGCGCAGCTGCTCGTCGTTGTGCAGCTTGTCGCCCAGCGCAAAATTGGCGTCGAAGTCATTCGCCGTTTGCTTCAGGACTTCGGCTTTCACGTCGTCGCTGCCGGCCAGCGCGTTCATCTTGGCGGCCAGTCCGGCCAGCGTGTCGTCGACCAGGAAATGGCGGCTCTGGGCCACCATCTGCTTCACCAGCCGGTGATTCCCCAGCAGCGTCTCCTTCAGGAACATCAGCAGCTGGTGATCGCGTATGCGCTGGTTGTGCTCGGCGCCGGACAGGGCCATCTCCTTGATCGCTATGCGCCAGTTCAGCAAGTGCCAGACATAGGGCTTTTCCTGCGCCGCGACGCGCTGGCACAGCTCGTGCGTGTCGAAGCCCACGACCAGCGGCTCGGGACCGATGCGCTGTCCCCGGTGGTTCAGCCACAGCGCCGACTTGCAGGGAATGAGCGACAGGCCGTGTCCTGGGAAATGTGGTTTGGGGTGCGGTACACCGGCGGCGTAGTTCCACATCTCGCCGGCATGCGTGATCTGTCCGCCCAGCCCTGCGACCAGATGGTGCAATTTCCCGTTGGCGTAGGGGTGCGCGCCATTGAGCATGGTCGCAGGCATGGGCCGAGTTCGGTGCCAGTTGGCGCGGGTTTCTTCCAGGCTGCCGTTGATGCCGCCCATGGCCAGAACCACCACGTCGGCCTTCAGCCGCACGCTCTGTCCGGTACCGTGGTCCAGTGCACTGGCACCCGTCACGACGCCGTCGGTCGACTCCAGGGCCAGCACCTCGTGCTCGTGCAGCACATTCAGACGCTGTCCCTTGTCTGCCGCTCGCATCAGTTCGATCATGCGCCGCGTGAGGCGCTGCGACGTGCCCCAGACCACGTGGTAGCGCGGCAAGGTGTTGCCATTGCCCTGCAGGCCGCGCTCCACCCAGTTCACGGCCGGCATGAAGGACAGCCCGCTGTCGATCAGCCAGTCGTGGACCTGGGCGCGCGAGTTCTCCACATAGTACGAGGCCCACTGGCGCGGCAGCACATCGCCGTCGCCCAGCTCGCCAAAGCGCAGCCAGTCGCGCAGCGCGATCTCGGGCGAGTCCTTGAGCTTCATGCGGCGCTGCAACGGCGTGTCCACCAGCGCCATGCCGCCGAATGCCCACAACGCCAGGCCACCCAGTCGCGCGGGCGTGTCGCGATCCACCAGCGTCACGCTTTGGCCCGCGCGCAGGCACTCGAGGGCGGTGACGATGCCGGCCAGGCCGCCGCCGATGACCAGTACGTCGGATTGAAATGCTGTCGTCGTCATGGCGCTTCCTTCACATGAAAGTCGGTCGGCAAGGCCCGCGGGCGGTCTGGCTTGCGACAGGCACGGTCCCGATCATCATCACAGCGCCACCGAGCCTGTGCGCCAGCTTGCCAGGCGAAAGGTGTCGGACGCAGCGGCGCTGTCGCGACAACTGCGCCAGCGCGGCTTCAGGTTCAGTGGTGGTGCCCGTGCTCACCGTGCACGTGGCCGTGCGCAATTTCCTCAACGCTGGCAGCGCGCACATCGGTCACCGTCAGACTGAAGCGCAGTGTCTTGCCGGCAAAGGCGTGGTTGCCGTCGAGCAGCACCTTGTCGCCCTTGATCTTCATCACCGTGAAGGCCTGGGACTGGCCATCCTCGCCCTGTGCCCGCAGTTGACCGCCGACCTTCACGCCCGGGGGAAACTGGGACTTGGGGATGGTCTGCACCAGGCTTTCATCGCGCTCGCCGAACGCATCGGCCGGCGCCAGTTCCAGTGTGGTCTTGAAGCCCTTGCTCTGACCTTGCAGCGCCTCTTCGATCTTGGCAAAGGTGTTGCCGTAGCCGCCGTGCAGGTAAACCATGGGTTCGCTGCTTTCCTCCAGCAACTTGCCGGCCGTGTCCGCCACCTTGTAGCTCAGGGTGACGGCGGTATCTTTTTCGATTTTCATAGGTCCGTGAGGGAGTTTGAGGCGTGATTATCGGGGGCATTTCCGGTTCCCGGTAAGGGCTTGTCCGAAGGTGAAATAATCGCGCCTAGTCAATTCAACGAATCAAGGAGTTTGAAGCCATGAGCGACGTTCAGCAACGCATCACCGATCTCGTCAAAACCAGCAACGTATTGCTGTTCATGAAAGGCACAGCGGCCTTTCCGCAGTGCGGCTTTTCCGGCCGCGCCATCCAGGTGCTCAAGGCCTGCGGCGTGGAGACCCAGGACATCACGACCGTGAACGTGCTGGAAGACGAGGCCATCCGTCAGGGCATCAAGGAATTCAGCAACTGGCCCACCGTGCCCCAGCTCTACATCAAGGGCGAGTTCATCGGCGGCTCGGACATCATGATGGAGATGTACGAGTCGGGCGAGCTTCAACAGGCGCTGAAGCCGGCTTGAACTCCCACAACCGCCTGGCCGCCAGCACCGCCTGCGGGTAGGCGGGCTTGCCGCGGCTGCCGTTGTAGCGGCCCAAGCCCAGGAACAGGTCGCCGTTCTCGCGGTCCAGGTAGTGGCGCAGGATCACGCAGCCAAAGCGCAGATTCGTCTGCAGGTGAAACAGCTTGCCGGCGTCGCCGTCGCCCAGCTGCCGTGTCCAGAACGGCATGACCTGCATGTAGCCGCGCGCACCCACGCCGGAGACCGCAAACTTGCGAAAATTGCTTTCCACCTGGATCAGGCCCAGCACCAGCGCGGTGTCGAGTCCGGCGCGGCGCGACTCGTACCAGACGGTTTGCAGGAAGTCCTTGCGCGTCTGCCAGTCGCTCTTCTTCTTTCTGAGCCGTTCGCTCATCGCGCCCAGCCAGCGCAGGTAGGTCAGACGCGCTTCGGTGTCGGCAAACTCGGGGATCGGCGGCGCGTGGTTGGCCACGGCAGAACTCAGCGCCGTGCGCACCGAATCGATCAGCGGCTCTTCGATCTGTGCGCCGGCCCAGGCGGGACGGCAAAGGATCAGCGAAGCGCTTGCGCCAGCCAGGCATAGCAAGGCGTTTCTTCTGGAAACACCCAAGGTCTTCACGGGTGGATTTTGGACTTCAGAAAGTGGAAGATGTCGGCGCTCGGCACTTTCGTGGCGGCGCTGTCACGCCGGTGCTGGTATTCGACCTCGCCCACTTTCAGGCCCCGGTCACCCAGCGTGACGCGGTGCGGCACGCCGATGAGTTCCCAGTCGGCGAACATCGCGCCCGGGCGCTCGCAGCGGTCATCCAGGATCACGTCCACACCGGCGGCCATCAGCTCCGCGTAAAGCTTTTCAGCGGCCGCTTGCACCTCGGGAAAACGGTCCGGACTGATGGGGCACAGCACCACGGTGAAGGGCGCAATCGCGTCCGGCCAGATGATGCCGCGCTCGTCGTGGTTCTGCTCGATGGCGGCGGCCGGAAGGCGCGTGATGCCGATGCCGTAGCAGCCCATCTCCATGAACTGGGGCTTGCCGTTGACGTCCAGAAAGGTCGCGTTCATGGCCTTGCTGTACTTGGTGCCGAGCACAAACACGTGTCCCACTTCGATGCCGCGCTCGATCGCCAGCACGCCCTGGCCGTCGGGCGAAAGGTCGCCTTCAACGACGTTGCGCAGATCGGCCACCAGCTCGGGCTCGGGCAGGTCGCGCCCCCAGTTCACACCGGTCAGGTGCACGTCGATCTCGTTGCCGCCGCAGACCCAGTCGTGCAGCGCGGCGACCTCGCGGTCCACCACCAGCTTGACCGGTTGCTTCAAGGCGATGGGGCCGAGGTAGCCCGGCGTGCAGCCGAAATGCGCCTCGATCTCGGGCACGGTGGCAAAGCGAAAACCGGTATCCAGACCCGCCACCTTGCTGACCTTGACTTCGTTCATGTCGTGGTCGCCGCGCAGCAGCAGCAGCCAGACCTGGGACTTGACGATGACGCCATGCTTGTCGAGCTGATCGGTCGCCAGCACCAGCGACTTGACCGTCTGCTGCAGCGGCAGCCCCAACAATTCGGCCACGTCAGCACAGGTGCTCTTGCCCGGCGTGGGGGTGCGCGTCAGTGTCAGGCTAGGCGCGGCAAGTGTTCCTTGTGGCGCCAGGGCCTGGGCCTTTTCCATGTTGGCCGCGTAGTCGCTGCTGGCGCAATAGACGATGGCGTCCTCGCCGGTGGCGGCGATCACCTGGAACTCCTCGCTCATGTCGCCACCGATGGCGCCGCTGTCGGCGGCGACGGCGCGGTAGCGAAGACCAAAGCGGTCGAAGATGCGGCGGTACGCCGCCGACATGTTCTGGTAGCTGACTTTCGCCGACTCGATGTCACGGTCGAAACTGTAGGCGTCCTTCATCGTGAACTCGCGCCCGCGCATGAGTCCGAAGCGTGGCCTACGCTCGTCGCGGAACTTGGTCTGGATCTGGTAGAAGTTGCGCGGCAACTGCTTGTAGCTCTTGATCTCCTGGCGCGCGATGTCGGTTACCACTTCCTCGCTCGTGGGCTGGACCACGTAGTCGCGCTCGTGCCGGTCGCGAATGCGCAGCAGCTCCGGACCCATGGCGCCAAAGCGTCCCGTCTCCTGCCACAGTTCGGCCGGCTGCACCACCGGCATGGACAGTTCCACGGCACCGGCGCGGTTCATTTCCTCGCGCACGATGGCTTCCACCTTGCGGATCACGCGCAGGCCCAACGGCATGTAGCTGTAGATGCCGGCGCCCAGCTTCTTGATCATGCCGGCGCGCGTCATCAGCCGGTGGCTCGCCACTTCGGCGTCGGCAGGCGCTTCTTTCAACGTGGAGATAAAAAACTGGGAGGCTTTCATGGTGTTGATCGCGGGAAGTATTTGCAGACCTTTAGGTAAAAGAACTAACTTTCATGAATCGGGGCGTTTCGCCGCCGATGCATGAAAGTTAGGGCTATGCCCCTTGATGCACCGCAAGCGCTGTGCATAATGGTCTCAGTTAAAAGAATTGGGGTTTGATTATGCTTGACCGTGAAGGCTTTAGGCCTAACGTCGGCATCATTCTGCTCAACCAGAAGAATCAGGTGTTCTGGGGCAAACGCATACGCACCCACTCTTGGCAGTTTCCGCAAGGTGGCATTGATCGGGGAGAGACACCCGAGCAGGCCATGTTCCGCGAACTGCATGAGGAGGTGGGGCTCCGACCGGAGCACGTGTGCATTGTGGCCCGCACCCGAGACTGGTTGCGTTACGAGGTGCCAGACCGGTTTATCCGACGCGACGCGCGTGGACATTACAAGGGCCAGAAACAGATCTGGTTCCTGCTGCAATTGATCGGCCACGATTGGGATCTGAACCTGCGCGCAACAAACCATCCGGAGTTCGATGCCTGGCGCTGGAACGACTATTGGGTTCCGCTGGATGCCGTGGTCGAGTTCAAGCGCGGGGTCTACGAACTGGCGCTGATCGAGTTGGCGCGCTTTCTTCCGCATCACGAGCACCGCAACCGCTTCCTGCGCAATGGCGCGCGATCGCGCGATCATCAGGAGCACCATGACGGGCCGCCGCGCGGCGCCATGTTCGGACTCATGACGGGTGCGGGCTTCGAGCTGCCTCCGGGCGCAAGTTTCGAGCCCGACCCGAATACCGCCATGGAGCAGCATCCGGTCGACGCGGCCAGCGCCAAGGCGCCCTCGGCCTGAAGTCGACGCCTATCGGGTCAGCACCAGGTTGTCGCGGTGCACCATCTCAGGTTCCGCGGCGTAGCCCAGCAGACGCTCGAATTCGCTCGACGGTTTTCGGCAGATCAGGCGCGCTTCCACACTGGCGTAGTTCGCCAGTCCGCGCGCCATCTCATGGCCCAGCGCATCCCGGATCGCGATCACGTCGCCGCGCGAGAAGTCTCCCTCCACCGCCGTCATGCCGATCGGCAACAGGCTCTTGCCTTCGACGCGTACCTTGGCGGCAGCGCCCTCGTCCACGGTGACTGCGCCGCGCAGTTGCAGGTGGTCCGCCATCCATTGCTTGCGCGCCTGATTCTTGGGCGTTTGCGCCAGCAGCAAGGTGCCGATGACCTCGCCCTGCATCAGGCGGATCAGCGCGTCGGGCTCGCGCCCCCAGGCGATCACCGTGGAAGCACCCGAGCCTGCGGCGCGCTTGGCCGCCAGGATCTTGGTGATCATGCCGCCGCGGCCCAGGCTCGATCCGGCGCCGCCGGCCATGGCCTCCAGGGCGGGGTCGCCGGCACGGGCTTCGTCGATGAAGCGCGCGTTCGGGTCCTTGCGTGGATCGGCACTGAACAGACCACGCTGGTCCGTCAGAATCACCAGCACATCCGCTTCGATCAGGTTCGCCACCAGCGCGCCAAGGGTGTCGTTGTCGCCGAACTTGATTTCATCGTTGACCACGGTGTCGTTTTCGTTGATCACCGGAACCACCTTGTGCTGCAGCAGCGTGAGCAGCGTAGAGCGGGCGTTGAGGTAGCGCTCACGGTCCGCCAGGTCGGCGTGCGTGAGCAACACCTGGGCCGAGCCCAAGCCGTTCTCGCGCAACTTGGTTTCGTACATCTGCGCCAGACCCATTTGACCAACGGCCGCTGCCGCCTGCAGTTCGTGGATCTCATGCGGACGCGTGACCCAGCCCAGGCGCTTCATCCCTTCGGCAATGGCGCCGCTGGACACCATCACCACCTCGCGACCGTCGCGGCGCAGCGCGGCCAGCTGGCGGCACCATTGGCCGATGGCGGCCTCGTCCAGTCCGCGGCCGTCATTGGTCACCAGGCTGGAGCCGACCTTGACCACGATGCGGCGTGCGTCCTGCAGGACTTTCGAAGTTTTTTTCTCGCTCATCTCTTTGCCGTTGTCGCTGGATCAGCCGACGCCGCGCCTAGTCTTTTGACACGTCGATCTCCGGCTTGAAGCGGGGATCGATCTCGGGCAGCGCCTGTTCCAGCGTTTGCTGGGCCTTGACGTGTTGATAAATGGCCTTGATCAGGGGCTCGCAGCCTTCGCGCGTGAGCGCCGAGATCTCGAACACCGGTCCCTTGAACTTGAAGCGCTTGACGAAGTCCTTGACGCGCGCGGCGCGTTCGTCCAGGGGCACCATGTCGAGCTTGTTCAGCACCAGCCAGCGCGGCTTCACAAACAGGGCCGGGTCGTATTTCTTGAGCTCACCGACGATCGCCTTGGCCTGCGCCACCGGGTCCACACCCTCGTCAAACGGCGCCAGGTCCACGATGTGCAGCAGCAGGCGGGTGCGCTGCAGATGGCGCAGGAACAGGTGGCCCAGGCCCGCGCCTTCGGACGCGCCTTCGATCAGGCCCGGAAGATCCGCCACGACAAAGCTCTGCTCGGGGCCGACGCGCACCACGCCCAGATTCGGGTGCAGCGTGGTGAACGGGTAATCCGCAATGCGCGGGCGCGCATTCGACACGGCCGAAATGAAGGTGGATTTTCCCGCATTGGGCATGCCCAGCAAGCCGACGTCGGCCAGCACCTTGAGTTCCAGCTTGAGATTCTTCTTCTCGCCCGGCCAGCCCGGCGTCTTTTGCCGCGGCGCGCGGTTGATGGCGCTCTTGAAACGCATGTTGCCAAAGCCGCCGTCGCCGCCCTTTGCGATGGTGATCACCTCGCCGGGGGTGAGCAACTCGTACAGCACTTCGCCCGTTTCGGCATCGGTGATGATGGTGCCCACCGGCATTTTCAGCGTGATATCGTCGGCGGCAACGCCAAACATGTCCGAGCCCATGCCGTGTTGCCCGCGCTTGGCTTCGTGCCGGCGCGAAAAGCGAAAGTCCACCAGCGTGTTCAGGTTCGGATCGGCCACCGCGAACACGTGCCCGCCGCGCCCGCCGTCGCCGCCGTTGGGGCCGCCGAATTCCTTGTACTTCTCATGCCGGAACGAGACGCAGCCGTTCCCGCCGTCGCCGGCAGCGACGTCAATAAAGGCTTCATCCACGAATTTCATAGCTTTTTCCTGTTGGCAAATGATGCCGACCCCAATAAACAAAGCCCCGACCAAGCGGGGCTTTGCGCAGATCGCGAGTCAGCTCCGACCTCTTCAGGCCGAGGTCACGCTCACTGTGTGCTTGTTCAGCGAACCCTTGATGGCGAACGACACATGGCCGTTCACCAACGAAAACAACGTGTGGTCCTTGCCGATGCCGACATTCGTGCCGGGATGGAACTTGGTGCCACGCTGGCGCACGATGATGGCGCCGGCACTGACCAGTTCACCGCCAAAAGTCTTCACGCCCAGCATTTTCGGCTTGGAGTCGCGCCCGTTTCGCGTAGAGCCGCCGCCTTTTTTCTGTGCCATTTCTCTTGCTCCTTATGCTGCAATCGAGCCAATCAGCAGTTCAGTGAACTGCTGGCGATGGCCTTGACGTTTTTGATAATGCTTGCGACGGCGCATCTTGAAGATGTGCACCTTGTCGTGCAAACCATGAGCCAACACTGTGACTGTGACTGTCGCGCCGGACACCAAGGGTGTGCCAACCTTCAGTTCAGCGCCGTTTCCGACAGCCAGAACCTGGTCGATCACAATCTCTTGGCCTACATCCGCAGCAATCTGTTCTACTTTAATTTTTTCGCCTGCAGCAACACGATACTGTTTGCCACCGGTTTTTATGACCGCGTACATATTGACCTCTTATGAGTAAGCTCGGCAAAAGGATTTTTGCAGAGCCAAGCATTCTAGCACGCAGAGAAAGAATTGTTCCGCACCCTGATTCCGGCGTAAAACCCGGCAGGGAACTTCCTATAATTCGCCAAGCCGAAATCTCCCCACCGCTCACCTTGTCTTCACATTCCACCCACACCTCCGCTGTGCTTGCGCTCATCGCCGACGACATGCTCGGCGTCGACAAGGTGATTTCGGCGCGTCTCGATACCGGCGTGCCGCTGGTCGCGGAAGTCTCGCGCTACATCATTTCTGCCGGCGGCAAGCGCCTGCGCCCGGCGCTGCTGCTGCTGACCTGCGGCGCGCTGAGCTACACGGGAAGCCAGCGCTTCAATCTGGCGGCCGTGGTGGAATTCATCCATACCGCCACGCTGCTGCACGACGACGTGGTCGACGACTCCACGCTGCGGCGCGGTCGGGCTACGGCGAACGAGGCATTTGGTAATCCGGCCAGCGTGCTGGTGGGCGACTTCCTGTATTCCCGTGCCTTTCAGATGATGATCTCCGCGCAGGATATGCGCGTCATGGAAATCCTGTCGGACGCGACCAACGTCATCGCCGAGGGCGAAGTGCTGCAGCTCATGAACATGCACGACGCCTCGCTGAGCGAAGCCGGCTATCTGCAGGTGATCCGCTCCAAGACCGCCAAGCTGTTTGAGGCCAGCGCCCGCCTGGGCGCCGTTCTGGCAAAAAGCTCGCCCGAAGTCGAGCGGGCCTGTGCCGATTACGGTCAAGCGCTGGGCACCGCGTTTCAGGTCATCGATGACGTGCTCGACTACGACGGCGACGCCGGTGAAATGGGCAAGAACCTGGGGGACGATCTGCGCGAGGGGAAAGTCACGCTGCCGTTGATCGTCGCGATGCAGCGTGGCACACCCGCGCAGTGCCAGGCCATTCAAACAGCGATCGAAACCGGATCCGTTCCCAACCTCGAAGAGATCGTTGCCATCGTCCAGTCCACCGGAGCCCTCGCGGCGGCGCGCGAGGCGGCCGCAGCGGAAGCACACCGCGCGATGGAGGCGGCCGCACGGTTGCCGAAAAATCATTACACCGAGGGTTTGCTACAATTGGCGGCTCAATTGTTGGAGCGTCGGTCTTGATCAGGAATCAGGGCTGAGGCGAGAACTTCGGGGTGTGGCCTAGTCCGGTAAGGCGCTTCGTTCGGGACGAAGAGATCGGAGGTTCGAATCCTCTCACCCCGACCAATCGTGTCTGGAGCGCCGTGGCGCTGAATGCCCGCCAGGCGTGTTTTTGAATTGACTGGATAGCCTGCAAGGCGGATTTGGTCTGCTTCCCTGAGAAGCGTAGTACATTCCCCCCCATATGGCCGCTGTCGAAACCCTCAATTCCAGTTCCGCTTCCATCACCCTGCCGGGACTGGCGCACGTGCTCGTTTCCGCGGGAAAGTTGTCAAGCAAGAGCGCCGAGGAAATCTACCGCAAGGCGCAGACCAATCGCAGCAATTTCGTCGCCGAGCTGATCGGCTCCGGCACCCTCACGGCCTACGAACTGGCGCATGCCATGTCGACCGCGTTCTCGGTTCCGCTGGTGGATCTGGACGCGCTGGACATCTCCCGGCTGCAAAAAGGACTGCTGGACGCCAAGATCTGCCAGGACTTCCGCATCGTCGTCCTGAACAAGCGCAACAACCGCCTGCTGGTGGCGACCGCCGACCCTTCGGATCAGAAAGCGTCGGAAAAGATCAAGTTCGCCACCCAGTTGGGCGTCGACTGGGTCGTGGCCGAATACACCAAGCTGTCCAAACTGGTGTCATCCACCACCGAATCCGCCGCCGAGACGATGGAGCACATCATCGGCGGCGATTTCGAGTTCGACGAAGAGACGAGCGAGCCCGCAGCGCTGGAAGGCAGCGATTCCGGTGCGTCCGAGGTGGAAGACGCACCGGTGGTGAAATTCCTGCACAAGATGCTGCTGGACGCGTTCACCATGCGCGCGTCCGACCTGCACTTCGAACCCTACGAGCACACCTACCGGGTGCGCTTCCGGATCGACGGCGAGCTGCGCGAAATCGCCTCGCCGCCGGTGGCCATCAAGGACAAACTGGCCTCGCGCATCAAGGTGATATCGCGCATGGACATCTCGGAAAAGCGCGTACCGCAGGACGGCCGGATGAAACTCAAGGTCGGACCCGACCGGGTCATCGACTTTCGCGTCAGCACCCTGCCCACGCTGTTTGGCGAAAAGATCGTGGTGCGGATTCTGGATCCGAGCAGCGCCAAGCTGGGCATCGAGGCGCTGGGCTACGAGCCGGAGGAAAAGGAGCGCCTGCTCAAGGCGGTGCAACGTCCATACGGCATGGTGCTGGTCACCGGACCCACGGGCTCGGGCAAGACGGTGTCTCTTTACACCTGCCTGAATCTGCTCAATGTGCCCGGCGTCAACATCTCGACGGCCGAAGACCCTTCGGAAATCAACCTGCCGGGCGTGAATCAGGTGAACGTGAATGAAAAGGCGGGGCTGACGTTTGCCGCGGCGCTGAAGTCTTTCCTGCGCCAGGATCCCGACATCATCATGGTCGGTGAAATTCGCGATCTGGAAACCGCCGACATTTCCATCAAGGCCGCGCAGACCGGGCATCTGGTCCTGTCCACACTGCACACCAACGATGCCCCGGCCACGCTGACGCGCATGCGCAACATGGGCATCGCGCCCTTCAATATCGCGTCCAGCGTGATTCTCATCACGGCGCAGCGCTTGACGCGCAGGCTGTGCCCCAACTGCAAGCAGCCCGCCGACATCCCTCGTGCCGCGCTGCTGGAAGCGGGTTTCACCGAAGAAGATCTCGACGGCAGCTGGACGCCCTACCGTCCGGTGGGCTGCTCGATGTGCAACAACGGTTACAAAGGACGCGTCGGTATTTACCAGGTGATGCCCATTACAGAGGAAATTCAACGTATTATTTTGCGGGACGGCAGTTCGCTGGAAATTGCCGAGCAATCCCGACGTGAGGGCGTGCGCAGTTTGCGGCAGTCGGGTCTGTTCAAGGTCAAAAAAGGCATGACTTCAATCGAAGAAGTGCTGGGCTGCACCAACGATTAACCCAACCTGGTTACAAGGAATACCAAGAACTATGGCCACCGCGACCAGCAAGAGCGTCAAGGACTTTGTCTTTGAATGGGAAGGCAAAGACCGTAACGGAAAGCAAGTTCGTGGCGAAACCCGGGCCGCCGGCGAAAACCATGTGGTGTCGGCGCTGCGGCGCCAGGGAATTCTGCCGAGCAAGATCCGCAAGCGAAAGCTGAGCCGCGGCAAGGCGATCAAGCCCAAGGACATGGCGATCTTCACGCGCCAGCTCGCCACCATGATGAAGGCGGGTGTCCCGCTGCTGCAGGCCTTCGACATCGTGGGCCGGGGCAATGCCAATGCGAGCGTGACCAAATTGCTCAACGACATCCGGACCGATGTGGAGACCGGAACCTCGCTCAGCGCGGCGTTTCGCAAGTTCCCGATGTACTTTGACACCCTGTACTGCAACCTGGTCGAAGCCGGTGAAGCCGCCGGTATTCTGGAGCAACTGCTGGATCGGCTCGCGGTCTACATGGAAAAGACCGAGGCCATCAAGTCCAAGATCAAGTCGGCGCTGATGTACCCGATTTCCGTGGTGGTCGTGGCCTTCGTCGTGACGGCGGTGATCATGATCTTCGTGGTGCCCGCGTTCAAAACCGTCTTCTCCAGTTTTGGTGCCGATTTACCCGCTCCTACGCTGTTCGTGATCGCCGTGAGCGAGGTATTTGTCAAATACTGGTGGCTGATCTTTGGCGGCATCGGCGGCGGACTTTATTTCTTCTTTGAGGCCTGGAAGCGCAACGAGAAGATGCAGATGGTGATGGACCGCCTGCTGCTGAAGATGCCGATCTTTGGCACGCTGATCGAAAAGTCCGTGATCGCGCGCTGGACCCGAACCCTCTCGACCATGTTCGCCGCCGGCGTGCCGCTGGTCGAGGCGCTGGATTCGGTGGGCGGCGCATCGGGCAATTTTGTCTATCTCAAGGCGACTGAAAGAATCCAGCAGGAGGTGTCCACCGGCACCAGTCTGACAGCGGCCATGGGCAACGCCAACCTGTTTCCCACCATGGTGTTGCAGATGTGCGCCATCGGCGAAGAGTCCGGCGCCATCGACCACATGCTGGGCAAGGCGGCGGATTTTTACGAGGCCGAAGTTGATGACATGGTCGCCGGATTGTCGAGCCTGATGGAGCCCATCATCATCGTGTTCCTGGGCGGCCTCATTGGCGGCATCGTCGTCGCCATGTACCTGCCGATCTTCAAGCTGGGTCAGGTCGTCTGATGGGGTCGCCGGTCTGGTACGCCGCCCTGGTGCTGGGCACACTGGGCCTGCTCGTCGGCAGTTTCCTGAACGTGGTGATCTACCGACTGCCCAAGATGCTGGAGCGGCAATGGGCAGCCGAGTGCCAGCAAATGCTGGGCAAGGAACCTGAGGTGCTCGAAACCTTCAACCTGATGCTGCCGCGCTCGCGCTGCCCGAGCTGCGGCCACCAGATCACCTGGTATGAAAACATCCCGGTGCTGAGTTACCTCTTTTTGCGCGGCAAATGCTCCGCCTGCGCCGCCAAAATCAGCGTGCGCTATCCGCTGGTAGAACTGGTCACTGGCGGCATGTTCCTTTACTGCGGTGTGCGCTGGAACCTGTCAGCCACGGCCGCCGCCTGGTGCGCATTCTCCGCGGTGCTGGTGGCGCTGACGCTGATCGATTGGGACACCACGCTGCTGCCCGACGACATCACGCTGCCGCTGCTCTGGGGTGGGCTGATCGCCAGCGCCCTGCATTGGACTGCCGTGCCGCTGAGTACGGCGTTCTGGGGCGCCGTGGCGGGCTACCTGTCGCTTTGGCTGGTGTACTGGGGATTCAAACTTGCCACCGGCAAGGAAGGCATGGGCTTTGGCGACTTCAAGCTCTTTGCCGCACTGGGCGCGTGGTTCGGCTGGCCGGCACTGATCCCCATCATTCTGATGGCTTCGGTCATCGGCGCGGTGATCGGCATCGCCATGAAATTTTCCACCGGCCTGCGCGAAGGGGGCTATGTTCCATTTGGCCCCTTCCTGGCCATGGCCGGATTGACTGCGATGATCTTCGGCTCCGAATCCATCCTGCGCAGCGTCGGGCTGTAGCGCTCATGCGGGAGGTTTGCAGACTCGGACTCACCGGCGGCATCGGCAGCGGCAAGAGCACGGTCGCGCAAATGCTGGCCGAATGTGGTGCAGTCGTGATCGATGCCGACGCGTTGGCACGCGGCGCGACCCAAGCCGGTGGTGCCGCCATCGCAGCTATCGCCTTTGAATTCGGCCCGCAGATGATTGGCGCAGATGGCGCCATGGACCGCGACGCCATGCGCGAGCTCGTTTACGCAGACGCCGACGTCAAGCGCCGTCTCGAAGCCATCATTCATCCCTTGGTGCAGCAGCAGGCACAGCAGCAGGAAGGCCGGGCCGTGCGCGCTGGCAGCGCCTGCATCGTGTTTGACGTCCCCCTGCTGGTGGAGTCGGGGCGCTGGCGCAGCCGACTGGACCGCGTGCTGGTTGTCGATTGTCTGGAGCCAACGCAGATCGATCGCGTCACGGCGCGAAGCGGCTTGTCGCGAATGGCCGTGGAGAAAATCATGGCGTCGCAGGCCAGCCGGGCGCAGCGCCTGCAGGCGGCCGACCTCGTGCTCTTCAACGATGGTCTGAGCCTGGATCAATTGCGCAGCGAAGTCTTGCAAGTTGCCCGGCACTTCGGGCTATGATTCGCCGAACACCAAGAGCCACAAGCGTGATCCTGTACGAATACCCTTTCAATGAACGCATCCGGACCTATTTGCGTCTGGAACACCTCTTTCACCGGCTGGACAAACTGGTGCCGCGCGAGGATGCGCTGGACCACCATTTCGCGCTCGCCACCATCTTCGAAGTGATGGACGTGGCAGCCCGCGCCGACCTCAAGTCAGACGTGCTGCGCGATCTGGAAAAACAAAAACAGTTGCTCAACAGCTACCGAGGCAACCCGGCCATTTCCGAGGACGCACTCAACGCCGTGGTCTTGCAACTGCACCAGTGCTTTGAAGCGCTCAACGCACAGACCGGAAAAGCCGGCCAGGCGCTGACGGAAAACGACTGGCTCATGAGCATTCGCAGCCGCATCAGCATTCCCGGCGGCACCTGCGAGTTCGATCTGCCGGCCTATTTTGCCTGGCAGCAGGGCGAGCCCGGCGCGCGCCAGACCGATCTGAGGCGCTGGGTGGAAACGCTCAAGCCGTTGTCGGATTCGGTCCTGTTGTTGCTCAAGCTGTTGCGCGACTCGGGTTCAGGCCAGAAGGTCATGGCCGTGGGCGGACAGTTCCAGCAGAACCTGCCTCAGGGCCGGACCTTTCAACTGCTGCGCATGCGCATCAACCCGCAGGCCGGACTGATTCCGGAAGTCAGCGGCAACCGGCTCATGGTGTCGGTGCGATTCATGCGCCACGAGGCGGACGACCGCCTGCACGCCTGCGCCCAGGACACGGCTTTCGAGTTGACGTTGTGCAGTTGAGTCGTTTGGTCAAATGCCCCCGCTGTGGTGGCGACAGCGTGTATGGCCCGAGCAACCCCTATCGGCCGTTTTGCAGCGAGCGCTGCAAGAACATCGACCTGGGCGCCTGGTCGAGCGAGTCCTTCCGGCTACCGGACCAGCCACCCACTGAAGGCAGTTACGACGAGCCGGATTCGCTGCCGCAGTGAGCGTTGATCACCCCGGCGTGTGCGTGCGACCGACAAAGCCGCGCTCCTGCGCCAGCCAGGCCAGCACCGGCACGGTTCCGGGCAAGACCGGAACCACGGCCACCGGCAGACGCTCCCACGAAAACGACTGCGCCTCGCGCATCTGCAGCTCGCCGCTCCAGTCGAACACCTTACAAAAGTTCAGTCGCACCAGCGCGTGCGGGTAGTCCACCAGCTCGGTTTTCCAGGCCTGGACTTTGCCCAGCGTGATGCCCAGTTCCTCGTGCAGTTCGCGCCGCAGCGCCTGCTCCACCGACTCTCCCGCCTCCAGCTTGCCGCCAGGAAACTCCCAGTAACCTGAGTAGACCTTGCCCGCGGGGCGCGTGGTCAGCAGAAAGTCGCCGTTGGATTGAATAAGGATGCCCACGGCCACTTCGACCACCTGGCGTTCACCCAGCTCCACGCGTGGTCGGTGCGCATCCGCGACCAGAGGCGCCGGCTTCATGCGCTCAGGCTGTGGCGACCCGCGTAATCGCGGGCAAACTGGTAGGCGACACGACCGCTGCGCGAGGCACGCTCCAGCGCCCACACCAGCGCGTCGGCGCGAGCCGCCGCAATGCCAGCAGCGTCAACGCCAAACGAGCTCAGCCACTGCGCCACGATGGCGAGGTATTCGTCCTGACTGAAGGGATAAAAGCTCACCCACAGGCCGAAGCGCTCGGACAGCGAAATCTTTTCTTCCACGCCTTCGCCGGGATGCACTTCGCCGTCGTCGGTGTGTGTGTAAGTGAGGTTCTCCGCCATGTATTCGGGCAGCAGATGGCGCCGGTTGCTGGTCGCGTAAATCAGCACGTTGGGCGTGCTGGCCGCCACCGAACCGTCAAGCACCGACTTCAGCGCCTTGTAGCCGGGCTCGCCGTCGTCAAAGCTCAGGTCATCGCAATACACCAGGAATTTTTCGGGACGCTGCGCCACCACGTCAACGATGTCGGGCAGATCGACCAGGTCCGCCTTGTCGACCTCGATCAGGCGCAAGCCCTGATCCGCGTACTGGTTCAAACAGGCCTTGATGAGCGAAGACTTGCCCGTACCACGTGCCCCCGTGAGCAGCAGGTTGTTGGCCGGTTTGCCTTCGACAAACTGTAGCGTGTTGCGCTGCACCTTGGCCTTTTGATCGTCAATTTCCTTCAGGTCGCCCAGTGCGATGTGACCCACATGCTGCACGGCTTCCAGCGTGGCATGGCCCGAGCTGCGCTTGCGATAGCGGAAGGCCACGGCCTGCGACCAATCGGGCGCAGCCAGGGGCTGAGGCGCCAGCAGCTGGACGTGCGACACCAGCCGCTCCACCTGGGCAATCAGGCGCTCCAGTTGGTCGTTCATGAGCGGTAGTCGGCGTTGATGGTGACGTAGTCGTGGCTCAGGTCGCAGGTCCATACCGTGTCGCTGGCCGCGCCGCGTCCCAGCAGCACGCGCACCGTGATTTCACTTTGCCGCATCACGCGCTGGCCGTCTTCCTCGCGGTACGCCGGGTTGCGCCCGCCCTGAACTGCCACCAGCACGTCGTCCAGGTACAGATCGATGCCGGATTGATCGAGGTCGTCGATGCCAGCGTAGCCCACGGCCGCCAGGATGCGGCCCAGGTTCGGGTCACTGGCAAAGAAGGCCGTCTTTACCAGCGGCGAATGCGCAATCGCGTACGCCACCTTGCGGCACTCGTCGCCACTCTTGCCGCCTTCAACCTGGATCGTGATGAATTTGGTCGCGCCCTCGCCGTCGCGCACAATCGCCTGCGCCAGCTTGCGCGCGACCTCGATCAGAGCCGCCTTCAAGGCCTGGCCATCGGTGCTGTCAAGTGACGTGATAGGCGCGTGTGCCGCCCGGTTCGTGGCGATTAGCACCAGCGAATCGTTGGTCGAGGTATCACCGTCCACGGTGACGCGGTTGAACGAGGCTTCGGCCAGGTCGCGCGCCAACTGCTGCATCAGGGCGGGTGCGACGCAGGCGTCGGTGGCGATGAAGCCCAGCATCGTCGCCATGTTGGGGCGGATCATGCCCGCGCCCTTGCTGATACCGGTGATGCAGACCGCCGTGCCGCCGATCTGCACTTTCGCGCTGAAGGCCTTGGGCACGGTGTCGGTGGTCATGATGGCCTGCGCTGCACGTCCCCAGTGATTTGCATTCGCGTCTGCCAGGGCAGCGGGCAGGCCGGCGACGATGCGCTCGTGCGGCAACTGCTCCATGATCACGCCGGTCGAAAACGGCAGCACCTGCTCCGGCTCCACGCCCAGCGTCTGCGCCAGTGCGGCGCTGGTGGCGCGGGCGCGCGCCAGCCCTTCCTGTCCGGTGCCGGCATTGGCGTTGCCGGTGTTGATCACCAGCGCCCGCACCGACAAGCCCGAACTTGCGCATTGCTCCAGATGCTGGCGACAGACTTGCACCGGCGCGGCGCAAAAGCGGTTCTGCGTGAACACGCCCGACACCGAAGCGCCTTCGGCGATCAGAAGAACGGTCAGATCCAGGCGCCCCGCCTTGCGGATCCCGGCCTCGGTCGAACCCAGCGTGACGCCGGCAATGGCCAGCAGGTCAGCCGGGTCGGTCGCAGAAAAATTGACGGTCATCGGGCTGCTCCTTCATGGCCCCCGGCAGAAGCGATTCGACTACGCGAGCTTGCCGTGGCAGTGTTTGAATTTCTTGCCACTGCCGCAGGGACAGGGTTCGTTGCGTCCCACACGTGCAAAATCAGGTGGCGTCAGACGCACCGTGCGCTCGTCCACCACGGTCTGCACCTCGCCTGTTTCCACCGGACCGCTGTAGGTCACGTTGGCGATGTTCTCGGCGCGCTCTTCCATGTCCTGCGCCGCCTGTTCCAGCTGTTCGCTGGACTGCACCTGCACCGTCATCAGCACGCGCGTGACTTCGTTCTTCACCGAGTCCAGCAGTTGACCAAACAACTCGAAGGCTTCACGCTTGTATTCCTGCTTCGGCTGCTTTTGCGCATAGCCGCGCAAATGGATGCCCTGGCGCAGGTAGTCGAGCGAGCTCAAATGTTCGCGCCAATGCGTGTCCAGGCTTTGCAACAGCACCATGCGCTCGAACTGGCCGAAGTTCTCGGCGCCCACCGCATCGACCTTGGCGGCGAACGCGTCGTGCGCAGCCTTCACCACCTTCTCGCGAATGTCCTCATCGGTCATGGTGCTGGCCGCGGCGACCTGCTCCTTCAGCCCCACATCGAACTGCCACTCGTCGCGCAGCGCCTTGTCCAAGCCGCCCAGGTCCCACTGCTCCTCCACCGATTCCGGCGGAACGTACTGATGCGTCAAGTCGGTGAAGCAGCCTTCACGCAGCGACGCGATCTGCTCGGACAGCGAGGTCGCGTCCAGAATGTCGTTGCGCTGCTGGTAGATCACCTTGCGCTGGTCGTTGGAGACGTCGTCGTACTCGAGCAGTTGCTTGCGGATGTCGAAGTTGCGCGCTTCCACCTTGCGCTGCGCCGACTCGATGGAGCGCGTCACGATGCCCGCCTCGATCGCCTCACCGTCGGGCATCTTCAGCCGGTCCATGATGGCCTTGACCCGATCCCCGGCAAAGATGCGCATCAGCGGATCGTCCAGGCTCAGGAAGAAACGCGAGGAACCCGGATCACCCTGGCGGCCGGAGCGGCCGCGCAGCTGGTTGTCAATGCGGCGCGACTCGTGGCGCTCGGTGGCGATGATGCGCAGGCCGCCCTGCGTCTTCACGAACTCGTGATCGATCTTCCATTGCGCGCGCACTTTTTCGATCTGCTGTTCGCGCGCCAACGCGTCCAGCGACTCGTCGGCCTCCACCGCTTCGATCGCCTTTTCCAGATTGCCGCCGAGGACGATGTCGGTGCCGCGGCCCGCCATGTTGGTCGCGATCGTGATCATCTTGGGCCGACCGGCCTGCGCCACGATGTCGGCTTCGCGGGCGTGCTGCTTGGCGTTGAGCACCTGGTGCGGAAGCTTTTCCTTGTTCAGCAGCTCGTCGATGATTTCCGAGTTCTCGATCGAGGTGGTGCCCACCAGCACCGGCTGTCCGCGCTCGTAGCATTCGCGGATGTCCTGGATCGCCGCCTCGTATTTTTCACGCGTGGTCTTGTACACGCGGTCGAGCTGATCGGTGCGCTGACTCTTGCGATTGGGCGGGATGACGATGGTCTCGAGGCCGTAGATTTCCTGGAACTCGTAGGCTTCGGTATCGGCAGTGCCGGTCATGCCGGCGAGCTTGGCGTAGAGGCGGAAATAGTTCTGGAACGTGATCGACGCCATGGTCTGGTTCTCAGCCTGGATGGCCACGCCTTCCTTGGCCTCGACCGCCTGGTGCAGGCCGTCGCTCCAGCGCCGCCCCGACATCAAACGCCCGGTGAACTCGTCCACGATCACCACCTCGCCGTCCTGCACCACGTAGTGCTGGTCGCGGTGGTACAGGTGGTTGGCGCGCAGCGCCGCGTACAGATGATGCACCAGGCTGATGTTGGCCGGATCGTAGAGCGTGGCGTCCTGCGGGATCAGGCCCAGATTGGCCAGGATGCGCTCGGCATTCTCGTGGCCCCGCTCGGTCAGAAAGACCTGATGCGATTTTTCGTCCAGCGTGAAGTCACCAGGAACCGTGACCGCGTCGGGCTTCTCGCCGCGCGGATCTTCCTCGCCCTCCTGGCGCGTCAGCGATGGAACGACCTTGTTCATCGCGAGGTACATGGCCGTGTGGTCTTCGGCCTGGCCACTGATGATCAGCGGCGTGCGCGCCTCGTCGATCAGGATCGAGTCCACCTCGTCCACGATGGCGTAGTTCAGGCCGCGCTGCACCCGGTCGCGCACCTCGTACACCATGTTGTCGCGCAGGTAGTCGAAGCCGTACTCGTTGTTCGTCCCGTAGGTGATGTCGGAGCGGTACGCGGCCTGCTTTTCCTCGCGCGAGAGCTGCGGCAGATTGATGCCGACGCTCATCCCCAGAAAGTTGTAGAGCTTGCCCATCCAGCGCGCGTCGCGGCTGGCGAGGTAGTCGTTGACCGTGACCACGTGCACGCCCTTGCCGGCGAGCGCGTTCAGATACACCGGCAGCGTCGAGGTCAGCGTCTTGCCTTCACCGGTGCCCATTTCGGCGATCTTGCCGTTGTGCAGGGCGATGCCGCCAAGTAGCTGAACATCGAAGTGGCGCATCTTCATGACGCGCTTGGAGCCCTCGCGCACCACCGCAAAGGCCTCAGGCAAGATCGCATCCAGCGCCTCGCCCTGGGCCACGCGGCCCCGGAACTCGTCGGTCTTGGCACGCAACTGCTCGTCGCTCAGCTTTTCGTACTGGGACTCCAGCGCATTGATGCCGACAACGGTCTTGCGGTATTGCTTGAGCAACCTGTCATTGCGGCTGCCGAAAATTTTGGTGAGGATGTTGCTGGCCATGAATGCGAGACCGCCGCGCAAAGCCCACCGGGGCTTCGCAGGCGACCGAAGTCCCTAAAGTAATGTGTGCTCAATTGGGGCTATCGGGAGAGAATGCAAGCCGTGCCTGCGCGCTTTCCGTCGCCAAGACCCTATCGCGCATTTTAACCAGAGACGGGCGGGGCCGGCCCCGGTGGCAGCGCTACTTCAGACCACGCTTGCGGCCCGCCGCGGCGACTTGCTCGCGCGCCACGCCCTCGCCGGCTGCCAGAAACTTCTGCGGGTCCTGCGGCACACCTTGCACCAGCACCTCGAAATGCAGATGCGATCCGGTGGATCGGCCGGTGGTTCCGACCTCGGCAATCTCCTGTCCGCGCCGGATCAGGTCGCCCTTTTTCACCAGCACCTTGGACGCATGGGCGTATCGCGTCACCAGGTTGTTGCCGTGGTCGATCTCCACCATGTTGCCGTATTCCGGATGGAATTCCTGCACCACCACCACGCCGCCGGCTGCGGCCAGAATCGCCGTTCCCACTGGCGCCTGGAAGTCCATGCCGGTGTGCAG
>CAILZB010000016.1 GCA_903838565.1 uncultured beta proteobacterium | reverse complement strand
TGCGCGAGTTCGAAGATATCCGGGCGCAGCAGCGGCTCGCCACCCGACAGAATCAACACCGGAACGCCGTAGGCGCGCAGATCGTCCATCACGCTGCAGGCCTCGGCGGTGCTCAATTCGCCGGCGAAGTCCTTGTCCGAGGAAATCGAATAACAGTGTTCGCAGCTCAGATTGCAACGCCGTATCAGGTTCCAGATCACGACCGGTCCACTGGGATTGCGCTTGGGGCGCATGGGTGTGGGGTGGGCGATTTCTCGCATGTACTGGCTGATGCGGAACATGGTGGTCCTTCTAGGAAGATGACGGAGACGACGAAACGCCCAGGCGCAGGCCGGTCTTTTTCAGGATGCGGGTGCTGTACAAAATGTCGTGGTGGCGCGCGCTTTCGCCCAGGAATTGTGCAATCTGCGCCACCTGGTCCTCGACCTCGGCGCGGGTGTGGCCGTGCACCATGGCAAACAAGTTGTAGCGCCACTGCGGCAGACGGCGCGGGCGCTGGTAGCAGTGGCTGACAAATTCGAACTGACCGACCTGTTCGCCCAGCTCGTCCACGATCGCATCGGGCACGTCCCACACCGACATGCCGTTGGCGCGGTAGCCGATGCGGTAGTGATTCGGTACCACGCCGATGCGGCGGATCAGTGCCTTGTCCTGCATCGCCTGCATGCGCGCGATGACATCCGCGGGCTCCAGTTGCAGCTGCTCGGCGATCAGGTGGTAGGGGCGTGGCACCAGCGGCAAGCCGGCCTGGGTGGCGACCACGATGGCCCGATCAATCGCGTCGATCTCAAAGGGGCTGGTGCTCATGGCGCTCTCACCTGCAGCTTCAATTCGACGAAATATTCGCGCGACTTGGGAAAGTTGAACACTTCACAACCGGTCTCGCGCCCGATCTGCTGGAGCACATGATCGATCTGTTGCGGGGTTTCGGTCGCCAGCACAAACCACATGTTGAGCTCGTGTTCGCGCGCATAGTTGTGCGCCACCTGCGGCAGCGCATTCACCCGCTCGGCCACGCGCTCGTAGTCGTCGGGGTCAGCATGCAGCGCGGCCAGGGTGAAGGCGCCGCCCATCCTTTCAATCTGGAACAGGGGACCGATGCGCGTCAACACGCCGTCTGCCAGCAGCCCGGCGAGGCGCCGCAGCAGTTCGTCCTCGCTCAAGCCCAGGCGCTGCGCCGCCTCCAGATAGGGCCGTTCGCACAGGGCCAGTCCACCCTGCAAACCGTTGATGATGGCGCGGTCGATCTCATCCATCGACGGTCTCCAGCGTGGGGGCGTAGTGGGCGCCGCGCTGTTTGAAGCGGCGTGTGCTGAACAGGACCTCGCTCGGGTAGGCCTGGAGTTGGCAGACGCCGACCAGCGCGGCGATGCGCACTTTCACCTCCGCGTGGTCTTTGCCATGGATCATGCAAAACAGGTTGTAGGGCCAAAGGGGAAGTTGCCGGCGGCGGCGGTAGCACAGCGTCACGCGTCCCGTTGCCGCCATGCGCTGGCCCAACTCGCTCACCTCTTCGTCGGGCACATCCCACACCACCATGGCGTTGGCGCTGTAGCCGAGTTCGTGGTGACGAACGATCACGCCCAGGCGCTTGATCACGCCCTGATCCAGCCAGCGCGCCAGTATCTCCATGGCTTTCGGCTCGGGCAGACCCAGCTCGGCAAAGGGCCGGGCCACCAATGCCAGGCCAGACTGCAAAGCGGCGATCAGCGTTTGTTCATCCTCGCCCAGGCTGACCGGCGTCACGCGTCGTGCGCTGGTTGGTGCCGTGCCCGCGCGAAAGGCAAAGCACTCGTCCATGGGACGCGCCAGATCGAAGCCCAGATCGATGTGGAAGTCCTCGATCAAGGGCAACGCCAAAACGGGCCCGCAGCCACTGCTGTGTTCGATGCGCTGCAACACTTCACCCAGGTGCTGCTGAGTCGCTGCGGTCACGACAAACCAGAGGTTGTAGCGATGTTCGCGTTCGTAGTTGTGGTTCACCTCTGGCATGGCGCTCACGCAGGCAGCCACCTCCTCGAGCCGATCCTGCGGCACTGCGAGCGCCGCGAGCGCGCTGGCGCCGATGGCGTTGGGGCGAAACGCCGCACCGACGCGGCTGATCGCGCCGCGATCCTGGAGTTGCTGCAGGTGGCCGATGACGCAGTTCTCGCTGATATCAAGCTGCTGCGCCAGCGCCGCGAACGGACGCGACACCAAGGGGAAATCACGCTGAAAACGATTCAGCAGCGCGAACTCCAGATCCGTGAAGGTGTTCGTCGGGACGTGCGTCATGTCAGAACCCGATCCGCGCCGCACGCGTCGTGAAGAAGATGCCGCTGGGCGAGTTCGCGCTCAGCACGGCGCGCTGCGCGAAGCTGGCCGTGTCGTAGACCACAACCCTGTTGTCGTCGCGCGCGGAGATCCAGACCGACTCGCCGCGCGGTGAAAACTCCATGTGCAGCACGGCTTTTCCCGGCTCCAGCTGCTTCACGATCTGGCGCGATTCGACGTCGATCACCTGCACCTGGGCGTTGTCCGGAAAGGCGAAGTTCACCCACACCTGGCGGCCGTCGGGCCGCGCGATCACGAACACCGGCTGTCCCGCGACCGGGATGCGGCCGGCCTCGCGCCAGGTTTGCCTGTCGATCACCAGCACCTCGTGGCGGCCCACGGCCGGAACATAGGCGAAGCGCCCGGCGACGGCCCAGCCGCGCAGGTGCGGCATCTTGTACACGGGCAGCTTTTCCTCACCCTTTCCATAGCCGTCCAGGATGCGGTGCACGCCCTTCTCGGGATGCCACAGGTCCAGCAGTGCCATGCCGTCTTCGCCAAACAAGCCCGCCAGGTAATAACGGCCATCGGGCGTCACCAGTGCGTCGTAGGGTTGGCGTCCAATCGCCTTGAATTTTTCTATCCGCGGCTCAGTCGGATGGCTGAAGTCGCCGATCCAGATCTCGTCGGCGTCGAACAGGCTCCAGACAAAGCGCTGGCCCGGCGCGTCGGCCAGACCCACGACCTTGGAGCGCTCGCCGCTGGGGCCGACGCCGGAGGGAATGTCGGCCAGCAATTCCAGCGTGTCGGCGCGGAAGACTTTCACGCCGCCGGGGCTGTAGTTCTGGGCCGCGATCAGGCTGCCGTCCTGCGATATCGCACCGCCAATGCTGTTGCCCGCCTGCAGCACACGGCGCTCGACCACGCCCAGCAGTAGGTCAATCTTGGACAGGCCGCCGTCGCGCCCGAACACATAGGCATAGCGGCCGTCGCGCGAAAAAACGACCGAGGCATGCGACAGATCGCCCAGGCCGGCGATCGAAGCCAGTGACGTCATGCGCGTGGTGTCGACGATCTGCACGCTGCCGCTGGCGCGCTCGATCACCACACCCAGATCGCCGGTGCCGCGCAGGGCGGGCGCCGCACAACCGAGCAACAAAGCCAGCGTCGACGCGGCGAGAACCGCCTGCAGCGTTCTAATGTTCACTGGGAAATCCTTTTTGCAATTGATCCACGATCCAGTCCGCCTCCGCCTCGCTCAGGAAGCGCTGCCAGGGCGGCATGGGCGTGCCGGGACGTCCCTGCAGAACCGTCCATTTAAGGCTGTCCGCCGGTTTGTCTCTCAGGGTTTGCGGCAGCAGCGCCGGGCCCAGTCCGCCCTTGAGGCTCATGCCGTGACAGGAGCCGCAGTCCTGCCGCACCAAGGCAATCAGTTGCGTGCGTCTGGCCGGTGCGGGGGGCTGGATCTGCGGCTCAGCCGCAAGTGCGATCTGGCACACCAGGCACGTGCCGAAAAGCAGCCACGCCACGCTGCGGCGTGCCACCATGGCGGGGGATGGGCTTTTCATGGCTTGTGGCATGGGTTCATCTCTGACGCAAGGTTAGGTGAGTTCACAGTCTGCGTCCTTGACCTACTTTAAGTTTTATTGCGCCGCTTTGCGGTAGATTCGAAGCCATAGCAACAGCACGCCAGAGCACACGATGAGCCATTTCCCCACCGATGCGAGCAACCGCGAACAGCGCCCGTCAGGCAGCAGCGGCACCGTGTACCTGGTTGGCGCCGGTCCCGGAGACTCTGAGCTGCTGACGCTGCGCGCGGACCAGTTGTTGCGCAAGGCCGATGTGGTGGTGTACGACCACCTGGTGAGTGCGGACATACTCGATCGGGTGGGTGCGCAGGCGCAACGGATCTACGTCGGCAAGCAGGAAAGTCTGCACAGCCTGCCACAGCAGGACATCAATGGTCTGCTGGTGCGTCTGGCGCAGCAGGGCAAGAGCGTGGTGCGACTCAAGGGTGGCGACCCCTTCATATTTG
>CAILZB010000015.1 GCA_903838565.1 uncultured beta proteobacterium | reverse complement strand
GAGAGGTAAAAGGAAAAGGGAGCAGGCGACAAATTTCTTGGAACTCGGTTTCACAGGGCAGTCCTTATGGCACGGTTTTGAATGACAGTCACAAACTTCGAGTGGCGCCAGCGACCGAAAAAACTGCAAGCGCTTTGCGAACTAGTCTAAACGATGGAAACAAGCACAGGCAGGCCCTGAAGCGGGCTTGGCGCCCATCACTTGGCGACATTCTTCCGTGCGGGAACCCTGGACCTTTGCGACGATAATTTGCGTCTGCAGGCTTGCAAAGCATTCCCAATGTCGATTCGACGCCGACGGTGACATGGTGTGCACCGAGGTCAAGCTGCGCTGACGCGGCGCTGTTCACCGCCGCTTCGAATACAGCGGCCCGCGCGCAGCGGGTGCGAGGGCGTTGGCTCTGCACCAGGTACTCAACAACAACCAGGGGACTTTCCGTGAAGCTTCGATTCCTGACCTGTGTGATTTGCCTCTGCGCCGCCTTGCCTGCGCTGGCGCAAAGCGATGCCCCGAGCGCCGAGCAGATGGTCGAGCAGCTCAAGCCGGCGCCGCGCACCAGAAGTCTGCGCAACCTCACGGTGGAGGCCGCGCCCGCACCGGTCAGTCGGCCGGCGCTGTCCTTGCTGATCCAGTTTGATTTTGATTCGACCCGTGTGCGCGCCGAGAGCCAGCAGGCCCTGGCCAACCTGTCGCTGGCGCTGCAGTCTTCGGCGCTGATGCGCTCACGCTTCGCCATCGAAGGCCACACCGACGCCAAAGGCAGTGCCGAATACAACCAGCGACTCAGCCAGCAACGCGCCGAGGCCGTACGAGACTATCTGAAGACCCAGGGCGTGGACGCTGCGCGGCTGGTGGCATCAGGCAAGGGGTCAAGCGATCCGGCCATCCCCGATCAGCCGATGTCCCCGGCCAATCGGCGCGTGCGCATCGTCAATCTCGAATGAGCCTGTGATAACGTTCCTGTTCGGCAGCGAAGCGCGACTGGCCATCAACGTCAGTTTTCCATAAATAAATAGCGGGACCATCAATGCAAATCCGGCACACAACGCACCACGCGATAGCGATCGCGGTGGCACTGCTATGCGCCGCTGCGTTCGCACAAACCGGCCTTGGCACGGGCAAGGCCGAGCGCAATCTGCAAGTCGAGAAGGCTGCGCCGCCGGCCATCAACAACACCCAGCGCATCGCCCTGGTGATCGGCAACTCGGCCTACAAGGACGCGCCGCTGGCCAACCCCGTGAACGACGAGCGCGCCATCGTGCAGGCGCTCAAGGAGTCGGGCTTCACCGTCATCGTGCGTGAAAACGCCGACCAGCGCGCGATGCTGTCGGCGCTGCGCGAGTTTGGCGACCATTTGCGCGCGGGCGGCACCGGCCTCTTTTATTACGCCGGCCACGGCATGCAGATCAAGGGCCGCAACTACCTCATCCCCGTGGGTGCCAGCATCGAGCGCGAAGACGAGGTGGCTTTCAGCGCCGTCGACGCGCAGGCCGTGCTCGACAAGATGGAAGCCGCCGGCAACCCCGCCAACATCATGATTCTGGACGCCTGCCGCAACAACCCGTTCACCCGCAGCACGCGCTCGGGTCAGGCCGGGTTGGCACAGATGGACGCGCCCGTGGGCACGCTCGTGGCCTACGCCACCTCACCGGGCGCCGTGGCGAGCGACGGCGCTGGCGCCAACGGCCTGTACACCCAGCATTTGCTGGCGGCGATTCGTCAGCCCGGCAACAAGATCGAAGACGTATTCAAGCAGGTCCGCGCCAACGTGCGCCGCGACTCGCAGGGCAAGCAGGTGCCGTGGGAGTCGACTTCGCTCGAAGGCGATTTCTATTTCCGAGGCGGACCGGTGGTGATCATCACGGTGGACCCGAGCGTGGCGCTGGAGGCGGCGCTGTGGGATGCGGTCAAGGGCAGCAGCCTGGCGGTGGAGGTGCGCGCCTACCTGAACCGCTATCCGAATGGCCGTTTTGTTTCCGACGCGCAGGCGCGCCTGGCGCAGCTGGACTTGGCCGCGAGCGCCTCCGCGAAGGCGCAGGCGAATCAGCAAGCGGCCGCAGAGCGGGCAGCACTTCAAGCCCAGATCAAGGCGAACAGCGATCAGGCGGCCACCGAAGCCAGTCGCAAGGCCGCCACCGAGCGCACGACGGCGCAAGCCAAGGCCGCCGCTGACCTGGCTGCCGCCGAGACCCAGCGCAAGGCGGCTTCCGAGCGCGCCATCGCCGACGCCAAGGCCCAGGCCGCGATGAAGCAACGCGAGGACACATTGCGGGCGAGTCTGGCCGCAGCCGCCGCAAGCCCGGTGCCCAGTCCGGCGCCGCGCCCGGCGCGCGCCAGCAACAGCGCAGGCTTCACCGTGGGCGATCGCTGGCGTTACCAGACCGTTGACAAGTTCAAGCAGGAAGTGGTGGGCAACTGGAACCGTAAGGTCGAGGCGATCAACAGCGATGGCACGCTCAAAGTCAGTGGCGGCAGCATCGAATGGACGAGCGACGGGGCAATCAAGTCCATGCACCGCGATGACGGGTATTCGCGCGAGTTCTCGCCCGCTTTGAAACTTACTCCTGGCACCTGGAGGGTGGGCTACTCCGAACCCGTCAAATTCACGTTGAAATGGCGCGATGCGGATGGCACCGAGGCCGTGGAAGAGGGTGAGGGAAGCATCGCCGTGATTTCCAAGGAGAGGGTGAAGGTGCCGGCGGGTGAGTTTGAGGCATGGAAGATTGAACGATCGGGTACGGTCACAGGGAAATTCACCAGCAAGTCCGGCGGCTATTACTCGTTCTTCAAAGACACGGGCTGGTACGTTCCATCCCTGCACAACTTTGTGGCCAATGAGATTGAGACGCGCAATTCAGGGCGACTGTTGAGGTTCGAGCGCCACGAACTCACCAGCTACTCGGTGCGCGGCGCCGATAGCCTGGCGCAAAACTAGTCGTCGATGTTGATGAATCTCTGGCACCGCTTTCTGGGCCGCCTGGGCGCCTTGCGCGCCACGCGCGTCACCTGGGGTCTGGTGCTGCTGTTCTCGATCTGGGTGCTGCTTGACGTGTTCGTGTTCAAGCTCACGGGCGGGCTCTCCAAGTCCAGTTTTGACGCCATGGTGCGCAACCGCGTTTTCGTCGCCGCGCCCGACCCGCGCATCGTGATCATCGACATCGACGAGGCCTCGCTGGCGCGCATGGGCAAGGAGTTTGGGCGTTGGCCCTGGCCGCGCGACACGCTGGCTGCGGTGCTGGCCGAGGTCGAGCGCCAGCAGCCCGCCGCCGTGGTCTGGGACATCCTTTTTTCCGACGTGGACCGCTTGAGCCCCGGCGGCGACGCCGCTTTCGATGAGGCGGTGAAGCAGAGCCAGCACAGCCATTTTTCGGTGGTGCGCCTGCCCAAAGCGAACGACGCGGCCAGCGAGATCACTCGCGCCGCGCTGCCGGGACTGTGGGCTTCGCCCAAGGGCATCCATACGGCAGTGGCCGCGCCTGCCGCGACGGTGGCTCTGATTCCCCCTGCGCTGCCAGCCGTGGCCAATGGTCGCCTGGGTTTCAACAACGGTTATGTCGACTCGGACGGAATGCTGCGACGCTATCGCTATTTTGAAAGGCTGGACGATGGCTCGGCGATCCAGTCGCTTCCGATGAGTGTGCTGAGCGCGGTCGATGCAGCGGCCTATCAGCAGCGCCTGGCGCTGTCGGGGTCGGCGCTGAAACATCATGACGAGCTGATTTCCTGGCGCCGAGGGGTTGACGCCTATCCCCATGTGTCGTTTGCCGATGTCTTTGCGCAGGCCGATGGGGGCAAGCCCCTGGGTGCTGTGCCAAGCTTTGCCGGCAAGGTCGTCATCCTGGGCTCCACCGCCCCCAGCCTGCACGACATTCACCCCACGCCGCTGTCTCCCATGCAGGCCGGTGTGGACTCCCTGGCCACCGCCCTGGACAACGCCTTGAATCAGCGCTACATGGCGGAGCTGCCGCTGTGGGCGCAGGCGGCACTGGCGATCGCATTGTGTGTGGGGCTGGCCTTGTGGGCGCAATTCAAGAGCATGTCGTCACTGGAGCCGGCGTTGCTGGTGCTCCCTTTTGCGCTGATCTTCGTCAGCTACCTGAGCCTCAACGGCGCACCGGTTTTTCTGGACCTGCATCTGGCCGCAGCATTGGCGTTGCTGTTTCTGGCGCTGCTGCGCCGCTGGAATTCCTTGCGGCGAAAACATTGGTGCGCGGTGCCGGAGCACATGGAGGAGCCATTTTCGATTTGGGCCTGGGAGCGGCGCGACGCCTGGCGTGAAGACGCACTTGATCGTTTGATCAGCGCCGTCGAACGCCATGCACCCACCTGTCGCGTGGTGGTGTGCGATGTTCCCTCTTCTTCGCTGCGCTGGCCGGAGTTGGCGCGCTTCGCGGCGATCGTTGGTCCGACAGCTGCCATGGTGTCGGCGTGCGGGCCGTTGGAAAAATCCCTCCAGTACCTTGCAGACCATGGTGCCGAACCTGTGCATATCGACGGGCTCAAAGACCGTGAGGCGTTGGTCGCGGAAGTGCTCAAAGCATGGTCAGCGCTGCATTCGGTGGCGGCGCAGCAGCATGAACGCCAAGCAGACACCTTGATTTCCGCAAAAAATTGAGCGTTGCAACGTCCAGAGTGCAGGTCGCCGCTGGCTGATGCCCCTGGACAGCAGGGCTTCAGGGGAACTCGGACAGCGCCTCGAGCTTTTTCTCATCAATCTCGCGCAACTGGCCTTTGGCGTTGCGTTGGGTGTGCTCCATCGCAATGTCAAAACTCACGCTCGGGTCGACCCAGATTTTCCACTCATCCCTGCGTGCGCCTCCGCGCTCGCCAATGCTCGAACCCTCGACCTTGATCAGGAAGGTGTCGAATTCTCCTGCCGGAACCCGGATCCGTTCTTTCCCCACCACCTTGACATCAAGTTCCCAAACCGATTGTCCCGTCTCGGACGTGCGCACATACCGTGTTTTCCATCGCTTCCCGACCTGAAACTCAGCCGGGTAGAACTGGCGCGGCACGTCGTTACCGCCTTTGTTGTCGGTGAGTACATTGCCCATGCGGTCCCAGATGATCTTGCCGCCATTGAGCTGCACCGTATCTTCGTCTACTCCCGTCACGCGGAAGAACTTGGTCTCAGTCGTTTTGTTGGCCCAACTGGTCTGGGTGTAACGCGACGTGGCACCCAGCCTGAACGGTCGCGCCATGGGCACGATGGTGGAATTGAAGCTACTTGCCTGCTTGCTCTCGGCTCTCGCGGCCTCGCTCGTACCGGGCGTGGGTGACGCCGATTTGGCTGGCTGGGTCAACGCCAGCGCGCTGGCCGATTTGCGTGCATCCTCCGCACTCTTTTCCGCCGCAAGGCGCGATTCGGCAGCGGCCCGGGCCTGTGCCGCCGCACGAATTTCTTCCGCTGCACGCGCCTGCTCCGCCAACAGGGCCCCCTCGCGGGCACGGGCCTCCGCCGCCACCCGAGCGGCCGTCAGGGCCTTGATCTCAGCCGCCGCACGCGAATGTGCCTGCGCCTGGGCTTGCAGCTCCGCTGCCTTTCGGGCCTGTTCCTGCGCCAGCAGTTGTTGCTGGGCCCGCTCCTGCGCGGCGCGGATGGCTTCTTCCAAAGCCAGCGCCTGCGCTACAGCTAACGCCTGCGCCGCGATCTTGGTGCGTTCGGCTTCACGTGCCGCTTGCGCCGCCCGTGCTTGCATCTCGGCCTTGTAAATGCGGTTAAACCGGAACTGAGCCAACTCGCTGAACGGACCGCTGGGGAAGTCTGCAAGAAATTTCTGCAACTCGCTCAGTTGGGAACTCGCTTGCAAACGGGTCCATTGATCCAACTGGAGCTGGAATTGTCTTTCTGTCTCATCGGGACTTAAAGCCGCTTTCGCTGACCGCTGAAAGAAGAAGTCTTCTTCCAGACTGGTGCTCTCCCACGGCACTTGCCGCCCAGAAGACGCTGTGCGAACGGCCAGGCGGGTCCGCTTGAAAATGTCCTCGATTTTGACCGTGGGTTTGCGTAATTCGGCCAGCAGGTATTGGGTGTACAAGCCGTTGCCCGGCTTGCCATCCACCGTCGCTTGATCGCCGTCCTCCGCGACATTGCCTGGCGCCGTGGCGTATGCCAGAAAGGTTCCGGGCAGGGCATCGAGCGGCGCCAGTCCCTTGGCTGACCCGGAGACTTTGAATGGGTTGTCGCGGCAGGCATCGAGCACCAGAATGTTCATGCGGTTACCAGCCGACTTGAAGGCATCGATCACGGCGTTGACGTCGACCATTTGCATCGGCACATCGGCCGCCGACGTCAGCTTGACGTCCACTGGCACCATGTAGTTGTGCCAGTCAAGCTGCAATCCGTGGCCAGCGTAGTACAGCATGCCAACGCCCTCTTTGCCGTTGAGCGATTTGCGCACTTTGTCGATGGCTTCAACCATTTGCGCTTTCCCGCCATCGCGCAGCTCGACTACGGTAAACCCCAGATTCTGCAGAGTGTCAGCCATGTCGTGCGCGTCGTTCACCGGGTTTGCCAGTGCGGCAACTCCTGCGTAGGCGGCGTTGCCGATCACCAGCGCCACGCGGATGTCCAGCGGTGCCTGGGCTGAAGCCGAAAAGGTGACCAGGGTGCACGCCACGGCCAGGGTCCTGCTCAACTTACCCAGCTTTGCGCGTGAATCGAAATACCATTTGGTCATTTTTATGATGCCGGTATGCGTGCATTGCGTCGAGTGCGAGCCACGATTTGAAGGTATTTCCATGGCTTCAGTTCGTCGACGTTGGCGCGGATTAGACATGGTTGAATTCTGGCAGGTGTGCAAACGGTGGTTGCGTGATTGTCGTTTATGCTTGTTGTGGCACCAGCTGCACTTGCACCGCCCGGCATCCTTGGGTGCAAACGGCTTGGCGGTTGATAGACTTAACTCTCAAACGAAAGTAGGCGGCATGAATTTGAAATGGAATCTTTCACGTCAAGTCTCGCTGCTGGCGCTGGCGCTCAGCCTTGGCGCCCAAGTCCACGCGCAGAGCGAGCAGGGTGCCACGCCAGGACAGAATCTGTCGGCCTTGCGCGCGACCGAGTTGCGTACCGACAAACTGGGTTCGGCGCCGGTGCTGTTGAATCTGGCGCCGGGCGCGATGCTGCGGCTGGTCAGCCTGGAGGGTGGCTGGGCGCTGGTTGAAGCGTCGGCTCCCACGGCCAAAGCGGGGGCAAAGGTATCCGGTTGGGTGCGCGCCAGCGCCGTGGACTGGAAGTCCAGCAGTTCTGCAGCCTCTCATCTGGCCAGCGGGCGCGAGGCCGCTGGCAATACGGCCCTGACGCTGGGCGTGCGCAGCCTGCCGCCGCGCATCAATCGCCACGCGCTGATCATCGGCATCGGTCGCTACGCCGACTCTGCGGTACCGCAATTGCCGGGGACCCGCAGTGACCGCGAATCCGCGACCCAGATGGCGCAGGCGATGCAGGTTCCAACAAGCAACATCCGCTATTTGCAGGACGATCAGGCCACGGGCGCCAACATTCGCCAGGCGCTGCAGGACTTGACCGACAGGGTGCAGGACGGCGACCGCGTGTTCATCCACTATTCGGGCCACGGCACGCGCTATAACGATCCGAAGGTGGGCGGCTGCACCGAGGCGCTGCTGGCCTACGACGGCGGACAAAGCACCGGCATGAGCGGCTACATCACCAACCGCGAGATGGCCGACATGCTCAAGACCATCACCAACCGGACCGACAAACTGTTTGTGATGTACGACGCCTGCTATTCGGGTGGTGTGGCGCAGGCCTCGTCGGCGACGCGCACGCGCGGCCTCACCAATGTCAACGACGAAGGCGCGCTGCGCGCCAAGTTCTCCGGCACGACCGAGGAGTGCGGGCGACCGGTCAACGTCAAGACCCGTAATCTGGTGGTGGAGGCCACAGCGTCGGGCGCGCTGCCGCAGGACATCGTGCACATCAGCGCTTCGCGCGACAACGAGATCAGCTTTGACGACGAACTCAAGGGGGGGCTGGCGACCCAGTACGTGCGCGACTGCATGCTGCGCGACGCCAAGGACCTCGACGGCTCCGGCGCCATCACGATGGACGAGATCCGCCAGTGCGCTCAGGAAAAGATCGACAAACGCATGCTCAACGATGCGAACTTCAAGCCCAACCATCTGGTGCTGAATGGCAATGCCGCGTTTGTGCCGGCGTGGTTTGCCCAGGCCAATGCCGTGACGGTGGATCCGGTCATTCTGGCGGCTCCCGTCGCGCATGCCTCCGCGCCAGCGATCGTTGCCACCAAGCCGCCGGTGGAGCCGCCGGCCCTGACGGGCGAGCAGGCCTTGCACCAGATGTTCGATCAGCGCGACGCCAAGCGCCGCGTCCAGGTCACGCTGGGCAAGGACAAGCTCAAGATCGGACAGGACGCGCTGGACCTGTCGGTTCAATCCGACCGAGCCGGCTATGTCTACGTAGCGCTCGCTGGTTCCGACAACAAGTCGGTCTACATGCTGTTCCCCAATGACCTGGATCAGGACAACAAGATTGACGCGGGCCAGAAGCTGCTGCTGCCACGGCCGAGCTGGCGCGTCAAGGCCGGTGGACCGGTGGGTACGGACTCCTTGCTGGTGATGGTGAGCGACGCGCCGCGCGATCTGAGTGCCTTGGCAGCCAACAAGGCCGGACCCTTCGTCACGTCGCTGAATGACACTCAAGGGCGCGCCAGCCTTGGCGCGCTCATGAGCACGGGCAAAGCGGTGTCCAGTTCATCGTGTTCGAGCGTTGCAGCACGCAAGAACAGCTCACTCTGCTCCGACGCCTACGGTGCCGCCATAGTGGCGGTGCAGGAGACGAAGTGAGGCGTGGCAATGGCGTTGCGTGACGGCGGGAACGCACCGGCGCGCGCTGTCAGTGCAGGACGGCAGGCAGCGCGTGTCCGAGCGCGAATTCGGCGTTGAAATGGAATCACCTGAATCAGGGGAAGTCCCAGAACGGCGGGGCTGTCCAGCGGTCATAATGAGCGTTTTCGCCTCTCCCATCCCCACTTATCAAAGGAATTGAGATGACTGATCTGCAAAAACGCGCCTTGTTCAAGATGGTGGCCCTGTCCGCCGTTGCGGCGGCCTCGCTCGTCGCCTGCGGCAAGAAGGAAGAAGCCGCTCCTGCACCGGCACCCGCTGCCTCGGCCGCTGCCCCCAAGGCCGAACCACTGAAGATCGCTTTTGCCTACGTCGGTCCGGTGGGCGACGGCGGCTGGACCTTTGCGCACGACAACGGCCGCAAGGCGCTGGAGAAGGAATTCGGCGACAAGATCAAGACCTCGTTTGTCGAGAGCGTGCCCGAGTCGGCTGACGCCGAGCGCGTGATCCGCGACATGGTGGGTCAGGGCAACAAGCTGGTGTTTGGCACGACCTTCGGCTACATGGAACCCATGCTCAAGGTCGCCGCGGACAACGCGGGCGTGAAGTTCGAGCACGCCACGGGCTACAAGCAGGCCGAGAACATGCGCACCTACGACTCGCGCACCTATGAAGGCGCCTACATGGCGGGCGTGATCGCGGGCAAGATGACCAAGAGCAACGTGCTCGGCGTCGTGGCGTCGATCCCGATCCCCGAGGTGGTCCGCAACATCAACAGCTTCACGCTGGGCGCCCAGTCCAGCAACCCCAAGGTCAAGACCAAGGTGGCGTGGGTGAACGAATGGTTCAACCCGCCCAAGGAAACGGAAGCAGCGACTTCGCTCATCGACGGCGGCGCCGACGTGCTGTTCCAGAACACCGATTCGCCCGCCGTGCTCAAGACGGCTGAGAGCAAGGGCAAGCGCGCCTTTGGTTGGGATTCCGACATGACGGCCTATGGCCCCAAGGCGCACCTGGCGTCGGCCGTGATCAACTGGGGTCCGTACTACATCAAGGCCACCAAGGAGGCGCTCGACGGCTCCTGGAAGGGCGGCACTGCAGCCTGGTGGGGCGTGAAGGAAGGTGCGATCGACCTGGTCTCCATCGCCGACGACGTGCCGGCCGAAACCAAGGCCAGGATTGACGAGGTGAAGAAGGGCCTGAAGGACGGCAGCTTCGTCATCTGGAAAGGCCCGATCACCGACAACACCGGCAAGGTGCAGATCGCCAAGGACGCGGTCGCCGACGACAAGTTCCTGGGCGGTCTGGGCTTTTATGTGAAGGGTGTCGAAGGCAAGATCCCCGGCAAATAAGGGGCTCGGCTACTGCGCGGGCGCCATGCTTCGTTGGCCGGATGCTCGAAACCGAAGGTTCAGTGAAGACTAACTTGTACTCAAGTTATGTCGTAACTAAATCCTCACGTACAGGAAGTACGTTCCGGTTCCTGTGCTCCGTCCGCCTAGCCTGGCACCCGCTCGCTACGCCTCGGTAACGTTGGGAGTTCCTCGTGGTTCGCGCTCGCTACGCCTCGGTCGAGTTGTTTGCCAGCCTTGGCTCGCGCTCGCTGCTCATCGGTTCGGTGGTGCGCCGATCGGGCTGTTTAAGTTGTATATACTTTACGACCGCCAACACTGATCCATGCTACGTTTTCTTTTCACCCGCTTCAGCCTGATCATCCCGACCTTCATCGGGATGACGCTGGTGGCGTTCTTCCTGATCCGTCTGGTGCCCGGCGACCCGATCGAGACGCTGGCCGGCGAGCGCGGCATCGACGAGGCACGGCACGCGCTGCTGCTGCATGAATACGGGCTGGACCGCCCCATCATGGTGCAGTACGGCATCTACATCGGCCGCGTGCTGCAGGGCGATCTGGGCAATTCGGTGATCACGCACGAGCCGGTGCTGAGGGAATTTCTGGCGCTGTTTCCGGCGACGATCGAACTGGCCACCTGCGCCATCCTGTTTGCGCTGATCCTGGGCATACCGGCGGGCATCCTCGCGGCGGTGAAGCGCAACTCGGTGCTGGACCATGGCGTGATGGGCGTGTCGCTCACGGGTTACTCCATGCCCATTTTCTGGTGGGGTCTGCTGTTGATCCTGCTGTTCTCCGTGAAGCTCGATCTGACGCCGGTCTCGGGGCGCATCGCGGTCCAGTATTTCATCGAACCGGTCACAGGTTTCCTGTTGATCGACACACTGATCGCAGGTGACAAGGGCGCCTTCTGGTCGGCTGCCCGGCATCTGATCTTGCCGATGATCGTGCTCGGAACCAATCCGCTGGCGGTGATCGCGCGCATGACGCGCTCGGCCATGCTCGAAGTACTGGGCGAAGACTACATCCGCACCGCGCGCGCCAAGGGCTTGTCGAACCTGCGCGTGGTGGCGCTGCATGCGTTTCGCAACGCGCTGATCCCGGTTGTAACGGTGATCGGTCTGCAAGTGGGCGTGCTCTTCACCGGCGCCATCCTGACCGAGACCATCTTCTCGTGGCCCGGTGTGGGCAAGTGGATGATCGAGGCCATAGGGCGGCGCGACTATCCCGTGCTGCAGGGCGGCATGCTGCTGCTGGGCGGCATGGTGATGCTGGTGAACCTGCTGGTGGACCTGACCTACGGCATCATCAATCCGCGCGTGCTGCACCAGAAATGAAGTCCCATCCCGAAACCGTCGTCGCCCAAGTGCCGCACCCGCTGCGCGAGTTCTGGGGCTACTTCAGCGCCAACAAGGGCGCGCTGGCGGGCCTCGCCGTGGTCGTCGTGGTGCTATTGCTCGCGGCGCTGGCGCCGCTGGTCGCACCTTATGCCCCTGACCTGACCGACAGCGCGGTCTTTCTCCAGCCGCCCGCGTGGCAATCCGGCGGGTCGAGCGCGCATTGGCTGGGAACGGACGCGATCGGGCGCGACATCCTGTCGCGTCTGATCTTCGGCGCCAGGCTCTCGCTGGCGATCGGTCTGGCGGTGGTGGCGCTGTCGGTGATTGTGGGCACCGTGCTCGGGTTGACCGCGGGCTATGTACGCGGCGTGTACGAGATCGCCGTCATGCGCTGCATGGACATCATCCTGACGCTGCCCAGCCTGCTGCTGGCGATCGTGATCGTCGCCATCCTGGGGCCGGGCCTGATGAACGCGATGCTGGCGGTGGCGGTCGTGGTGTTGCCGCACTATGTGCGCATCACCCGCGCGGCGGTCATCACCGAGGCGTCGAAAGACTACGTCACCGCGGCCCGCATGAACGGTGCCAGCCACTGGCGGCTGATGTTCAACGAGATCCTGCCCAATTGCATGGCGCCGCTGATCGTGCAGGCGTCGCTGGGCATTTCGACCGCGATTCTGGACGCGGCCGCTCTGGGTTTTCTGGGCCTGGGCGCGCAGCCGCCCGCATCCGAATGGGGCACCATGCTGGCCGACGCGCGCGAATTCGTGCTGCGCGCCTGGTGGGTCGTGACCTTCCCGGGCCTGGCGATCCTGGTCACGGTGTTGGCCTTCAACCTGCTCGGCGACGGCCTGCGCGACGCCTTTGATCCCAAGTTGAAACGCTGAAGAGTTGACCCGCCATGGCCCTGCTTGAAATTGAAAACCTGAGCGTCGCGTTCCCGTCGAAGAACGCGGTGATGCAGGCGGTGGACGGTGTCAGCCTGTCGCTGGAAGCGGGCGACGTGCTGGGCATCGTGGGCGAATCGGGTTCGGGCAAGAGCGTGACCATGATGGCGCTGATGGGTCTGGTGTCCTATCCGGGGCGCGTCACTGCGAACAAGCTGCGCTTTGACGGCCACGACCTGCTGAACCTGTCCGACGGCGCACGCAGCAAGCTCATCGGCAAGGACGTGGCAATGATCTTTCAGGACCCCACTACCAGTCTGAATCCCTGCTTCACGGTCGGCTTCCAGCTGGCCGAGACGCTCAAGCTGCATCTGGGCATGGACGCCAAGGCCGCGCACCGACGCTGCATCGAACTGCTGGAGCAGGTGGGAATCCCCGCACCCGAGAGCCGGCTCAAGGCCTTTCCGCACCAGATGTCGGGCGGCATGAACCAGCGCGTGATGATCGCCATGGCGATCGCCTGCAACCCCAAGCTGCTGATCGCGGACGAGCCCACGACCGCGCTGGACGTGACGATCCAGGCGCAGATCCTGGACCTGCTGCGCAACCTGCAAAAGGAGCGCGGCATGGCGCTGGTGCTGATCACGCACAACATGGGCGTGGTGTCCGAGATGGCGCAGCGCGTGGCCGTGATGTACGCCGGGCAGATCATGGAAGAGCGCAGCGCGCATGACCTGTTCGAGACGCCGCAGCACCCCTACACCGACGCGCTGATGGCCGCGCTGCCCGAGCGCAGCGACGGCGTGACGCGACTGGCCACGATACCGGGCATGGTGCCGGGTCTGTATGACCGGCCCAGCGGCTGCCTGTTTGCCCCGCGCTGCCGTGACGCCGTGGACGCCTGCCGGGCCACACGGCCGCCGTTGCAGGACCTGCCCAAGGGCAGGGTACGCTGCCACTTTCCGCTGGGGCAGCGCGATGAGTAAGCCGGCTCCAGCCATCGTCGTGGCCAAGGACCTGCGCCAGGTCTACAGGATCGGCCGCGGCCTGTTTCGCGCGCCCGACGAACTGCAGGCCGTGGGCGGCGTGTCGTTCACGCTGTTGCCCGGACAGACCCTGGCCGTGGTGGGCGAGTCGGGTTGTGGCAAGTCCACACTGGCGCGCATGGTGTCGCTGATCGAGAGCCCCACCGCAGGCGAACTGCGTCTGAATGGCGTGGACGTGGTGCAGGCGACCCAGACCGAGCGCCATGCGCTGCGCCGCGCGGTGCAACTGGTGTTTCAGAACCCCTATGGCTCGCTCAATCCGCGCAAGAAAATCGGCGCCATCCTGGAAGCGCCGCTGGAGATCAATACGGCGATGAACGCGCCGCAGCGCGCGCAGGAGGCGCGCGCGATGCTGGCGCTGGTGGGGCTGCGAAGCGAACACTACGACCGCTATCCGCACATGTTCTCGGGCGGACAACGCCAGCGCATCGCGATTGCGCGCGCGCTCATGCTGCGGCCTTCGCTGATCGTCGCCGACGAGCCGGTGTCGGCGCTGGACGTGTCGATCCAGGCACAGGTGCTCAATCTGCTGGCGGACCTGCAGCAGCAACTCGGTCTGGCCTACCTTTTCATCTCGCACGACCTGGGCGTGGTGCGCCACATCGCGCACGAGGTGCTGGTGATGTATCTGGGCCACGCGGTGGAGCAGGGCAAGAAGAAGGCCCTGTTCACGCAGCCGCTTCATCCCTACACTCGGGCGCTGCTGGCTTCCACGCCGGGCATCGTGGGCAGTGGTGTGGCCAAGAAGCGCATCGTGCTCACGGGCGAGTTGCCGTCTCCGCTGCATCCGCCCAGCGGCTGCGTGTTTTCCACGCGCTGCCCTGACGTGACGGCGCGCTGCCGCGTGGAGCGCCCGGTGCTGCGCGACATCGCCGGGCGCCAGGTGGCCTGCCATGAGGCCGAGAAATTTGTTCAACCCGCTGCCGAGCAGCTTTAACCCAGAGGAGTCCAGAAGATGATCCCAAAGAAATCCCGACTGCTGTGTGCGCTGGCGCTGCCAGCGCTGCTGGCACTGACGCCGGTCGCGGCCAAGACCCTGGTGTACTGCTCCGAAGGCAGCCCGGAAAATTTCTATCCCGGCATCAACACCACCGGCACCTCGTTTGACGCGAACTCGCAGATCTACAGCCGCCTGGTGGACTTCGAGCGCGGCGGCACCGCGGTGGTGCCGGGGCTGGCCGAGCGCTGGACCATTTCTCCCGACGGCAAGGAATACACCTTCTTCCTGCGCAAGGGCGTGAAGTGGCACAGCAACAAGAACTTCAAGCCCACGCGCAACATGAACGCCGATGACATCCTGTTTGCCATCGAGCGCCAGTGGAAGGAGGCCAATCCCTACTTCAAGGTCACGAGTTCGAACCACACCTACTTTGGCGACATGGGTCTGGACAAGCTGCTCAAGTCGGTCGAGAAGATCGACGACATGACGATCAAGATGACGCTGAACAAGCCCGATGCGCCCTTCCTTTCGACCTGGGCCATGGAGTTCGCCGGCGTGCAGTCCAAGGAATACGCCGATGCCATGCTCAAGGCCGGCACGCCCGAGAAGCTGGACCAGGAACCCATAGGCTCGGGACCCTTCATGCTGGTGCAGTACCAGAAGGACGCGCAGATCCGCTACAAGGCCTTCGCCGACTACTACGGCGGACGGGCCAAGATCGACGACCTGGTGTTCGCCATCACGCCCGACGCGTCGGTGCGCTGGGCCAAGCTGCAAAAGGGCGAGTGCCACATCATGGTGAGCCCGAACCCGGCCGATCTGGAGGCGATCCGCAAGGATCCGAAGATCCAGGTGCTCGAGCAGCCCGGCCTGAACGTCGGCTACCTGGCGTACAACACCACCAAGAAGCCGTTTGACGATGTGCGCGTGCGCAAGGCCATCAACATGGCGATCAACAAGAAGGCCATCATCGACGGCGTCTACCTGAGCACGGGCGTGGCAGCGAAGAACCCGATCCCGCCCACGCAATGGTCGTACAACGACGCCGTGAAGGACGACCCTTTTGATCCGGTGGCGGCGAAGAAGCTGCTGAGCGAAGCCGGCTACGCCAATGGCTTCACCACAGATATCTGGGCCATGCCGGTGCAGCGTCCCTACAACCCGAATGCCAAGCGCATCGCCGAGTTGATGCAGGCCGATCTGGCGAAGGTAGGCGTCAAGGTCGAGATCAAGAGCTTCGAGTGGGGTGAGTACCGCAAGCGCATGCAAAACGGCGAACACCAGGCCGGCATGCTGGGCTGGACCGGCGACAACGGCGACCCGGACAACTTCCTGCACACCCTGCTGGGCTGCGACGCTGCCAAGCCGGGCGGCGGCAATGTCGCCAAGTGGTGCTACAAGCCGTTTGAAGACCTGGTGCAAAAGGCCAAGAGCGTGACCGATCCGAAAGAACGCAGCAAGCTCTACATGCAGGCGCAGCTGATCTTCAAGGAGCAGGCGCCCTGGTTCACGATCGCGCACGCGGTGCAGCTCAAGCCCATGCGCAAGGAAGTCATCGACTTCAAGCTCAGCCCCTTTGGTCGCCACAACTTCTACGGCGTGGACATCAAGGAATAGCAGCGGGTGCTTGCAACCTTGGGGATAGCGTGCTCGCGCTATCCCCTTTTCTTTTTTGGAGTGCGCTCGTGTACCAAGTCAAACCCATCGCTCCCGATCGCCTGCCCGCGTTGTTGCGGCTCATGCCCAAGGCCGAGCTGCACATCCACATCGAGGGTTCGCTCGAGCCCGAACTGATCTTTGCGCTGGCTCAGCGCAATGGCTTGAGCCTGCCCTATGCCGACGTGGAGGCACTGCGCCGTGCCTATGCCTTCAGCAACCTGCAGAGCTTTCTGGACATCTACTATGCCGGCGCCAGCGTGCTGATCCATGAACAGGACTTCTACGACATGGCGCGCGCCTACCTGCTGCGCGCTGCGGCCGACAACGTGCTGCACACGGAGATCTTCTTCGATCCGCAAACCCACACCGCGCGCGGCGTGTCTCTGGACACAGTCATCAACGGACTGCACCGCGCCTGCGTCGACGCGCGCACCGAGACCGGGATCAGCGCCTCTCTCATCCTGTGCTTCCTGCGCCACCTGAGCGAGGAGGAGGCCTTTGCCACGCTGGAGCAGGCGCTGCCGCTGCGCGACAAGTTCATCGGCGTGGGCCTGGATTCAAGCGAACTGGGGCATCCGCCGGAGAAGTTCGCACGCGTGTTTGCGCGCTGCCGCGAACTCGGTTTTCATCTGGTGGCGCACGCCGGCGAGGAGGGACCGGCGAGCTACATCTGGAGCGCGCTGGACGTGCTGAAGGTGGAGCGCATCGACCACGGCGTGCGCTGCGTGCAAGATGCGCTGCTGATGCAGCGCCTGGCGCAAGATCGCATCCCGCTCACCGTGTGTCCGCTCTCGAACCTGAAGCTGCGCGTGTTCGAGCGCCTGGCCGAGCACAACCTGGGTCAGTTGCTCGACGCCGGACTCGCGGCCACCGTCAACTCCGACGACCCGGCCTACTTCGGCGGCTACATCAACGACAACTTCGTCCAGACCTTTGCCGCCACGGGCCTGAGCGCGCAGCACGCCTACACGTTGGCGCGCAACAGCTTTGAGGCGAGCTTCATCGACGCGAGCGCGAAGCGGGGTTTTCAGGATCAGCTCGATCAAGTGCTGGAATCGTTTTTTTAGCGGCGGTGCGGGGCCGCAGGCTGGTCTGACCCGCCACTACAATGGCTGATCAGAGTGACTTTTTGCTCTGACCCTCCACCACCCCAAAGGATTTCACATGACCTCTCCCGTTCGCGCCTCCGAGACCCCGTTCCCCGTCGCCGTTGAAGCCGGCAAGGATTACTACTGGTGCTCCTGCGGCCAGAGCAAGGCCCAGCCCTTCTGCGATGGTTCGCACAAGGGCGGCAGCTTCACGCCGGTGAAGTACAGCGCGACCGAAAGCAAGACGGTGTATTTCTGCGGTTGCAAGGCCAGCGCCAACCAGGCCCTGTGCGACGGCAGCCACAAGAACGCGGTCTGATTCGTTGCCGAGCGCCAGACCCTAGGGTTTGGCTGCCAAGCGGACCGACACGCCTTGCGGCGTCACGTCGATGGTGCTGACGCTGTAGCCCAGCAGCGCGGCGCGCCTCAGGTCTTCGGGCTTGAAGCGATAGATCAGCTGGTCTTCGAGTTTGTCCTGTGCCAGCAGCGGCCCCAACAAAGCGACGGCTTTTTGCGCGTTGTGTGACAGGCCTTCGATCTGCAGGCTGTCCACGCTCACATTCACCATGCGCAGCCCCTGCTCCTCGGGGTCGAAGCGCAAGCCAAAGCCCAGGTTCACGGAACCGCGGTATTCGCGCCCCTGAAGCCGGTCCTGCAGCAGCACGCTCAAACGCGTGGCCACGCGGTGTGCTTCGGGCTGCAGCGTCAGCACCGGCGTGTCGACCGTGAACTGGAACACCTCCAGCACCTTCCTCTGCAGCGGGAAATGGGTCGCCATCCGGGACTGCAGCTCGGTCTGGGAAATCGACAGAGAGTGCTCTCCGATGAACTGCGCGCAGCCCCACAGCAGGAACAGCGGCACAGCAAGAAAAACAACACGGCGAACGAAATACATGTTCCACACCCGGAGCCAAGGACGCTTCATCATGCCAGAAACATCCATGGCCGTGCCGGCACGCGACCTCACTGCGACCACAGCGCCGTCATCGCCTGCGTGAAATGGCGCGCCAGTTCGGGCCAGGGCGGTGTTGCCGACGGGCCGGCGCTGACCACGCCCTGGTGCACGACCTGGCGCCCGGCGACAAAGACGTCCCTGCAAGGCGTGCCCGGGCTGGAGAAAACCAGTGCATCCAGCATCTGCTCTGCGGGTATGCCCAGCAGCGCTGGCGCGGTGGCGTCGAGCACCAGAAAATCGGCGCGCTGTCCCGGTGCAATCGCACCCAGCGCGAGCGCGGTGGCGCAGCTGCCACCGGCGAGTGCGCCTTCGAACAGCACCGCCGCAGTGCTGGCCGTGCCGCCGCAGTGCGCTGCCACATTGCGCCGGCGCTGCGTCAGGCGCTGTGAGTATTCCAGCAGGCGCAGTTCTTCGCTCCAGCCGCGGGTGACGTGGCTGTCCGAGCCGATCGACCAGAGCCCGGCCTCGCTGGCATAGCCCGTGTAGTCGAACACGCCGTCGCCCAGATTGGCTTCGGTGCTGGGGCAGATGACGATGGCCGCGCCGCGCTCGCTCACGCCCTTCAATTCGGCCTCGGTGGTGTGCGTGGCGTGCACCAGATTCCAGCGTGCGTCCAGCGCCGCGTGCTCGAGCAGCCATTCGATCGGACGCTGTCCCGTGTGGGCGATGCAGTCCTGCACCTCCTGCGTCTGCTCGGCGATATGGATGTGCACCGGCAGGCCGCCGTTCTGGGCAAAGGCCGCAATCTCCTGCAGCGGCGTCGGCGCGACGGCGCGCAGCGAGTGGATCGCGAAACCCACGTTGACCTGTTCCAGTCCACGGGTCTGGCGCTGCACACCCTCGACCAGCCGCATCAGGCTCTCGGGCGTGGAAGCGAAGCGGCGCTGGTCCTCGCGCAAACCTGCCGCGCCAAAGCCGCTGCGCATGTACAGCGTGGGCAGCAGCGTCAAGCCCATGCCCACGCGCTGCGCCGCACGCACCAGCGCCAGCGACATCTCCAGCGGGTCGCCGGCACCGTCGACGCCGTTGTGCAGGTAGTGAAACTCGCACACCTGGGTGTAGCCGCCAGCCAGCAGTTCGGCGTAGAGCAGCGACGCGATCGACTCCAGCTGCTGCGGCGTGATGCGCAGCGCCGCCGAGTACATGCGGTCGCGCCAGCTCCAGAAATCGTCGTCGCCACCGGCCGCGCCCTTGCGCTCGGTGAGGCCGGCGATGGCGCGCTGAAACGCGTGGCTGTGCGCGTTCACCAGCCCCGGCAGCACGGGGCCGCGCAGTACCGTGGCATCGGTCCTGGCGGCAGCCGGCGTGTCGGCCTGAACGGCGCACCAGTGGCCGGTCGCGTCAACGCTGAGCAGCACGTCGCGCGCCCAGGCACCCTGGAGCCAGGCCTGTTCGGCAAAGAAGGTCTTCATCTCATTTTTCATAAAGGGCTGCGCACGCTGCCAGGGCGCTCTGCAGCAGCGCCTGGAGCAGCGGCTGGATCGCCAGGGCCTTGGGTTCGTCGTAGGCAAACGGCGGGCACTCTTGCATGTACAGGTTCTGGCACATCTCCAGTTGCACCGCGTGCACCCGCTGTTGCGGCTGCCCGTAGTGGCGCGTGATGTAGCCGCCCTTGAAGCGGCCATTGAACACATGACTCACATTCGGCGAAGCCTGGCAGGCCTGCTCCAGCGCAAGCGCAATCGCTGGGTCGGCACTCTGGCCGCTGGCCGTCCCCAGATTCAGTGCGGGCAAGGTTCCCTCGAACAGCCAGGGAATCTGTGAGCGGATGCTGTGCGCGTCCCACAGCAGGGCGTAGCCATGTTGGGCCTGGATGCGCTGCAGCTCCGCGGCCAGCGCTTCATGATAGGGGCGCCAATAAGCCTCGCGCCGGCGCGTGCGCTCCCCCGCTTCGGGCGCGCGGCCGGGCAGATAGAGATCGTCGCCGGTGAAGAAGTGGGTCGGGCACAGCTCGGTGTTGGACGCGCCCGGGTACATGGGAGCGTCGTCGGGCGGTCGATTCAGGTCGATCACGTAGCGCGAGAGCTGCGGCTGCATGATCGAAGCGCCCAGCGCCGGCAGGAAGTCGTAGAGGCGCTCGAGATGCCAGTCGGTGTCTTCCACGCCCAGCGCCCGCGGCTGGTAGTCGGCGCGCAGCTCGATTGGAATATCGGTGCCGACATGCGGCATGCTGACGAGCAGCGGACAGCTGCCACGGTGCAATCTGAAGGTCATCGCGTCTCACCCTTGAAAATGGTCTGGATGCAGGGATTGGCACCGAGCGCATAAGCCAATTGCGCCGCTCGCTGCACGTCCCACAAAACAAAGTCAGCGCGCTTGCCCGCAGCCAGCACGCCTCGGTCGTTCAATCCCAGCGCCTGGGCTGCGTGGCGCGTGGCGCCGGCCAGCGCCTCTTCGGGCGTCAGGCGAAACAGCGTGCACGCCATGTTGAGCATCAGCAGCAGCGAGGTGCAGGGCGAGCTGCCCGGGTTGCAGTCGCTGGCGATGGCGATGGCCACGCCGTGGCGGCGCAGCATCGCGATCGGCGGCACTTTGGTTTCGCGCAGGAAGTAAAAGGCACCGGGCAGCAGCACGGCCACGGTTTGCGCCGCGGCCATGGCGGCTGCACCTTCTTCGGACAGCCACTCCAAGTGGTCGCAGCTCAAGGCCTCAAAGCGCGCTGCGAGTTGCGCTCCGCCGGAGTCGCTGAGCTGCTCCGCGTGCAGCTTCACCGGCAGGCCCAGGGAGCGCGCGGCCTCGAACACCCGTGCCACCTGGGCCGGGCTGAAGGCGATGCGCTCGCAAAACGCATCCACCGCGTCCACCAGTCCCTCGGAGTGCAGCAGCGGCAGCATGGTCAGCACCTCGTCCACGTAGTCGTCGCTTCGGTCCGCGAATTCGGCGGGCAGGGCGTGCGCGCCCAGGAACGTGGTGCGCACATCCAGCTTATTTTCGCGTCCCAGATCGCGCGCCACCTGCAGCATCTTGCGCTCGTGTTCCAGCGTCAGTCCATAGCCGGACTTGATCTCCAGCGTGGTCACGCCTTCGCCGAGTAACTGCTTCAGGCGCACCCGACTTTGGACTTTCAGTTCATCGGCGCTGGCCGCCCGCGTCGAGCGCACGGTGGACGCAATGCCGCCACCCTGGCGCGCGATGTCTTCGTACGTTGCGCCACCCAGTCGTGCCTCGAATTCATGGGCGCGATCTCCGCCATAGATCAGGTGCGTGTGGCAGTCGATCAGCCCCGGAGTGATCAGGGCGCCGCGCGCGTCATTCCTTTGCGTGCAGGCCGCGTCCAGTTCTGCGGGCAGGTCGGCGCGCGCACCGACCCAGCGCAGCAGCGCGCCGTCAACGACCAACGCCGCGTCTTCGATCAAACCGTAGGGCTGGGCCGTGCCGGCTGCCATGGTCGCCACGCTGCAATGGGTCCACAGCTTCATGCCGTGATCTCCATGTAGAGAGCCTCGGACGCATCGACCTGCATTGGCGCTGCTGTGGCCAGTGATTTCCAGCACAGGCTGTGCGCAGGCAGTGCCAGCGTCTGGCCGTCAAGGGTCACGTGGGTCATGGCGGCGACGGCATAGACGGCGACAGTGGTTCCGGCGCGCACGGCAAAGCGTTGCGTGCCTCGAATTCTCTGCAACTTGGCGCATGCGCCTGCGCCGCGCACCATCAGGTTGAAGTCCTGCGTGGCGCCGGCCAGCAACTCGCAGTCCACCGCGGCCGCGCCGTCGAAAGCGAAGGGCTCGCTGGCGCGGGTCAGCTCGTGCGCCTGTCCGTGCAGGTTCAGCCGCACGCCGGCGCCCGAGAGCACGGCGAACCAGCGCTGCACGCCGTCGAAGCGCGAGAACGGACCGCTGCTTTCGACCTCGGCCACGGACACGCGCCAGCGCCAGTCGTTTGCCTCGGGCCAGCAGGCGAGTTCGCGCGTGACGCCGCCACCGTTGCGCCACGGGCTGGCAGGAACATCTGCCAGGCAGACGCTGTGCCAACTCACAGCTGAAATTTCCCGCTGAAGGAGTAGCGCGTGCCGGGATACACCAGCCGCACCCAGCTGGCGACGTGCGCGCCACTGATGGTGCTGCGGGTCATGACCAGGCAGGGGTCGCCGGCCTTGATTCCCAGGCAGCGCGCCTCATGCGCGCTGGGCAAGCAGGCCTCGATCGAATAGCTCGCTTCGGTCAGCGGCGCGTGCTCCAGCAGATAGCGGGTGGGGGTCGTGGTGTTGAAGTCGGCGCTCATGTACTTGGGCGCCGCGGCCGGATTGACATAGCGATCTTCGATCTGGATCGCCACGCCATCCTCGCTGTGCACCAGCACCGAGTGGAACACCTTGGCACCCAGGCGCAGCTTGAAGGTGTGCGCCAGCGCCACATTGGCACGCACGGTTTCCAGAAGTTCAACATGGACGGTGTGCGTGTGGCCACGCTCCAGCACCTCCTCGTGGATGTCGCGTAACGCCAGCGTGCTCGAGATGCGATGCAACTGCGCCACGACCGTGCCCGAGCCCTGGACCCGGGTCACCAAGCCCTCCACCGCCAGCTCTTTCACCGCGCGGTTGATGGTCATGCGGCTCACGCCGAACTGCTGCTGCAAAGCGGCTTCGCTCGGAACGGCGTCGCCGGGCCGCCAGCGTCCGGAGGTGATCTGGGTTTTGACAAAGGCCTTGACCTGTTCGTAGGCCGGCAATGGGAGTGGGTTCAGGCGGGGCATGGGGAGGAATTATTCATGGATCCGGGATTCACTGCACGAAGGTCCAAGTGTGCGTGGTCTGTGTGCAAACCGGCAGACAAAGTCATGATTCACAGAAATATCCAAGGCTATGCGGCTGCATGCAGGCCCAGATAGGCCGCCGTCAGGCTCGGGTCGTTGCGCGCATCGGCGGCGCTGCCGCGCCACACCGTGGCGCCGGACTCGAGCACGCAGACATCGTCGGCGGCGGCCAGCGCGCGTTCGGTGTTCTGTTCGACCAGCAACACCGTCATGCCTTCGCTGCGCAGCAGCTGCAGGGCCTGATAACACTGGTCGATCACCTTGGGCATGAGTCCGAGCGACAGCTCGTCGATCATGATCAGCTTGGGCCGCGTCATCAAGGCCCGTCCTATGGCCAGCATCTGCTGCTCGCCGCCCGACAGATTGCCTGCCAGCGAGTTGAGTCGTTCGCCCAGACGCGGGAACAGGCCGAGCACGCGCTCACGGTCCCGGGCGTAGCCCTTGACCGGATGAATCATTCCGCCCACGCGCAGGTTGTCCTCCACCGACAAATCCTTGAACAGGCGTCGTCCTTCGGGCGAAATGGCGATGCCTTCGCGCACCCGCTGGGTCGCCGGCATGGCACTGATGTCGTGGCCGGCAAACAGGATCTGTCCGGCCTGCAATTCGCCGTGGCCGGCGATGCACATCAGCGTGGACGACTTGCCGGCACCGTTGGCACCGAGCAAGGCCGTGATGGTGCCGGGGCGCAGCCGCAGCGAGAGTTCGTGCACGGCATTGAAGGCGCCGTAGCCGCAGGAGATATTCTTGAGCTCAAGCATGTTGTGGCTCCTTGGCCTGGGCGCTGGCCAGAACATCGCCACCGAGGTAGGCCGCCTGCACTTGGGGGTCGCTCATCACGCTGTGCGGCTCGCCGTCGCCGATCTTGCGTCCGTTCTCCAGCACCACCAGGCGCTGGCACAGGCGCATGACCTCGCCCAGGTTGTGCTCGATCAGCACGATCGTCATGCCGCTGCGATGGATGTCCGCAATCGTGTTGGCGAACGACTTGGCCTCCCTGGTGTTGAGTCCTGCGAGCGGTTCATCCAGCAGGAACAACTCAGGCTGAAGTGCCAGCGCGCGCGCCAGTTCCAGGCGTTTCAGGATGCCCAGCGGCTGGGTTCCCGGCAACTGATGCGCGCGCTCGGCAATGCCCACACGCTCCAGCATCGTCATGGCGTTCGCGCGCTCGGCGCTGCTGTCCACGTGCAACAGGGAGCGCAGCGGTGACACGGTCTTGTGAAAGCCTGCGGCCAGCGTCACGTTCTCCAGCAGCGTCATGTTGCGCAGCGGTTTGACCAGCTGTTGTGAGAGCGACATGCCGCGACGCACGCGCTGGTCGATCGACAGATGCACCAGCGGCTGATCGTGTAAATACACCTCGCCCTCGGTGGCCCGGACTACGCCCGTGATGGCGCGCAGCAGCGTGGTCTTTCCGGCGCCATTGGGCCCGATCAGGCCCAGCAGTTCGCCCGGCTGCACGCTGAAGGCCACCCGGTCCACGGCAGTCAGCCCGCCGAAACGCACCGTCACGTTCTCGACGCGCAGCAGCGCTTTGTTCGCCTGGCCGCTCACGCTCGATCTCCTTTGGCTCTGGCGATCCAGTGCCCGGCCAGACCCGCCAGGCCATGCGGTGAAAAACGCATCATGGCGAACAGCAAGGCGCCGTAGACCAGCAGCTTGTAGTCGCCGATGAACTGGAACCATCCCGGCAGGGCCGAGAGCACGGCCGCCGCGATGGTGACCCAGAACACCGAGCCGATGCCGCCCACCACCACCATCGACAGCACCGTGACCGACTCGACAAAGCCAAAGCTGTCGGGGCCGATGAACTTGAGGTTTTGCGCGTACATGGCGCCGGCCGCGCCCGCCAGCGCGGTGCCGATGGCGAAGGCCGCCAGCTTGTAGCGCGGCACGTCGATGCCGAGCACGCGCATGGTGTCTTCGTCCTCGGCGATGCCATTGAACACGCGCCCCATCCAGCATTGCTGGATGTACAGGCTCAAACCCGCCGTCAGCGCAGCCAATGCCAGCGACGCCAGCATGAAACCGGCCTTTCCCATGCCCGAGGCGGGGAAGCCGGTGATGCCCATCTCGCCGCCCATCCACTCCTGTTGGCGCACGACGCCGATGAAGATGAAACCCACCCCCATGGTGGTGATCGCCAGGAAGTCGGCCCGCACGCGCAGGCTCGCCAGCCCCACCAGCAGTCCCAGCAGGCCCGCCATCAGCATGGCAAACGGCAGCGTCAGGAAGAACGGTAGGCCAGCCTGGCACAGCATGGCCGAGGTGTAGGCACCCAGCCCCAGAAAGGCCGCGTGGCCCAGGCTGATCTGGCCGCAAAAACCGGTGATGAGATTGAGCGACAAGGCAAACATCACGGTGATGGCGATGGTCGTGACGAGGGAAATTTCGTAGTCCATGGCGTCTTTCTAGCGTTTGGCAAAAAGGCCTTGTGGCCGCAGCATCAGCACCACGATCAGAAAGGTGAACGCAATCGCATTGCGATCCAGCACCTTGCCAAGATAGACCGTACCAAAGGATTCGACCAGGCCCAGCACCAGTGCGGCCATCAGGGTGCCCGGCACGGAGCCCAGGCCACCCAGCACGATGATCGCCAGCGCCTTGTAGGACGGCACGCTGCCCATGGTGGGTTCCACCAGATTGTTCAGCAGCGCCACCCAGACACCGGCAAAGCCGGCCAGGGCCGAACCGATCAGGAAATTCAGATCGCGCACCATCGTCAGGCGGATGCCAAAGGACTCGGCCATCTGCGGGTCCGATACCGTGGCCTGACACGCGACACCGATGCGGGTGCGGGTCTGCAGCCAGGCCAGCGCTGCGATGATCAGCGCTGTGCCCAGCATCACCGCCAACTCCGCCTGCTTGAACTGCAAGCCGCCGAAGATTTGAACCTGGCCCTGCAGCGGTGGGTTGGCAAACGACAGGCCGGATGCGCCAAAGACAATGCGAAAGCACTCCTCCGCCGCGATGAACAGGCCGATGGAGGCGATCAAAGCGACATGCGGCGGCTGCTTCAGGATCGGCAGGTAGGCCAGGCGAAACATGGCCACGCCGCACAGGCCCGACACCGCCATCGCCGCCAGCAAGGTGAGCGGCAGATTGCCGGTGGCGTTGTAGGTCAGCACGCCGACATAGGCGCCCAGCGTGAACAGGCTGGCATGGGCCACGTGCAGGATGCGCAGCAGTCCATAGACCAGGGTGAGGCCGAGCGCGACAAGGGTGTAGATGCTGCCCTGCACCAGGCTTTGTGCGACGAGCTCGATATACAACATGGCGCTGGTGTCGGTGGGTTGGCAGGGCGACGGCTTACTTGGACGCCTTGCTCGGCGGCGCCAGCAGCACCGGGTCCGAGACGATCGAGTGGCGGTGGAAAGCCTTGTCCTTCACCACCTGCACTTGCAGGTCCTTCTTCACCTCGTGCAGGTCGTTGAAGGCGAGCTTGCCGATGGGCGCGTCGTAGCTGCCGGCGGCGATGGCGTCGCGCAGCGCTGCGCCACCCTTGCCATCGGTCCGGCGCAGGCCGTCGATCAACACCTGTGTGGCGGTGTAGGTGGCGGCGGCGACCATGTCGGCGCCCGCGTTGTTGGCCTGGCGAAAATCGCTCAAAAAGGCCTTGGTGACGGGATTGACCGAGTCGCGATCGAGTGAGGTGGTGATGAGCACGCCCTCGGAGGCAGGCCCGGCGATTTCCATGAATTTTTCCGAGTCGTAGCCCTCTTGCCCGATGATGATGGCGCTGACGCCTGCGGCACGCAACTGGTTCACCAGCGGTCCTGCGGTGTAGAAATAGCCGCTGGCGTAGATCACTTCGGGCTCCTGCGCTTTCACTTGGGAGATCAACGCGCCGAACTGGCGATCCTGCATGCTGTATTCATGCTCGGCCACGATGTTCAAACCGAACTTGGCGGCACCTTCCTTGAAGCCAGCGGCCAGCGACTGGCCAAAGTCGTTCTTCAGCGTGATCAGCACGACCTTTTTCTTGCCCAGGTTTTGCACCAGCTTGGCGCCGCCCCGTCCTTGCACTTCGCCCATGGCCGAAACGCGGAACATGAAGTCACCCGAGCGGGTGATGTCGGGGTGGATCGCATAGGCCACCACGTAGGGCACCTGTGCGGCCTGGAAGATCGAGGCCGCAGCGCGGGTGGAGCCGGAGTAGGAGCCGCCCACGGCACCCACGACCTTGTCTTTTTCCACCAGCTTGGTTGCCGCGGGCACGGCTTCCTTGGGCGAAGCCTGGTCGTCGTAAATTACGAGCTCAAGCTTTTCCCCCTTGATGCCACCCTTGGCATTGGCCTGTGCCACTGCCAGCTTGGCACCGTCGAGCGCGGACTTTCCGTCTGCTGCAGCAAAGCCGGTGAGCGGAACGGTGATGCCGATCCTGACATCGGCGTGGGCCGTGGTGGCCAGCAAGGCCAGGCCGAGCGCGGCGAGGACGAAGTGCGGGTGTCTGGAAACGTGCATGCTGGGACTCCTGGTGAAAGCGTGGAAAGAGGTGGGTTGACTTGCAATAAACAGCTACAGGTTCCAGAACGGCTTCTGCAACTTGTATAGACAACTTTATTCGACCTGATTTGGACTGTCAAGGCCCGATGCGGTCCGAACGCTTGGTAGATACCCTAGTACTCCAACCCCCCGCTCAGGGTTTTCCCGCTGTGCGCAAAGTTGTATAGACAACTAAACTACAATGACCAGCCCTTAAACCGGACGTTAAACCAAGGACCAAGCTCATGCAAACCCCCTTCTCCGACAGCCGCGCACGCCCGGTGCGCGCCCCCCGCGGCAGCGACCTCGCCTGCGCCAACTGGCAGATCGAAGCCGCCTACCGCATGCTGCAGAACAACCTCGACCCTGAGGTGGCCGAGAACCCCGACGAGCTCGTGGTCTACGGCGGCATCGGCAAGGCCGCGCGCAACTGGCCCTGCTTTGACGCCATCCTGGACAGCCTGCGAAAGCTGAAAGAGGACGAGACCCTGCTGGTGCAGTCGGGCAAGCCCGTGGGCGTGTTTCGCACGCACACGAACGCGCCGCGCGTGCTTATCGCCAACTCCAACCTCGTGCCCAAGTGGGCCAACTGGGAGCACTTCAATGAGCTCGACCGCGCCGGTCTCATGATGTACGGTCAGATGACCGCGGGCAGCTGGATCTACATCGGCTCGCAGGGCATCGTGCAAGGCACCTATGAGACCTTCGTCGAAGCCGGGCGCCAGCACTTTGGCGGTAGCCTGGCCGGACGCTGGATCCTCACCGCGGGCCTGGGCGGAATGGGCGGAGCCCAGCCATTGGCCGCGAGTTTTTCCGGCGCCTGTTCGCTCAACATCGAGTGCCAGCAGAGCAGCATCGACTTTCGTCTGCGCACGCGCTACCTGGACAAGCAGGCCGCCAATCTGGACCAGGCGCTGGAGATGCTGGCGCAACACACGGCGGCCAAGGAAGCGGTATCGATCGGCCTGTGCGCCAACGCCGCGGACGTCGTTCCCGAACTGGTGCGCCGCGCCCAGGCCGGCGGCATGCGCCCCGACATCGTGACGGATCAGACCTCGGCCCACGACATCATCAACGGCTACCTGCCCTCGGGCTGGAGCGTGGAGCGCTGGCGCGCCGCGCAACGCGACCCGGCCCAGCACGCCGAGCTCACGCAAGCCGCAGGCGAGTCCTGCGCCACCCATGTGCGCGCCATGCTCGCGTTTCATGCCATGGGCATACCCACCGTGGACTATGGCAACAACCTGCGCCAGGTGGCCAAGGACTACGGCGTTGCCAACGCCTTCGACTACCCTGGCTTCGTTCCCGCCTATGTGCGCCCGCTGTTCTGCCGCGGCGTGGGCCCGTTCCGCTGGGTCGCGCTCAGCGGCGATCCGCAAGACATCCGCAAGACCGACGCCAGGATGAAGGAACTCTTTCCGCACAACGCAGGACTGCACTGCTGGCTGGATATGGCGCAGGAGCGCATCGCGTTCCAGGGCCTGCCGGCACGCATTTGCTGGATCGGTCTGGGCGAGCGCCATCTGGCCGGTCTGGCGTTCAACGAGATGGTCGCCAGCGGCGAGCTCAAGGGACCGATCGTCATCGGCCGCGATCACCTGGACAGCGGCTCGGTCGCCTCGCCCAACCGCGAGACCGAAGCCATGAAGGACGGCAGCGACGCCGTCAGCGACTGGCCGCTGCTCAACGCGCTGCTCAACACCGCCAGCGGTGCCACCTGGGTCAGCCTGCACCACGGCGGCGGCGTCGGCATGGGCTACTCGCAGCATTCGGGCGTGGTGATCGTGGCCGACGGCACACCCGAGGCCGCGCAGCGCCTGGAGCGCGTGCTCTGGAACGACCCCGCCACGGGCGTCATGCGCCACGCCGACGCCGGCTATGAAATCGCAGAAAACTGCGCCAAGGAACACGGCATGAACATGCCCATGAAAGGATTTTGAGATGTTGATCAAGCCCGGACACTTCACGCTGGAGCAGCTCCAGTCCATCCATGCAGGTGTGCAGCAACTCGCGCTGCCCGAAGCCAGCCGCGAGGTCATTCGCGCCAGCCAGCGCGTGGTGCAGGCCGCGGCCGACGGCGACGCTCCGGTGTACGGTGTGAACACCGGCTTTGGCAAGCTGGCGAACCAGCGCATCAGCAAGGCGCAGCTGGCCACGCTGCAGCTGAACCTGATCCGCTCGCACAGCGTGGGCGTGGGCGTGCCACTGCAGCCCGAAGTCGTGCGCCTGATGCTGGCGCTCAAGGCGGCGAGTCTGGCACGCGGCCATTCAGGTGTGCGCGAGATCGTGATCGACACGCTGCTGGCGGTGCACAACGCGGGACTGGTGCCCTACGTTCCTTCGCAGGGATCGGTGGGCGCATCGGGCGACCTGGCACCGCTGGCGCACATGACGCTCTCTCTCATCGGTGAAGGCGACATGCTGCAGGACGGCCAACGCGTTCCCGCGGCGCAGGCGCTGAAGACAGCAGGCATCGCGCCGCTGACGCTGGGCCCCAAGGAAGGGCTGGCGCTGATCAACGGCACCCAGACCTCGACCGCGCTGGCGCTGCACGCGCTGATCAGCTTCGAGCCAGTGCTGGAGGCGGCGCTGGTGATCGGCGCGCTCACCGTGGACGCCGCCCGCGGCAGCGACGGTCCTTTCGATCCGCGCATCCATGCGCTGCGGGGACAGCCCGGGCAGATCGACGTGGCGCAGTACTACCGTACGCTGCTCCAGGGCAGCGCGATCCGCAGCTCGCACGTCGACGGCGACGACCGCGTGCAGGACCCGTACAGCCTGCGCTGCCAACCGCAGGTGGTGGGCGCGTGCCTGGACCAGCTGCGCCACGGCGCGCTGGTGCTGCTGCGCGAGGCCAACGCCGTGACCGACAACCCGCTGGTCTTTGTGGAAGACGGCGCGATGATCTCGGGCGGCAACTTCCACGCCGAACCGGTGGCACTGGCGGCCGACGGCATGGCACTGGCGATCGCCGAAGTGGGCGCGATCGCCGAGCGCCGCATCGCCATGCTGATCGACTCGGGCGTGTCGCGCCTGCCACCGTTTCTCACCGCCGACGCGGGCCTGAACTCCGGCTTCATGATCGCGCACGTGACCGCGGCCTCGCTCGCTTCCGAGAACAAGTCGCTGGCCCACCCGGCCAGCGTGGACAGCCTGCCCACGAGCGCGAACCAGGAAGACCATGTGTCGATGGCGACCTTTGCCGCACGGCGCCTGCAGGCCATGATCAGCAACACCGCCAACATCCTGGGCATCGAGCTGCTGGCCGCCGCTCAAGGCATGGAGTTCCTGCGTCCGCTGACGAGCTCGCCGGCACTGGAGCAGGCGCACGCCTTGCTGCGCGAGCAGATTCCTGCCATGGCGCAGGACCGCTTCCTGGCGCCCGACATCGAGCACGCCACTGGCCTGGTGCGCGACGGCTCGCTCGCACGCATCCTGCACACGCTGGCGAATCTGCCCAAGCTCTGGGTGGCGGTCTGAGCCAATAAAAAAGGGCGTCCCCGCCGGCACG
>CAILZB010000014.1 GCA_903838565.1 uncultured beta proteobacterium | reverse complement strand
TCCAGTTTCGGCCGGGCGCCGGCTCGTAGAACTGGGACGAGGCCTGGTTCACGATGACCGAACCGACGTAGTGCTGGTTGTTCAGGTTGTCGATGCGCGAGAACAGGCTCAGACGACCGGCGCCCAAGACCCAGCCGTAGCCGACCCTGGCGTTCAACACCGTATAGCCCGGCGCCGACGCGGTGTTGGCGTCGTTGGCATACAGCCGGCCGGTCTGCGTCAGCTCCAGCCCCGCCTGCGCGCCCCGCAGCGGCGCCTTCTTTGCGTTGGAGATGGAACCCTGCTCGCTCCACAGCAGTTCAGAGAAAAGGAAGTTCTGCGGCACGCCCGGGATCCGGTTGCCCAAGGCCACGTTGGACGCGCCGCTGGCAAATGCCTGACTGTAGGTCGCGTCGATCCAGGACGCCGCCAGGCGCGCGCTCACATGCGGCGTGAGCTGGGCGCTGGCGGAGAGTTCGACACCGGAGCGACTCGTTCCGGGTGCGTTCTTGTAGGTGGAGTTGCCGCCACTGCTGCTGGCCACCACGATCTCATTCTTGGAATCAACCTGAAACGCGGTGACATCCACCCGTGACTGGGGCGTGGGTGCCCACTTGGCGCCGAATTCGAATTGCTGACTGCTGGACGCCTGCACCGAGGTGTTGAAGGCCGGCACACCGGTGCCGTCGTAGGCCACTTCGTTCAGCGTGGGGCTCTCGAAGCCGCGCCCGACGTTGGCGAAGAAATTCAGCGCTTCGCTGACACGGTAGCTCAGTCCCAGCACCGGCGTGTTGGCCCTGAAGGTCTCCGAGCCCGAGCCGTTGCCGTCGCTCAGGTAGTGGTCGGTGCTGCTCAACTGCACCGAGCTCAGGCGCAGGCCGGCCACCATGGCCCAGTCCTGGGACAACTGTGTCCTCGCCTGCACAAAGAAATCGCTGTTGCCCGCCTGGTCGAATTCATTGCGCGTGGTGCTGGTCTGCTGGCCCAGCACAGCCGCGCCGCCCTGGCGGGTCGAGCCCTGGTGGTCCCACTCGTAGCCTGCCACCCATTGCACCGCGTAACCGGCGATCTGCGTGCTGCGGTTGTACTGCAAGCCCAGGCCGTAATAGGCGCTGTCCAGGCCGACCCAGGCGCCCGTGGACGTGGCCAGACCGGTTTGATACTGCGTGTTCTCGCGCTGGCCGTAGTAGGCGCGCGCCGTGATCGAGGCGTCGGCATCCAGCGTCTGCGTCAGGGTGGAACCCAGCTGGTTTTGCAGCACCGACTTGCGCGTCTCCCGGCTCAGGGCGTTGCTGCCGGCCTGCTGTGGATTGGCTGCCAGCTGTGCCGCCGTCAGGCCCAGCGCATCCTGCGCCAGCGGCATGTCAAAGCGGTTGAAGACGACATTGATCTTGGTGTCCACCGTGGGCTCCAAGCTGAGCTTGCTGTTGAACTGATGGCGCTCGGTGCGGCTGTTGGCGCGGTAGCCGTCGGTGGCAAAGCTGCCGTAATCCGCGACCAGGCCGACGCCACCGAGTCGGCCGGCGTACTGCAGGTCACTGCGCTT
>CAILZB010000013.1 GCA_903838565.1 uncultured beta proteobacterium | reverse complement strand
CGGCCCCTTGTCCTGCGACATCAGGAAGATGTCCTGGCTGAACCAGGGCATCTCGAGTTCTGCGTGCTCCTGGTTGAAGGCGATGACGTCGGCCAGGCTTCGTACCCGCGCGCCTGGCCCGAGCGCCTGCAAATAGGCGTTTACGCCGGCTTTCATTTCGTACAGCAGCACGGTCCGTTTGGCAGCCCCCAGGACCGCGAGATCGGGCAGCGCGACCGGGTCGATCAGCACTGCACCGGCGTGGGCCAAGGCCGCCAGCGCGTTCGCGTAAACAGGATCCGTGCCTTCGTCAAAACCGAAAAATTGACGCGCAACGCCCAGGCGTGCGCCGCGCAGCGCCTGGCTGTCGAGCGCGCTGGTGTAGTCGCTAAAAGCCGGCGCGGCGCCGTCTGGCATCGCGTCATCTGTGGGATCGCGTCCGGTCATGGCGCCCAGCAGCAAGGCGCAGTCGTGCACATTGCGCGCCATGGGACCGGGCGTGTCCAGACTGCATGACAGCGGGATGATGCCGCGGCGGCTGACGAGGCCGACCGTGGGCTTGAGTCCGACGATGCCGCAGACCGAAGCCGGGCTCAGGATCGACCCGTCGGTTTCGGTTCCCACGGCCGCTGCGCACAGCGAGGCCGCCACCGCCACAGCGCAACCCGAACTCGATCCCGAGGCGCTGCGGTCGAGTACATAGGGGTTGCGCGTGAGTCCACCGCGCGCGCTCCAGCCGCTGCAGCTTTGCAGACTGCGGCCGTTGCTCCACTCACTCATGTTGGCCTTGCCCAGGATCACCGCGCCCGCGCGGCGCAAGCGCTGCACGACGAAGGCATCCTGCGGCGCTTGCGCGCCCACGAGCGCCAGCGAACCGGCCGTGGTTTGCATGCGGTCGAGCGTGGCGATGTTGTCCTTGATCAGCACCGGGATGCCGTGCAGGGGGCTGCGTGCAGCGCGCTGCTGGCGCTCGGCGTCCAGTTCTTGTGCGATCTGCACGGCATCAGGATTGAGTTCAAGCACGCTGCGCAGCATGGGTCCGGCGCGGTCCAGCGTATCGATGCGCTGCAGGTACTGCGCCACCAGACTCTGCGAATCCGTGCGGCCCACCGCCAAGTCTTCCTGCAGTTCCCAGAGCGCGCGTTCCTCGACGTTCAACTGCAGCCCTCCAGCGCTGCAGTTGCCGCCGCCTCGAGCAGGCGCACATGGCGCAGGTCGTCCTTGGACTGGTTGAAGGTGCCGCAAATCGAAATGTCGCGCTCCATCGAATACAGCATGAAGCTGTTCCAGTGCCCCAGATGGCCCCAGAACAAATGGTCGGCGACAACAAAGGCGGACAGGCCCGCCGCCGTGCGGGTCTTGCGCGTCCCGCTGCCCGGGGCCGCGTCCGTCCCCTCCATCATGTGCAGCAGCGTGTCGACCTGGCGGAACACGCTTCCACCGAGCAGGCAGCTGATGAAGCGGTCCAGATCCGCCGCGGTCGAAACCAAGCCTCCGCCGCCATAGGTGTCGAAGGATGGGTTGAACGCTGCGGTGTCGATGTTGCCCGCGAAGGCATGTGAGACCTCAGTGAAGCGGGCTGCTTCGCGCCCTTCCAGCCAGGTGTTCGTCAGCCCCAGGGGCTCGAGGAGGCGCTCGCGGTAGGCCTGTGCCAGCGGCAGTCCCGTCACCTTTTCGATCGCCATGGCCAGCAGGACGTAGCCGGTGTCGCTGTAATTCATCCCCTGGCCCGGCGCAAAGTCGGGCGTGCCTGCCTGCACAGCTTCGGCCAGCAGATCCAGCGGAGCCCATGACCTCAAGGGATCCTGCGCAACGTGGTCCCTGAACTGCGAACAAGTCGCGTAGTCAAACAGCCCGCTGCGGTGCTGCAACAACTGTTCCAGCGTGATCTGCGCGCCGTAGGATGTGCCGCCCAGCACGTGAATCCGCTCCAGCAGCGCGGGCTCCAAGTGCGCCGACAGGCTATCGTCCAGCGACAGCTCACCTTGCTCGCACAGCAGCAGTACCAGCGCCGCGGTGAATGTCTTGGTGATGCTGGCGGTGCGAAAGGCAGGTCTGCCGGGCGACGCTCCCGCCGGGTCACGGTTTGAGCATTCCCAGCAGTTGCCGGCGCGGCGGATGCGCAGGATCGCTTCGTCGGGCAGTGCACACAGCAGCGCCGTCAACGACGCCTGTTGGCTTGAAGAAATCGGGCTGGCTGCTCGCATGGGCCTGTCGCTTTCTGGGTTTTCCGCTATCCATTTTGGGCAGGCCCTCAGTGTAGCGAGAGACTGACTTTGGGCGAGTTTCAATTGTACTTGAATTCACATTCAATTTGCGTTAGACTGCAAACTGACGATAACCAGGAGACCAAAGCGATGACCCAAGTACTGCAAGACCTCATGCCAGGAACCCGACTGGGCGTGACGCCCTGGTTCGAACTCAAACAGCCAATGTTCGACCAGTTCGAGTCGCTCACCCTGAGCAACGACAAGTTGCACACCGACGCCGACTGGGTTGCGCAGAACACGCACTTCAAGTCCATCATTGCGCCGGGCTTCTTTGTCGCGGCCCTGCTGCCCTACTTTCATACCCAGGTCACAGCCGACCTGACGGGCTACTACCCGCTGAACTACGGCTTCGACAAGATCCGCTGGGTCGAGCCGGTGCCGGTGAATTCGCGCATCCGCGCCGAGTTCATCATCATGGAGGTGACGCCCAGGGCCGATGGCGGATCGCTGTTCAAGACACAGGTGACCGTGGAGATCGAAGGCAACCCGCGCCCCGGCATGGTGGCCGAGTGGTTGGGCGTGGTCATGCCCAAGACCCAACGCTAAAGGAGGGCGCCGTGAGCGATCTGCATGAGCGCCGCGAGGCGATGCTGGATTACCTGCAAGAGCATGCCCGAACCCATCCGCAGCGCGAAGCCGCGATCGAAGGAGCGCAGCGCCTGAGCTACGCCGAACTGGCTCAGCAGGTCGAGCGTGTCGCCAACCTGCTGCGCGACAAGGGCGTGGGCGCAGGCCAGGTGCTGGCCTACATCGGACCGCCGGGAATTCAGTATTACGTCAGCCTGCTGGCGGCTTTTCGCTGCGGCGCCACCTGGGTCGGGCTCAACCCCAAATACCGCTCTGAAGAACTGGCCTATGTCATAGGCCACGCGCGTCCCGCCATGGTGCTCGTCGCCAGCAAGGCCGACGCACGCAGCCGCAATGAACTGGCGCTGGCTCTGGGCAAGAGCGGCGCCAACCCGAGCCTGGTGAGGGCGCAAGACGGACCGACCGGACTCGCCGAAGCCATCGCGCAAGCAGAAGCCGTCCAGCACAGTCAAGCGCCACAGGACGACATCGTCGCCCTCGGTGCCGCGGTGCTGGTCTACACCTCGGGCTCCACCGGACGGCCCAAGGGCGCATGCCTGAGCGCGTCAAACCTGGCGGAGAACGCCTGGTGGCTGGCGCGGCGCCTGGGCTTCGAAGCCGGGCGCTTCCTCATCAACCTGCCGGTGAACCACGCGGGCTGCATTTCCGACACCACGCTCGTGGCCCTGCTTAATGGCGACTGCCTGGTCTTTATGGCCGAGTTTGACGCGCTGCAAGCCGGGCAACTGGTGCGCGACGAGGCCATCACCGTCCTGGGCCAGGTGCCCACGCAGTACCAGATGATGCACGCCGCAGGGGTGCTCACGCCCGCCTTCGTGGGCTCGGTGCGGCACCTGGGCTGGGGCGGCTCTGCGATGCCCGAGAGCCTGATCGCCTACCTTGCTGGCTTCATCCCGGATCTGTTCAACAGCTACGGCCTGACCGAATCCTCGGGCACCATCAGCGTCACGGTGCGAGGTGCCAGCATCGCGCAACTGGCCGGCACCGTTGGCCTGCCGGTGTTCGAGGGTGCGGTGCGCATCGTCGACGCGCAGGGCCAGCCTGTGGCGCCGGGCGAGTCGGGCGAACTGCAACTGCACGGACGCCATGTGTTCCCGGGCTACCTGAGAAACCCTGAGGCCACGAAGTTGGCGTTCGCGCCCGATGGCTGGCTCAGGACCGGCGACACGGGAACGTGGTGCGAGGACGGCAGTCTGCGCCTGGCCGGACGCCTGACCGAGATGTACAAGTCGGGCGGCTACAACATCTACCCGCGCGAGATCGAGGTGGTGCTGGAATCGCACCCCGGGGTCGCGATGGCGGCGGTCATCGGCGTGGCCGACCCGCTGTGGGGCGAGGTGGGCCACGCCTTTGTGGTACCCAGCGCCGAAGGCGTTTCCGCCGAGGCGCTGGTGGCGCTGTGCCGCGAGCGCCTGGCGGCCTACAAGCTTCCCAAGAAGATCGATCTGCGCAGCGAATTGCCGCTGCTGCCGATCGGCAAGGTAGACAAAAAGCAGCTGCGCAATCTGGTCGCATAAGCCTGTGCAGGAGGCAAGCACCATGACCCCAGAGAACACGCCAGCCCAGCACGAGTCCAGCCTGGACGACAAGTACCTGCAGGCTGAAGGCAGCGTCTTCATGACCGGTCACCAGGCGCTGGTGCGGCTCGCGCTGCAACAGCGCCGGCGCGACCTGGCCGCAGGCAAGAACACGGCCGGCTTCATCTCGGGCTACCGCGGCTCGCCCATGGGGCGCTACGACCTGGAACTGTGGCGCGTCGACGCCCTGCTGAAACAACACCACGTGGTTTTTCGCCCCGGCGTGAACGAGGAGCTGGCGGCCACGGCGGTCTGGGGTTCGCAATACGTCGGCACCCAGGCCCGGGCGCGCTACGACGGCGTGTTCGGCATCTGGTACGGCAAGGGTCCGGGCGTGGACCGCTCCGTGGACGCGCTCAAGCACGCCAACTACGCCGGCAGTTCCGCCTGGGGCGGCGTGCTGGCGATTGGCGGCGACGACCATGGCTGCAAGTCGTCCACGATCCCGAATTTCTCCGACCCCTCCTTCGTCGCCTGCGGCATGCCGCTGCTCTATCCGGCCGACACGCAGGAGCTGCTGGACTTCGGCCTGCACGGCATCGCCATGAGCCGGCATTGCGGCTGCTGGGTGGGCATGAAAGTCGTCACCGACGTGGTCGAGGGCGCGGGCAGCGTGCGCGTGGGCCTGGCGCTTCCGCACATCGCCGTGCCCGAAGTCCCATCAACTCCAGGGGGGCTACACGCGCGCCCCCTGGAACATGGCGCGGTGCAGGAAGCGCGCCTGTACCAGCACAAGCTGCCGGCAGCGCTGGCGTATTGCCGTGCGAATGAACTCAACCGCATCGAGGACGACCGGTCGACGGCGCGCATCGGCATCCTGGCCGCAGGCAAGGCCTGGCAGGACGTACGCCAGGCCCTGCAGCTGCTGGGCATCGACGAGGCCCGGGCACGGACGCTGGGCCTGCGCCTGGCCAAGGTCGGCATGGTCTGGCCGCTGGACCCGCAATTCGTCGAGCGCGTGGCCGCCGGCCTGGAAATGCTGCTGGTGGTGGAGGAGAAGCGCCCGCTGCTGGAAGAGCAATTGAAGTCGGCGCTGTACGACTCCACCGGCTCGCGCCCGCGCATTGTCGGCAAGCGCGACGCTGCCAACGGCTGGTCGCAGGGCGTCGGCACGCAGCGCCTGTCCATGAGCGGCGAGCTGGCGCCGCCGCAGATCGCCCAGCTCATCGCCGCAGCGCTGGCCCCCACGCACCCCGAATTCGCGCTGGCCTGCAACGCGCCGGCCGCGGCGGCTGGACCGCCGGGTCCGGTGCGCATGCCGGGCTTTTGCTCGGGCTGTCCGCACAACCGCTCCACGCGCGTGCCCGACGGCAGCCGCGCCCTGGCGGGAATCGGCTGCCACACCATGGCCGTGCTGGTGGATCCGGTGCGCACGAACTCGATTTCACAAATGGGCGGCGAGGGCGCCATGTGGCTGGGGCAGCAGCCCTTCACCGACGAGCCGCATGTGTTCGCCAACATGGGCGACGGCACCTTCTTTCACTCCGGTTTTCTGGCTGTACGCCAGGCCGTCGCGGCCGGCGTTCCCATCACCTACAAGCTGCTGGTCAACGGCTTTGTCGCCATGACCGGGGGCCAGCCCATAGAAGGCAACCTGAGCGTGCTGCAGACGGTGCAACTGCTGCTGGCCGAGGGCGTGACGCGGATCGTCGTGGTCACGGACGAGGTCGCCAACTACCCCGCGGGCGCGCTGCCCGCCACCGTGCCGGTGCGTGCGCGCGCCGAGCTCGACGCAGTGCAGCGCGAGTGCCGCGATTTCGCCGGCGTCTCGGTCATCGTCTACCAGCAACCCTGCGCGACCGAGCGCCGGCGCATGCGAAAGCGCGGCGACGCCGCCGATCCGCCCAGGCGCAGCTTCATCAATGCGGCGGTGTGCGAGGGCTGCGGCGACTGCGGCCAGGTCTCGGGCTGCATGTCGATCGAGCCGCTGCAAACCGATTACGGCCGCAAGCGCCGCATCAACCAGGCGTCGTGCAACAAGGACTACTCCTGCGTCGAGGGCTTTTGCCCGAGCTTTGTCACGGTGCATGGCGGAAGCTTGCGCCGGCCGGTCACGCTTGAGCGTGCCCTGCCACGCTTGAGCGAACCCGTACTGCCGAGCACCGTCGGCGGTTACGCCGTGCTGATCGCGGGGATCGGCGGCACGGGTGTCGTCACCATGGGCCAGATCCTGGGCGTGGCCGCGCACATCGACGGCCTGCATGCGTCGGTGCTGGACGTGACCGGACTGGCGCAGAAATACGGCGCCGTGCTGTCGCACGTGGTGCTCGCCTCCAGTGCGCAGGACCTGCACGCCACGCGTATCGCCGCCGGGGCCGCCCATGCGCTGATCGGCTGCGATCTGGTGGTGAGCGCGGGCGACGAAGTCCTGTCCAAACTGCGCGCCGGTGTGAGCCGCGCGGTGGTGAACAGTGACCTGGTGCCGACCGTCGACTTCACGCGCAATCCGGACTGGGCGCTGGACCCGAAGGTGCTGCTGGCGCGCCTGTCCGGTGTGTTGGCCAAAGCCTGCACGCCGATCGACGCGACCCAGATCAGCACGGCGCTGCTGGGCGATCCGATGCTATCCAACATGTTTCTGCTGGGCTTCGCCTGGCAGGCCGGCCTGCTGCCGCTGTCGCTGGGCGCGCTGCAGCGCGCCATCGAGCTCAACGGCGTGCAGGTAGCTGCCAACCTGCAGAGTTTTGCCTGGGGCCGCGCGGCGCAGTGCGAGCCACAGGCCGTCGCGCAGGCAATGCAAGATGGCGACGATGCGCCACCGCTCAGCGCTTTGCCACAGGACCTGGCCAGCGCGGTGGCGCGTCGCTGCGCCTTCTTGACGCAGTACCAGAACGCGGCGCTGGCGACGCGCTACCAGCAGCTGGTGCAGCGCGTGTCGAAGGTCCAAACCGAAAAAGGCTTCGACGAGACACTCGCCCGAGCGGTGGCCGAGAGCTATTTCAAGCTGCTTGCGGCCAAGGACGCATTCGAGGTGGCGCGCCTGTACAGCGCGCCGCAATTCCGCGCCGATCTGCAACGTCAGTTCGAAGGCGACTACAGGCTGCACTTTCACCTGGGTCTGTGGCCTTTTGCGCGGCGCGACGCCAGCGGCCAGGTGCGCAAGGCCGAAGTCGGACCGTGGATGATGCCGGTGTTTCGCCTGCTCGCAGGCCTGCGCGGCTGGCGCAACACCTGGGCCGATCCGCTGCGCCACACAGCCGAGCGCGTGCTCGAGCGCAGCCTGCTGGCGCAATTTGAAACCGACGTGGCGCGCCTCATCGAAGGTCAGAGCGCCGCGCGCCAGGCCAGCGCCGTGGCGCTGGCCGCGCTGCCGCAGACTGTGCGCGGTTTTGGCCATGTGAAACAGGCGAACGCGGACAAGGCGGCGTCGGCGCGCACGGCGCTGTGGCTGCAATGGGAGCAGGCTGGCGCTGCGCCGGCCTGAACCCCGAACCGCCGCCAAGGACGCCGTCCACCATGTTGTCGCTGCGCCTCTGGTCGGTGCGCCATGCCAGGCGCCTGCAGCGCGCCTACGCGGCGCTGGGGCCAATAGTGCCATTGCTGGCGCCTGTGGCGCGAGCAGCAGGTTGGCAGCGCACGGCGGCGTGGCTGCGCCCCATGGAGCGCGCCGCCAAGGGCCTGCTGTTTGACTGCCGCATGTGCGGTGAATGCGTGCTCTCGGCCACCGGCATGGCCTGCCCCATGAACTGCGCCAAGTCCATGCGCAACGGCCCCTGCGGCGGTGTGCGCGCCGACGGCCATTGCGAAGTCCAGCCCGCACTTCCCTGCGCCTGGGTGCAGGCGACCGAGGGCGCACGGCGCATCGCGGGCGACCAGGGCGACATTGGAGCGCCGCTGTTGCCGGCACTGGACCAGCGTGCACGCGGCAGTTCGAGTTGGGTGGCGCTGTTGCAGGGAAGACCGGCACCGACGCTGCAGCCGCTGCAGCCGCGCCAGACCGATGCAGCCGAACAGGGACCGCTGGAGCGCGCCTGCAACTCCGGGCGCTTCGTCGTCACGGTGGAAGTGGCCCCGCCCGATTCCGCCGACCCGGGCGCGCTGCTGCGCCGCGCCGCCCTCTTCGAAGGCTTGGTGGACGCGATCAACATCACCGACGGCGCGGGCGGCAACTGCCATATGTCCAGCGTCGCAGCCTCGGCCATCCTGGCAGCGCACGGCCATGTGCCGGTGTACCAGGTGGCGTGCCGGGACCGCAACCGGATCGCGATCCAGGGCGACATCCTGGGCGCTGCGGCGCTGGGCGTGAGAAACCTGCTGTGCCTCACCGGCGACGACGTCAGCCAGGGCGACCACCCGCAGGCCAAGCCGGTGTTTGACCTGGACGCCGTGTCGCTGTTGCACGTGGCCAGCAGCATGTGCCACAGCGGCGTCTACGCCTCGGGGCGCAAGCTCGAGTTGGCACCCCAGCTGTTCCTGGGCGCCAGCGTGAATCCCTTTGTTCCGCCCTACGTCGAGCGGATCGCCAATCTGGAGAAGAAGATCCTGGCGGGCGCGCGCTTCATCCAGACCCAGTTCTGCTTTGACCTGGCCATGTTTGAAGACTTCATGCGCGAAGTGCGGCGCCGCCAGTTGCACCGGCGCGCCCACATCATCGTCGGCGTCGGCACGCTGGGCAGCGCCCGCGCCCTGGCCTGGATGGCGGCCCATGTGCCGGGCGTGCATGTCCCCGCCACGCTGCTGGCGCGCATTGAAGCAGCGGCCGACCAGCAGGCGCAGGCGACGCGCTGCTGCATCGAAACCATACAGGCGCTGTCCGCCATCGAGGGCGTGGCCGGTGTGCACGTGATGGGCCACAGGAATGAAAACGTGCTGGCCGAAATCATCGCCGAGTGCGACCTGCGCAGCCGCCAGCGCCTGCAGGGTGCAGCCATTTGAACCAAGGGAGAACGAAGTATGAGCAACATGAATCCGCAGGAGCAGCAGCTGGTCGCCTGGCTGTCCGACATGGACGAGGACCTGGCCTTTGCGCTGGCCAAGAAGATGCTGCTGGAGGAGAACGCCAATCCCTTGCGCGTGCTGGAACTGTGCCGCGCGGCCATGGACATCGTGGGCCAGCGCTTTGAAGAGGGCGAATACTTTCTGCCCGAGCTGGTGCTGGCCGGCGAGATGCTGGAGAACATCAGCGCCATCGCCAAGCCGCTGATCAAGAGCGCCCCGGGCGAAGCGCCAAAAACGCTGGGACGCGTGCTCATCGGAACGGTGCAGGGTGACCTGCACGACATCGGCAAGAACATCGTCGGCTTCATGCTCGACATCAACGGCTTCGAGGTCAAGGACATCGGCGTGGACGCGCCCATAGAGAGCTTCATCAGCGCCATCGAGGAATGGAAGCCCGACGTGGTGGCGCTGTCGGGCTTCCTGACGCTGGCCTTCACGTCGATGAAGGAAACCATTGCGGCCTTCGATCAGCGGGGCCTGCGGTCCAACTTCAAGGTGATGATCGGCGGCGGGCAGATCGACGAACAGGTGCGCAAGTACACCGGCGCCGACGCCTTTGGCGTGAACGCGGTGGAGGCCGTGCACTTGTGCAAGCGCTGGATGGGGGTGACGGCATGAACGCCCCGGAACAGACACCGGCGGCCAAGGCGGCGTACGACGCGCGCTGGCAGCGCATCCTGGACTGTGTCGCGCTCAAAAAACCCGAGCGCATGCCGGTCACGCTGTACGCCACTTTCTGGCTGGCCAGGTACGGCGGAGTGAGCTGCAAGGAGCTGATGTACGACTACGAAAAGACCGCCGAGATCGCCGAGCGTGCCGTGCTCGAGTTCGAGCCCGACGCCTGCATCAACCTGTTTGCCGCCAACGCCATGGGCCCGATCTTTGAGGCTGTGGGCTACAAGCAGCTCAAGTGGCCGGGCCACGGCGTGGGCGACGACCAGCCCTACCAGTACCTGGACCGCGAGTACATGAAACCGGAGGAATTCCCCGAGCTGTTGCGCGACCCCTCGGGCTTTTACCTGCATACCTACCTGCCGCGCATCTTCAGCGCCTTCGAGGGCTTCGAGCATTTCCCCGTGCTCCCCGGCATGTTCTATTTCCGCGCCATCACGGGTCTGCGCTCGCTGGCCAATCCCGAGTTCCGCAAATCCTTGCAACGCGTGCTCGACGCCTCAGAAGTCATCGACGGCTACCTGACGCGCTCGGCGCAGTGGGCTGCACGCATCAACGCCCTGGGCTATCCGCTGATCAACGGCAGCAGCTCGGGCGCACCCTACGACGTGATTGCCGACTACTTTCGTGGCGCCACCGGCATGATGAAGGACCTGTTTCGCCACAAGGACCGCCTGCTCGAAGCCATCGACGCGATGCGCGGCCATCTGGTGACGGCCGCCATCGCCAACGCCAAAGCCAGCGGCAACCCCATCGTCATGATCCCGATCCACTGGGCGCCCGATGCCTTCATGTCGCCCAAGCAGTTCGAGACCTTCTGGTGGCCCAGCTTTCGCCAGATGATGCTCGACCTGATCGCCGCCGACCTGATTCCCATGCCGCTGTGGGAGTCTGATTGCACCAAGCGCCTGGAGATCATCAAGGACATTCCGCCGGGCAAGTGCATCTACTGGTTCGAGCGTACGGATCTGGTCAAGGCCTTCGAGGTACTGGGCGACCGGGTCGCGCTGCGTGGCAACCTCTCGCCCTCGATGATGAGCACAGGCACGCCTCAGGACGTCGACGCGGCAGTGAAGCACCTGGTCGACAAGGTCTGGAACCGCGGCGGCAATCTGATTCTGGAACACGCCTTCGGCACGCCGGACGAGACCCCGGTGGAGAACGTGCGCGCCATGTTCCGGGCCGCGCGCCACTACGCCGGTTAGCAGAACCACCATGCCCAGCCAGCGCCGTCTTGATCTGCTGCAAAGCGTCGCCGCAGCGCCCCTGTTGGGTGCGACGCCGTTGCGGCAACGCCTGCGCGCTGCGGCGCTGGAGCAGGTGCGCGTCGAGGGCTTGGCCCAGGCGGGGTTCAGCTACCGCATCGTGGCGCTCGAGACACCGGTGGGCGAGACGCTCCGGCTGGCGGGCGAAAGCCTGCACGCGCCCTGGATGATTCCGGCCAGCGGGCAGCTCACGGCGCTGGCCTGCGCGGTGTGCACCGTCGGGCCGCTGCTGGAAGCGCGCGTCACGGCCTTGTTTCGCGAGAAGCGCGCATCGGCTGCGCTGGCGCTGGACGCCGTGGGCAACGAGCTGCTGTTTGCCATCGCAAGGCGCGCCCAGGACCGCATCCTGGCCGAGGCCAGACGCCAGGGGCTTTCCATGTGCGGCGAGCTGCGTCCCGGCGACCCGGGTCTGGGTCTGGACGCGCAGGCTGCGGTGCTGCGCCTGGCGCAGGCGCACAGCGTGGACGTGAGCCTGCATGGCGGCCACACCCTGCTGCCGCTCAAGTCCACGTCCATGGTGCTGGGCGTTGGCATCGACCTGCCCGTGGCCTCCTGGTCGCGCTGCGACCACTGCCCCACGCGCGCCAAGTGCAAGCTGCTGGCACGCAGCGTCGAGGCGGTGACGTGAGCGCTGCACCTGCCAACGACGCGCCAGGGCACAGGCTGTCGTTCCCCGAGCTGGAGCGCGAGATCTGGGTGCGCGAAGCCGAGACCGTGTTCCAGAGCGCCAGGCGCCACGGCTTGCGCATCGTCGGCGCCTGCGGCGGGCGCGGCAGCTGCGGCACCTGCATCGTGCGTATTGCGCCATCGCCCAACGAGCCCGATCCGGGCGGCACCAAGTGGGAGCGTGCCTGCCAGATGCAGTTGCGCTGCGACGGCGTCGCGCAACTGGCGCCGCGTTCGCTCGCGCCCGTGGAGCGCGCCGATGCCGATCTTGTCGCTGTGGATGAGGCGCTGGTGCTGGACCCTGCTGTCACCACCTGCGATCTGCAACTGGCGAGCGCCACGCTGGGCGACAACGCCAGCGACGCCGAGCGCGTGCTGCGCGCGCTCAAGGTCCCGGCGACCCACATCGACCTGTTGGCTGCGCGCGCGCTCCCGACGCTGCTGCGCCAGGGCGCCTGGACGCTGCGCGTGCTGCAGCGCGGCGCCGAGCTGACGGGCTTTGCTTGTCCCGGCAGCCGCTCCCTGGGGCTGGCCGTGGATCTGGGAACGACCAACATCGCCGCCTTTTTGATCGACCTGGAAACGGGCGAACGCGTCGCCCGAGCGGGGCTGGAGAACCCGCAGGCGGCCTGGGGCGCAGACCTGATCAGCCGCATCAACCACGCGGTGCTAAGCGACGCTGCGGCGCAGGCGTTGCGCGAGGCCGTCGTGCTGGGCATCAACGCGCTGGCGCAAGACCTGTGCCGCGCCGTGGGGGCACAGACGCAGCACATCGTCGACGCGGTGCTGGGCGGCAACACGGCGATGCAGCACCTGCTGGCGGGCCTGCCCGTGGCGCAACTGGGACGCGCGCCTTTCGTTGGCGCGCTGCGCTCGGCCATGGACCTCAAGGCCCGCGATCTGGGGCTGAAGCTGGGCGGCGGCGCCTGGGTGCATCTGCCCGGCGGCATCGGCGGCTTCGTCGGCGGCGACCATGTCAGCGCCTTGCTGGCGACGCGTGCGCGCTGGCAGGGCTGCAGCACCAGCCTGGTCATGGACATCGGCACCAACACCGAGATCTCGCTGATGCACCAGGGCCAGATCCATTCGGCGTCCTGCCCTTCGGGTCCGGCGCTCGAGGGCGGCCATATTTCCTGCGGCATGCGCGCCGCGCTGGGTGCGATAGAAAACGTCAGCCTGGTGGACGGGGATATCGTCGCGCGGACCCTGGGCGGGGTCGAGGCGGTGGGGCTGTGCGGCTCGGGCGTGCTGGACGCGGTGGCGGTGCTGCGCCGCGCCCAGATCCTGAATGCCGGCGGCAGGCTCGTGGCGCAGCACCGTCATGTGCGCCAGCTTGGCAGCGTGCGTGCCGCGGAGTTGGCGCCCGGTGTGTTCTTCACGCAGGACGACGTGCGCGCCGTGCAACTGGCCAAGGCCGCGATCCGCACGGGCGTGGAGCTGCTGCTGCGCGAGCAGGGCCTGCAGGAGCGAGACATTGAACGCTTCATCATCGCCGGTGCCTTTGGCGCCTACATCGACGTCGCCAGCGGCGTGGACATCGGACTGTTTCCCGCGCTGCCGATGGAACGCTTCGAGCAGGTCGGCAACGCCGCTGGCCTGGGTGTGCGCCAGATGCTCTGCAACGCCCCGTCCCGGTTACTGGCGGCGCAGATCGCGGACAAAGCCAGCTACGTCGAGTTGTCCACGCGCCGCGAATTTCAGAAAACATTTTTGCGCCACATCGCATTCCCCGAATACCCCGAAAGGACACCTCCGTGAGCACAGTTCCAGGCTTTGCCGTGCAGATCATTGGCGAGCGCATCAACCCCGGCTTCAAAAGCGTCAAGGCGTTTTTTGACAATGAAGACCTGCCCGCCATCCAGGCCCTGGCGCTGCGCCAGGCGCAGGCCGGCGCGGCGTACCAGAACGTCAACATCGGTGCGCGCGCGCTGACCGACCCGGAGTTCATGGCGCGGGTCATTCGCGCCATCCAGGAGGTCGTGAGCACACCGCTGTCCTTCGACTTTCCGAGCAAGGCGGTGCAGGAGATCTGCCTGTCCAGCTACAGCCTGGAGCGCGCCGGTGGCATGCTGCCTATCGTCAACTCCATCACCGAGCACCGTTGGGACCTGATGGAGCTCTATGGGCGCTTTCGCTTCAAGGTGATCGTGATGGCCTCCGAGCGCATGGAAGACGGCGTGGCGCGCGGCAACAAGAGCGCCGAGCAGATCTACAGCACGGCCAAACGCGCGGCCCTGCGTTTGCAGAAGGATTACGGCATGCCCCTGGACGACATCTTCATCGACATGTCGATCTCGGCCATCGTCGCCGACACCGAAGGGCTGAACCGCAGCACCTTGCAGGCGATTCAAAGCATAGGCGCCGACCCCGAACTGCGCGGTGTGCACATGATGGGCGGCCTGTCCAACATCGGCCAGCAGCTGCCGTCCAAGGCCGCCGACGGCTCGGACCTGAAGGCCGGCCTGGAAAACGCCTTCCTGACGCTGGCCGTGCCGCTGGGCTTCGACACCGTGCTGGGCACGCCCTGGCGCGGCTATGCGCCGCTGCCCGAGGAGCACCACGTGCTCAAGACCTACCGCCTGTTTCTGGAACAGAGCGGCAGCAATGCGCTGCGCGCCGTGCGCAAGTTCTACAAGGCCTGAGCGTGCCAGCCTCGCAAGAATTTGCTGTGGTGGTGGCGAGCTGGTTCGACGGCGAGCGTCGCCACGCGGTCGGGCCGAGCACGTTCATCGTGCGTGATGGCCGCGTGGCGGACATCGCGGCAGGCGACCACAGCGCCGCGCTGCGGGGAAGCGGCCTGGCCGTACAGCACGGCGCCTTCCTCATGCCCGGACTGGTGGACGCGCACGTGCACCTGTTTCTGGATGGCGCCAGCACCGATCTCACGGCGCGATCGGCCCACCTGAAGCAGCCCTTGGAAGGCCTGCTGCAGGCGGCACGCGACAGCGCGCGCCAGTCGCTGGCCTGCGGCGTGACCCTGGTGCGCGACGCCGGTGACCGCCACGGCATCAACCACCAAATAAGAGCCGAGGCGCGCCTGCCCGGCAGCGCCATGGCGCAGGTGCGCTCCGGCGGCATGGGCATCAAGCGCGCCGGGCGCTACGGCGGCTTCATGGCGCAAGACGTGCAGGATGCGCCCAGCATGCGCGAAGCGGTGCGCGCATTGGCTCTGGACAGCGACGAAATCAAGCTCATCCTCACCGGCATCATCGATTTCGACGCCGGCGCCGTCACTGACGAACCCCAGTTCACGCTGGAAGAAACGACGGAGTTGGTGGCCAGCGCCGCCGAGTGCGGTCGCAAGACCTTTGCCCATTGCAGCGGTGCCAAGGGACTTGCCGTCGCCGCGGCGGCGGGCGTGGGGTCTATCGAACACGGCTTCTTCATGAGCGCCGACATCCTGCGTCGGATGGCGGAAAAAAATATTGCCTGGACACCGACCTTCAGCCCGCTGCACTTCCAATGGGCGCACCCGGAGGCGCTGGGCTGGTCGGCGCAGACAGTGGGGAACTTGCGCCGCATCCTGGACCAGCACGCCGAGCATCTGGCCATGGCAACTGGCCTGGGCGTCAAGCTGCTGCTGGGCACCGACGCCGGCAGCATGGGCGTGGCACACGGCCACGCGGTGGTTGACGAAATCGCACGCTACCTTGAAGCGGGGCTGAGTTTGGAGCAAACCCTGAGCGCCGCAACATTCAACGCGCGGCGGCACTTCGGTCTGGCGCACGCGACACTGGCCGTGGGCGCGCCCTTCAACGCGCTGCTGCTGGCGCAGGATCCCTGGGTGCAACTGGACGCGCTGCGCAGCACGCTGCAGGTTTGGTCGGGTGCGCTAGAGGATGCAAGCTGACCGGGAATTTCTGTCGATTTCTCCACAGCGGCCATCGCCGCTGCTGGTCCAGTTCCGTCATCTTACGGCCCCCGAAACTCGGCAGCAGCCGTTCGCCCGATGACGCCGGTTTTCTTGGCTGTCGGACTCTTGTGCAGCTATAAGGGTTTCAATTTCTTCACTCAGTGCATAGGGGAGACTGTCGCTGCGTTTACGCGATGAATCGTGGTTTACCCCCGCAGCGGCAGGGGTCAATCTATCGTAAGCGGTCATTTATCTACGCCCTATCGCCACAGAGGGAACTGAGAGACGCTTGTGTCCATGTAGAACAACGTGGACATATGCGATGCAGAGGAACTCAGAGATATTGAATGGATTGGTGGTTGGGCAAAAGCGTGATGG
>CAILZB010000012.1 GCA_903838565.1 uncultured beta proteobacterium | reverse complement strand
CGAAAAGCAAAGAAGTTGCTGAAAGCCTGGGAGGACGAAACCGAAAAGCTGTTCGACGCACAAGCTCCGCGCAAACCATAGCCGGTGCGTTCACGTGAAATTCGGTTTATATGCGTTCAGCGACCTGCGGAAAGTAAGACGGGTGAGTCGCTCCGCTGTCATCCGCCAGCACCGCATGGACCGGCAGCGCTTCAAGCTTGGCAGCAGTCGCAATGGCAGCAGCAAATGGTTCGTGACCACGGCACACACCCTGCGTCTGCGCCGAAGTATTCCACTCGCCCAGTGTGCCCGCAAGGCTGTGCCGACACCGTCGAACCCGGCGGTCATGGCGGCGCCAACTGCGTTGCAGTCCAAAGCCCACGCCAACGACACATGTGACCGGAATCCGCTGGACGTCTGGTTTGAAGTCGAGGACCTGTGGAGCCGCTTGGCGCGAATCACCCAAGTGACGATCGTAGACAGCGGCGACGCCGTCGAGCTGATGTTTGCTGATGTAGGCGCTGAGGACTGGGACGATGACGCGCTGGCCCAGATTGCCCGTGCGCTGGATGCGGAGTCCTATCTCTGGCGTCAGGAAGGTTCGCGGGGAGACTACGTGCAACTGGTCGATCTCCGTGGCGTTGATCTGGTGCTCACGCTGACCTCATCGCAGCAGATGGCCCGTTGGCCAGATGGCGAAAACATCAACCTGATGGTCGAGGGCTTTCTGTTGCACTTGCGGCGCGGGGGTGCCTCATGCTGAAGCCACGCGCTGGAACGCTGGTCAATCAATGTACCCGCGGCAAGGCATGCCGGTCCACCGGTCAGTCACTAAACGATTTACCGACCGCCACACTGCGGCAGAACCCGCGCGGGGAAATGACGGTTTGCATGCCGCCATCGATTGCCAAGGCCTTCGGCGCCAAGCCGGGGAAACGCATCTGGTTCGCGGTTCGCGGTGGCAAGCTGGTTATCTCGCCGTGGCCGTGGGGTCCATACCCAGCGGGTCGGCGCTCCAGCAACAAGCTGCGTTGCATCGCAACAAGGCGAGTTGGATGTCGCGATCAAGAGCGCAGCCGGCGCTGGCGCAGCTTGAAGACCTGTCGTCATCAGCATCGTCCAGATGTTGGCAAAAGCTGACGCAGCGGCAATGTCACTCACCTTCCCCGTCCAGTCAGATTCACTTTTAGGAACCCATCATGAAACCACTCATTCCTTTGTCCCGCCAGATCGCTTCCACCTACGGCGTGGCAGTGCATGCCTACCCACCCGTGCACCGCCTGCCAGCGGTTGCGCTTGAAGACTGGCGCCAGCACATGCTGAAAAACTGCTCCCCCTACATAGAAGCACCGCTGGAGCGTTTTGTGGCGCAGGTGTTCGCTATCGATGAAGTAGTCGAGGCGTACTCATTCCCGAAGCGCCTGAAAATTGTGCCAGGAGCAAGTCGCCTGGGTCAGCAGTTGTTTCTCCCATTTGAAGAGGCAGGCCATACCGCACAGCGTGCCTACCAATCGGAGCTGCCCATGCGGCACGAGCGCGGCGTTGCCTTTGTGGCGGCGTTGCTCATTCCTTGCGGGATGTTCTACAACCAGCATCCCGAGTTCAAGTCCGTGCGACACAACTCGGTCTCTGAGCGGGACCACTGGCGCAACGAGGCCCGTCAATTATTGACGCCCGCCCTGCGGGCACTGCGCTGGCGCAGTCCGGACATCGCAGAGATCCTGACCACAGTTCTGGGCTTTGACCGCTGCGACAACTGTGACGCGCAGCAACTGGCCCGCATCGGTACTGCTGCCTACCTGCCCAATGAGCGGGTGACAACGCTGTGGTCGCGAGCCTGACGCCACCATAAATCACAGAAGAACGAAAAGAAAGCGTTGCCATGTCCACCACCCTGCCCCTGTTTCATCAAAGACTCAAACCCCGACATCGCCGCCTGGGGACTTGTCATGAGCCCAGCGTACGTGGGCCGGCCCGGGCCGACATCAAATCCCAGAGGGGAGAACCTCCAACGCCCTGCTACGTCTATCTGCTGCTTCATAAAGCAAATGAGCGCTTCAAGGCCGGGTTGAGCCAGGCACCGAAGGTCCGCGCGGCCATGCTGCCGGACGCCACCTGCATCGCGCTGGATCGCTCGATACAGGTGGAGTTCGCCAGTCCAAGCAGAGCCAGCGAAGTGGAGCGCATGTTGCACAAAGCGCTGGCTGGGTTTCGCATGCAGGTTGTTGGCGCTGATGGCCAAGCCTGGGATGGTGGGACCGAATGGTTTGCCATGCCGGGATTGCGCCACGCGATCAACCTGTTGCGTGTCACGCCCTTGGCTGGGGACGGCTTTGAGATGGCGCAGTTGCAGACGCTGGAAGGGGAACCCTACCTTGACGTGTCCATCCCGGAAATGATGACTACAGCCCAGCAACGCAGGCAACTGGCGGCTGACCACAATCTGCAGCGACTGTCGATGATCGCTGGCGTACTGCACACACTGACTCAGCTGTTGAAGGTGGAATTCAGGGACGCGGACCCCGTGCTCGGTACACCGGCGCGCGTTTGCCTCCATGGATTCAAGGATGCGTGGAATCCGATGCAGCTCAAGGCGAGGTTTACCTTGGTCTCCAGTGCACTCTGGGACTTGCATACCGGGCTTGCGGACATCAATCGCAGGACGGTGCCGTTGGTGAAACTGATGCAGTACTCCAACGACACGCCAGGGATGATGGAACTTGTGGTCAACGACCTGAACCTGATCCGCAACCTGCCGGCGGGGGAACGGGTCGTGCGGTTGTGGTTGGGCGTGATTGCGGAATTGCCTTGAACTTTCCAGGTCTCACGGCACGGCCGCGCCTATCTCACCCATAACCACTCGAGCGTCCATCCTGCCCAGCATGGCGTCGAAGTCGAAGAAGTCACCCGGTGCCCGTTTGCCTCGGCCTTCCATGAGCCACACCACTTCCATCGGTTCGTTGCGGTTGGGCGCATAGGCCAGACGAATGATGCAATCCTTGGCACCGGTGCGCACTGCGTGCACAGCCGCCTCCCGCGCCGCGTGCGCTGCCAGGCGGTCGATGTGCGCGGGGTGTTTGCCCGAGAGCGCGCCGCCGCCAATCGGCACGCGGGGGCCGTAGTAGTCCATCACCAGTTTGCGTCCGGTCTGGCCGTTGTCGCTGTCGCTGCCGGCCCGGTAGTGCGGGCCGTTGGGGTTCACCGTTACCTCGACTTGCGGCCAGGGATTGAGCCAGCGCGGGTCGGCGCTTCGCAGTGCCTCGTAGGCACCGGCCAGCGTGCGCTGTACAGCGGCGGTCAAGTCCATGAGGCCGGTCGCTTGCGCATGCTGCAGCGTTACCAGCACGCGCTCCAGATGCCATTCCCTTCCTTCCTCGCGCAGGATCAGCAGCAGCTTTCCGTCAGGCCCGCAGCCCTTGAGCGCGCCATTTCGGCAGGAGCTCCACAGCGCAGCGCCAAGGGTATGCACCAGGAACTGCTCGGGCGGCAGGTAGCGGGTCTGCGCGTCGTAGCCCGCGTAGCCGATGACGATGGCCTGGTCGTCGCAGATGGCGCGACCCTCGGTCGGGTCGTCGATGTTCTGGCACAGGGTGTTGGTGATGCAGTAGCGCCGCGCATCGATCCAGTTGCTTCCGTCCAGGCCTATGGACAGGCCGGCCTCGAGCACGATGTCGGCCAGGGAACGGGGCAGGGCGGTGCGCGTGACGATGTTCCCCGACAGCCACAGCTGGTCGGCCCAGACGCCCACCTCCACCTGGGCAAAGGCGCAGGGGTCGGCCTGCAATGCCTCATGCACGATGGCGTCGGCGATGCGGTCGCAGAACTTGTCGGGATGGCCCGGCAACACGGCTTCAGCAAAATGGATCATGTGGGCACCTTGTCGAGTTGGGTATAGGGGAGGCCAGCTTTGGCAAGCAGGATGGCGCTGCCATCGCGCGTGAGCAGCACATGCAGGCGGCTGCCGGCAGCTTTCTTCAGGAGTCGCGGGTCCACGGTTTCGATGTAGCCGTCGGTGATCACGATGGCCGCGTCGGGGCGCGTTCTGGCCACGTGCTCCAGCACACAGGCCATGGACGTGCCGCCGGTGGTGGAGGTGCGCAGCTTGCCGTCTTCAATGACCGCAGGAACCACCTTGTCGCTGAACGCCCAGAACGGTCGGCGCACATGGCGCCCGAGGCGGCTCAGCAGCCGGATGATGCTGGGCATCTCGCGGTTCATGGAGCCGCTCACATCGAGGTAGACCTGGGCCGTGCCGTCCTGTTGCAGGCGCTGCCCCTCCCACGAGGCCTCGGGCAGGAAGGGCGACCACTGCGCGCGCAGGAAGGCGCGCCGGTCCGCGGGCGACAGCACGGGGATGCGGTAGCTCCACGCCTCCTCGCGCAGCGAGCGCGAGTGGCGGTCGGGCGTGATGTGCCGCTTGATCAAGGCCAGTGTTTTGCTCTCCCAACGCTGGATCGGCGCCTGGCTCGGCGCCATCAGGCAGTTCATCAGCGCGCCGCCGATGCCGCGCTCGTGCGGGCTGCGCCAGACGCCGTGGCCGTTCATCTGCTTGAGCGCGCTGTCCAGCGCATCGGCGAGTGCACCTTCAGCCGGCCGCCCCAGGTCGGCGTGGTTGCCGATGAGGTCCGACACGTCGAAGGAATCGTTCTCCAGCCTGAACGGTCCCGGTGGCGTTCTGTTTGATGGCGAACGCAGTTGCTGGTTCAGGGTCTTGGCCAGGCTCTCGATGTCGTCGGCGATCAGCGTTCCCGCGTAGAGACCGGCCCAGGCGCGGATCCAGGCTGGCGCATTGTTGCCGTGCATTCCGAACCACTGCGTCTCCTGCGCGTTCATGGGGCGCAGCAGTTGCTGCAGGCCGGTCGCTTGCCCGTAGTAGCGCGACATCATGGACGAATACGCCACGCCATATTGCCGATGGATGATGGCGTTGATCACCGCATCAAAGGCCAGATGGCGCTCGGGCGTGAGCGGTTGGCGCCCTTCGGTGTGACGCAGCAGCACGTGCAGGAATTCATGCACGATGACGGCCTTGGTGTGCGTCTCGGTCAGCGCATGCTCGCTCAGGAATCCCAGGTTCACCAGCAAGCGCGGACGGACCTCGCAGGTCACGGCCAGGGTGGACACCTCGGTGCTGAACTCGACCTGCAGGATGCGCAGCGCGGCGCGAATCGCAAAGGGGTTCTCATCGACCAGTTCCTGCAGCAGGGCGTGAAACAGCGCGGGTGTCATTGGTAGAACCCCTGTGCGTCGAACAGATCGACGACTCGCGTCAGGCTGCCCAGGGTCCAGATCACGGGTCGCAGCGGATCAAACTGCTGCGCCGTGCACAGCCCCAGCAGCAGCGCCTGGCGCAGTATGTCTGCCGGTGCTGCGCTCAGCGAGCAGGCTGGCTCCAGCGATGGCCGGCAAATGTAGGGTCGGTCTGGCACCGCCATGGCCGCGCGCAGGTCTTCCGGTCCTTCGTAGCCCTCGTCGATCAGCAGGCTGCTGACGAAGTCCAGCGGGTTCTCTCCAGGCAGCAGCCGGAATCCGAGTCGGATCACACGCGGGCACCGAATCTCGCCGTCGTCCTGTCCCAGCAGCGTGCTGCGGATGCGCTCGCGACGCTGGCGTGAAGGCGGACCGCCCCAGCCGGCGTTGGCGTGCTGGGTAGGGCGCTGCAGCCCGCGCAATGGCGAGGGTTCCATCATCATGAAGCCACCTGTTTTTTGAGGAGCTTGGCGCAGGCCTCGATCTCCTTCTCCAGCGCCGTCGGGTCCGTCACCTGCACCTGCGCCACCAGGCACCAGGAGAAGAACTGGCGCGCACGCTGTGCTCGGGCTCCCGTGAGGTTGCCCAGCACCCTGGCAAAGGCGTCGTACGACGGGTGGTGCGGCGCACTCACGGTGCCGCGCTCGTTCCAGGTGACGTCGGCGTCCACCGTCAGGATCGGGTTGGCGATGCGGCCCAGGTCGTTGGCGCCTTCCGAGCCGACGGGCAGCTTGCCCATCGCGGCAGCGGGGTAGAGCGCAAAGGCGAAAGCGGCGGCGCGCTCGCGCGACTCGGCCGCCAGAATCTGCGCCACGGCCTGCGTGCCGTCATCGGGTGTCGGGCAGTGCCGCAGCAGCACCTCGAGCTTCTTGTCGAGCCGAACCTCGGCAAACATCAGGTCAACCCAGCGCCCCCCGGCCTTGACCGCCGCCTCCCAGGCCAGACGGTGCACGGCGTCCAGCACGTTCTTGGCCACCTCCGCACCCCAGGTGGCGTGCGGCAGGCTGCACTCGAGGATGAGCTTGGCCGTCCTCTCCGTGAAGTCACCCTTGATCAGCGTGGCCGCCAGCAGGCTGCGCGCCATGAGCCGGGCGCGCCGCGGCGAGATGCGCACCTTGGCGCTGTTGAGCGCCGTCACGGCCGTGGTCACGTAGTTCAAAAGGGTGGCGGGGCAGGACTCGATCTGCTCGACAAACAGGCGCCGGCATTCCTGCACCCGGTCGCGCAGGCGTGGGTTCTCGCGCGCCAGCTTGCCTTCGCCGGCGGGAGAGGTCACGGATGCGCGCTCGTCCTCGTTCAGGTCGTCCCAGTCCACGGCACGCACGAACAGAGCAAAGCGGTCGGCCAGCGCCGGGTCCAGCGGTTCGCTTCCGGTGTAGCTCTCCATGTCCGACTGGTCGCTGGCTGCGGGGTTCATTGCGGCCCAGCGGTAGCGCAGCTTGCTCAGCGCAATGCCCTGCACCCGCCGCTCGTGGATCAGCGAGAACAGACGGTTCTGGTGCTCGGGCTTGCAGCGGCTGATCTCGTCGATCAGCACCGACTCCGCGCTCCACACCGTGGCGGGGGTCTCCAGAAAGCGCACGCTGGCGTTGGCCGCGTCCGGGTAGGGAAAGCCCACCAGATCGTCGAAGGAGATCAGGCTGGCGTTGTAGTGCCGGTGCTCCAGCCCCAGCGCCTCGGAGAGCGAATTGAGCAAAAAGGTCTTGCCTGTGCCGGAGCGTCCGATCAGCAACATCGGGTCTTCGGTGACCAGTGCGGCCAGGATCACCGGCTCGCAGTGGTCGAATCCATAGACGCCGAGTTCGGGCAAATGCGGTAGAGGCTTGGTGCTCATGAACACTCCCCAACTGCTGCCGGGTGTTGCAGCGATGCAAACGGAGGGCGAAGCAGGAAGTGAAGAGCCGTGATCAGCAGGATCTGCTGGATGCGGGTGGGTGCGCTCGAGGGCGCGGGGGCGGTCGCATGGTGAGCCATGTGCTTTCTCCTGTTTAGCCGCGTTTGACGAGTCGTCGGGGGCAGCAATCTGGAACAAATCCCCCCAGCCGTTTCTCCCGCGAGGGAAGGTAGGCCATGCCTTGGATGAACGGTCAAACAGATGGTTTGAGAGTCAGGTGACGTTGCGGTTGTCCGCCGCGCCCTCCGCGCGGAACCGAAAGGGCAGGCCAAGAATTTCGGCAGCGCTGTTTGCAGCCGGGATGTTTTGGCGCAACTCCGCCGCGTAGTAGGAACTTCCCGGGCAATCGCCTTCGATGATGACGACCCCCAACGCCCTTGCGGCTTCGGCGTCCAGGTCCCGGAAGAACGCCATGGCACGACCCTGCCCGCTCCAGCCTTCGGCGAAAAACTCGATTTCGCCCCAATCGATGTCATCTGCAAGCCAGTCAGACACGATCCTCTTGAGGCGCGGCAGTTCTGATTCCCCGGCCAAACCGACCCAAATCTGCCACCCGTCGTCTTCGTCGGCCAGGGCGGCTTCAAGTTGCTCCAGTCGGTCGCTGGCATTCGGTCCTGTGGGTTGTTCGTCCCCGTTCCCCAACTCGCTGATCAGTACATCGAGTTCGTCGGCGGCGACGCTCTGGAAGTGACTCGTCAAGGGCGCGCAGCTTTGCACCAGATCGATCAGATCCTCGGTCGAGCGGATGCCGTTGTCCGAGATGTTGTAGACCTGCGAACGGACGCTGGGCTCGCTCCCGGTCGGCTCAACGATGGTTCCATGTTCATTCACCTCGAAATGCCAGGGTTGCTCGAGCAATGTCTTCCAGGCTTCGTCCACCTGTATGGCCGTGGCTCGGGCGATCGGGAGGGGGAGCATGACCGCCGCGCCGAGGGCGGAAAGGGCCGCGAGGAACAGACGCCGGTTGAGCTTCATGGTCATTCGCCCTCCTTGACAGATGCCAGGGTGGCTGACAGCGCCAGGGTGATGAGACCGCGCAGCGCTTCGAGTTCGGTCGCACTGAACAGACCCTGGAACTGAACCTGCTCTTCGGGCCGGCGCGCTGTTGGCACGAAGCTGACCAGCTTGACGCTGTAGCCATGGGCCGTGGGTTTGATGTCGGCTGACAACTCGTAGGCCGGGGTGGCCTGGATAAGTTTTCGCATGATGCTCTCCTGTTTAGCCGCGTTCGACGAATCGTCGGGGGCAGCAATCTGGAACAAATCCCCCCAGCCGTTTCTCCCGTGAGGGAAGGCAGGCCATGCCTTGGGTGATCAGCAAAATGGAGGGCTAGAAATGCAAAAACCCTCCGGCTGGAGGGTTGACGCTGCCGGCTTGGTTGCCCCATGAGGGCCACATCTGCTTTATGCAAACCACCTTGCCCCGGGGGCAGGTTGGTGTGGGCGTCAACCCAACTCTTGATGACGGATGAAGTATACGCCGTTTGCGTTTGCCTCACGTCGACCGCCAGTTCACGGGGTCCAGTCCATCGCATACCGGACCCAATCAACGGCCCGGATTCAGGGCCGAAAGTTCCTACGGACCGTGAACATGCGATGGTGAAACCGTCATTGCGAGTTGCCTGTTTCGGCCGCCCGAAACTGCATACGGGCCATGAACCCAGGATTCGTCATCGCGGCAATTAGCCTTTAGCCGCGAGGCCGAAGGCCGTGGCGGGAAGCAATCCAGGCTGTTGGCACTCCAGCATGGACTGCCGCGGCCTTCGGCCTCGCAGTGACGGGGTGGCGCCTATGGCTTCGCAGTGACGCCGGTGTCCGTCATTG
>CAILZB010000011.1 GCA_903838565.1 uncultured beta proteobacterium | reverse complement strand
CGAAAGCAGCGCAGCTTGATGCGCTGTTCCTGCACCGGGTGCAGCGCTTCGTGAGGAAGGACGGCACCGTGTCCTACGGGGGGCAACGCTTTGAAGTGCCCTATGAACTCTCGGGCAAGGCACGGGCGTTTCTGCGGGAGCACGACAGCCACCTGTCATTGCAGCGCCTGCGCCGGAACCAGCCGCTCACTGCGTCCGACCTGCAAGAACTGGAACGCATGCTCGTGCAGGCTGGCGGATCACCTGAGGTCATCAAGCTGGCGACAGACCAGAACCATGGGCTTGGCATCTTCATCCGGTCACTGGTCGGCCTGGATCGTGAAACCGCCAAGCAGGCGTTCAGCCAGTTCGTCGTGGGCACCACGACCACGGCCAGCCAGTTGGAGTTCATTGACCTGATCGTGCAGTACCTGACGGAGAACGGGACGATGGAACCGGCGCGGCTCTATGAGTCGCCGTTCACGGACATCAATCAGCAGGGACCTGAGGCGGTGTTTCCAGCGGCCAAGGTAACGGAGTTGGTACGAGTGCTGGACGGTATTCGGGAGCGGGCGAGGGCTTGAAGTGCTGGGTGGGGTCAATGGCCCGCTGTGCCTGCAATCAATTGCCAAGATTGATGGACATGGATGTAGGTCCTAACCCCGGCCTAACCCCAGACGAATTCCAAAAGAAAAAGGGAACAGGCCATTACAGTCTGTTCCCTTCTCATATGGGGTGGTGGGTCCTGACAGATTCGAACTGTCGACCTACGGATTAAGAGTCCGCTGCTCTACCAACTGAGCTAAGAACCCCCAAGCCTTGAATTATATATCGAGCCGGAGCGACCTATTTCGCCTGGCTGATTTTTTTCGACTGATTTGCGGCCCATTTGGTGGCAAAGCTGCCCAGTTCACTCACGCGCCGGACCAAGTCGGTGCCTTGCGGCGTGAGAAAGTAGCCGTCGCTGCCGTGGGTCACGAGCATGGCGGCGCGCAGTTCCTTCAGGCGCGTGTTCAGGGTGTTGGGGGTGATACCGCCCACGCTGTCCTGCAGCAGGCGAAATGTTTGTGGGTGTCCGTCTTTCAGCGCCCACAGCACGCGGATGGCGTAACGCGACTCCAGCAACCCCAGCAATTGATGGATGGCTGCGTTGTCTTTTGAACTCATGGGGGGAAACTCCTGGATGCCTTATGGGCTTGCACTGCCTGACGCGGCGCCGCCTGATTTTGCTGTCGAATATAGCCCAGTTTCCCCGTTGCTACGACTTTTATAGCTGACTTTCATGCTCCGGCAGGGGGCTGCCGCAAAGTCTTGATGTGGATCTAAGGCCGGTCGCGGATGCAGCGCGCGGCCTGCAGCACAAGTTTGGGGCCCTGGTAGATCAGGCCGGTGTAGATCTGCACCACGTCGGCGCCGGCGCCGATCTTTTCCAGCGCGTCCTGCGCACTCATGATGCCGCCCACGCCGATGATCGGAAATCCGGCGCCCAATGCGGTGCGCAGTTGCCGGATCACGCGGTTGCTGGCTTCGCGCACGGGCGCCCCCGACAGGCCCCCCGCTTCGTCCGCATGCGCCATGCCCTGCACGGCTTCACGCGACAAGGTGGTGTTGGTGGCGACCACGCCCCAGAGCTGGTTCGGCTGGCCTGCGGCGTTCAGTCCGTAACGCTTCAACGTCGCGGCAATGATGTCGATCTGGGCCTCATCCAGATCCGGCGCGATCTTCACGAAGATGGGAACGCGCCGCGGCACCAAGCTGCCCTTGGCGTCGCGCGTGGCGTGCTGCAGTGCCAGCTGCTGGCGCCGCTGGTCGATGGCGCCCAGCAGCGCGTCCAGCGCGGCGTCGCCTTGCAGTGCGCGCAGGTTCTTGGTGTTGGGGCTGGAGATGTTGACGGTGACGTAGTCGGCATGCGGGTACACGCCGTCCAGGCAGGCGAGGTAGTCGTCAGTGGCGCGCTCCATCGGCGTGGCGGCGTTCTTGCCGATGTTCAGGCCCAGCAGCATGGGCTGCGCCGGATTCTTCTTGCGAAAGCGTGCGGTCTGCACATTCGCGATGAACGAGGCCAGGCCCTCGTTGTTGAAGCCGAGCCGGTTGATCAGGGCCTGGGCCTGCGGCAGGCGAAACATGCGCGGCTTGGCGTTGCCGCTTTGGGCCAGCGGTGTGACCGTTCCCACCTCGACAAAGCCAAAGCCCATGGCGGCAAAGGCGTCGATGCAGTGCGCGTTCTTGTCCAAACCGGCAGCCAGTCCGACGCGGTTGGGAAAGTTCAAGCCGGCGACCTGCACCGGATCATGCACGCGCTCCTGGCAAAAGGCCCACTCCAGCGGCGTTCCCTGGGCGCGCTGCAAGGCGGCGAGCGTGAGTTCGTGGGTGGTTTCGGGGTCGAGCCCGAACAGGAAGGGTCGGGCCAGGGCGTAGGGCAGCAAAGACATTGGATAATTCCGTGATAACTCCATGGATTGTCCCAGATGAAAAGCATGACCCAAGACGAACTCAAAACCCTGGTCGGCCAGGCCGCGCTGCAGTATGTCGTTCCCGGCGAGATCGTGGGCGTGGGCACGGGCTCGACCGTGAACAAGTTCATTGAGGCGCTGGCGACCATGAAGGACCGCATCAAGGGTGCGGTCTCCAGTTCCAACGCCTCGACGGCGCGCCTGCAGGCGCTGGGCATTCCGGTGTTCGACGCAAACGAAGTGGGCGAGCTGGCCGTGTACATCGACGGCGCCGATGAGATCGATGGCCGTGGCTACATGATCAAGGGCGGCGGTGCCGCGCTCACGCGCGAAAAGATCGTGGCGGCACAGTCGCGGCAATTTGTCTGCATTGCGGACGAGTCCAAGCTGGTTCAGACCCTGGGTGCCTTTGCGCTACCGGTGGAAGTGATTCCCATGGCCACGCAGCGGCTGATGCGTCAGTTTTCCGCGCTCGGTGGGGTCGCCGTGGTCCGTTTAAAGGACGGCGTGCCGCTGGTCACCGACAACGGCCAGCACCTGCTGGACGTGACGGGCCTGCGCATCAGCGAACCGCTGGCCTTCGAGAGCCAGGTGAACCAGTGGCCAGGGGTGGTGACGGTGGGCGTGTTTGCCCATCAAAAGGCGCAGGTCTGTCTGCTGGGAACGGCCAGTGGCGTGAAGGTGATCAGCTACTAGCCGCTGCTAGAACTGGATTCCAGCCGGGTTGCCGGGCGTTGCGCCTCGAGGTGGCGCGACCGGGGTGGCCTCGATCACAGCGGGCTTTTCCACCGGCGGCGCGGGCGCCAGCGGGCCAGCCGCGGCGTTGCGATAGCCCGACGGAAGCGCTGAACTGGAGGGGTAACCGGCCGCGGTCAGGTACTGGTTCCATTCGCTGCCCAGGAAGCCGCGCAGCTGTTGCCCACCGATGGTCAGCAGCGGCAAGGCGGCGTCGCCGGCAATGCGCTTGAGCGCGTCGATGTCGGCCTGGCTGGAGACCGTCTTTTCGTGAAATGGAACACCCCGGCCTGCCAGCAGTGCGCGCCCCTCGTCGCAGGCTCCGGCGCAGCTGGGTCCGGTGTACAGCGTCACCGGAAATTGCCCCATGGCCTGAAGCAGCACATAAGGCAGTCTGACCTCGCCAGTGGCGCTGTTGCCGATGTCGCCAGCGCCCGGGCCGTCGATGGTTTTTGCCGTTGCCGCGGGCGGCTGGTCGGAATAGGTGACGCGACCCTTGGCGTCCACGCTTCGGTAAATCGTCTGGGACCCGACGGCGCCGGCCATCAGCAGCAGCGCGGCCATGGCAAATTTTCTGTTGGGACTGATCTTCATGCTTTCTCCTCAGACCTGACTCGGTGCATTAAGCCATGCCCTGGTGCCGCAACAGGGCGTCCAGGCTGGGCTCGCGACCACGAAACGCCTTGAACGACTCCATCGCTGGGCGGCTTCCCCCCGATTCCAGGATCGCCTGGCGGTATTTGCGGCCGGTTTCCTGGCTCGCCAATCCATCGTCCGAGCGGGTTTCTTCAAACGCGGCGTAGGCGTCGGCGCTCAATACCTCGGCCCATTTGTAGCTGTAATAGCCCGCAGCATAGCCGCCCGCGAAGATGTGGCTGAAAGTATGGACGCTACGGTTCCACGCGGGCACCGGCAGCAGCGCGATTTCCCCGCGAACGCGCGACAGCAGCGCCATGAAGTCCTGCGCCGGATCGTGCTCGGTGTGCAGCAGCATGTCGAACAGCGAGAACTCGACCTGCCGCAGCGTCTGCAGTCCGCTCTGGAAATTCTTCGCCGCCAGCATCTTGTCGAACAGTTCGCGCGGCAGCGGCGCTGCGGTATCGACGTGCGCGCTCATGTTCCGGATCACATCCCACTCCCAGCAGAAGTTCTCCATGAACTGGCTGGGCAACTCCACCGCGTCCCATTCCACGCCGCTGATGCCGGAGACATCGCGCTCGTTCACCTGCGTGAGCAGGTGCTGCAGTCCGTGGCCGAACTCGTGGAACAGCGTGATCACGTCGTCGTGCGTGAGCAGCGCCGGCTTGCCGTCCACGCCATCGGCAAAGTTGCACACCAGATGCGCAACCGGCGTCTGCAGCGCGCCGTTGTCGGGGCGCAGCCAGCGCGAACGGACGTCGTCCATCCAGGCGCCGCCGCGCTTGCCGCTGCGCGCCGCGGGGTCGAGGTAGAACTGTCCGACCAGCGCACCGTCGCGCTCGATGCGATAGAAGCTCACGCCGGATTGCCACAGTGGCGCCGTGTCCGGGGTGATCGTGACCTCGAACAGCGTCTGCACGATCTTGAACAGGCCGGCCAGCACCTTGGGTGCGGGGAAGTACTGTTTGACTTCCTGCTCGCTGAAGGCGTAGCGCGCCTCCTTGAGCTTCTCGCTGATGTAAGGCCAGTCCCAGGCCTGCGGGTCCGACAGGTTCAGCTTGGCCTGGGCAAACTCACGCAGGTCCGACAGGTCCTTTTGTGCATAGGGTCGCGCCTTGGCCGCCAGGTCGCGCAGGAAGGTGGTCACCTGTTGCGGCGAACTCGCCATCTTGGGAACGAGCGAGACCTCGCCAAAGCTGGTATAGCCCAGCAGTTGCGCCTCGTCCTGACGCAGCTTCAGGGTCTCGCGGATAAGGTCGCTGTTGTCAAACTTCTGTGCGTCCGCGTCGGCCTGATCCGAGGCGCGGGTGGCATAGGCGCGGTACAGTCTTTCGCGCAGTGCGCTGCTGTGGGCAAACTGCATCACCGGCAAATAGCAAGGCATCTTCAGCGTGAGCTTGTAGCCGTCCTTGCCCTCGGCCTTGGCCGCTGCCAGCGCCGTTTGCAGCACGTCGTCGGGCACACCGCTCACCTCCTCGGCGCTGGCGTCATAGGCATAGGCGTCGGTGGCGTCGAGCGCGTTTTCACTGAACTTCTGCGACAGCTCGGCCTGGCGTTCCTGCAGCTGCGCAAAGCGTTCCTTGGCTGCGCCGGCGAGCTCCGCGCCGCCCAGCACAAAGTTGCGCACGGCGTTGCTGTGCGCCTGGGTCTGTTCTGCGTTCAGGGCGGCCAGGTCCATCGCCTTGTACTTGGCGTAAAGGCGCTCGTCCGCGCCCAGGCGCGTGAAGAACTCAGTCACCTTGGGCAGGGCCTCGTTGTAGGCCGCGCGCAGTTCCGGCGTGTCGGCCACGGCGTTGAGGTGACTCACGGCGCCCCAGGCGCGCCCCAGCTTTTCCGTGGCGGTGTCAAGCACCTGAGCCATGGCGCTCCACTGTGGCGGGAACTCCGATTGCGTGACCTGCGTCAGCGCGCTGTCGGCCAGCGCCAGCAGGGCGTTGATGGCCGGCACCACGTGCTCCGGCGTGATGCGGTCAAACAGCGGCAGGTCGGAAAAATCGAGCAGGGGATTGTTCATGGGGTCGGCGAATCGCTTGATGGCAACAGGGCTTCGTAGGTGGAGGCGAACGCCATCTACTTCAAGGACGCGGCGCGTTCGGCCGCTTCCAGCGTGTTGACCAGCAGCATGGTGATCGTCATCGGCCCGACGCCGCCGGGCACCGGCGTGATGTAGCCGGCCACGTCTTTCACGCCGGCGAAGTCCACGTCGCCGCACAGCTTGCCTTCGTCGTTGCGGTTCATGCCCACGTCGAGCACGACCGCGCCGGGTTTGACCATGTCGGCCGTGAGCACGTTGCGCTTGCCCACGGCGGCGACGATCACGTCGGCCTGCAGCGTGAAGGCTTTGAGGTCCCGCGTGGCGCTGTGGCACACGGTGACGGTGGCGTTCTTTTGCATCAGCATCAGCGCCATGGGTTTGCCCACGATGTTGCTGCGCCCGATCACCACGGCGTGCTTGCCGCGCAGCTCGTAGCCAATGGATTCGAGCATCTTCATGCAGCCGTAGGGTGTGCAAGGCAGGAAGCCCGGCATGCCGGTCATCAATGCGCCGGCGCTGACGACGTGAAAACCGTCCACGTCCTTGGCCGGCGAGATCGCCTCGATGACCTTTTGCGCATCAATGTGCGCCGGCACGGGCAACTGCACCAGGATGCCGTGGATCGCCGCGTCGGCGTTCAGCGCCGCGATGCGCTCGAGCAATTGCGCCTCGGTCATGCTGGCGGGATAGTGCTCCAGCACCGAATGCAGGCCCGCGTCCGCGCAGGCCCTGACCTTGTTGCGCACATAGACCTGGCTGGCCGGATTCTCGCCCACCTGAATCACCGCCAGGCCCGGCGTGACGCCATGCTGCTTGAGGGCGGTAGTGCGTTGTGCGACCTGGGCGCGAAGTTCGCGCGAGAGCGCGTTGCCGTCGATGAGTTGAGCTGTCATGGTGTTGCAGTACAAGTAAAAAAGCCCGCAAGTCCTGCGACTACGGGCGGTGAAAAAAGGCGTAATTCGAAATCAGGGTTTGGCGGCGTTCTGACCCAGGGCAATCTTCAGCAGGTCGGCCACGGTGTTGGCGTTGAGCTTTTCCATGATGTTGGCGCGGTGCGCCTCCACGGTCTTGATGCTGATGCCCAGATCGTCGGCGATCTGCTTGTTCAGGCGTCCGGCGACGATGCGCTCGAGCACCTGGGCTTCGCGCGACGTCAGCTTGGACAGCAGCGCATCGCGGCTGGCCGCCTGTACATGTCCGGCGAACGAGTCGCGCGCCTGATCCAGCATGCGCACTACCAGGGTCAGCAACTCGTCTTCCTTGAACGGCTTCTGGATGAAGTCGACCGCGCCCTTCTTCATCGCGTCCACCGCCATGGGCACGTCGCCGTGTCCCGTGATGAAGACGATGGGCAGGGGCGACTTGCGCTCCAGCAGCCGGTCCTGCAGCTCCAGTCCGGTCATTCCGCCCATGCGGATGTCGGCGATCAGGCAGGCCACTTCGCGTGCGTCGAGCCGGCTCAGGAAGGCTTCGGCCGATTCAAAACAGCGTACCCGGTAGTCCTTGCCTTCGAGTAACCATTGCAGCGAATCGCGCACGGCCTCGTCGTCGTCGACCACATATACCGTGCCCTTTTTGGGAGTGAAAGTCATGCGCGTATTCCCGTGGCTTTGCCAGGTTGTTCAGGGTTTTTGGATGCTGCAGGGGCGGGCGTCAAGGGAATCCAGAAGGAAAAACGGCAGCCCACCGCGTCTGCCCCATTGTAAATGTTCTCCGCCAGCATCCGCCCCTGGTGCGACTCGACGATGCTGCGGCACAGGTTGAGTCCGATCCCCATGCCTTCGGCCTTGGTCGAGAAGAATGCCTCGTACACGCGCTCCATGATCTCCGGCGCCAGTCCCTGGCCCGAATCCAGCACAGAGAATTCGATCACTTCCTGCTGCTCGATCCGTTTGGGGACGACGCGCAATTCGACGCTGCGCTGTTCCGTGGGGCGCTGCGCATGGTCGATGGCTTCCGCCGCATTCTTCAGCAGGTTCACCAGCACCTGCTCCACCAGGATCGGGTCCACCAGCAATTGCGGCAGGCGCGCTGCGACGTAGTGGCTCAGCCGCACGTTGCGCCGGCGCAGTTCGATCTCGGCCAGTTCCACCGCCTCGTCCACCATGGCGTGCACGTCCGACAGCGTGCGGTTGGGTTCGCTGCGTTTCACGAACGACTTGATGCGCGCAATGATCTGACCGGCGCGCTGCGCCTGGCGCGCGGTCTTTTCCAGCGCGCCCAGCAGTTCCTCCTCGGAGATTTTGTTGTCCCGAATGCGCGACACCATGCCGTTGCAGTAGTTGGAAATCGCGGTCAGCGGCTGGTTCAGCTCGTGCGCCACGCTCGACGCCATCTCGCCCATGGTGATGAGCCGGCTGGCCGACTGCGCGCGTTCGGCCTGCGCCGCAGAAAGCGCCTCGGCCTGGCGTCGCGGCGTGATGTCGGTGGCGATCACCATCTGCGCCAGACGCCCATCGACCCAGGTCAGATAGCGCGATCGCACCTCCAGCCATTTGCCGATCTTGGCAACATAGATTTCCGCGTTCTCGGTCTGGTCGTCGGTGAGCGAGTCCGTGGGCAAGCCGGCCAGCGAGTCGACCTCGTCCTGCGACTCGTCATTCTCTGGCTGGGTCGGAACGCCTGCCTGCGCCACCAGTTCCATGTGCCCCACGGTGTCGGAACCAAACCAGAGTCGGTACATCTTGTTGGCAAACAGCAGCTCGTGGCTTCCCAGCGGCGCCACCGACACCGAGGCATCGAGCGCTTCCAGCACCGCCGTGAAGCGCTCGTGCGACGCCGAGAGCTGGTCCCGGATGCGATTCGGCTCGGTGATGTCGGTCATGGACGTGAGCCAACCGGTCTGCACGCCCAGCGCGTCGATCAGCGGCGACACGTACATGCGCGCGTCGAACAGCGTGCCGTCGCGCCGCTGCACCCGCAGGCGCTGGCCGCTGGCCGCCGTCTTGCCGCTGATCATGGAATGCAGGTTGTGCGTGAGCTTTTCCCGGTCGGCCTCGGGCCAATAGGGAAAGGGCGCAGTGCAGCCCACGAGCGCTTCCTGCGGCCAGCCGGTCATCTGGCAAAAGGCCATGTTGACGTAGGTGATCCGGCCCTGCAGGTCCATCACCCGCATGCCGGTGAGCATGGAGTTCTCCATGGCGCGGCGAAAATTCATTTCGGTCACAAGATCCTGCTGGGCGCGCATGCGCCGGCGCGTATGGCGCCAGTTGGCAATCAGCATCCATGCGGTCATCGCGCTCAAGGTGCACACCAGCCAGAACAGCCCGCCGCCGATCACGCCCAGCGACGTGCGGTAGCTTTGCGCGCGCAGCATCAGTCCGTTGCCTACCGGCGAGACCGGCACTTCATAGCTGTTGCTGCGGGCCGCCCAGGGAAGCAGCCGCGAGCCCGCCGGGAGCGTCGTCAACGCGCTTCCTGCCAGCACCCGGCCCTGGGCGTCGAGCAGCGCCACGGCGTATTTGGCCGAGGTCTCCGAAGACAGGCCATAGCGCAGCAACCCGTCGACCGAATACTCGGCCAGGATGGCGCCCGCAAACTGGCCGCGATGCGACAAGGGGCTGTGCAGTTGCAGTGCTGACGGCGCTGCGCCGCTCGCCGTCGGCAGGGCATAGACGGGTTGACCCAGGTCCCGGGCCAGGCTGAAGGTGGATTCGGTCTCGCTTCCCATCGTGAGTTTTTCGCCGGCTACACGCAGCTGGCTGCCCGACACGCTGGGCGCGGCATAGCTGGCCACGACCCGGGCCTTCGCGTTGATCCACGACACCGACAGCAGCTCGGGGTACTGGCTCACCAGCGTTTCCGCCTGGGCCACGAATTCTTCCGTGTCCACTTCCTTGTTGGACACGTCACGCGCCACCCGCATCAGCTGTTCCTGGCGTTCCAGCAGGCGCAGGCGGATTTGCTGCTGCGAATACTCCACGTCGCGCTGCAGCGCTTCCTGCTCGCGCTCTATTTCCTCAAAGCGCAAATACGCGAAGGCGGCGACGACAGCGGCCAGGAACAACAGCACCGCAGCCAGCGGCGCGAGCATGGCAAAGCGATCCTGCTGCTGCGCTGGCTGGGCGCGCCACCAGCGCTCCCAGGCGCGGTTGGGCCGTGGCGCCGAGGCGAGGCGGCGACGTTCAATCGGGGGCAGGGCAGGGGTATCCACGGGCCCTGCATTTTGCACGCAATGCCAGTCGAGCACTTGCCTTCAAAAACTTCACTATATGAAATCGAATGGCGCTATTTGAAATTATCGAAAAATATGAGAAACTCCCCATGCCTGCACAATTGCGGGCAGCGCGAGATTTCGCCGCTACACATCAACAGGAGACAGGCATGGCAGAACAGACCCAAGACAGCACCTCGGTCGCCGCACGCGACGCAGACACCGTGGAAACCCGTGAATGGATGGACGCGCTGTCCGCCGTGATTCAAAGCGAGGGTCCAGAGCGCGCGCATTTCCTGCTGGAGCAGTTGATCGACCACGCGCGCCAGAGCAGCATCGACATGCCGTTCTCGGCCAACACCGCCTACGTGAACACGATTGCCACCGACGACGAAGAACGCTGCCCCGGCAACATCGAGATGGAGGAGCGCCTGCGCGCCTACATGCGCTGGAACGCGATGGCGATGGTGGTCAAGGCGAACCGCCATCACCCGGTGGACGGCGGCGACCTGGGCGGCCACATCGGGTCATTTGCCTCCCTGGCCCACATGTTCGGCGCCGGCTTCAACCACTTCTGGCACGCGGAAAGCGAGAACCATGGCGGCGACTGCCTCTACATCCAGGGCCACGTGGCGCCGGGCGTGTACGCACGCGCCTACATGGAAGGGCGTCTGAGCGAAGAGCAGTTGCTCAACTTCCGCCAGGAGGTCGACGGCAAGGGTCTGTCGAGCTACCCGCATCCGAAATTGATGCCGAATTTCTGGCAGTTCCCCACGGTCTCGATGGGCCTGGGCCCGCTGATGGCGATCTACCAGGCGCGGTTCCTGAAATACCTGCACGCGCGCGGCATCGCCAACACCGAGAACCGCAAGGTCTGGGTGTTCTGCGGTGACGGCGAAATGGACGAGGTGGAAAGCCTGGGCGCGATCGGTCTGGCCGCGCGCGAAAACCTGGACAACCTGGTGTTCGTCGTGAACTGCAACCTGCAGCGCCTGGACGGCCCGGTGCGCGGCAACAGCAAGATCGTGCAGGAGCTCGAAGGTGAGTTCCGCGGTTCGGGCTGGAACGTGATCAAACTGCTGTGGGGCAGCAACTGGGACGCGTTGCTGGCGCGCGACAAGGACGGCGCGCTGCGCAAGCTGATGATGGACACGCTGGACGGCGACTACCAGTCCTTCAAGGCCAACGACGGCGCCTACGTGCGCGAGCATTTCTTCGGCAAGGACCCGCGCACCGCGGCGATGGTCGCCAACATGAGCGACGACGATATCTGGAACCTGCGTCGCGGCGGTCACGACCCGCAAAAGGTGTATGCGGCCTACCACAAGGCGGTGAACCACAAGGGCCAGCCGACGGTGCTGCTGATCAAGACCGTGAAAGGTTTTGGCATGGGCAAGTCGGGCGAGGGCAAGAACAACGTGCACCAGACGAAGAAGCTCACCGACGAAGACATCAAGATCTTCCGCGACCGCTTCAACATCCCGATTCCGGACAGCCAGCTGGCCGAGATTCCGTTCTACAAGCCCGCTGACGACACGCCCGAGATGCGCTACCTGCACGAGCGGCGTCAAGCGCTGGGCGGCTACCTGCCGCACCGCCGCACCAAGGCCGACGAGAGCTTCACGGTGCCGTCGCTGGAGACCTTCAAGTCGGTGATCGAACCCACGGCGCCTGGGCGCGAAATCTCCACCACCCAGGCCTACGTGCGCTTCCTGACGCAGTTGCTGCGCGACCAGGCGCTGGGCCCGCGCGTGGTTCCCATCCTGGTGGACGAGGCCCGCACCTTCGGCATGGAAGGGCTGTTCCGCCAGATCGGCATCTACAACCCTGCGGGTCAGCAGTACACGCCGGTGGACAAGGACCAGGTGATGTACTACCGCGAAGACAAGGCCGGGCAGATCCTGCAGGAAGGCATCAACGAGGCTGGCGGCATGGCCAGCTGGATCGCCGCGGCTACGAGCTACAGCACGAACAACCGCATCATGCTGCCGTTCTACGTCTACTACTCGATGTTCGGCTTCCAGCGCATCGGCGACCTGGCCTGGGCCGCGGGCGACATGCAGGCGCGCGGCTTCCTGCTGGGCGGCACCTCCGGGCGCACCACGCTCAACGGCGAAGGGCTGCAGCACGAGGACGGTCACAGCCACATCCTGGCCGGCACCATTCCGAACTGCGTCTCCTACGATCCCACGTTCGCGCACGAAGTGGGCGTGATCCTGCACCACGGCTTGAAGCGCATGGTGGAGAAGCAGGACAACGTCTACTACTACCTCACGCTGCTGAACGAAAACTACGCCATGCCCGGCCTCACTTCGGGCACCGAAGAGCAGATCCTCAAGGGCATGTACCTGTGCAAGCCCGGTCCCAAGCTCACGCCGCGCGTGCAGCTGCTGGGCAGCGGCACCATCCTGCGCGAGTCCATCGAAGCGCAGGAGCTGCTGGAGAAGGATTGGGGCGTGGCGGCCAACGTCTGGAGCTGCCCCAGCTTCAATGAACTCACGCGCGACGGCCAGGACGCGGAGCGCTACAACCTGCTGCATCCGCTGGCCACGCCGCGTCTGTCCTTCGTCGCGCAACAGCTGGAAAAGCACACCGGACCGGTGGTGGCTTCGACCGACTACATGAAGGCCTACGCCGAGCAGATCCGCTCCTTCATCCCCAAGGGCCGGACCTACAAGGTGCTGGGCACGGACGGCTTTGGCCGCAGCGACTTCCGCTCCAAGCTGCGCGAGCACTTCGAGGTTAATCGCCATTACATCGTGGTCGCGGCACTCAAGGCGTTGAGCGAAGAAGGCACGGTGCCGGTGGCGAAGGTGGCCGAAGCGATTGCCAAGTACGGCATCCAGGCAGACAAGATCAACCCGTTGTACGCGTGATATTCGCGGCAACACAGGAGACAAGAACATGGCAGTCATAGAAATCAAGGTCCCGGACATTGGGGACTTCAAGGACGTCACCGTGATCGAGGTGCTGGTCAAGCCCGGCGACGCGGTCAAGGCCGAGCAGTCGCTCATCACCGTGGAGTCGGACAAGGCGTCGATGGAGATTCCCTCCAGCCACGCCGGTGTGCTCAAGGAGCTCAAGGTCAAGTTGGGCGACAAGCTCAACATCGGTGATCTGCTGGCGCTGCTGGACGTGGCGGGTGCGACGGCTGCGGTGACAGCGGCGCCTGCCGCCGCTGCACCTGTGACGGCAGCACCGGCGGCCGCAGTGCCGACCGCACCCGTCGCTGTGCCTGCAGCGGCCGCGGTCGCTGCGGCTCCTGCAGTTGCGGTGCCCGCGCACGCACCCGCCACGCTCACGCCCGGTCTGCCGCATGCCTCGCCGTCCGTGCGCAAGTTCGCGCGCGAACTCGGCGTGCCGCTGGCCGAGGTCAAAGGCACGGGGCTCAAGGGCCGCATCACCGACAAGGACATTCAGAGCTTCACGCAGGGCGTGATGTCGGGCGCGGTCAAGACCCAGGCCATCGCGGCGCAGGCGCCCGCTGCCAGCGCATCGGGTGCGGGATTGGGGTTGATTCCCTGGCCGGTGGTGGACTTCACCAAGTTCGGTCCGGTGGAGCGCAAGGATCTGAGCCGCATCAAGAAGATCAGCGGCGCCAACCTGCTGCGCAACGCCATCATGATTCCGGCTGTGACGAATCACGACGACGCCGACATCACGGATTTGGAAGCCTTCCGCGTCTCCACCAACAAGGAAAACGAGAAGAGCGGCATCAAGGTGACGATGCTCGCCTTCCTGATCAAGGCCTGCGTGGCGGCACTGAAGAAATTCCCGGAGTTCAACGCCTCGATCGACGGCGACCAGCTGGTGTACAAGCAGTACGTCCACATCGGCTTTGCCGCCGACACGCCCAACGGTCTGATGGTGCCGGTGATCCGGGACGCCGACAAGAAAGGCATCTTCCAGATTTCGCAGGAGATGGGCGAGCTGGCGAAGAAGGCGCGCGAAGGCAAGCTCAGCCCGGCGGAGATGACCGGCGCGGGCTTCACGATCTCGTCGCTGGGCGGCATCGGCGGGCGCTATTTCACGCCCATCATCAACGCGCCCGAAGTGGCGATCCTGGGCGTGTGCAAGTCCAGCATGGAACCGGTCTGGGACGGCAAGGCCTTCGTGCCGCGCCTCATGCTGCCGCTGAGCCTGACTTGGGACCACCGCGTGATCGACGGCGCGGGTGCGGCGCGCTTCAATGTGTATCTGGGGCAGATACTCGCGGACTTCCGCCGCGTGCTGCTCTGATGGATCCGAGATTTCGTCGCCATGCGTCGTTGCGGCGGCTTGCCGTGCGCGTCAGCACTGTCTGCGCCGCCGCGCCTAGCCTGACAACGAACTTTCGAATCCGGGTCCCCGCAGATTGCCAATGCATCGAAAAAACGAACGATAAAGCTGGAGATATATCCCATGGCCACCATTGAAATCAAGGTCCCCGACATTGGCGATTTCGCCGAAGTCACCGTCATCGAGTTGCTGGTCAAACCCGGTGACAGCATCAAGGCCGAGCAGAGCCTGATCACAGTGGAGAGCGACAAGGCCTCCATGGAAATCCCCTCGTCGCACGCCGGCGTGGTGAAGGAATTGAAAATCAAGCTCGGCGACAAAGTCAAGGAAGGTTCCCTGGTCTTGCTGCTGGAAAGCAGCGAAGCCGGCGTCGCTGCTGCGCCTGCCGCAGCACCTGCGGCCCCAGCCCCTGCTCCAGCCGCAGCTGTGGCTGCGCCTGCCGTTGCCGCACCTGCGCCTACAGCGTCCAGCTATGCCGGCAGCGTCGATCTGGAGTGTGACCTGCTGGTTCTTGGCGCAGGTCCGGGCGGCTATTCCGCCGCCTTCCGCGCGGCCGATCTGGGTCTGAAAGTGGTGCTGGTGGAACGCTACGCGTCGCTCGGCGGCGTGTGCCTGAACGTCGGTTGCATTCCATCCAAAGCGCTGCTGCACGTGGCCGCGGTGATGGACGAGGTGAGCCACATGGCCGCGCTCGGCGTGGACTTTGGCGCGCCCAAGGTGAACGTCGACACGCTGCGCGGCCACAAGGAAAAGGTCGTGAACAAGCTCACGGGCGGATTGGCTGCGATGGCCAAGATGCGCAAGGTGACGGTGGTGCGCGGCTACGGCGCCTTCGTCGGCGCGAATCACGTGCAGGTGGAGGAAACCACCGGTACGGCGCAGGAAAAGACCGGCAAGACGCAGACCATCGCCTTCAAGAAGGCCATCATCGCGGCGGGCTCTCAGGCTGTGCGCCTGCCCTTCATGCCGGAAGATCCGCGTGTCGTTGACAGCACCGGCGCCTTGGCCCTGAAGGAAGTTCCCAAACGCATGCTGATCCTGGGTGGCGGCATCATTGGCCTGGAAATGGGCACGGTGTACAGCACGCTGGGCGCGCGCCTGGACGTGGTCGAGATGTTGGATGGACTGATGCAGGGCGCGGACCGCGACCTGGTGAAGGTGTGGCAAAAGATGAACGCGCCGCGCTTTGACAACATCATGCTCAAGACCAAGACGGTGGGCGCCAAGGCCACACCTGCGGGCATCGAGGTCACATTTGCCGCAGCGGAGGAGGGCGGCACGGCGCCCGCACCGCAGACCTACGACCTTGTACTGCAGGCCGTGGGCCGCACGCCCAACGGCAAGAAAATCGCCGCCGACAAGGCCGGCGTCACGGTCACCGATCGTGGCTTCATCCCGGTGGACATCCAGATGCGCACCAACGTGTCGCACATCTTTGCCATCGGCGACATCGTGGGCCAGCCCATGCTGGCGCACAAGGCGGTGCATGAAGCGCATGTGGCGGCCGAAGTGATCGCCGGCGAATTGCAAGGCAACGCGAAACTGGCCAGCGCCGCCTTCAATGCGCGCGTCATTCCGAGCGTGGCCTATACCGACCCCGAGGTGGCCTGGGTGGGACTCACCGAAGACCAGGCCAAGGCGCAGGGCATCAAGGTGAAGAAGGGCCTGTTCCCCTGGAATGCCTCCGGCCGCGCCATCGCCAATGGCCGTGACGAAGGCTTCACTAAGCTGCTGTTTGACGACTCGGAAGAGGCCCATGGCCACGGCAAGATCCTGGGCGGCGGCATGGTCGGCACGCACGCCGGCGACATGATCGGCGAGATCGCGCTGGCGATCGAGATGGGCGCGGACGCCATCGACATTGGCAAGACCATCCACCCGCATCCCACGCTGGGCGAGAGCATCGGCATGGCGGCGGAAGTGGCGCACGGAAGTTGCACCGATCTGCCGCCGGCGCGCAAATAGTTTCCTTTTTATTTGGAATCAGGTGCGAGCGTCTTCTGGCGCCGCTTCCTTGCTAGCAAAAAGATAGAAAACCGGGCGCAGCGAGGTGAATTGAACGGCGGTGACTGCAGCGGCCATGGCCGGCCTTTCTACAATGCAGGCTATGTTTGTCCACCTGCGCCTGCACACCGAATTCTCCGTCGTCGACGGCACCAACCGCATCGATGAAATCATCCCGGCCGCCGTGGCCGACGGCCAGAGCGCGCTGGCCATCACGGATCTGAGCAACCTGTTCGGCGCGATCAAGTTCTACAAGGGCGCGCGCGGCAAGGGCCTCAAGCCGCTGATCGGCGCGGAGATCTTTCTCGAAGGCTTGGGCGCCGACGCCACGGCGCTGTCGCGCGTGCTGCTGCTGGTGCAGAACACCCAGGGCTATCTGAACCTGTCGGAACTGCTGGCGCGCGCCTACACGCAAAACGTGGTCAAGGCGCAGGCGGTGGTGAAGCTGGCCTGGCTCCAGGAGCTCAACGCCGGCCTGATCCTGCTCTCGGGCGCACAGGCCGGTCCGGTGGGCCAGGCGCTGGTGCAGGGCGACGGAGCGCGAGCGGCCGACGCGGCGCTGCAACTGGCGTCCATTTTTCCGCATCGCTTTTACCTGGAGCTGCAGCGCGCAGGCCGTGTCGACGACGAGGCCCATGTGAGCGCGGCCGTGCAACTGGCGGCGCGCCTGGGGCTGCCGGTGGTGGCCACGCACCCGGTGCAGTTCGGCAGCGCCGAAGACTACGAGGCGCACGAAGCGCGCGTGTGCATCGCCGAGGGCGAGATCCTGGGCAATCCGCGGCGCGTGCGCCGCTTCACGCGCGAGCAGTATTTCAAATCGACGGCGCAGATGCAGGCTTTGTTTGCGGATGTGCCCTCGGCGCTGGCCAACACCTTGGAGATTGCCAAGCGCTGCAGCCTGACGCTGGTGCTGGGCAAACCGCAGCTGCCCGAGTACCCCACGCCCGAGGTCAACGGCCAACGCATGACACCGGACGAGTACTTTCGCCACGTGTCGTTCGAGGGCCTGGAGCAGCGCCTGAAACACCTGTACCCGGATTCGATGGAGAGGGACAAGCAGCGGCCGCGCTACGTCGAGCGCCTCGAGTTCGAGATCGCCACCATCCTGAAAATGGGTTTCCCCGGCTACTTCCTGATCGTGGGCGACTTCATCAACTGGGCCAAGAACAACGGCTGCCCCGTGGGCCCCGGGCGCGGCTCCGGCGCGGGCTCGCTCGTGGCCTATGCCATGGGCATCACCGATCTGGATCCGCTGCGCTATAACCTGCTGTTCGAGCGCTTCCTGAATCCCGAGCGCGTCTCCATGCCCGACTTCGACATCGATTTCTGCCAGGGCAATCGCGACCGCGTTATCGACTACGTCAAGCTCAAGTACGGACGCGAGGCCGTGAGCCAGATCGTCACCTTCGGCACCATGGCGGCGCGCGCCGCGATCCGCGACGTGGGCCGGGTGCTCGACATGAGCTACACCTTTTGCGACGGCATCAGCAAGCTCATTCCGAACAAGCCCGGTGTCAGCGTCACTTTGCAACTGCCGCCGCCCGACCGCAAGAAGGACGACAAGACGGTCTATGCCACTGAGGCCGAGCCGCTGCTGGCCGAGCGCGAGGCCAAGGAAGAGGACGTGAAGACGCTGCTGGAACTTGCGCGCAAGCTCGAAGGCATGACGCGCAACGTGGGCATGCACGCCGGCGGCGTGTTGATCGCGCCGGGCAAGCTCACCGACTTTTGCCCGCTGTACCAGCAGCCCGGCAGCGACGCGGCGGTGAGCCAGTTCGACAAGAACGACGTGGAAGCCATCGGCCTGGTGAAGTTCGACTTCTTGGGTCTGGCCACGCTGACGATCCTTGAAATCGCCAAGGACTTCATCCGCGCGCGCCACAAGGGTCAGGAGAACTTCGCCTTCGAGAACATCAACCTCGAGGATGCCGCCACCTACAAGCTCTTTGCCGATGGCAAGACCGAGGCCGTGTTCCAGTTTGAAAGCCGCGGCATGCAGGGCATGTTGAAGGATGCACGGCCCACGCGCCTGGAAGACCTGATCGCGCTCAACGCACTGTACCGTCCCGGCCCCATGGACCTGATCCCCAGCTTTGTGGCGCGCAAGCACGGGCGCGAGCCGGTGGAATACCCGCACCCGCTGGTGGCGAAGATGCTCTCTGAGACCTACGGCATCATGGTCTATCAGGAGCAGGTGATGCAGACCGCGCAGATCCTGGGCGGCTACTCGCTCGGTGGCGCCGACATGTTGCGCCGCGCCATGGGCAAGAAGGACGCGGACGAGATGGCCAAGCACCGCCAGATCTTCCGTGACGGGGCGGCGAAGAACGATATCGTTGAAGCCAAGGCGGATGAGGTCTTCGACCTGATGGAGAAGTTCGCGGGCTACGGCTTCAACAAGTCGCACGCCGCCGCGTATTCGCTGCTCGCGTACCACACGGGTTGGCTCAAAGTGCATTACACGGCCGAGTTCTACTGCGCCAACATGACCGTGGAAATGGACGACACGGACAAGCTGAAGATCCTGTTCGAGGACGCGCAGAAATTCGGCGTCACGTTCGAGACCCCGGACGTGAACCGCGGTCGGCATCGCTTCGAGCCGGTCACGGACAAGCTCATACGCTACGGTCTGGGCGCGATCAAGGGCACAGGCCAGCAGGCGATCGACGCCATCGTGGCAGCGCGCGAAGGCCGTGGCAACGGCGCTTCCGGCAGTGATGCGGGACCCTTCAAGAGCCTGTTTGATTTCTGCGTGCGCGTGGACCGCAGCCGCATCAACAAGCGCACGGTCGAGGCGCTGATCAAGGCCGGCGCCTTCGATGCGATCCAGCAAAACCGCGCCGCGCTGCTGGCCACGGTGGACCGCGCCTTTGAGTTCGCCGCGGCCGCGCAGGCCAACGTGAACCAGGGTGGGCTCTTTGACATGGACGCCGACGCCCATGGCTCCAGCACGCAGGAGCCCGAGTTGGTGCAGGCGTTGCCCTGGGGCGTGAAGGAGCGGCTCACGCACGAGAAAGCGGCGCTGGGCTTCTACCTGTCCGGCCATCTGTTCGACGAAGTGGCGCGTGAAGTGCGCTCCTTTGTGAAGCGCGAAATCGGCGACTTGCTGGATTCGCGCGAGCCGCTGCTGCTGGCCGGCATCATCAACGACTTTCGCGTCATCAACGGTCAGCGCGGCCGCATGGGGCTGTTCAAGCTGGACGACAAGTCGGGCGTGATCGAGGCCACCATCGCCGATGACTTGGTCAACGCCAACCGCAACCTGATCAAGGACGACGAATTCGTGGTGCTGCGCGGCAGCCTGCAGCCGGACCGCTTTTCCGGCGGCTTTCGCCTGAAGGTGGCTGCGGTCTACGACCTGGCATTGGCGCGCTGCACCTTTGGCAAGTTCCTGCGCGTGAGCGTGAATGGCCGCGCGCCCGACATCGCGCGACTGGCGCGGGACTTTCCCCCACGGCGCGAACAGACCGAGCAGGGTGAACTGGTGCGCGCCTTGAACGTGCGGCTGGCTGTGAAGAGCGAGCGCGCTGTCGCCGAGTTGCAGTTGGGCGAGCCGGCCCGCTTCTACCCCAGCGACGCGGCCCTGGCCAGCTGGCTGGCGCAGACCGGGAACTCAGTCATCGTGTACGAATAGGGCGCTTTCAGTCCTTGGGCCGAAAGCCGATCACGAGTGAGGCCTGCACGCGTCCATCGACGTCGCGCGGCAGGCGATCGGTCTTGTCGATGGCCTTGAGCACGGCCTCGTCCCAGGATGCCACACCGCTGGACTTGACGAGCTTGCGTCCCACGATCGTTCCATCGGGCGCGGTGCGCACTTCGACGTCGGCCGTGGGGTTGCCCTTGATGTCTTCGGTGAAGACGATGTTGGGCTTGATCGTGGCCGCGATGCGCGCGCCGTAGCTGGCCGAGGGGCCGGCCGAATGCGCGGCCGTTCCCGTGGCCGTTGCACCACCCGTGGCGCCGGCCAGACCGGCGAGACGCTGCAGGTTTTCCTGGCGCTGTTTTTCCAGCGCCTTGGTGCTGGCCTGATCCTGTTTGGTTTTGGCTGCGGCCTGGGCTTTCTTGTCGGCCTGGCGCGCGAGCTCTTCCTCACGCAGCTTGTCGGCGGCGGCCTGTTTCGCCTTCTTGGCCTTGTCCCGCTCCAATTGCGCCAGTCGTTCGCGCTCCAGCGCCAGCTCCTGCTTGCGTTTGACGCGCTCGCGCTCCAGCGCTATCTCGGGGTCGGGCGTGACCACCGGTGGCGCGACTTCAGGCGCGGGCGGCGGCGCTGCTTGTGGCTCGGGTTCCGGTGGCGGCGGGGGTGGTGCGGCGGCCTGGGGCAATTCGGCCCAGAGCTCGGCGGCGGCGGTCTCGATGGGCGCGTCGCGGCGCCAGTTCACGCCCCAGGTGAGAGCGGCCACCAGCAGCGCATGCGCCAGCAAGGCCAGCACCAGCGCGCGCCCCATGCCCTCGGGCTGGACCGGCGAAAACTCCAGGCGCTGGGCGGTGGCAGACATGGCGATCTCGAATGCGGCAAGCGCTGGCGCGTCAGGGCGCGAGCTGCACCGAGAGGCCCACGCGCTGCACGCCGGCGCGCTGCAGGGTGTCCATCAGCTTGACCACGATTTCGTATTTCACCGAGCGGTCCGCGCTGATGACCACGGGCGTGGCGGCGACGCCGTTCTGTGCCTTGAGCACCGCCTTGGCGACATCGGTGAGTGCCAGCGCTGCCGGGCTGGCGCTCGGCGCAGCGCCGGTCTTGCCGGCGAGCTGGGTCACACTCATGGCCAGCGATTCATCCTTGTTGACAACGATGCGGATCACGCTGTCGGGCGTCTTGTTCGCTTTGCCGACGCTGGGCAGGTCAATCACGCTGGGTGCGATCAGCGGCGCCGTCACCATGAAGATGATGAGCAGCACCAGCATCACGTCGATGAAGGGCACCATGTTGATCTCGTTGATGGTGCGGCGGCCGCGGCCGCGTGAGACGAGGGCGGGCATGACCGCTTCGCGCTAGTGCACGCTGGGCGAACTCACGCCCAGATTGCGCTGCAGGATGTTGGAGAACTCTTCGATGAAGGTTTCCAGCCGGATCGCGATGCGGTCGATGTCGCGCGCAAAACGGTTGTACGCCACCACCGCGGGAATGGCGGCGAACAGGCCGATGGCCGTGGCCACCAGCGCTTCGGCGATACCCGGCGCCACGGTGGCCAGCGTCACCTGCTGCAGCGAGGCCAATCCGGTGAAGGCGTGCATGATGCCCCAGACCGTGCCGAACAGTCCCACGTACGGTGAGACCGATCCGACCGACGCCAGGAACGACAGATGCGTTTCGATCACGTCCATTTCGCGCTGATAGCTGGCGCGCATCGCACGACGTGCGCCGTCCATGAGTGTGGCCGAATCGTTGATGCGGCGTTCGCGCAGTTTTTGGAACTCGCGCATGCCGCTGGCGAAGATGCGCTCCATCGGGCCGCCCTGTGCCGCGTTCTTGGACGCCGTGGCAAACAGCTCGGTCATGTTCGTGCCGGACCAGAAGTTGCGCTCGAACTCGTCGTTTTGCGACTTCACACGGCCCAGCGAAAACAGCTTGCGAAAGATCGCGGCCCAACTGGAAATCGACACTCCGAGCAGCAGCAGCATCACGGCCTGCACGACCCAACTGGCGTGCATCACCAACTCGACAATGGACAGGTCTTGATTCATGTTTAAAGCGCTTGCAGCAGATGGTTCGGAATTCTTGCGGGCTTGAGGCTGGTCGCATCGACCCAGCCTATACGGACGCTGGCGGCACAAAGAAGTTCAACTTTGTTTCCGTTTGCGGGACTCGCGGGGCGCAGCGCCTGCTGCTCCATGGTAAAGGAGGAACGCCCCATTTCGCGAATGCTTGCTGTAACCAAAAGTTGGTCGTCCAGGCGCGCCGGCAGGTGGTATTTGACGCTGGCCTCGCTCACCACAAACATTGCGCCGGTCTGCACGCGCAGCGCCTGCTGCTCCAGTCCCAGTGAGCGCAGCCACTCGGTGCGTGCGCGCTCGAAAAACTTCAGGTAGTTGGCGTAGTACACGATGCCGCCGGCATCGGTGTCCTCCCAGTACACACGCACCGGCCAACTGAATATGGCCCCATGACGTTCCTCGCTCGCGCTAGTCCCGGGGCTTGTCACTGTGGACTCAGCTTCGGGCATGAGCGCGGTCGTTGGCGATTTCATCCATGCGCAGCGCCGGCGCCAGGCCATTGAGCACGGCGTTGACGTATTTGTGTCCGTCGGTGCCGCCAAACTCCTTGGCCAGTTCGATGCATTCGTTCAGCACCACGCGCCAGGGCACGTCCAGGCAGAGCTTGAATTCATAGGCGCCAATCCACATCACCGCGTGTTCGATGGGTGAGATCTCGGCCATGGGGCGGTCCAGCAGCGGCAGGATCAGCGCATCGAGCTCGGCGCAGTGGTCCACGCAGCCGTGCAGCAGGGCGTCAAAGTGCGCGGCATCGGCCTTGTTGAACCCGGCCAGATCGCGCGTGAAGGCGTCGATGGCGCCGGCCTCGTTGCGCCCCACCAGGTGCTGGTACAGCGCCTGCAAGGCGAATTCGCGGGCGCGGGTGCGCGGGGCTTTGGAGGCGGCCTTGCGCGCGCCCGTGCTGGTGACGCCGGTGCGTGGTTGGCGCGGCGGGCGCTGACCCGTGAGCGGAGCGCCGCTCATGCGAGGGACTCCAGCAGGTTGGCCATTTCCACCGCAACGTAGGCCGCATCGCGCCCTTTTTCCACCTGACGCGCCACCGCCTGGTCCAGGCTTTCGGTGGTCAGAATGGCGTTCGCGATCGGCACGCCGTAGTCGAGCGCGACGCGGCTCACGCCTGCACCCGATTCGTTCGCCACCAGTTCGAAGTGGTAGGTCTCGCCGCGGATGATGCAGCCCACGGCCACCAGCGCATCGTATTTTTCTGTTTCAGCCAGGGCCTGAAGCGCCACGGCAATTTCCAGTGCGCCGGGCACGGTCACATGGTCGATGTCCTCGGCGCGCACGCCGAGCTCGATCAATTCGTCCTTGCAGGCCTGAGCCAGCGCGTCGGTCACACTGGCGTTGAAGCGCGCCTGCACCATGCCGATGGTGAGTTCCTTGCCGTCGAGCCGGTCGGACTTGGCGCGGGGTGTGTCTGCTGCTTGCATGGCTGATCTCCTTGATTCGATTATTTTGAAAGATAGCCGCTGATTTCCAGGCCGTAGCCGGTCATGCTGGGCATGCGCCGCGGATTCCCCATCAGGTTCATCTTGTGCACGCCGCACTCGCGCAGGATCTGTGCGCCCACGCCGTAGCTGCGCAAGTCCATGCGGCCGCGCTCGGGCGCGTGGGCGGCGCGCGCCGTCCCGTCAAACTGGGCCAGCAACTGATCTGCGCTTTCGCCGCAATTGAGCAGCACCACCACGCCCTTGCCCTCCAGCGCCACGCGCTGCAGGGCGGCTTCCAGGCTCCAGGAGTGCATGGCGCGATTCACCTCCAACGCGTCCAGGATCGACAGCGGCTCGTGCACGCGTGCCACCACCGTTTCGGTGTGTTCCCACTGGCCCTTGACCAGCGCCAGATGCAGGCCCTGGCTGGGCAGGTCGCGAAACGCGTGCGCCGTGAATTCGCCAAAGGCGGTCTGCAGCGAACGCGTTCCCAGGCGCTGCACCAGCGACTCGGTGCGGCTGCGGTAAGCGATCAGGTCGGCGATGGTGCCGATCTTCAGACCGTGCGTGGCGGCAAAGGCCTGCAGGTCGGGCAGACGCGCCATGGTGCCGTCGTCATTCATGATTTCGCAGATCACCGACGCGGGTGTGCAGCCCGCCATCGCCGCCAGATCGCAGCCCGCTTCGGTGTGTCCGGCGCGCATCAGCACGCCGCCGTCCACGGCCTGCAGCGGAAAGATGTGGCCCGGTTGCACCAGATCGTCGGGCCGCGCATTCGCGGCGACCGCGGCCTGCACCGTGCGCGAGCGGTCGGCCGCCGAGATGCCGGTGCTCACGCCTTCTGCGGCCTCGATCGACACCGTGAAGGCCGTGCCTTTCTTGTCGCCATTGCGCGCCACCATCGGCGGCAGTTGCAGGCGCTCGCAGATCTCGCGCGTGAGCGTCAGGCAGATCAGGCCGCGGCCAAAGCGCGCCATGAAGTTGATGGCATCAGCGCTGACGTGCTCGGCGGCGAGCACCAGGTCGCCTTCGTTCTCGCGGTCTTCTTCGTCCACCAGAATCACCATGCGGCCGGCGCGCATCTCGGCCACGATGTCTTCGACGGGCGAAATGCCCAGAGGGGAGGGGGTTGTCATGTCAGGGTCTCTCAAAGGCGGTTGGAAGTTGGGTTCGTGTGGCTCAGCATGCGTTCCACGTATCGGGCCACGGTATCGATTTCAAGATTCACGTGCGCGCCGGGTTTGAGCGCCTGCAGCGCGGTGTTCTGCACGGTGTGCGGGATCAGGTTGATGCTGATTTCGCAGCCGTCTGCGCCATCGCGCACCGTGTTGACGGTCAGGCTCACGCCGTTGACGGTGATGGAGCCTTTGTAGGCCAGGTATTTTGCCAGCGTGCTCGGGCACAGCAGGCGCAGCTCCCAGCTCTCGCCCACGGGCGCAAAGTGGCTGACCGAGCCGATGCCGTCCACGTGGCCGGAGACGATGTGGCCGCCGAGCCGGTCGCTGGCGCGCAGCGCCTTTTCCAGATTGACCGGTCCCGCGGCATTCAGGCCCGCGGTCTTGTCCAGCGACTCGGCCGAGATCTCGATCTGGAACAGCGGCTGCGTCAGGTCCAGCGCCGTGACCGTCATGCAGGCGCCGTTGATCGCGATGCTGTCGCCCAGGGCGACATCGTCCAGGTAGGCGGCGGGCGTCTTGATCTCCAGCCGCTTGCCGTGTTGCGAAGAGCTGCCCAAGGTGTGCACGGCGACGATGCGCCCGACACCGGAAATGATTCCAGTAAACATCCGGCTATTTTCGCAGGGAATCGGCATCCGCCAAAAAGCGGTCGCGCCCCTGCACGCGGGCCAGCAGCCGCAGGTCCGGCCCGAGCATCGCGCTGGACTTGAATTCCAGCGCCGTTGCCTGCGCCAGTTCGCTCAGCGGCCCGAAGCTGGCCATGTCGCGGCCCTGGCCCAGCAGCTTGGGCGCCAGGTACACCAGCAGCTCGTCCACCAGCCCGTCGCGCAGCAGCGAGCCGTTGAGCTTGTGGCCGGCTTCTACATGCAGTTCATTGATCTCGCGCGTGGCCAGGTCGCGCAGCATCGCATCCAGATCCACCTTGCCCTGCGCATTGCCCTTGTAGATCACGATCGCGCCTCGCGCCTCCAGGGCCTGTTGCCGCTCGAGGTTCGGCTGCGCCGCGTAGAAAATCACCTGGCGCTGGGCTGCAAACAGCAGCGCGTCGGGCGGCGTCTCCAGCCGGCTGTCGACCACCACCAGCATGGGCTGACGCGGCGTGTCCACACCGCGCACGTCCAGCCTCGGGTTGTCCTGCAGCACCGTTCCCACGCCGGTGAGCAGGGCGCAGGCGCGCGCCCTCCATGCGTGGCCATCGGCGCGCGCGGCCTCGCCGGTGATCCATTGGCTCAGGCCATTGTCCAGCGCGGTCTTGCCGTCCAGCGAGGCGGCCAGTTTCATGCGCACCCAGGGCGTCTTTCGCGCCATGCGGCTGAAGAAACCGATGTTCAACTCGAAGGCCTCTTCGGCACCGGGACCGACGCTGACTTCGACGCCGGCGGCGCGCAGTCGCTCGAACCCCTGGCCCGCGACCAGCGGATTGGGGTCGGGCAGGGCGGCGACCACCTTCTTAATTCCGGCTGCAATCAAGGCGTCGCAGCAGGGCCCGGTGCGACCCTGGTGCGCGCAGGGTTCCAGCGACACGTAGGCCGTGGCGCCTACCACGGAATGTCCGCGGGCGGCGGCGTCGCGCAGGGCCATGACTTCGGCGTGGGGCCCGCCGGTGGCCTGCGTTGCACCTTGTCCCAGCAGTTCGCCGTCGATCGATGTCAGCACGCAGCCTACTGCCGGATTGGGCGGGCAAATGAGCCGCATCTCGCGTGCAAGCTCGCTACATTTCATTACACATTCATCAGGATTCATACAACTGCTTGCAGGTGGTTGGACTTTGAGCGCTCGATCTTGCCACTTATCCGGCGCGCCGCGCCGGTTATCCGTTATCCATCAGGGGGCGAGGTTTCGTCCGATATGCTGACTTAAATCAAAAAAGGGAAATGTCATGCGCAGCAACAAGGGATTCACGCTGATCGAGTTGATGATCACGGTAGCGATCATCGGAATCCTCGCGGCCATCGCCTTGCCTTCCTACACGGCCTATGTGCAGCGCGGCAAGATCACCGAAGCGGTGGCGGGGCTGGCGGGGATGAAGGTCAAGATGGAGCAGTACTTCCAGGATAACCGCACCTATGTGGGGGCGTGCGCGGCCGGCACTGTGGCTCCTTTGCCCTCGGCTGGCGACGCGAAATACTTCACCTTTTCCTGTCCTGCTGCCAATCTGACAGCGTCCACATTTGTCGTTCAGGCAACGGGCACGGCGGGCGGCTCCATGGCGGGATTCACCTATACGGTCAACGAGAGCAATGTGCGTGCGACCACTGCCACAGCTTGGGGCGCGACGTCGGCGAGTTGCTGGGTTCTCAAGGCGGACGGATCGTGCTGAAAACCAACACTTCTGCCGGGTTCTCGCTGATCGAGCTGATGGTGGGCCTGGCGATTGTGGCGCTGCTGCTGGGGCTGGGTCTTCCGTCGCTCAGCGCCTACTTGGCCAATTCGAAGATTCACGCCGCAGCCTCGAACTTCAGCGCCGACCTGCAGTTTGCGCGCGCCGAGGCTATTCGGCGCAATGGTGGTGTGGGCCTGATCCTGACCAGCGACCCGCCCGTGGTTTGCAACGTAACCGATGCAACCGCGAGCGCGGCGGGACCCAACTGGATGGTGCGAGTGCTCCTCGCAGCCCCTGATCTCGTTACCTGCACTAACCCTGCTAAAACCCTTCAACATCAGTTGCTCCAGGCCAAGTCTGCCGCCGAAGGCGCAACGCAGGTCGTGGTCGCGGGGGGCGTTTCCAACCTGAATTTCACCGGGTTGGGTTCTACCGACCAGGCGGCGACGGTGTCGTTTGACTTTTCCAATCCGAGTGGTGGCGCTTGCGTGGCTCCTGTGCCCCCTGCCACCGTCGGCGGCCCCATGCGCTGTCTGCGGGTACAGGTGACGGTGGGCGGGCAGGTTCGGGTCTGCGATCCGGCCGTAACCACCGCAGGCGACTCCCGAACCTGCAGTTAGAAGAAAGACCCATGAAGCCGACCCTGACCCTGTCCAATCTGTCCACCCCGCCGCAGCAGCGCGGCATGATGCTGATCGAGGCGTTGATGGCGATCCTCATCTTTTCGCTGGGCATCCTGGGCATGGTGGGCGTGAATGCGCTGGCCGTGGCGTCGCAGTCGGACGCGCAGTACCGCACCGACGCGAACAAGTTTGCCACCCAGATCATCAACCAAATATGGGTCAGCGTGCCGCGCGTCCCCTCCATTCCAGGTGATCCAACCAGTGCACCAATGATCGCAGCCGCTTCGCTGAACGCATTTCAACACCAGGCGACGACCGATGCCAACTGCAGCTTTTCCGGCGATCCGGCCACCGATGCGGTGGTCGCTCCCTGGGTGGCGTCCGTCATGGCCGCGGGCACCGGTTTGCCGGGCGCTACGGCGGCGATGCAGCAAATCGTCGTGGCAAATACCGCATCTCAGCTCAATGAAGTCACGGTCACCGTCTGCTGGAAGGCGCCTGGCGATGCGGTCGCGCGCAAGCACGTCATGAAATCGGTGATCAACTGAGCGCGCCATGAAGCAACTCCATGGATCATCCCGGGCGATGCGCAACCGCGGCATGTCGCTGATCGAGACACTGGTGGGACTGGCGATCGCGCTGATTGCGATGCTGATCGTTTTTCAGGTGTTCAGCGCGTCGGGCGAGCGCACGCGCACCACCACGTCCGGTAGCGACGCGCAAATGGCCGGTAGCCTGGCGCTTTACCAGCTTGATCGCGACATCAAGATGGCGGGGATGGGCTTTGGGCTGACTCCGGCCGCCGGGTGCACGGTGCAGGCGTACAACAGCGCGCTGGCCACGCCCAACTTCAGCTTCCCGCTGATGCCGGTGCAGATCATCCCGGACGCCACGACTCCCGGTGCGCCAGTAAAGATCGCTGTCACGTACGGCGACTCCGCCCTATTCGCGCTAGGGCGCAAGTTCAGCAATCCCACGACCACCACCAAAATGCTGCTCAGCCGCAGTGCGTTTCAGCGTGGCGACATCATGCTGGTGGCGGGGCAGAATCCCCCGGCGACGACATACCAATGCGCTCTAGTCGAGATCACCGACTATCCACCCGCCAGTTCGGGCGATTTAAATACGGTGATTCACGCTCAGGGCTCCTATACCAGCGATTACGCTGGTGCCACGACGGCCACCATGAACGCAGTGCCCGGCGTGAACACGTTCGTGGGATCGAGCGGATTCGTCTACAACCTGGGGCCGAGGCCCCAGCGCAATCAGTGGCAGGTCACGTCTGCTGGCGCGGCCGGCGCCAACCTGCTGGTGTGGAGCGATACGCTGCATTCGGACGCTCAATCCCAGGTGACGGAGGGTGTCGTGAACCTGCAGGCCGAATACGGCGTGGACGATGGAGCGTCAGGTGCTGGCGGTGCGGTTGGTGGGGACGGCATCATCAGTCCGGCGGAATGGACCAGCACGGCGCCGACGAACGGCACGCTGTTGCTGGCCGTGCGCTTTGCAGTGTTGGCGCGCAGCCAGCAGTATGAAAAGGCGGCGGTGACCACGGTCGCGCCGTTCTGGGCCAATGACCCGGCAGGCCACAGTTTCACCATGTTCAACGTCGACGGCACGCCGGACAGCACGCCGGGCAACGCCAACGACTGGCGCCACTACCGCTACCGCGTGTACGAGTCCGCCGTGCCGCTGCGCAACATGATCTGGGGCAAATGATGAAGCACAAGGCTTTCCTTCAAAAGTCGCGGCGCCGTCTGCATCATCAGCAGGGTGTGGTGCTGTATGTGGCGTTGATCGTGATGATCGCGATGATGCTCGCCGGTGTGGCGATGCTGCGCTCCGTTGGCACCGGTGTGGGTGTGGCGGGCAACCTGGCGTTCAAGCAGAATGCCACGCTCGCAGGGGACCGTGCGGCGGAGGCCGCGATCAGCTGGCTGCAGTCTTTGCCGGCCGCGACGGCGGCAGTCACGCTGCAAAACGACGACCCCGCCCACGGCTACTTTTCTTCCTGGGATACCACGTTTAACCCAACCGGCACGCAGTCGGTCCCAACACCGTTTGATTGGAGTAGCGCTGCTGTCCAGGTTGCCACCAACGACGACGGCGCGGGAAACAAGGTGCGCTATGTGATCCATCGGCTTTGCAAGGTGGCAAACGCCAGTGCGCAGGACGGCGGCGGTCAGGAGTGCGCGGTGTACTCCTCCGGCGGCGGAAGCGGCAGCATTGTGGCCAACGTTGGAGGCGGTCCCTTCAGCGCCGGTGCCGGATCGCCCACGCTTTTCAGGGTCACCTCGCGCGTGGACGGCCCCCGCAACACCTTGAGCTATGTGCAGATCTTGGTGTATTGACGCAGCAGGAGTATCAATCATGAAATTCAATCAAAGCCCCCCCCGCCGTTTCGCCGCAGGCGCGCTCAAGGCCGAAATCGCGCGGATCACGACCTGGTTCACGTTGGGTTTGCTTTTTGCGCTTCCGGCCGCCAGCACCGATATCTCCAACATGCCCATCAACAGCACGAGCGTGACGCTGGCCTCGCCCAACATCATGCTGCTGATGGACACCTCCAAGTCCATCCTTTTCACCCACGCGCCCAATCTGCTCGAAGGCGCGGCCACGCCACTGCCGCCCGCGCCCCAATCCATCGGCTACCGGGCCAACCAGTGCAACTCGATCTACTACAACCCGGCGACGAAGTACACGGACAAGGTTCCGGTGGATTCAACCGGGACCCCGCTGATGTCGACGGCGCAACTGGCGGCCTTGTTCGCTGCTGCGCCATACAACTATTTCACGCCCAGCAGCGCCAACGTCTCGTCGCCCAGCGGCCGTGCAACGGTGAACCTCAATTCCCAGTTCCAGGCCTTTGACCGCAACAGCCGGGCGCGCAATTCGACCGACGCCAACGACGAGGAGCAGCGCGCCTACTACTACGTCTACACCACGACCTCAGGTGCAACGCCTACCCTTTCTTACGCCTCAGCACCTTGCTCCGACGCCTACGGCACGCCTTCGACGACGGCGGTGCCGCAGTCGCCGACGCCGGCGGGAGCCTCTGGGCTTGTTTATCCTCGATCCATCACGTCGGGAGCCCTGGCGGGGCAATGGACGCGGGTGCTGGTCGGGGACCCGGCGACCGTGGCCGGAACCTCTGCGGTGTATGGGGACGAGCGGCTGAATTTTGCCATCTGGTACACCTTCTACCGCACCCGCGTCTCGCTCACCAAGAGCGGCATCGGTCTGGCCTTCAGCACGCTGGGCACGACGACCGGTAATTTGCCGGAAGATTACCGGGTCGGTTTCATCAACGGCAACCCGCTGACCAAACCCGGGGGCGACGTGAACGCCTTGGGCAGCACGTTTACCGGCGCCGCGGTGGATCCCTCCATGTACACGGCCCTGGCAAAGTTTGATGCGACGCAGCGGGCCAACTGGTACACCATGCTGTACGCGCAGGTGCCCGGTGGCAGTTCTCCCATGCGTGAAGGTCTGGCGCGCGTGGGACGCCATTACGCCAACAAGAACGATTCGATCAACAACGGCATGACGCTTCAACCCGCGGCCGACGACCAGAGCTGCCGGCAGAACTTCACGCTGATGACCACCGGCGGTTACTGGAGCCGCGCTGCGGAAACCCAGGGTCCGGTGAAGATCGACGGCAGCACGGCTGTGGGCCAGCAGGACGGCGACCTGGGCGCCACCGTCACCGTGAACGGCAGCAGCTACCTGATATCGCCGCGTCCCATCTGGGACGGTGGCACCACCGGCACCTCGGTGAGCACCGACAACTGGAACACCTATTCGGCGGCCAGTTGCGTGACGGGTTCGGTGATGCGCTCGACGGTGCAAAACCGGCGCAGCACGTCGGGCATGCAGCAGACGGTCTATCCGGCCACCCTGCAAAGCACGTCGCAGGTGAATGTCTCGACCACGGCCACGACCAAGAGCACGTCGCAGCTGACGCAGAGCACGGCGCAGACCACCCAGAGCACCGCGCAGATCAACCTGAGCACGTCGCAGCTCAACAAGAGCACCTCGCAGCTGAAGCAGAGCACCTCGCAGGTGACCTCCAGCATCCCCACGCTGTCAACCTCGCAGCTCAATATCACGACCACGGCCGTCACGTCCAGCACGTCGCAGCAGACGCAGAGCAGCTCGCAACTGACGCAGAGCACCTCACAGCTCAACCGCAGCACCTCGCAGATCGTGGCGAACACCTCACAGCTGACCATGAGCACGTCGCAGTTGGTCGCCAACACGCCGATCCAATGGACCGAGCAACTCAACATCGTGACCACGGCGGTCACGGCGAGCACGTCGCAGCTCACCAAGAGCACGACGCATACCAAGCAGAACACCTCGCAAAAACTGCAGAGCACCTCGCAGATCACCGCGAGCACATCGCAGCTGACGCAAAGCACCTCGCAGCTCACCTCCAGCACGCCCACGTCATCGACTTCGCAGCTCAACAAGAGCACGTCGCAGGTCACCAGTAGCAGCACGCAGCTGACCCAGAGCACCTCGCAGCTGGCCAGGAGCACCTCACAGCTCAACCAGAGCACCTCGCAGCTCACCCAGAGCACCTCGCAACTGCGGCAGAGCACCTCGCAGCTCACTGCCAGCACCTCGCAGCTGAACCAGCAGACCTCACAGCTCACGGCCAGCACCAGCCAGCCGATCCAGACCACGACGACCTCCACCATGAGCACCAGCCAGTGGTGGGCCACCGACAGTCAGAATTCGACCCCGGTTGCCACCTGCACGCCCAGCACGCAGATCACCTGCTACAACCAGGTGACGGGTCCAACCCAGGTGGTTCCGGGAACCTGTGTGGTGCAGGCCGCGACCAGCGCCAACAATTTCACCTCGACATCGTGCAGCAACCCGACACCCGTCAGCGTGGCGGTGTCGGCCTGCAGCCCGCAGACGGCGACTTCCGGCAACGGTTATGTCCAGATCACCTGCAGCTTCAACACCACGCCTGCCGTGGGCGTGGCCAGCTGCACCCCAGGTACCAACGCCTCCTATGTGACGACCAGCTGCAACACCGTCACCACTGGTCCCACGCCGGTGGCTTCATGCGCGGCGGCCTCGGCCACTTCAGCGAATGGCTACACCACCACGACCTGCCCGACCCTGACCACCGGCCCCACGGGCGTGGCTTCGTGCGTCGCGGCCTCGGCCAGTTCAAGCAACGCCTACACCAGCACCACCTGCAACACCGTCACCAGCGGCCCCACCGGCGTGGCCTCCTGCACGCCGGGGACCAGCGCATCGTTCGTTGTCACCAGCTGCGCCACCGCCAACACCGGACCCACGGGCGTGGCATCCTGCTCGCCGGTGCCAGCGGGGTCGGGGAACTCCTATACCGCCACCACCTGCAACACCGTCACCACCGGTCCCACACCGGTGCCGACCTGCTCTGCGGCATCGGCCAGTTCGGGCAACCTGTACACCACGACCACCTGCCCGGTTGTGAGCACCGGCCCCACGGGCGTGGCCTCCTGCACGGCATCCGCAGCCAACTCGGGGAATTCCTACACCGCGACCACCTGCCCGACCGTGACCACCGGGCCCACGGGCGTGGCGTCCTGCACGGCAGCGACGGCGGATTCGACCAATTCCTACACCACCACCACCTGCAACACCGTTCCCCTGGGGCCGACCCCTGTGGCGTCATGCACGCCGGGGACCAGCGGCACCTTCGTGGTCACCACCTGCAACACCGTCACCACCGGGCCCACGCCCATAGGCGCTTGCACACCGGCTTCGGCCAATTCCGGCAACGCCTATACCGTCACCACCTGCCCGGTCGTCGCGACGGGTCCGACGGCCGCGCCCTCGGGCTGCACAGCTGTATTGGCCACTGCAACGACGACTCCCGCCTGGACCGCGACCACCTGCGGCTGGACCACCCCGGTTGGGGTGGGGACCTGCACTTCGTCAGCAACGGTGACGTGCAACACCCTCACCAACGGGCCCACGGGCGTGGCTTCGTGCACGCCGGCTGCGGCGAGTTCAGGCAACTCCTATATCGCTGTCACCTGCAACACCGTCACCGGGGGACCCACGGGCGTTTCGTCCTGCACCGGGGCGACGGCAAGTTCCGGGAATCTCTATACCGCCACCACCTGCAACACCGTCACCACCACAAACGTGCCTGTCGCTTCCTGCTCGACGGCGTCCAAGTCCACGGTGAATTTCTATACGTCCACCACCTGTCCGACACCGGTCACCACGTCGGGCTGGGTCGCTTCCTGCACCGCGGCGAGCGCGGACTCGACCAATGCCTACACCACCACCACCTGCCCGGTCACAGCCACCGGGCCCACAGGCGTGTCTTCCTGTTCGCCGATCACGGCCACGGCCTTGAATTCCTGGACCACCACCAGCTGCAACACCGTGACCACCGGGCCCACGGGCGTGACCGCCTGCACCCCGGTGTCGGCGGCCTCGGGCAACTCCTATACCGCCACTACCTGCAACACTGTTACCACCGGGCCCACGCCCACGGGATCGTGCACGCCAGTGGCGGCGGGTACGGGCAATAGCTGGGTCGCCACCACCTGCCCAGTGGTCGCCACGGCTGCAGTGGGTGTGACTTCGTGCACGCCCGTGGCTGCGAGCAGCGGTAACAACTGGACGGCAACGCTGTGCGGCTGGACCGCAGCAACGGGTGCAGCGGTCTGCGTTCCATCACCAACCCAGCTGTGCAACACCGTGGCCACCGGGCCCACGCCGGTAGGCTCGTGCACGCCCGCATTGGCGAGCGCATCGAACAACTACGTCACCACCACCTGCAACACCGTCACCACAGGGCCTACCGGCGTGGCTTCGTGCGTGAACACTCCCGCCAGTGCCGGGAACTCCTGGACTGCTATCACCTGCCCCGGAACCGTCACCACCGGGCCCACACCGGTGACGGCGTGCGCGGTGACCCCGGCGAGCTCAGGGAATTCCTGGACCGCGACCACCTGCCCGGTCGTGAACACCGGCCCCACGGGCGTCGCTTCCTGCACGGCCGCGCCGGCCGATGGGACCAATGCCTACACCAGTACCAGCTGCAACACCGTCACCTCGGGACCGGGCGGAGTTGCTTCATGCACACCACAGACTGCGGCTGCGATTAACTCGTACGTGGACATCACCTGCAACACCGTCGACACCGGCCCCACCGGTGTCACGGCCTGCACGCCGATCGCCGCGACTGCGCTGAATTCCTGGACCACGACCAGCTGCAACACCGATGTGAACGGACCCACACCCACGGGCTCCTGCACGAACGCAGTCGCATCCTCGGGCAACAGCTGGATCGCGACCGCCTGCACCACGGCCACCTCCGGGCCCACGCCCGCGCCGCTGGGCTGCACTCCCTTGACGGCGAGTGCGGGCACGACTCCTCCCTGGACTGCCACCACCTGCAGCTGGACTGCAGCCGCGGGCGTCGCCAGCTGCGTCGCCTCCGCCACGCAGATCTGCAGCACGGTGCTGACGGGTCCCCTTCCCGTGGCCTCGTGCACGCCGGCCTCGGCGGACGGGACGAACGCCTACACGGCGACCAGCTGCACCACCACGACCACCGGACCCACCGGCGTGTCTTCTTGCACGCCGGGAACCGATGCCTCCTTTGTGGTCACCAGCTGCAACACCGCGACCACCGGGCCCACCCCCAGTGCCGCATGCACGCCCACATCAGCGGGTTCGGGGAATTCCTGGACTGCCACCACCTGCAACACCGTGAGCACCGGCCCCACAGGCGTGGCCTCCTGTAACGCAGTGCCTGCCGATGCCAGTACCACGCCACCCTGGACTGCCACCACCTGCGGCACCGCCATCAGCGGGCCGACCGGGGTTTCCTCTTGTACGCCAGCGGCGGCGAATGGGAGCAATTCCTACGTCGACACCAGTTGCAGCACTGTCAGCACTGGCCCCACACCGGTGGCCTCCTGCACACCGGTGGCCGCCAGTGCCGGCACGACGCCGCCCTGGACTGCGACCACCTGCAATACCGTGCCCACCGGGCCCACGCCGGCCGCGTCGTGCACGGCGGCATCACCCAATGGGTCGAATGCCTTCATTGGTACCACCTGCAGCACCACGGTCACCGGCCCAACCGCAGTGGGTTCCTGCAACCAGGCGGCAGCGGATGGAACCAATGCCTACACGGCGACCACCTGCGTGACGCCGGCCTCGGTGACCACTTGGGTGCCGTCCTGCACGGCGGTAAGCGCCAGTGCCCCCTCCTGGATCGCCACCACCTGCAATCCGGTGGCCAGCGGGCCGACGCCGGTGGCTACGTGCACGCCAGGGACCGACGCCAATTTTGTCGTCACCACTTGCGACCAGGTCACGACACCGCCCACGGGGCCCGTTGCGGCTAGCGCCTGCACGCCCGGGATGGACTTGAACTTCGTCAACACCACCTGTGACGCGGTTCCAGGGGCCAAGGTCCAGTACCAGACCACGACCGAGGTCACGACGCAAGTGGTCAGTGGCGGTTTCAGTGTGGGTGCGCCCTCTGTCGTCACCACCCCTGGCACGCTCACCGACCTCGATGGTGTCTGCTACTCCCAGGCACAGCAGCCGGTGTTGTTTGCCACGGCCCCTGCGTTCAGCGCAGGAGGCGCGCCCACGCCCGGCGGTGTTCCTCCGATCGTGCGCCCGCCGTTGATTCCGTCGACCGTACCCACGGCGCTGACTTCGGTCGCACCGGCGCCGCCTTCGCTGTGCGCGGGCTGGCCCTGCGTGGTGGGCATCGGATCGATCGAGGGCGGAAGCACGAATTCCCTCGCCGACGTGGCCCAGTACTACTACGCGACCGACCTGCGCCCGGAATTGCCTGACAACGTGTTTGTGGGGCAAAGCAGCGGCTACCCTAACGAAGACGATCGTTTGAAATCCCAGCACATGACGACCTTTGTCGTGGGTCTGGGCGTGTCGGGAACGCTGGACTTCACCACTGACTACACCAGCGGAACCGGCGACTTCAGTGCCTTGCGTACCGGAGTCGCGGTCGCGGGGCAAGGCTCGGGAGCCACCAGTTGGCCGGTCTGGCCGACCTCGGCTACGACCTATGAGTCGCAGTTCAACGACCCCCGTTCGATCGACGACTTCTGGCACACGGCGGTGGACGGACGCGGCCGCTTCTTCAGCGCTCGGGACCCTGCCAGTCTGATCTCCGGCATCAAGGGCGCTCTGGAGGGCATTTCAAGTTCGTCGGGAACGTCTGCGGGGGCGACCATGGCGACCCAGATGCCGGTGCCGGGCAACAACGCCATCTTCGGGACCAGCTTCGTGACCGGCAAATGGACTGGCGATGTGCTGGCCACTACCGTGAGCGCCGCGGGTGTGTCCGGCACCGCCACCTGGTCGGCGCAGGCGAACCTGAATTCGCGGGTGTCGCTGTATTGCGACGGGCGCGACATTCGATTGATTCGCACGACCGGTTCAACCTCCACACTGGTGCCGTTCACCTGGAATACGCAACCCTGTGACGCAAGCGGCAATCCGTTCGGCACAGCCACGACCGGCCTGAACGCCACTGAGCTGGCCTACTTTGGCGCAACGCAGGTGAACCGTCTGTCGCAGTTCGGCACTGGCAGCACGCTTACCGCGGCTCAAATCAATGCTGCCGAAGGCTTAGCGCCGTCGCCTAACGTGCCAGCGAACCTCGTGAACTTCCTGCGCGGACAAAAAGGCTATCAGGGCGACGCCGTGATCGTGGCGAACCAGATCTACCGAGCGCGCGACAGCGCGCTGGGCGACATCGTCGATTCACAGTTGGCCTACGTTGGGCCTCCATCCCAACTGTACGGCGATGCGGGCTACAGCAATTTTGTCAGCAACAACGCATCACGTACGGCGATGGCCTATGTGGGTGGCAACGACGGCATGTTGCACGCGTTCAATGCGACGACCGGCGTTGAAGCCTGGGCCGTGATTCCTACTTCGGTGCTGCCCAATTTGTACGCGCTCGCCGACATGGCCTATGGCTCGGCGCACCAGTTCTACGTGGATGGTTCGCCGACCTCGGGGGATATCTACAACGGGACCGATTGGAAGACCATTCTGGTGGGCGGCCTGAACGATGGCGGCAAGGGTTACTACGCGTTGGACGTGACCGATCCGACCACACCCAAGGCCTTGTGGGAATTCAAGGCGTCGAGCTTGGTCTGCCTCGCGACCGACCTGGCCGCGATCGGGAATTCAAGCGATTGCAACCTGGGGCTCACTTTCGGTCGACCTGTCATCACCAAGCTGGCCGATGGCGTCACTTGGGTCGTGCTGGTGACTTCGGGCTACAACAACACCACGGATGGGGGCAACGGTCAGGGCTATCTCTACGTGCTGAACGCATACACGGGCCAAATCATCCGGCGCATCGGCACCGGGGTCGGCGACACCACCGGCCCCAGTGGCTTGCGCGAGCTGACCACCTACGTGAGCAACCCGAAGCTGAACAACACCGCGCTGTGGGTGTACGGTGGCGATCTGCTGGGCAACCTGTGGCGCTTCGACATCAATGCCGCTTCCAGCGCGCCTGCTGTGCTGGTCACTTCGTTGAGGGCCGCCGATAACACGGCGCAGTCCGTCACCACCCGCATCAACCTCGCCGAAGTGAACGGCAACACCTTCCTGATGGTGGGTACGGGACGCCTCCTTGGTGCCAGCGATATCAGCAATACGCAGCAGCAGACGGTGTACAGCATCATGGACCCGATGGCGGCCCCCACGGTGACATCGCCGCCGACAGCCGAACTCGACCCGGCGACGCTTCGCGCCGGTCTGAAGCCGATCACGCTCACCACCACCGGCTCGCTTGTGAGTGGCGACCTGGTGCGCACCGCGCTGCCGTGCAGCGGTTCGTCAGGGCAGTGCGCTTCCACGGCCGGCTGGTACATGGATCTGACGCAGGGCTTGACTGACGCCACATTGGGCAGTGAACGGGTCACGATCGACATGGCGTTGGCCTCGGGTACCTTAGTTTTTCAATCGAATATCCCCAGCGCTTCACAGTGCGCCTCAGGCTATAACCTGTTCAATCAACTGGATTTCGTCACCGGATTGCCAGTCGGCGGATCGGCGGTGACCAAATTCGGTACCGCAACCTTGGGCTCCGGGGCTACACTGGCGATGATGCCGGACGGTTCACTCAAATGGATAGTGACGACTACAAAGCCCCTCCCCGAACCGCCGGGTATGTACGATGTGGCAGTGGCGATACCTGCTCCCGTGGGCAAACGCATCAGCTGGCGCGAGATCGTGCAGTAGGCCCGTGACCCGACACTCGCTGCTCTGGGCCGCCGCGCTGTCGCTGGCCGTGCATGCGGCGCTGCTGCTGGGGTTTGTTCGGCCCCATGCCAGCAGCAGTTCGATGTCGGCGAGCTTGAGTGCCTTGCAGGCGCGGCTGGTGATGCCGGCCACGGCGACGCAGGCCGCAGCGGCAACGGAGTCGCCAGCCCCGACATCGGCGGCTTTGGCGGCCGCCGCCGTGCCGCCGAAACCACCGCTAACGGTCACCGCCGATAACCGGGGCAGCCCATCGGCGGCCCCCGCAACAGCAGCGCAATCCACGCCGGACAAGGCGACGCCCCAGGGCTTGGCTCCCGCACCCAGCTACCGCGCCTCGGGCGAACTCGATCCACCTCCGCGTCCGCTGCAGTCGATCGACCCCGTGTACCCGGAGTCGGCCGGCATGCAGGAAGGCTCGGTGGTGCTGCGTCTGCTCATCAGCAGTTCGGGCGAGGTGGACGAAGTCGCTGTGGTGCGAGCCACGCCGCCCGGGCTGTTCGAGCAGTCGGCCCTGCAGGCCTTTGCCAAGGCCAAATTCTCGCCCGGCTACTTCCTGGGCATTCCGGTGAAAAGCCAGATCTTCATCGAAGTGGGCTACACCCCGATCAACCGTGGCGGCGCGGTGTCGGGGCAGAACCGCTAACCGGCGCTGTCAGTCCGCGACCCCTGCCCGAAGCCGGGCAAGCCGTCGCACCCCAAGGGTCCTGGTCGACTCTGCAGATGCAATAGTTGATCAAAATGACTGGTCATAGTTACCACTTGTCTGTCAATCATTGCCGTTGATCGGCTGCCGTTGCCGCGCCTTCCATAACTCTCCTATCGTTCCGACGAGTTACCAAAAGTAACAGTTAAAAAGGAAAGTGTCATGGGCAGCCCCAGCGGGTTCACGCGGATCGAATTGATGATGACGGTGGCGATTATCGGAATCCTCGCGGCCATCGCTTTGCCTTCGTACACGGCCGACGTGCAGCGCGGTCGCGTCACCGAGGCGGTGGCGGGGCTGGCCGCGATGAGGGCCAAGATGGAGCCGTACTTTCAGGACAACCGCGCTTATGACGCGGTGTCGCTCCCGACCGCGGGCGATGCCCGCACCTGCAGCTGAGTGCCATGACCATGAAACCCGTTCCAAGCACTTTTGGCCAGCGCGGCATGATGATGATCGAGGCGCTGATGGCGATCCTCATCTTCTCCTTGGGGATCCTGGGCATGGTGGGCGTGAACGCGCTGGCCGTGGCGTCGCAGTCGGACGCGCAGTACCGCACCAACGCCAACAAGTTTGCCACCGAGATCATCAATCAGATCTGGGTCAACGTGGACCGCAGCAGCGAAGCCGCGACGGCCCTCGCGCTGGGCGCGTTTCAGCACCAACCCGGTGGCGCCGCTTGCGCCTTTGCCGGCAATCCGTCGACCGCCCCCCTGATCACGAACTGGGTCGCCGCAGTGATGGCGTCTGGCACGGGCCTGCCTGGAGCGACGGCGGCGATGCAGCAGATCAAGGTGGTTAATACCGTAGCCGGGATGAACGAAGTGACGGTCACGGTCTGCTGGAAGGCGCCGGGTGATGCCGTGGCGCGCAGGCATGTCATGAAGTCGCTGATCAATTGAGCTCAGGATGAAGAAACGGTGCTCTTCTTCACGCGCCCGCCACAGCCGCGGCGTGTCGCTGATCGAAATCCTGGTGGGGTTGGCGATCGCGCTGATCGCCGCCTTGATCATTTTTCAGGTGTTTGCCGCGTCAGGCGAGAGGGTGCGCACCACCACCTCGGGCAGCGACGCGCAAGTGGCCGGCACGCTCGCCCTGTACCAGGTTGAGCGCGACATCCGGCTGGCAGGTCTGGGCTTTGGCATGGTTCCCGCCGCAGGTGTCGAGGGCGGAGTGACCGGGTGTGCCGTGGCCGCGTACAACAGCACGCTGGCGACGCCCGCCATCCCCAATGTCGTGTTGACACCGGTGCAGATCATCCACAACGCCACGACCCCGGGGGCGCCCGATCAAATCGTCGTCATGTACGGCGACTCGGCCTACTTCGTGACGAGTCGGGCCTTCAACGGCTCCACCGCCACCAGCAAGATGCTGGTCCGCCGCGATGCGTTTCATCTGGGGGACATCGTGCTGGTGACCAACAATGGCACCAGCGCCGCTACGGGCGTTTGCGCGCTGGTGGAGATCACGGGCAACACCAACATCGACGGCGTGACGGTAGACCACGTGCCCAGCGCCAACTACACCAGTTTTTACGGTGGTGCCAGGACCGCGAGCATGAACGCGGCCGACACCACGGTGGCCACCGCCGGCCTTGCCTACAACCTGGGCCCCACGCCCAGCCGCAACGTCTGGCAGGTCACGCCAGCGGGTGCTGCCAGCGCGAATATGCTGGTGTGGAGCAACACCCTGCGCTCGGATACGCTGGTGCGGGTGACCGACGGCATCGTCAATTTGCAGGCCGAATACGGAGTCGACACCAGCGTCACCACACCACCAGCGGGAACCGTCAGCAGTTGGACCAGCGTCGCGCCCGCGGACTGGACCAAGGTGCTGGCGCTGCGCTTTGCCGTGCTGGCGCGCAGCCAGCAGTATGAAAAGACAGCGGTGACCACGGTGGCGCCGACCTGGGCCAACGGCGCCCACAGCTTCGCCATGTTCAATGTCGACGGTACCACCGACAGCACGCCGGGCGACGCCAACGACTGGCGCCACTACCGCTACCGCGTGTACGAATCCACCGTGCCCTTGCGCAACATGATCTGGGGGGCAGCGCCATGATCCGTCCCCAGGGCGCAGCTCGGGTGCGGGCCTCGGGAATCCGGGCGCGCCACCAGCAAGGCATGGTGCTGTACGTGGCGCTGATCGTGATGATCGCCATGATGCTCGCGGGCGTGGCCATGCTGCGTTCGGTAGGCACGGGTGCCGGGGTGGCGGGCAACCTGGCGTTCAAGCAAAACGCTTCCATGGCCGGCGACCGCGGTGCAGAAGCTGCCGTTGCCTGGTTGAAAACCTCGTCGTCGATCCCCCTGGAAAACGACGACGCGGCGCACGGCTACTTTGCCACCTGGGATCCCGCTTTCGATCCTCTCACATTTGATTGGAGCAACGCCGCAGTACGCACAGCCACCAACGACGACGGTGCGGGCAACAAGGTGCGCTACGTGATCCACCGCCTGTGCAAGCAAACAGGCCCTGCCACCCAGAGTCTGACGCAGGAGTGCGCGGTGCACGGCCACATCGTCACGGGTGTGACGGGTGGCACGGGTGGCACGAGCCTCAAGGCCGGCGCCATTTCGCCGCCACTTTTCAGGGTCACATCGCGCGTCGATGGCCCCCGCAACACCCTGAGCTATATCCAGGTCGTCGTGTATTGAAGCAAACGGAGAACAACATGAAAACCAGTCAATGCTTCGTCGCCCCGGGCGACCATCAATCCACCCTTGCAGCCCTTGCGTGGCGGGCAGCTGCGGTGCTGATGTTGGGCTTGCCTCTGGCAGCGGCAGCGGCAGCGGTCGCGCCAATCACAACCGACATCTCCAATACGCCCATCAACAGCACGCGCATCTCGCTGGCCAAGCCCAACATCATGCTGCTCATGGACACCTCCAAGTCCATTCTCTTCACCCACGCTCCGAATGCGCTCGAAGGCACGGCCACGCCACCGCTCGCGCCCCAGCCCATTGGCTACCGGGCCAATCAGTGCAACTCCATCTACTACAGTCCCACCACTCCGTACAAGCTTCCGGTGGATGCGAATGGCGCCAATTTGCCCACGCCGTCGTTCAGCGCCGCGCCCTATAACTACTACTCGCCAAGCAACCTGTCCTCACCCGCTGGTCTCGCGACGGTGGACCTCAATTCCCAATTCCAGGCGTTCGACAAGAGCACCCGCGCCCGCAATTCGACCGACGCCAACGACCTGCCGCAACGGGCCTACTACTACGTTTACACCACGACCGCCAACGTCACACCGGCCGCGCTGGATTACGCTGCTGCCCCATGCACCGACGCCTACGGCCACCCCACGGGGGCTGCGCCGCATGACCCGTCACTGTCCAACACCTATAGCACAACCGCGACCACCGGCGGCTCCTGGAAGCGGGTGCTGGTGGGCCCGGTCGGCACGCCCGGCGTGACAGTGGACGAGACGCAGAACTTCGCCATCTGGTACACCTACTACCGCACGCGCGTGGCACTGACCAAGAGCGGGATCGGCCTGGCGTTCAGTCCCCTGAGCGACCATTTTCGCGTTGGCCTCATCAACGGCAACCCGCTGACCAAGGCCAGTCCCGATGCCAAGCCCGAGGTCGGGGCCGCGGTGGACCCGGCAGCGTATCTGGCGCTGGCGGACTTCACCCCGGCGCAAAGGGCCGACTGGTACGCCAAGCTCTATGCCCAGGTTCCCGGCGGTTCCTCGCCCATGCGCGAGGGCCTGGCCCGCGTGGGCCGCCACTACGCCAACAAGGACGATCTCATCAACAACGGCATGAAGGTGCAGGCCAGCACCGACGACCACAGTTGCCGGCAGAACTTCACCATCATGACCACCGGGGGCTACTGGAGCCAGTACGCTGAAACCCTGGGCCCGGTCAAGATCGATGGAACGACCAAGGTGGGGGAGCAGGATGGCGTCGAGAGTCAGACGGTCAGCGTGAACGGCGTGATCTACGACGTTGCACCGCGCCCCATTTGGGATGGTCAAACGAGCGGGACGATCGTCACCACCGACAAGTGGAATACCTATTCTGCGGCGTCCTGCGTTACGGGTCAGGTCACGAAATCGACAGAGCAAAAACTGGCATCGACGGTGCTGAAAAAGAAGAGTACTTCGCAGATCACGACGTTCACCAAGACCACGACCAAAACGACGCACCAGATGAGGAAGAGGACCTCGCAGGACCTGCAGCAAACGCTGCAGACGCTGAGGACGACGACCCAGGGCAAAGCGCATACCGTCGCCTACAGCGTGAGCACCAGCCAGGCGACCAAGACCATCTCGTACGTCACGTCCACGGTCACCACGCCGACTCAGCGCACCTACCAGCGTCTCATGACGACCAGCTCCACGCTCAAGAAGACCTCGCAGCGCAGAAGAAGCACGGCGCAAATGCAAGTGAGCACGTCTCAGGCAAAGAAGACGACGCAGACGACGACCAAGGCGACGTCGCAGCGCAGGCAGAGCACCTCGCAGCTGCAACTGAGCACAACGCAGCCGAATCAATACACCTCGCAGGCCAAGCGCAGCACCCACCAGTTGCAGCAGACCACCGACCAGTCGACACAAAGTACCCGTCAGTGGTGGGCCACCGACAGTCAAAATTCCACACCCGTGGCGAACTGCACCCCGACGACCGAAATCACCTGCACGCTCCAGACAAGCGGACCCGATCCGATCGTGCCGGGGACAGCACCCTGTAACGCTCCTCCGACCGGCGCCAGCACCTGGGTGGTAGCTGCGACCGCCGACAACGCCTACGTCGAAACGACCTGTGTCAACATCCACACCGGTCCCGTCGGCGTGATCAGTTGCGCGACCGCGACGGCCTATCTGAACGTCTCTTGTGTATCCGTCGACACTGGTCCTACAGCGGTGGAAATATGTATCCCTCCCGCTTGGGACGCCTACGCGGCGCTTCACGGTGCTTCCTTTGTCTACAACGCTTACCTTGCTCCAGGCAAGAACTATGGTCCTGGTGGGCGATTCGGCAACCAATACGATCCGCACCCCGGCACCGCGAACTGGACAACACAAAACGACGCCACGACTACGTCCTGCAGCACGGTCAACACCGGGCCGACACCGGTGGCTTCCTGCGCGTATATCGCACCGACTGCGGGGAATTCCTGGATCACCACCACGTGCACGCCGGTCACGACCGGTCCGACACCGGTGGCCAGTTGCCTGGGAAACACCGATGCCAGCTTCATCACGACCACCTGCAACACCGTGACCACCGGGCCGACCGGCGTGTCTTCCTGCACCCCTTCGGGCGACGCTTCGATTTCACCTTATCTGTTGACGACCTGCGACACAAAGACGACCAGCGACACGGTGGCTCCTGGCCCTGACAATTGCACTAACGGTACCGATTCGAACTACGTCGTGACCACGTGCACCACCACCACCGTTGGACCGGACCCGGTAAAGGCGGGGGAATGCACTGCAGGCACCGTGGGCGCCGTGACCACCACCTGTCCCGTCACTACCAGTGGCCCAACCCCTGCCAATTCCTCCTGCACCAGCTCGGGCAACGTCAATGATCCACCCTACCTGGTGACGACATGCAACAACGTCACCACCGGACCCACAGGCGTGTCCAGTTGCACGGAGTCGGGCAATGTCAATGATCCACCCTACCTGGTGACCAGCTGTGACACCGCGACCACCTCCGACACCGTCGCCCCCGCCAATTGCAAGGCCGGCACGGACGCGAACTACGTTGTCACCACCTGCACCACCACCCCGATCGGGCCCACGCCGATCCCGGCAACCGCCAGTTGCGTCAACGGCACGGTGGGCTCGGTGACGACCAGCTGCACCTTCAATATTTCAGCGTACACGGCCGTCGCTTCCTGCACGCCAAGTACGGGCACTGCGCCCGACTACATCGACATTGAGTGCAGCACGTCCACCGGTGCTGCGGCCGCGTCCGATAACTGCGTGCCGATCACCGGCGTGACGGACTGCACGGCCTACTCCTACACCATCCCGACCACGACGCCGTGCCTCGAACCCACGCCCTCGGCGCCGCTGTGGCTGACGACGGTGTGCAACGCACCCACCACGACTGGCCCGACGGCGGTGGAAAAGTGCACGCTGGGTGTCACGGGCTCGGCCACGGTGGATCCCTATCTCGTCACCACCTGCGTCGACTTGGGGGGCACCCTGGGTTACGTGGCCCAGCCCTGCTCGAACGTGTCAGCCAAGTCGACGCTGTGGGTGGCGACGGTCTGTGAAAACCCGCCGGTCGTCACCGGGCCCACCGGGGTGGAAACCGGGACCTGCATCCCCGACCCAGGCACCTCGTCGCCCTTCCTGAAGGTGGAGTGCACCGACCCGGTCACGACCTGGGTGCCGGTGAGGCCCGAGTCCTGCAATCACCAGAGAGCCAACGATCGAAACGGCTGGACGACCATCAATTGCAAGACGGATGAGCCCGATTCAACGCTGGCGACTTCCATCACAGGGACCACCTTCAACTGTACCCAGGCCGATGCAACTGCGCCGGACTGGATCAAGACCACCTGTACCGCCAAGGACGTGGGTCCGACAGCCGTCAATCCGAATGATCCGAAAAGCTGCGTGAGCGCCACCAGCGCCGGTCTGACGACGACGACGGTCTGTGATGTCAGCCAGTCAGCAGCGGTTCCGCAGAATGCCACAAACTGCGCTGGTCTGGACGTGGCGGCCACCGATCCAAACTGGACCGCAACCGTGTGCAATACCGTGACCACCGGTCCCACAGCGCAAGATCCGACACAGTGCGCTGCCGACGCGGCCGTCAAGCCTTCGTTCACCAACGGCTATGTCACCACCACCTGCGACACCTTCACCACCACGGCCGTGCCGGTGGCGTCGTGCACGGAATCCGGCGCGAATTCGGCCAATGGCTACGTCGCCACCACCTGTCCTGCTGCCATCACCACCGGGCCCACGCAGGTCGCCGCAGCGGCGTGCACGGCCTATATCGTGGGCGGAGTGGGGACGACCGCGGCAACGGATCTGGCGCAGCAGTACATCAACACCACCTGCACGGCAGTTGATGGGAAGAAAGTTCAGTACGTTGCCACCACCAAGGTTGCGACGCAGACAGTCAGCGGAAGCACCAAAGAGGGAAATGAGACCGTCGTGACAACCCCCGGCACGCTGACGGATCTGGACGGCGTGTGTTACACCGCGGCCCAGCAACCCGCCCTGTTTGCCACCCCGGCGTTTTCCGCTGGCGGGGCACCGAAAAGTCCCGACATTCCGCCGGCCGTGCGCCCGCCCGCGATTCCAGCCGGTGTCCCCACCAAACTGACCTCGCTGGGGTCGGCCCCGACGTCCCCCTGCACGGCTTGGCCCTGCGCGGTCAGCAGCGGCTCGGCCCAGGGCGGAAGCTCGAATTCGCTGGCCGACGTGGCGCAGTACTACTACGTCACCGACCTGCGTCCGGAAATGGTTGACAACGTTTTCGTCGGCGGCGGCACGGGCATTGAGGATGACCGTTTGAAATCCCAGCACATGACCACCTTTGTCGTGGGTCTGGGCGTGTCGGGCACCTTGGCGTTCAACGCGGATTACCAGAATTCGGCGAACGTCATGGGTGACTTTCCTGCCATCCGCACCGGTCTGGCCAGCGACAGCTACATCGGCGCCACAGGTCAGAAAAACTGGCCGATTTGGCCCACGGCATCGACGACCAATGAGTCGCAGTTCAATGATGCCCGATCGATTGACGATTTCTGGCATACAGCGGTCAACGGTCGCGGCCGTTTCTTCAGTGCCAGGGACCCGGGCAGCTTGATCGACGGGATTTCGGGATCGCTCTCCAGCATCGACAAGGGCACAGGATCCGGTGCCGGAGCCACCACCGCCACACAGACACCGGTGGCAGGAAACAACGCCATCTTTGTGACCGGTTTTGTCACGGGTAAATGGACCGGTGACGTGCAGGCCAAGACCTTCAGCGCCACCGGCGTATCCGCCACCTCGGGCTGGTATGCACAGACCCAACTGAATTCCCTGGTGTCTTTCCAGTGCGACAAGCGCGACATTCGTCTGATTCGCCCCGGCGCGACCGACAAGCTCGTGAGATTCACGTGGAATACGAGGGTTTGCGATAACACCAGCCCGGGTGCTCCGACGGGTGCAGCTGGTACCGAACTGGATTCCACCGAGCAGGCGTTCTTTGGCGCTGCGGTTTCAGACACGCTGAGCCAGTTCGCAGCCAGCGGCAGTGCCACAGCGGATCAGCGCACTGCCGCCGCAGGCGCCAATCTGGTGAACTACCTGCGTGGGCAAAAGGGCTACGAGAACTACATTGCGGCGGATGTGAACCACCTTTACCGGGTGCGGGACAGTGCCCTGGGAGATATCGTCAACTCGCAATTGACCTACGTCCCGCCACCCTCGCAGCTCTATGCCGACGAGGGCTACAGCACGTTCAGATCCGATCACGCGGCGCGCCCACCCATGGCCTACGTGGGCGCCAACGACGGCATGTTGCATGCGTTCTACGCACCAGCGGACACCACGGCGGCGAACGCGGGCAAGGAAGCCTGGGCCGTGATTCCGACGGCCGTGCTGCCCAATTTGTACGCCCTGTCCGATGTGGCCTACGGCTCCCACCATCAGTACTTTGTGGACGGCTCGCCGATTGCAGGCGACGTGGATACCAGCAACGGGGCCGGGACGGGATGGAAGACGATTCTGGTGGGCGGACTGGGCGGTGGCGGCAAGGGCTACTACGCGCTGGACATCACCGATCCGACCACGCCCAAGGCCTTGTGGGAATTCAAGGCGTCAAGCAGCGGCTGTGCTGTGAACAATGCGGCGGCGGTGCGCAATACCTCGGACTGCAACCTGGGTCTCACTTTTGGTCGCCCCATCATCACCAAGCTGGCCAACCAATGGGTGGTGCTGGTGACGTCCGGCTACAACAACAACACCGGGGCGGGCGATGGCCAGGGCTACCTGTATGTACTGAACGCGGCCACGGGGGAAATCATTCGGCGCATCGGCACCGGCGTGGGCGACACCGGCACTGCCTCGGGCTCGGTCGGCCCCAGCGGACTGCGCGAGTTGACAACCTACGTCAGCAATCCGGTGCAGAACAACATGGCGTTGCGCGTGTACGGCGGCGACCTGCTGGGCAACCTGTGGCGTTTCGACATCAACAGCGGCGATGACCGCGCCGTGTTGGTGACGACGTTGACCGCTCCCGACGGCACGGCGCAGCCCATCACCACGCGCGTCAACCTGGCCGAAGTGGACGGCAAAACCTTCCTGATGGTGGGCACCGGCCGCTTGCTGGGAATCAGCGACATTGGCAACCCGCAGCAACAGACCGTCTACAGCATCAAGGACCCACTGACCACGCCTGCAACCACCACGTCACCCACCGCCGAAATTGCTGCAAAGGACCTGCGCGCCACGCTGAAAAAGATCACGCTCACGAGCAGCGGCACGCTGTTGGACAAGAATCTGTCCCGTAGCGCGCTGACTTGCGTGGCGGCGACTGACCATTGCAACTCCGACGCGGGCTGGTACCTGGACCTGACGCAGGGCCTGTCGGACTCGACGCTGGGCAGCGAGCGCGTCACGTTCGACATGGGGCTGGCCTTGGGAACCCTGGCGTTCCAGACGAATATCCCCAGCGCCACACCCTGCTCCACGGGCTACAACCTGTTCAATGAACTCGACTTCGTCAGCGGGAGACCGGTCACGAGCGATGGGCTGGTCACGACTTACGGCTCCGATGCGCTGGCAAGCGGCGCGACCCTGGTGCAGTTCGCGCCGGGTTCGACGCTGGCTTCGTCCACGTCGCAATGTGGTGTGACGCAGATCGTGATGCGAGCCGATGGCACCATAGGCACTCACGATGTGGCGTGTGGCGTGCCGCCTCCCGTGGGCAAGCGCATCAGCTGGCGCGAGATCGCGCAGTAGCCTTGTGACCCGGCATTCGCTGCTCTGGGCCGGCGCTTGGTCGCTGGCCGTGCATGCGGCGTTGCTGCTGGGTTTTGTCCGGCCCCATGCAAGCAGCTCGGTGTCGACGAACTTGAGCGCATTGCAGGCGCGGCTGGTGACGCAAGTGATGTCGCTGGACGCTGGGACACCGCGTGCAGCCGAGTTGCCGGTGGTGTTGGCCGCAGCTGCGGCGCCGAACCCGCCCGCAGTGACCAGCACAGTTACCCGTGGCATTTCATCGTTGGCCCCCGCAACTGCCCCGCAATCGACGCCTGACAAGGCGGCGGCCCAGGGTCTGGCACCCGCACCCAGCTACCGCGCTTCGGGCGAACTCGACCCACCGCCGCGTCCGCTGCAGTCGATCGACCCCGTGTATCCGGAGTCGGCTGGCCTGCAGGAAGGCTCGGTGGTGCTGCGCCTGCTCATCGGCAGTTCGGGCGACGTTGACGAAGTTGCAGTGGTGCGGGCCACGCCGCCCGGGCTGTTCGAACACTCGGCCCTGCAGGCCTTTGCCAAGGCCAAATTCTCGCCCGGCTACTTCCTTGGCATCCCGGTGAAAAGCCAGCTCCTGATCGAAGTGGGCTACACCCCGATCAACCGCGGTGGCGCGGTGTCGGGGCAGAACCGGTAGGCTGCGCTGGCGCATCGCCAAGGCCTTTTCGGACCACGATAGACGCAGAGTCCGATCACAGTGACTTGTCATAAGTACCACTTATCTGCCAGCCATAACCGCTGATCGGATGGCGCTGTCGCACGTTTCACAACTCTCCTATCGTTCTTCTGAGTTATCAAAAGGAACAATAATTGGGGGGGTGTCATGCGCAGCCACAGGGGGTTCACGTTGATCGAGTTGATGATCGCAGTGGCGATCATCGGAATCCTCGCGGCCATCGCCTTGCCTTCGTACACGGCCTACGTGCAGCGCGGTCGCATCACTGAAGCGGTGGCGGGGCTGTCGGGGATGAAGGTCAGGATGGAGCAGTATTTCCAGGATAACCGCACCTACGACGGTGCGAATTTGCCGACGCCGGTGGCGGCGGCCTGCACGGCGGGTTCGATTGCGCCCTTGCCCACGGGTGACAGCGCGAAGTACTTCACATTCGCCTGTCCTGCGGCCAATCTCACGGCGTCCACATACACCGTCTCCGCCACGGGCTACGCAAGCATGGCGGGCTTCAGCTACACCATCAACGAGAACAACGTGCGCGCCACCACTGCCACGCCGTGGGGCATCACGTCGACCAGTTGCTGGATTCTCAAGGCGGACGGATCGTGCTGAAGACGAGCGCTGCTGCGGGCTTCACCTTGATCGAGGTGCTGGTGGGATTGGCCATTCTGGGGATACTGCTGGCCCTGGGGTTGCCGGCCTTTTCCACTGCCATGGTCAATTCAAAGATTCGGGCCAGCGCGTCGTCATTTCACGCCGCCGCACAGTTCGCTCGCACCGAAGCCATCCGGCGCAACAGCGTTGTCGAGCTGATTCTGACAACAGACGCACCCACAGTGATGAATGAAGACACGGTGAACGTGGCGCTCACAGGCCCCAACTGGATGGTGCGCGCCCCTGGCGCACCGGCAGGATCAAGGTTCCTGCAGGGCAAGTCGGCGAATGAAGGAGGAGCGAGTGGCTCCGTTGTCGTGACCGGCAACGTATCCCAGCTCGCTTTTGACGGGCTGGGTGCAAGCACCGCAGGCGCCGCGACATTTTCTTTCACCAGCACGACCGGGGGCGCCTGCGCAAGCGCCAGCGGTCCCGTGCGCTGCCTGGATGTGCGCGTCTCGGCCTCGGGTCAGACGCAGCTATGCGACCCGGCGATCACCGCGGTCGGCGATTCCCGCGCCTGCAATTGAGGAGTCAACATGAACCCGGTACGGCACAGCCAACATCTTCAGCAAGGCGCCATGCTGATTGAATCCCTGATGGCGATCCTGATTTTCTCCCTTGGCGTTTTGGGTCTGGTGGGGGTGAATGCCGTGGCTGTCGGTGGCCAGTCCGACGCCCAATACCGCTCCGAGGCGAACCGCCTGGCGGGGCGGATCGCGAACGAGATCTGGGTCAGCGTCGACCGCTCGAACCCCGTCAACCTGGGCACCACGCTGGCCACTTTTGCCCATCGCGCCGATGTCGCCGACGCTTGTGATATCGGCACCGCTGGGACGCCATCGGGCAATGCCTTGGTCAGCAACTGGGTGGCTGCAGTGACGGGCGCCGGGACGGGCTTGCCGGGGGCCACCGACAGAATGCAGCAGATCTTGATCGACCCTGCGCTGAACCAGGTTCGTGTCACGCTTTGCTGGAAAGCATCCACCGACCTGGTCGCGCGCCGGCACGTGTTCACCAGCTACATCAGCTGAATCCGTCATGCACCACTCTCCCGTCATCAGCTCCCGTCGGCGTTCGCTGGGAATGTCCCTGATCGAAATCATGGTGGGTTTGGCCATCGCCTTGGTGACGACTCTGGTCATATTCGAAGTATTTTCGACATCGATGGCGAGCAATCGGACTACGTCTTCAGGCAATGAAGCACAGATCTCCGGCGGCATCGGCATGTTCCAGCTCGAACGTGATCTGAAGGTCGCTGGCATGGGCTTTGGCACGCTGACGCAGATGTCCGCCGCGGGCGTGCCGTGCAACGTGAATGCGATCAACCCGGCGCTCACGCCCGCCACGTTTTCCTTTCCCCTGGTGCCGGTCGTCATCACGCCGGGTGCCGGCCCCGTGCCCGATCAGATCGACGTCCTGTATGGAAACTCCGCCTACATGACGGCGGGTCGTACCTACCAGTCGGGCTCGCTGAGCAGCAAGATCACGGTGTCGCGCGGAGGTATCCACCCCGGCGATCTGGCGGTCTTGACCGATCCCCTCCTGCCGCCCACGGTGTGTGAAATGGTCGAGATCACCAGCGACGCCAACACCGACGGTTTGACGGTGAATCACGTGCAGGGGGCAGGCTACACCAATTTTTATTCTGGCGCAGCCGTCGTGGCCACGCGCAACAGCGCAGGAACACCGGCAACGCTGAACGGCACCGGCAGGCTGTACAACCTGGGCCCACAGCCCACGTTGAATCAGTGGCGCGTCGTCAACACTTCTCTAGGCCTGTCCAACCTTTTTTCCTCCGGCGTGGCCTCGCCTGTGGCCGAGGGCATCGTGAATTTGAAGGCCCAGTATGGTGTGGACACCAGTACCACCACACCGCCGGCTGGAGTCGTCAACAGCTGGACCACGACTGCGCCGGTCAACTGGTCGCAAGTGCTGGCCATCCGATTTGCGCTGCTGGCGCGCAGTTCGCAGCTTGAGAAGTCGCCCGTCACGGCGGTGGCTCCAACCTGGGTGGGCGGCAGCTTCGACATGTCCGCCATTCCCAACTGGCAGAACTACCGCTATCGCGTCTATGAAAGCGTGGTGGCCATGCGCAACCTGATCTGGGGGACCAGCCCGTGAAGAAATTCGCCCTTGCACGCCGGCACACGGCTCGGCTAGGCACGCACCAGAGCGGAATCGTTTTGTACGTGGCCCTGGTGGTGATGATCGTGATGATGCTGGCCGGGGTGGCGGTGCTGCGTTCGGTTGGAACCGGGCAGGGCGTCGCCGGCAACCTGGCCTTCAAACAAAACGCCACATCGGCCGGAGACCGGGCCGCGGTGGCGGTGCTGGGCTACCTGCGTCCTGCGCCTCCGGCTTCTGCACCGACGCAGACAGCGCTGGCGGTCGATCTTCCCGCACAGGGCTACTTTGCGTCCTGGAACCCCGCCTTCGACCCCGACACTTTTGCCTGGGACACCGACCCGTCGGTGGTGCAAGCCACGGCCAATGACGGCAACGGCAACCGCGTGCGCTACGTCGTGCACCGCCTGTGCCGCAATGTGGGGGCGCTTGCAGGCAACGATTGCGTCTCGGTGATGGACGGTGCCACGCTCGGCACGTCGGGCGGCGGAGCCAGCTTCTCGGGCATCGCGCCGCCGCCGCCTGCTCCCTATTTCCGCATCACCACCCGCATTGACGGCCCCAGAAACACCGTGAGCTACACCCAGGTCCTCGTGAAATAGATCTCCAGGAGACGGACATGAAAATACAGCCCTTGTCGAATGAGTTGCCACGAGCGAATCGAGTCCTGGCGCTGCTGGGCGCCGCCCTCATGCTGGCGTGGTCGCACGGGGTTGCCGCAGCGCCGACGGACTTGGCCTCGGAACCCATTGCCAGCGCGCAATCGTCCGCGGTCAAACCCAACATCATGGTGTTGATGGATGCGTCCGACTCGATGCGGGCCTCCCACATGCCGGACGATCTGGAGCAGGCGAATCTGGACGCGCAACCCATCGGTTACCGCAGCTACCAGTGCAATCCGATGTACTACAACCCGAACCAGACCTACGTCCTGCCCAAGATGGTGGATACGACGGACGCCGCGCTACCGCTGGTCAATGCACCCACACCCAGTTTCACGGCCGCGCCGTACAACTACTACAACCCTTCAATCCTGAGCCCGGCGAGCACGACCACGGTGGATTTGAGCGTGGCGTTTCAGGCCTTCGATTTTCAGACCCGTCTGGGTCTGGGAGAGTCCACCACTACGGCGGCGCGCTCCGACACGCCACAGGCCGCCTACTACTACACGCACAGCGTGGCGGGGTCAAAAAAATACACCATATCCCCCTGCACCGACCCCTTGGGCACGGTGAACAGTCCGGCAGGCGGAACTTGGACCAAGGTTCTTGTCCCAGCGGGACAGCAGGCCAACTTCGCCATCTGGTACACCTACTACCGCACGCGCATCGCGCTGGTCAAGAGCGGCATCGGACGCGCCTTCAAGGACATCGGCAACAACTACCGCGTGGGCTTCATCACCGTGTCGCCACTGGAGCCAGGAGACCCAACCGACCCGAACGTGCCACCGGCTACCGGCAGCGCCGTCGATCCGGCCAAGTACCAGCCCATCGACGACTTCAGCCCGGCGCAGCGGCAAAATGTGTACAACAAGCTCTACACCCAGACACCGGGCGGCGCCAGTCCCGCACGTGAAGGACTGGCCCGCGTCGGCCGGCACTACTCCGACTACGGCTCCGGCGTCGTCGGCACCTCGGCCCTGCGTTCAGTCGGCATCAACAAGGGCATGCCGGAAGACCCGGTGCAATACAGCTGCCAGAGAAACTACACCATCATGACCACCGATGGCTACTGGAACAAGACCTTCGAGACTGCAGGCGCAGTGAAGATGGACGGCGTCACCAAGGTGGGTCAGCAGGACAGTCCGCTGAGTGCGCCCTTGGGTGTGTGCGACGGCAATGGCAACGGCCCGGCGGCGAACCAGCAATGCGCTCCTCGCCCCATGTACGACGGCGGAACCTCGGGAAATTACGTCGACCAGCAGCAAAGCTACGACTACCAGGCGCTGACCTGCAGCAGTGGCAACGACGCCCAGACGGTGACCAACTACACCCGCTCCGTGGAGCAGTATTTCAACCAGGAAAAGTGGCAAAAGCGCCAGACCGATACCCTGACGTACGAGAACACCCAGACCACGAAGGTGACGACCACGCAGACCGTCGATCAGCAGCAGCTCAAGGAAAGCGTCACGCACGCCGTTGAGACCGTGACCAAAAGCACGCAGCGCGACACTGTCTCCACGCAGTCGCTGTTGAATCTGAAGAAGGTGGACACCCAGGTCTTGCGCAACGATGTGCAGCAGCAAATTCAGTACAAGTACCTCATGATGACCGTGAAGACTGCGACCAAGGAGACCTGGACCAGAACCGTGAGCGTCGTGCAGTGGCAGCAGGTTGGCAGTGACGGTTCCAGCTGGCACTACGTTTCGGCCTGCTCTGCCGCGACGGCCGGTACCTCGGGCTGCCGGCATTCATCCAGCTGGGCCGTGAACGCGCCGGTGGATCCGGACAACTGCAGCAACCAGACCGGCGACCACGACAACCATTACAAGACGATCACCTGCTCCACGGTGGTGTATTCCGGCCTGCAGGCGCTGAACCCGAACGACTCCTGCATCGGCGACAACGACGACCTGCGCTACACCCCGCTGCGCCGTCAGACCTGCAAGCTCATCACCACGATCTCCTATGTCGACCCCACGATTTGCACCAACGGCTCCACCACCACACAAGTGGTGACTTGTGGGGCCACCCTGACGCCGACGCTGAGCGCGGGGCCGGCCAGCGGCGACAACGTCGCGAGCTGCACGCCGCAAAACCAGGTCACGGCCAATCTGAATGTCCCGTCGGTGTCAGCCCCAGCTGTCGCCGGCACGACCAACAATTACCAGCGCCTGTGCCCGACGCTCGTTGTGCCCGCACCCGGTGGCGCCACTGTCACCAACGTCGCTGCGCAGCAGTACCTGGTCGACCCGGCGACCTGCGCCGTCACGGCGGGCTCCCCGCCGACCTCGGCCAGCACCACGAATGGAACGGGTGTGACGACGACCTGTACGCCTTCCATCACAAACACGCCCATTGCCTACACCACCTGTGGTGGCCCCTGCAGCAGCGTTGCCGCCAGCAACACCAACAGCTGGACCGCCACGGATTATTCCTATACATCCAATGGCCCCACCTATGTTTCCAGGTCGGTGTGTCCATCGTCTTCAACGACCGACGCGACGATTTCACCCTTCACGGAAACTGTCTGCACGCTGGTCTCCGACAGTTCCTACTACGTCGACACCTCCACGTGCGTGGCCGGGCCAACAACGGTTGCGGGCGGAATCACGCGCACCTGCGGTACCGCCGCAGTCAGTGGACCCACCGCCGTGGCGAGTTGCACCGCCGGTTTCGACGGCACCAACACCACCACCTGCACCACTTATACGGACGTCGCCTTGCACGGCGTGGCGGCCTGTACCTATGGCGTTGGCAGCACCGTGGTGGGCACGCAGACCTATACCTGCGGCAATTCCTCGGTGCTGGGCATCGCGGTTGAGCCCGGGTCCTGCACGGTCGGCAGCACGACCAACCCTGTGACCGGGGTTACCACCACCTGCAACGCGCAAAGCGTGGTCACGACTTACGTGACCAAGGGCGGATGCACCCCGATTGCCGCTGGCTCGGGCGTGACGACGGTGGTCGATTGCCCGGCGGTGACCGTTGGCACCCCGCTGGGGCCGGTGACACAGGGCTTCTGTGCGCCGGGAACGGTCTTCAATTCCACCACGGGCTATACGTCCATCTGCACCAACACCCATACCGACCTGACACTGGAAACCGTAGGGACGGCGTGCCCTGGAGCCTACTATGATCCCGGTTTGGGCACGGTCGCGACCGGAACGATCTCAACGGATCCCACCACCAAGACGCAAACCAAGTGCGTCATGTACGACTCGGGTCCGGTTTCCATCAACAGCGTCTGTACAGTCGGTCTCACGTCGGGCACCAACTTGACGCAAGAGATTTGCAGCACGAGCACCGTCACACCCATGGGTGCTGGCGTGGCGTGCACTTCGTCCTTTTATCAATCCGGTGGGCAGTATTACCACCAGACTTGCAACACCACGGTCGTCACGCCTTCGACCGTGGTGACCGATGCCAGCTGCCAGGCGGCGAAAACGGCGGCCAGTTCGGCGACGCCGGTGACTTCGAGCGTGAGTTGCGTTCCGATCGCCGACTCGTGGCAGTTGCAGTCGCGCTATACGACCCGGAATTACACGCAAATTGTGAGTGGCGGCATGACGATAGGCTCGCCGGTGTTGACCTCGACCGTGGGGCCCACGGCGTGGGCCAACGAGGGCGCATGCACGCCGACAACGACCACACCCATGCCCGTGGGTGCTATTCCCTCGGTGCTGGCCAGTGCAGCCTCTCCGGTGATCGCGCCGGTGGGACTGAATCAGACCGCTGTCGATGGCAGTGGCAGTGGCGCGTGCGGGTCATGGCCATGCCGCATCTACCATCCCGCCCTTGACAACGGCAGCCAGAATTCGCTGGCCGACGTGGCAGAGTATTACTACGCCACGGACCTGCGCGCTGGCATGACAAACAACATCCAGGTGCCATCAAGCGGCGGCAACGAGGATGACCGGGCGACGCATCAGCACATGGTGACCTATACCGTGGCACTGGGTGTTTCCGGGATTCTGAACTTCAATGCCGACTACCGAAATCCGGCCAATCTCATAGGGGATTTTCCCGCGATCCGAGCGGGTGCCGTGGTGACGGGTCAAGTGGGCCACACCGGTCTAACCAATTGGCCGGTGTGGCCGACTGCCGCCATAGAAGCCTCCCTGAATCCGCTGGACTTCAGCGACGCCCGGTCGATCGACGATTTCTGGCATGCGGCCGTGAATGGCCGGGGCCAATACTTCAGCGCCGGCGACGCGTCGGGCATGGTGACCAGTATCCAGAACGCGCTGGACAGCATCAACTCTACCGTGGGTTCGGGCAATGGTGCGACCACGTCCACCCCGGCCCTTGTCGCCACGGACAATACCGTCTTCGTTCCAAGCTTCAGGACCGTGGCGTGGACCGGGGACATCCAGGCCCAGATTTACGATTTCAGCAGTGCCAGCATCATTGGCGGAACCCACAATTGGTCCGCGCAGCAGGCGCTGCAACTCATGGTGGCGCCCGCTACCGACAATCGGCATATCGTGTTCCGCAAAGCGGGTGGCAGCGCCTTTGCGGCGGGTTCCGACTTGGCCGACTTCAATTACGCCAATCTGGTTGCGGCGGGGAATCAGAGCTATTTTGATGCCACCGTGGAGCCTCTGTGGAGTCAATACGGGAGCATGAACGCGACCCAGATCGCGAATGCGCCTGGGGTCAACCTGGTGAATTTCTTGCGGGGTCAAAGAGGTAATGAAAATTTTGCCGCTGGGGTCAATACCCAGCTCTACCGCAAGCGCGACGCCGTGCTGGGCGACATTGTGGGTTCGCAGCCTACCTACGTGAAAGGGCCGACATCGAATTACGCTGACGCCGGCTACTCATTGTTCAAAACCGGGTCGGCCGCGACGCGCAAGAAGATGGTCTACGTGGGAGCCAACGACGGCATGTTGCATGCGTTCTACGCGCCCCAACCCACGGACTCCAATTGGGCCGACGCCGGCAAGGAAGCCTGGGCTTATGTGCCCAGTCAGGTGATGCCCAATATGTACAAGTTGGCCGATGTGCAGTACAGCGTGAATCACCAGTTCTTTGTGGACGGAACGGTCACCGTAGGGGACATCTGCATCAGCAATCCTTGCGCTGGTTCTACCGCTGGTTCTACGGATTGGCGCACCATTCTCGTGGGCGGCTTCAATGACGGCGGGCGGGGCTATTACGCCCTGGACATCACTGTTCCCGATCAACCCAAATCGCTGTGGGAGTTCACGCTGGCCAACAACGCGAATCTGGGGTTCAGCTTTGGCCGGCCCATCATCTCCAAACTCGTCAACGGGCAGTGGGTGGTCATGTTCACCAGCGGCTACAACAATGCCGATGGCAATGGCTACCTGTATATCCTGAATGCGAAGGACGGGGTCCAGACCGGCCTGAGTCCGATTGCGACGGGCGCGGGCAGTGCCGCCAATCCCAGTGGTCTGCGCGAGATCAACAACTGGGTCAACAATGTCTTGGCGGACAACACCACGCAGCGGGTCTACGGTGGCGATCTGCTGGGCAACGTGTGGCGCTTTGACGTGAACGGCGCGGGCACCGCCATGCTGCTGGCCACGCTCAAGGATCCGACTTCCGTGGCACAACCGATCACGACGCGCCTGGAACTGGCCGAGATCGGTGGCGACCCCTATGTGTACGCGGGCACCGGGCGGCTGTTGGGGCTGTCGGACCTGTCCACGACCCAGCAGCAGTCGGTCTACAGCTTCAAGGACATTGGCTCTACCTATACCAACGGCGGCGTCGCCGATGGCGACGTGCGGCCCAGCCTCAAGCAGATGGGATTTACCACGACCGTGCCCACGCTTGCCAATGGCCTGCCGGATCTCGCCCACGCAACGCGCACCATCGCCTGCATCAGCAGCGCGCTTGAGTGTGCGCATCCGACCGGGTGGATGGTTGATCTGCCAGAGTCGGGTGAGCGCATGAACATCGATTTCAGGGCGGGCAAGGGCACACTGGCCTTCGTCACGAATGTGCCGACCACGGATTTCTGCTCGGCCGGCCACAGTTGGCTGAATTATGTGGATGAGGTTTCAGGCAATCAGATACCGGTTGACACAGGGCTCGCCAATGCCGGTGTGATACTGGACGACAGTTCGCTCGCGGTGGGGGTTGCGATGGTGGACGTGACAGGGCTGCTCAAGGGTCTGGGTCTCAGCGCCAATGGGCAGACCAAGGTCAAGGACATTCCCTGGGCCTCACCCTTGCCGGTGGGCAAACGCATCAGCTGGCGCGAAGTGGCTCCGTAAGGCGGGCGGGAAGGAGGGGTGCCAGCGTCACTGCATGCTGGCAGCCGCTTTACCCCCGCACTTGGTCCACCAGTGTCTTGAACTCGTCGATGTCCTCGAAGTTGCGATACACGCTGGCAAAGCGCACATAGGCCACCTTGTCGAGCTTCTTGAGTTCGCGCATGACGAGTTCGCCGATGCGCTGCGACTGCACTTCGCGCAGGCCCAGATTCAGCAGCTTTTCCTCGATGCGCTCGATCGCGCTGTCCACCTGTTCCGTGCTGACCGGACGCTTGCGCAACGCCAGGTTCATCGAGCCGCGCAGCTTGCTGCGGTCGAACTCGATGCGCCGGCCGTCCTTCTTGACGATGGTGGGGAAGTTGACGTCGGGCCGCTCGTAGGTGGTGAAGCGCTTGTCGCAGGCGCCGCACTGGCGGCGGCGCCGGATGAAGTCGGCATCCTCGGAGATGCGGGTCTCCACCACCTGCGTTTCAAGGTTGCCGCAGAACGGGCATTTCATGGAGGTGCGGGACTAGCGGTAGACCGGGAATCGTGCCGTCAACGCACTCACCTTGGCGCGCACCGCGGCTATGTTGGCCGCGTCGCGTGGGTTGTCGAGCACGTCGGCAATCAGGTTCGCCGTCATGCGCGCTTCCTCGTCCTTGAAGCCGCGCGTAGTCATGGCCGGGGTGCCGATGCGCACGCCGCTGGTGACCATGGGCTTTTCTGGGTCGTTCGGGATGGCGTTCTTGTTGATCGTCATGTAGGCGCTGCCCAAAACGGCTTCAGCTTCCTTGCCCGTGATGCCCTTGGCGCGCAGGTCCACCAGCATGACATGGCTCTCGGTGCGGCCGCTGACGATGCGCAGGCCGCGTTGCGTGAGCGTCTCGGCGACGATCTGGGCGTTCTTCAGCACCTGTTGCTGGTAGATCTTGAACGACGGCTCCAGCGCTTCCTTGAAGGCCACGGCCTTGGCCGCGATCACGTGCATCAGCGGTCCGCCCTGCAGGCCCGGGAAGATGGCGCTGTTGATGGCTTTTTCGTGCTGCGTCTTCATCAGGATGATGCCGCCGCGCGGTCCGCGCAGGCTTTTGTGCGTGGTGGATGTCACGACGTCGGCGTGCGGCACCGGGTTCGGATACACGCCGGCGGCGATGAGTCCGGCGTAGTGCGCCATGTCGACCATGAAGATCGCGCCCACGTCCTTCGCCACCTTGGCAAAGCGCGCAAAGTCGATCGCCAGCGAATAGGCCGAGGCGCCGGCGATGATCAGCTTGGGGCGGCTCTCGTGCGCCTTGCGCTCCATCGCGTCGTAATCAATTTCTTCCTTGTCGTTCAGCCCATAGCTCACCACGTTGAACCACTTGCCGCTCATGTTCAGTGCCATGCCATGCGTCAGATGCCCGCCTTCGGCCAGGCTCATGCCCATGATGGTGTCGCCGGGCTTCAAGAAGGCCAGGAACACGGCTTCATTGGCCGAAGCGCCGCAATGCGGCTGCACATTGGCCGCTTCAGCGCCAAAAAGCTGCTTCACGCGGTCGAGGGCCAGTTGCTCGGCCACGTCCACGTGTTCGCAGCCGCCGTAATAGCGCTTGCCCGGATAGCCTTCGGCGTACTTGTTGGTGAGCTGCGACCCTTGCGCCGCCATCACCGCGGGTGAGGCGTAGTTTTCGCTGGCGATGAGCTCGAT
>CAILZB010000010.1 GCA_903838565.1 uncultured beta proteobacterium | reverse complement strand
GGTGTGGGATCCGCAGGGCACGAAGACCTTGTCTGCGAAAACGCAGCACAGCAAGGGTGACTTCAACGTGTTCGAAGGCCGCAGCGTACGCGGCATCCCCAGCCACACCGTGAGTCAGGGCGAACTGGTGTTTGTGCAGGGCGACCTGCGCGTACAACGCGGCAAGGGCCGCTACATCAAACGGCCGGCCTTTGGTGCGAACTTCGCTGCGGCGAAACTGCGCGCCGAGGCGAATGCACCGACGGCGGTGCTGCGTTGAAACACCCAGGCGTAGGTCGGGTTGGCCCGCAGGGCGTAACCCGACGAGTTCCCCATGTCGGGTTACGCTGCGCTAACCCGACCTACAAAACCTTCACGCCGCTTTGGAGAATCCAATGAACACAAGCATCGACCACCTTCGCATCAACGGCCCTCGCCTCTGGGAATCGTTGATGGAGCTGGCGAAAATCGGCGCCACACCCAAGGGCGGCGTGTGTCGTCTGACGCTCACCGACCTCGACAAACAGGGGCGCGACCTCGTCACCTCCTGGGCGCGCGAGGCGGGCCTCGCCGTCACGATCGACAAAATAGGCAACGGCTTCATGCGCCGCGACGGGCGCAACAACGCGCTGCCGCCGATCGTCATGGGCAGCCACATCGACACCCAGCCCACGGGCGGCAAGTTCGACGGCAACTACGGCGTGCTCTCCGGGCTGGAAGTGGTGCGCACGCTGAACGACCACGGCATCGAGACCGAGGCGCCGATCGAGGTCGCGTTCTGGACCAACGAGGAGGGCTCGCGCTTTGTTCCGGTGATGATGGGTTCAGGCGTGTTCGCCAAGGCGTTCACGCTGGAGCACGCCTACGCCGCCAAGGACACCGAAGGCAAGTCGGTGCAGGACGAACTCACGCGCATCGGCTACGTCGGTGCGCAGGAGCCGGGCGAGCATCCTATCGGCGCCTACTTCGAGGCGCACATCGAGCAGGGCCCGGTGCTGGAAGACAACGACAAGACCATCGGCGTGGTGCAGGGCGTGCTGGGCATTCGCTGGTTCGACTGCACCGTGACCGGTATGGAGGCGCACGCGGGACCGACGCCGATGGCCTTACGCAAAGACGCGATGCAGGTCGCGACGCACCTGATGCAGGAAGTGGTTGCCACTGCGCTGCGGCACAAGCCGCATGGGCGCGGCACCGTGGGTATGGTCCACGTGCACCCCAACAGCCGCAACGTGATTCCGGGGCGCGTGAAGTTCTCCATCGATCTGCGCAACGCCACGGACGCGCTGGTGGACCAGATGGCAGAGGAGGTCAAGGCTTATGCCGCACAGCTCGCCCAGAAGAGCGGCCTGGGCATCCAGATCGAACTGGTGTCGAGCTACCCGGCGCAGGCTTTTCATCCTGACTGCGTAGAGGCCGTGGGACGCGCCGCCCAGAAGCTGGGCTACTCCCACATGCCTGCAGTCTCTGGCGCGGGGCACGACGCCGTCTACATGGCCTGGTTGGCACCCGCCGGCATGGTGTTCATTCCGTGCAAGGACGGCATCAGCCACAATGAGATCGAGAGTGCCACGCCCGAGCACATCAGCGCCGGCTGCAACGTGCTGCTGCACGCGGTGCTGGAACGCGCTGGCACATAAACTGCATGTTTCCCCGAGTTGGCTCGCACGGTTTCCATAAGGTGCGCGGCCATTGTTTTGAGTGTCGTTAACCTGGAGCAACTATGTCAATGAAGTCTTTGAATCGTCGTCGAGTCGTCGTTCTGGCCGCCGCCCTGGCCTGCCTGGCGCCGGGCTTGAGCCTGGCGCAGGCCAAACTCAAGGTCGCGGGCATCTACACCGTGCCGTTCGAGCAGCAGTGGGCCGGACGCCTGCATACCGCGTTGAAAGCCGCCGAGGCGCGCGGCGAGATCGAATACAAGGCGAGCGAGAACGTGTCGAACGCCGACTACGAGCGCGTGATGCGCGAATACGCCACCGGCGGCAGCGTGCTGATCGTGGGCGAAGCCTTTGCAGTCGAGGCAGCAGCGCGCAAGGTCGCCAAGGACTTCCCCAAGGTGAATTTCCTCATGGGCTCGTCGGGCAAGCCGCAGGCGCCCAACTTCAGCGTCTTCGACAACTACATCCAGGAACCGGCCTACCTGTCGGGCATGATCGCCGGCGGCGTGACCAAGAGCCACAAGATCGGCATGGTGGGCGGCTTCCCGATCCCCGAGGTGAACCGCCTGATGAACGCCTTCATGGCCGGCGCCAAGGAAGTGGACCCCAAGGTCGAGTTCAGCGTGAGCTTCATCAACAGCTGGTTTGATCCACCCAAAGCCAAGGAGGCCGCCTTCGCCATGATCGACAAGGGCGCCGACGTGCTCTACGCCGAGCGCTTCGGCGTGAGCGACGCGGCCAAGGAGAAGGGCAAGCTGGCCATCGGCAACGTCATCAACACCCAGGCCCAGTACCCCGACACCGTCGTGGCGTCCGCCATGTGGAAGATGGAGCCCAGCATCGACCGCGCCATCAAACTGGCCAAGGAGGGCAAGTTCGCCGCCGAGGACTACGGCCCGTATTCCATGATGAAGCACAAGGGTTCGGAGCTGGCACCGCTGGGCACGTTCGAGAAGAAGGTTCCCGCCGACGTGGTGGCCAAGATGCGCGCCAAGGAAAAGGCCATCCTCGACGGCAAATTCACCGTCAAGGTGGACGACAGCCAGCCCAAGTCGAGCGCCAAATAAGCGTCATGAAGAACTGAAGAGACACCCCAAGCCGGGGTGTCTTTTTTTGACCATCTCAAACCGCCACCGTGACCGACACTGTCCTCAAACTCTCGCATATCACCAAGCGCTTCGGCGCTCTGGTGGCCAACGACGACATCTCGCTGCAGCTCCAAGGCGGCGAGGTGTTGGCGCTGCTGGGTGAGAACGGCGCCGGAAAGTCCACGTTGGTGTCGATCCTGTTCGGGCACTACACGGCCGACGCGGGCGACATCGAAGTCTTCGGCCAAGCGCTGCCGCCGGGCGACCCGAAAGCGGCGCTGGCTGCCGGCATTGGCATGGTGCACCAGCACTTCACGCTGGCCGACAACCTGAGCGTGCTGGACAACGTGATGATGGGCTCGGAGCCGCTGTGGCAGCCCTTCACCCGGCGCGCCGCAGCGCGCGCCAAGCTGCAGGACGTGGCGCAGCGCTTTGGACTGGGCGTGGATGAACACGCCAAAGTGGGCAGCCTGTCCGTGGGCGAACGCCAGCGCGTGGAAATCCTCAAGGCGCTGTACCGCGGCGCACGCATCCTGATCCTGGATGAGCCCACGGCCGTGCTCACGCCGCAGGAGAGTGAAGCGCTGTTCCAGGTGCTGGCGCAGATGGTCGCCAAAGGCCTGTCCATCATCTTCATCAGCCACAAGCTGGGCGAGGTGCTGCGCGTCTCGCATCGCATTGCGGTGCTGCGCGGCGGCAAACTGGTGGCGCAGGCCGAGGCAAAGCAGACGACGCAGGCGCAGCTGGCGCAATGGATGGTGGGTCACGCCATTGCACCACCCGAGCGCCATCCGGCGCAGTCCGTGGGCAGCGTGGTGTGTCAGTTGCATCAGGTGAGCGCGGGCACGGGACGCGATCGGCTGGACCGGGTGGCGCTCACGCTGCGCGCCGGAGAGATTGTCGCGATCGCCGGCGTGTCGGGCAACGGCCAGGTGGCACTGGCGGAACTGCTCAGCGGCACGCGCCAGGCAAGCGCCGGCACCATCGAATTCATGGGCAAAGACTGGCCTGCGCAGCCGGCGCTGCTGGTGGCGCTGGGCGTGGCGCGCATTCCCGAAGACCGGCACGCGGTGGGAGTCGTGGGCGACCTGCCGGTGTGGGAGAACGCCGTGTCCGAGCGCCTGCGCAGCCGCGCCTTCTCGCGCTTTTCCTGGGTACACCGCAAGGCCGCGCGCGCCTATGCGCAGCGCGTGCTCAAAGCCTTCGACGTGCGCGGCGCCGGGGCCCTGGCGCCGGCGCGCGCGCTGTCGGGTGGCAACATGCAAAAGCTGATCCTGGGCCGCGCCCTGCTGCACCCCGGGAGCCATGCCGAACAAACCACCCCGCCCCGAATGATCATTGCACACCAGCCGACCTGGGGCCTGGACATCGGCGCCGTGGACTATGTGCAGCAGCAGCTCATCGCCGCGCGCGATGCGGGTGCCGCGGTGCTGATCATTTCCGACGACCTGGACGAGGTGCTGACGCTGGGCGACCGCGTCGCCGTGATGCACGCCGGGACCTTGAGCGAGGCGCGACCTGCGCTGGACTGGAGCCGCGAGGCCATCGGCCTGGCCATGGCCGGCGTCGCTCATTCCGAGGTGGGCGCATGAGGCTGGAAAAACGCAGCGGGCAGTCCAGGCTGGCGCTGGTGCTGGCGCCCCTGGGCGCGATCCTTTTCACGCTGCTCGTCAGCGCCCTGCTGGTGCTGTGGGCCGGCGCCCCGGTGGCGCAGACCTACGCCTTGCTGATGCAGGGCGCCTTCGGTTCCGTGTTCGCGTTGAGCGAAACCCTGACGCGCGCCATACCGCTGATGCTCACCGGCCTGGCCGCCACGGTGGCGTTCAAGGCGCGCTTGTTCAACATCGGCGCCGAGGGGCAGCTTTACGTGGGCGCGCTGGCGGCCGTGGCCGTCGGCGGCCTGCACGGCGGCACGGGCTTCGACCTGCCGCCGGCCCTGCTGTTCGTGCTGATGATGCTGGCCGCAGCCATCGCCGGCGCCTTGCTGCTGCTCGGACCGGCGCTGCTCAAGGCGCGCCTGGGCGTGGACGAAGTCGTTACCACGTTGCTGCTGAACTTCATCGTGCTGCTGCTCGTGTCGATGATGCTGGACGGACCGATGAAGGACCCGACAGCGATGGGCTGGCCGCAAAGCGTGGCGCTGATGGGCGAACTGGAGCTCTCCAAACTGATCGAGCAAACCCGCGTCCACACCGGTCTGCTGTGGGCCTGCACGCTGGCGGTCGCGCTGTGGGCCTTGATGAAATACACGGTGCTGGGCTTTGACATCCGCGCCGTCGGCGCCAACGCGCGCGCCGCCGCCTTTGCGGGCGTTCCCGTGACCCGCACTGTCGTGCTGGTGGCCCTGCTTTCGGGCGGGCTGGCAGGACTGGCCGGTGCGATCGAGGTCGCAGGGCGCACCAGCTACCTCACGCTGGACATGTCGCCCGGCTACGGCTACTCGGGCATCGTGATCGCCATGCTCGCGGCGCTGCACCCGCTGGGCGTGATCGCTGCGAGCCTGTTTGTCGCCGGCATGCTGGTGGGCGCAGACAGCATGAGCCGCGCCGTGGGCGTGCCCACCTACATCGCCGACGTGATCGTCGCCGCGTCGCTGCTCTCGGTGCTGGTGGCGACGCTGCTGACGCAGTACAAAGTCAAGTTGAAATGACCGACCTGTTCGACATCCTCGCGAATCAGGCGTTCTGGGTCGCCGTGCTGCGCATCGCCACGCCGCTGATCCTGGGCACGCTGGGCGTGCTGCTGTGCGAGCGCGCCGGGGTGCTGAACCTGGGCATAGAAGGGATCATGGTGGCGGGCGCCTTCACCGGCTGGCTCGCCGTGTTCCTGGGCGCGCCGCTGTGGATCGGCGTGGGCGTCGCGGCGCTCACCGGTGCGGCGTTCGGCCTGCTGCATGCCTTCCTGACCGTCGCGCTGGCGCTGTCGCAGCACGTGTCGGGATTGGGCATCACGCTGCTGGCGACGGCGCTGAGCTATTACGGCTACCGCGTGAGCTTTCCCAAAGTCACGACGCCGCCCACCATCACGCCCTTTGCCGCGATGGACTGGCTGGGTGTGCCCATCCTGTCGCAACAGACGCCGCTCACGCTGCTGGCCCTGGCGCTCGTCCCGGTCATCGCCTACACCCTGTACCGCACGCCCATGGGGCTGGCCGTGCGCATGGTGGGCGAGAATCCGCAGGCTGCAGAAGGCCAGGGCGTGTCGGTGGCGGCGGTGCGCACCGGCGCCATCGTGGCGGGCTCGGCGCTGATGGGCGTGGCCGGCTCCTTCCTCACGCTGTCGGCCTTCAACGCCTTCTTCTTCAACATGATCAACGGCCGCGGCTGGATCTGCGTGGCTCTGGTGGTGTTCGCTTCCTGGCGTCCGGGCAAGGCGCTGCTGGGCGCGCTGCTGTTCGCGTTCTTTGACGCGCTGCAACTGCGCCTGCAACAATCGGGCGACGCCGTGCTGCCCTACCAGATGTATTTGATGCTTCCCTATGTGCTGTCGATCGTGGCGCTGGTGCTGGTGGCGCGCAAGGCCAGCTACCCGCAGGCGCTGATGAAACCCTATCGCAAAGGGGAACGATAGTGCTCCGACACAGAAGTAGAGGAACAAAATGAAAGTGATGGATTCGCGCTCAGGCCTAGGCGTAAAGCGCAGACATAGCGGTGGCTATGGCGAGCATTTGCAACAACGGCATGGGTGCGAAGGCGCGCTTTCATGTTTCGATATTTCTGGATTGGAGTACTGAATGCTCGATCTGCTGGTGAAAAACGCGAACCTGCCTGACGGTCGCAGCGGCATGGCCATCGCCGTGCGCGGCGGGAAGATTGTTGACGTCAAAGCCGGCCTGAACGTGCCAGCAAGGGAAACGCTTGACGCGCAGGGTCTGTTGGTAAGCCCGCCTTTTGTCGACGCGCATTTCCACATGGACGCGACCCTGAGCTACGGCTTGCCGCGCGTGAACCAGTCGGGCACGCTGCTTGAAGGCATCGCGCTGTGGGGTGAACTCAAACCGCAGCTGACGCAGGAGGCCATCGTGCAGCGGGCCCTGGCCTATTGCGATTGGGCCGTGGCCAAGGGGCTGCTGGCGATCCGCAGCCACGTGGATGTGTGCGACCCGCGCTTGCTGGCGGTGGAGGCTCTGCTCGAGGTGAAGCGCCGCGTCGCGCCGTATCTGGATTTGCAGTTGGTGGCGTTTCCGCAGGACGGCGTGCTGCGCTC
>CAILZB010000009.1 GCA_903838565.1 uncultured beta proteobacterium | reverse complement strand
CGAATGCGCTTGCCGTTGACGATCAAGGTGTTGCCGTCCACAGCAATCGTGCCCTTGAAGCGGCCGTGGACCGAGTCGTACTGCAGCATGTACGCCAGATACTCGGGCTCGAGCAGGTCGTTGATGCCAACGACTTCGATGTCCGAGAAGTTCTGCACCGCGGCGCGAAATACCATGCGCCCGATACGCCCAAATCCGTTGATGCCAATCTTGATCGTCATTTGCTTTCTCCTAAAAAAATTGAAACTTACTTGCGCAAGACGGCCTGTACCGTCTGCGCCAGGTTGGCCGGGGTGAAGCCGAAGTGCTCGAACAGCACTGGCGCGGGTGCCGATTCACCATAGGTGTCGATGCCCAGAACTGCCGCACAGCCGTATTTCCACCAACCCTGCGTCACGCCCATTTCAACGGCGATGCGGGGCAAACCAGCGGGAAGAACTTCCGTTTTGTACGCGACCGGTTGCCGGTCAAAGGTGGTGCTGCTGGGCATGGACACCACGCGCACGGCGATCTTCTGGGCTGCCAGCAGTTCCTGCGCCTTGAGCGCAAGCTGAACTTCGGAGCCGGTGGCGATGATGACCGCCTGGGCCTTCTTTGTGAGGCCGACTTCGCGCGGCTCTGCCAGCACGTAGGCGCCCTTGCTGATCGCGTCCAGGCCGTTGGCGTTGGGGGCCGACTCGGATTCCGGCTTGGGTGCGTAGGGCAGGTTCTGGCGGCTCAGCAGCAGCGCCGTCGGGCGCGTGCTGTTCTGCAGCGCAACGGCCCAGGCCACGGCGGTCTCGGCCGTGTCCGCCGGGCGCCAGACGTCCAGGTTCGGAATCAGGCGCAGACTGGCAGCGTGCTCGATCGACTGGTGTGTCGGGCCGTCTTCGCCCAGGCCGATACTGTCGTGGGTGAACACGTGGATCACGCGCTGCTTCATCAGCGCGGCCATGCGGATGGCGTTGCGGCTGTAGTCGCTGAAGGTCAGGAAGGTGCCGCCGTAAGGGATGAAGCCGCCATGCAGCGCCACGCCGTTCATGATCGCGGCCATGCCGAACTCGCGCACACCGTAGTTGATGTGGCGACCGCCATTGCCCACGCCGTTCATGTCAAAGCGCAGGTTCGGTGTGCTGCTGGTGTTGGTCAGGTTCGATCCCGTCAGATCCGCCGAGCCGCCGAGCAATTCGGGCAGGGCGGCCGTCAGGGCTTCGAGCGCGATCTGCGACGCTTTGCGTGACGCCACGGTTTCGCCCTTGGTGTGTGCAGCCAGGACGGTATCGACCACGACTTGGGAAAACTTCTTCGGCAGATCGCCCTTCATGCGGCGCACGAACTCTTTCGCCAACTCCGGGTGGGCGGCCTTGTAGGCGGTGAATGTGGCGTCCCAGGCCCCTTGCGCGGCCTTGCCTGCGCTCTTGGCGTCCCAGACAGCGTACAGGTCCTTGGGGATCACGAACGGCGCATGGGGCCAGTTCAGCGCCTCGCGCGTGAGCTTGATTTCTTCGGCGCCCAGCGGCTCGCCGTGTGCCTTGGCGGTGTTGGCGCGGTTCGGGCTGCCCTTGCCGATCGAAGTCTTGCACACGATCAGCGTCGGGTCGGTGGCCGATTTCTTGGCCTGGGCAATCGCATCCGACACGGCTTGCGCGTCGTGGCCGTCGATCGGGCCGATGACGTTCCAGCCATAGGCGGCAAAACGCAGCGGCGTGTTGTCGGCAAACCAGGGGGCGACCTGGCCGTCGATGGAAATGCCGTTGTCGTCGTACAGGGCGATGAGCTTGTTCAGCTTCCAGGCGCCGGCCAAAGAGCAGGCCTCGTGGCTGATGCCTTCCATCAGGCAGCCGTCGCCCATGAAGACGTAGGTGTGGTGATCGACGATGGCATGGCCGTCGCGGTTGAACTCCTTGGCCAGCAGCTTCTCGGCCAATGCCATGCCCACGGCGTTGCTGATGCCCTGGCCCAGCGGACCCGTGGTGGTTTCCACGCCCGGCGTGACACCGACCTCGGGGTGGCCAGCGGTCTTGCTGTGCAGCTTGCGGAAGTTCTTCAGCTCGGACATCGGCAGCTTGTAGCCCGTGAGGTGCAGCAGCGCGTACAGCAACATGGAGCCGTGTCCGTTGGACAGCACGAAGCGGTCGCGGTTCGCCCAATGCGGATTGGCGGGGTTGTGCTGCAGGTGCTGGCCCCACAGCGCTACGGCCATGTCGGCCATGCCCATGGGGGCGCCGGGATGACCCGAGTTGGCAGCTTGCACTGCGTCCATTGCCAAGGCGCGTATTGCGTTGGCCATTGCTTGATGGTTGACCATAGGATTTGGGTTCCGGGGAGGTGACAAAAGAGGCGGGATTGAACCGCCCATTTTACCGGGCGGCAGCGCGCTCCCGGATCGCAAACTGCAGCGCTTCAGGTGGAAGCGATGCGCCGGGGGCGGTCGCGCAGCCGGCTCGCCATGACCGTGGCCAGGGCCATCGCGATCTGCAGTCCGATCACCGGCTGCCGATTGGACAACTCGCCAAAGCGCACCGGGTTCAAGCGCCACAGGACGCTGGGGCCGGCGGCCTGCACGGTGGCGCTGCGCGGCGTATGCGAAAAGAACCCGCACTCGCCGACGACCGACCCGGCCGCCACCATGGCCAACCGGATGCGCGATTTTTCGTCTTCGAAGTGCACGCTCAGCGTGCCGCTCTCGACCAAGAAAACCGTCCGGTCCATGTCGCCCTGTTCGATCACCACCTGCCCGGCACGGACACTGAAGGGCTGCAGGTAGTTGGCAAGGATGTCCCACTGCGCCGGTGACAGCCCGAAATTCAGACCTTCCGCGCCGGTGTTGAGCTCCATTGCTCGCGCCAGACCGCGAATGTCAAACTGATCCAGCGTGGCAAAAGAAGAGCTCATGGAGGGCAAGGGTAGCGTCGATTCGCGCCGTGCGCAAGAATTGTTAACACTGCTTACCTCCGGCCGTCGCCACAAACAGGCCGCTTGTCGGCGCCGAGGATCACTTGCCGATGCAGAATTTTGAGAAGATCACGCCCAGCAGATCGTCCGAGCTGAACTCGCCAGTGATCTCGCTCAGCGCGTTTTGAGCCAGGCGCAATTCCTCGGCCAGCAGATCCAGCGACTGGGCGCGTTGCTCCAGATGCGCGCGCGCCGCCTGCAGGTGCTGCTCCACACGGCGCATGGCCTGCACATGCCGCGCCCGCGCGATGAAGACGCCCTCGGGCGCCGACTGCCAGCCCGCGATCTCCAGCAGCTTGTGGCGCAAGGCGTCCAGCCCGGCGCCGGTCTTGGCGGATAGCCGCAATTTCACCGCCGCCGCCGGAGTGCCATCGGGCCCGCAGGGCAGCCCTGAAGCCGATGCCCGCGCCACGGTGTCGCACTTGTTCCAGACTTCAATCACCGCAACCCGGGGCGACAACTGCTGCGCCAGGCCCGCGGCGATGGCCGCATCGGCCGCGAGGTAATCAGGTTCATCGGCGCGGCTCAGATCGCGCAGAAACAGCACCGCGTCGGCCAGGCCGATCTCGCCCCAGGCGCGCTCGATGCCGATGCGTTCGATCTCGTCCTCGCTCTCGCGCAATCCGGCGGTGTCGATCACGTGCACCGGGACGCCCTCGATCTGTATCGTTTGCGCCACCTTGTCACGGGTGGTGCCGGCGATGGGCGTGACGATCGCCAGTTCGGCCCCGGCCAGCGCGTTCAGCAGCGAAGACTTGCCCGCGTTCGGCTGGCCCGCGATCACCACCTTGATGCCGTCGCGCAGTAACGCACCTTGCTGTGCCCGCCCCAGCACCAGCTTGACGTTGCGCTGCAGCCGCATGAGCTGCCCGGCCGCATCGGCCTTTTGCAGGAAGTCGATTTCTTCCTCCGGAAAATCCAGCGTCGCCTCTACCAGCATGCGCAGATGGATCAGCGCGTCGCGCAGCCCGTGGATTTCGCGCGAGAACTCACCCGACAGGGAGCGGCTGGCGCTGCGCGCTGCCGCTTCGGTGCTGGCGTCGATCAGATCGGCAATGGCTTCGGCCTGTGCCAGATCGATCTTGTCGTTCAGGAAGGCGCGCTCGCTGAATTCCCCGGGCCGCGCCAGGCGCAGGTTCGCCAGCAGTGGCCGGCCCGTGGCGGGGTCGAGCTGTGCACCGGCCTGCAGGCAGCGCGCCAGCAGCAATTGCAGCACGACGGGGCCGCCGTGGGCTTGCAGTTCCAGCACGTCTTCACCGGTGAAGGAGTGCGGCGTCGGAAAGTACAGTGCCAGGCCGTGATCGATCGCCGAGCCGTCGCCGTCGCGAAATGCCAGGTAGGTGGCTTCGCGCGCCTTGAGCGTTCGTCCGCAGACTGCGCCAATCAGTCCGGACAGATCCTGACCCGAAATGCGCACGATCCCCACCGCGCCGCGCCCGGCTGCGGTGGCGACGGCGGCGATGGGATCAGCCATGGGCCGGCACTCAGAATTTGGGCAGCGTGAACTTCGGCGGCACGCCCATGCGGGTGTTGATGATCCACATCTGGGCGATGGTCAGGACGTTGTTGGCGATGTAGTACAGCACCAGGCCGGACGGGAAGAAGAAGAACATCACGCTGAAGATCAGCGGCATGAACCACATCATCTTGGCCTGCATGGGGTCCGGCGGCGCAGGATTGAGCGAGGTCTGCAGCAGCGTCGTCAGTGTCATCACGATCGGCAGGATGAAGTAGGGGTCGGGGGACGCGAGGTCGTGAATCCACATCGCCCAGGGCGCGTTGCGCATTTCCACGCTCGACAGCAGCACCCAATACAGTGCAATGAAGACCGGCATCTGGATGAAGATCGGCAGGCAGCCGCCCATGGGATTGACCTTCTCCTCGCGATAGATGCGCATCATTTCCTGCTGCATCTGCTGCGGGCTGTCCTTGAGGCGCTCGCGCATTTCCATGATCTTTGGATTGATGGCCTTCATCTTGGCCATGCTGGCGAAGGCCTTGGCGTTGAGCCAGTAAAAAGCGATCTTCAGCAGCACCACCAGCGCCACAATCGCCCAGCCCCAGTTGTGCACGATGTCGTTGAGCTGGTCCAGCAGCCAGTACAGCGGCTTGGCCAGGATCTTGAACATGCCGTAGTCCTTGACCAGTTCCAGTCCGGGCGTCACGCCATCCAGCATCTTCTCCTCCTGCGGACCGGCAAAGAGGCGGGCGTCCAGCGCCTGGCTCGCGCCGGGGGCGATACTGGCCAGCGGGGCGATCACGGTCACGCGGTAGCAGCAGTCGGCCGCAGTGGAGCCGATGTCCACGGCATCCAGGGAGATGCTGCGTGGCACGCCCTCGGGCAAGATCCAGGCGCTGGCAAAGTAATGCTGCACCATGGCCACATAGCCGTCGCTCGATTGCTTTTCGACGTCCACCTTGTTCTTCTTGATGTCGGCGAACTCCACCTTCTGGTATTTCTTGGCGCTGGTATAGACCGCCGGTCCGGTGAAGGTGGACGAGCCAAACGAGTTTTCGCCAGGCGGCTTGCTGCCGTCACGCACCAGTTGCAGGTAAAGTTGCGGCGACACGGCCACGCTGCCGGTGTTGAACACTTCGTGCTTCACGCCGATGTCGTAGGCGCCGCGCTTGAGTGTGTAGGTCTTTACCAGCTTGACGCCGCCCAGGTCAGGCGACTCGAAGCGCAGCACCAGTTCGTTTTGGCCGTCCTTGAGCGATCGCTCGCCCGGCACCAGCGTCATGACCGTCTTGTGGTTAGGCACGGCCGCGCCACCGGCTATGCCGAGGAGGCCGGTCTGGGCCACATAGAAGTGGTCCTTGCTCTCGTCCAGCAGGACGAAGTTCTTGCCCTTGTTGACTTCATCGGCGTGCTTGAGGAATTCGGTGCGCACCAGGGAGCCGCCTTCGGTGTCAAAGCTGAGCTTGAACACGTCGGTGGAGACCTGAACCTGCTCTTTGGCCACGGCCGGCGCAGCAGCCACTGCCATCGTTGGCAGGCTGGCCACGCCAGCAGCGGGCGCAGGCGCTTGGGCCACCGGCACGCCACTGTTGGCGCTGCTCGCGCTGGCCTTGACCGGTGCCGTGGCGGAGGGCAGAAAAGTCGCCTTGTGGCCGTTGAAAACCTGCCATTGGTCCCACAGCAACACCATGGAAAATGCAAAAACCACCCACAAAATAGTGCGGCGAATATCGTTCATGAAGTCTTCTTTGGAGAGGAAAGGGGGATCAGCCGAGTGAACAGCCGGGGTTTTTCGGTGGGTACGGGGTCCGCGCCGCCCGGGCACCAGGGGTGGCAGCGCGCCAGCCGGGCCAGCGTGAGGTAGCTTCCCGCGGCAGCGCCGTGGCGCTCCAGCGCCTGCAGCGAAAAGGCCGAACAGGTTGGCTCAAAGCGGCAGGATGAACCCAGCCACGGGCTCAGCAGCAGGCGGTAGCCCTTGACCAGGGCCATGAGCAGTGTCTTGATCATGTTGTGCTGGCGCCAGAAATCGAACTTGGTCGAAGGGCCGGTGCGCGCTCAAACAACTGCCGCAACTCGACGCGCACAGCGGCTTTGAGCACCTCCGAGGTGGCGCTGATGAACAGCT
>CAILZB010000008.1 GCA_903838565.1 uncultured beta proteobacterium | reverse complement strand
GGCGTTGCGCACGATGTTCAGGATCACCTGGGAGAACTGGATCGCGTCGCCGCTGACGCAGGCCTTCTTCGCGCCGGGCTGAAAGACCAGGCGCACCGCGCGCGAGCGGGCGTCCTCGGCCACCAGAGCCAGCACTTCCTGCACCGCCAAGCCCAGGTCAACGGCATCGGTGGCGCGCACCGAGGGCGCGATGAAACCCCGTATGCGCTCGATGATCTGGCTGGCGCGGCGCACGCTGGAGACGATCTTGTCCATGAACTCTGCGGCCTGCGTGCCGTCAAAGCTGCCGCTTTGCAGGCCGCGCTGCGCCACCTGGGCATTGATCAGGATGGCGCTGAGCGGCTGGTTCAGCTCGTGCCCCAGCGACGCCGACATCGTGCCCAGGATGCGCTGGCGGTCGAGGTGGGCGATGCGCCCGCCCAAGCGGCGGCTGACCTCGTCGCGCGCCAGCGCCGCGGCCGAATTGATCGCGCGGCGCATGGATCGGTCCAGCGCCAGCCCCACATAGCCGACGTGGCCGACAATGGCGGCCAATAGAAATGCAATGCTGACGAACTGCGTCACCAGCGCGGGCTGCAGCACGTGGGACCCGTTGCCGCTGATCACAAGAGCTTGACGAAACAATATGGTCGTTACCACCACTATATAGACCCACGAGATCCAGTTGGCGCTGGGGCTGCTCTCGCGCTTTGAGATCTTGTGAGCCAGCAGGCTCAGGTGAAGGATCAAACCCTCCAGAGGCAGGTACAGCACGTAGATCAATCGCAAGCGCAAACCCTCATCCTGAACTCCGGCATGAACTGCCTGGTACACCATGATGTAGACCAGCGCGGCCAGCGCCATCCATCGCGCGCGCCAGGGGATTCCCAGGTCGAGGCGAAGCGCCTGCACGCGCAGCAGTGTGCCCACCAGCAGCAGCGAGTTGGCACCGGCGTAGGAACCCAGGTCGGGCACGCTGCCACGCAGTCCGACCAGCAAAAAGCCCACGCCCGTGAGCAGGCCTCCGCCACACCACAACGCCACGGCCCGCTGCCGCTGCTCGGCCAGCGTGATCCAGGCGAACGCAGGAAGCACTATGTACAGCAGCGCCACCACCATGAAGGCGGTGCGGTTGTCAAAGGCGGTCATGCGCAGGCCTCATCCTCGGCTCCGGTCGGTTGGCACAGCCCCAGCGAATCGGCTCGCAGGGGACGGGTTCGATGGTAGTCGCTCCGCAAGGTCCATCCATTGCCCCAAGGGGCAATGGCGGCCGGCACCGGATCGAAGGCGACGCACCGCATAAAATCCAGGGCTGTGCAAAGGAACACCATGGGACGCACCCTCTACGACAAAATCTGGGACGAACACGTCGTCCACTCCGAACAAGATGGCACCGCCATCCTGTATATCGACCGGCACCTGGTGCACGAGGTCACGAGCCCGCAGGCGTTCGAAGGCCTGCGCCAGGCCGCGCGCAAGGTCTGGCGCATCAGCTCAATCGTGGCCACGGCCGACCACAACACGCCCACCACGGGCTGGGAGCGCGGCTACGACGGCATCACCGACCTGACCAGCAAGGAGCAGGTCACGACACTGGACGCCAACATCGCCGAATACGGCGCGGCCGCGTATTTCCCGTTTCTGTCCAAGCGCCAGGGCATCGTGCACGTGATCGGGCCGGAGAGCGGCGCCACGCTGCCCGGCATGACCGTGGTCTGCGGCGACTCGCACACCTCGACCCACGGCGCCTTTGGCGCGCTGGCGCACGGCATCGGCACCAGCGAAGTGGAACACGTGATGGCAACCCAGACCCTGGTGGCAAAGAAGGCCAGGAACATGCTGATCCGCGTTGAAGGACAGATGAGCGCGGGCTGCACCGCCAAGGACATGGTGCTGGCCATCATCGGCCGCATCGGCACCGCGGGCGGCACCGGCTACACCATCGAGTTCGCCGGCTCGGCCGTGCGCGCCTTGAGCATGGAAGGCCGCATGACGGTGTGCAACATGGCGATCGAAGCCGGCGCCCGCGCCGGCCTGGTGGCCGTGGACGACAAGACCATCCAGTACGTGAAGGGCCGACTGCTCTCGCCGGGGACGGACCCGCAGACCGGCCGCTTTATCGGCGGCGCCGAGTGGGACCACGCCGTGGCCTACTGGAGCACGTTGCGCAGCGACGCCGACGCCGCCTTCGACGCGGTGGTGGAGCTGGACGCCGCGCTGATCGTGCCGCAGGTGACCTGGGGCACCTCGCCAGAAATGGTGCTCGGCATCGACGCCGTCGTGCCTGACCCGGACCGCGAGAAGGACGCGAACAAGCGCAATGCCATGGAGCGCGCGCTGAGCTACATGGGCCTGCAGCCGGGAAAACCGCTGAACGACATCTTCGTGGACAAGGTTTTCATCGGCTCGTGCACTAACAGCCGCATCGAGGACATGCGCGAAGCCGCTGCGCTGGTGAAGAAGCTGGGTCGCCGCGTCGCTTCCAACGTGAAGCTGGCGATGGTGGTGCCGGGCTCGGGCCTGGTGAAAGAGCAGGCCGAGCGCGAAGGGCTGGACCAGATCTTCAAGGCCGCGGGCTTCGAATGGCGCGAGCCCGGATGCTCGATGTGCCTGGCGATGAACGCCGACCAGCTCGAGCCGCTGGAACGCTGCGCCTCCACCAGCAACCGCAATTTCGAAGGCCGCCAGGGCGCGCAGGGACGCACCCATCTGGTGAGCCCGGCGATGGCCGCCGCAGCGGCGGTGCACGGGCACTTCGTCGATGTGCGCAAGTTTGTCTGAACACCAAGGAGTGAACCCATGAAGACCCTCACCACCCTGCTGACCGTCGCGTTGGCTTTGGTCCTGTGCGGCTGCAACACCGTGCGCGGCATGGGCCAGGACCTGCAGAAGGCTGGCGAAAAGATCGAAGACGCGGCAAAGAAATAAGATGCAGAAATTCAACCTTCACCAGGGCCTGGTGGCCCCCATGGACCGGGAAAACGTCGACACGGACGCGATCATCCCCAAGCAGTTCCTCAAGTCGATCCGCAAGACCGGCTTCGGCATCAACCTGTTCGACGAGTGGCGCTATCTGGACGCGGGCTTCCCGGGTCAGGACGCCGCCACGCGCCGGCCCAACCCGGACTTCGTGCTGAACCAGCCGCGCTACGCCGGCGCGTCGATCCTGCTGGCGCGCAAGAATTTCGGCTGCGGCTCCTCGCGCGAACACGCGCCCTGGGCGCTGGACCAGTACGGCTTTCGCGCCATCATCGCGCCCAGCTTTGCCGATATCTTCTATAACAACTGCTTCAAGAACGGCTTGCTGCCGATCGTGCTGAGCGACGCCGCCGTGGGCCAGCTGTTCGACGAAGCGCTGGCCTTCCCGGGCTATACGCTGAGCATCGATCTGGAGCGCCAACTGGTGCTCAGGCCTAATGGCGACGCCCTGCCCTTCGAGGTCCAGGCGTTTCGCAAGTACTGCCTGCTCAACGGTTTTGACGACATCGCGCTGACGCTGCGCCAGCGCGACAAGATCGCCGCCTTCGAAGCCCAGCGCCTGCTGGAAAAGCCCTGGCTGGCGCACACCATCTGATGCCGTTGGCTGAGTGTCATTGGAAGACCAGTTTGGATTTCAGGCTCTGTCTCGACTGGATTGTCTGCCCATCGACATAGGCCTCTTTGGCATCGTTTTGTACACTAGTACTCCAACCCAGAAATATCGAACATGAAAGCGCGCCTTCGCACCCATGCCGTTGTTGCCAATGCTCGCCATAGCCACCGCTATGTCAGCGCTTTGCGCCTAGGCCTGAACGCGAATCCGTCACTTTCATTTTGCTCCACTGCTTCTGTGTCGGAGCACTAGCCGGTGACCGACCATCGATTGAAATTTATGAAGCCATCCATCGCACTGCAATTGCATCGAGATGCCATCCGTACGGTGGTTGAGCGCAATGACGCGTGCAATCCCCGCATCTTTGGCTCGGTCGTGCATGGCAGTGACGCCGACGGCAGCGATCTCGATATCCTGGTTGATCCGATAGCCAATAAGACTTCTCTCATCAGCCTGGTCAGGATCAAGCGCGAACTCGAGCAAATTCTTGGCGTTACCACCGATATACAAACACCGTTGTCGATCCACGAGAAGTTTCGAAGCGCTGTACTTCGGGAAGCGGTTCCCGTATGAGTGGCAATCATCGACGGGTTTCCGATCGAATCCAGCACATGCTGGAGGCGATAGGAAATGCCAGATCGGATATCGGTGCCCTCAGCAAAGATCAATTCTTGGCCGACGGAAAAACCCAGAGAGCCGTCATTGAAAGCATCATCGTTATCGGTGAAGCGGCGAACAAGGTCATCCAACTTGACCCATCGATCGAGCAGCGCAATCCCATCCTGTGGCAGCAGTTTCGCGACTCATACGATATGCGAATTGTGCTGACGCATGAGTATTTCCGTGTGGATCCTTCGATCGTCTGGACCACGGTCAAGAACCATTTGCCGCAACTTGAGGGTCTTCTCAAACCCTTTGCTGGCGGGGCCGAGGCCGATGGCGAGGGGCCGGACCTCAACTAAATCTTTATTCATAGCACAACACACATCATGAAAATTGCAGTTCTGCCGGGTGACGGCATTGGTACCGAGATCGTGGCCGAGGCCGTGAAAGTCTTGCAGGTCCTGGACCTCCAGTTCGAGCTGGAAAGCGCGCTCGTGGGCGGCGCCGCCTACGAGGCGCACGGGCATCCGCTGCCCGACGCCACGCTGCAGCTGGCCAAGGACGCGGACGCGATCCTGTTCGGCGCGGTGGGCGACTGGAAGTACGACAAGCTGGAGCGCCATCTGCGCCCGGAGCAGGCGATCCTGGGGCTGCGCAAGCACCTGGGGCTGTTTGCCAATTTCCGCCCGGCCATCTGCTACGAGCAGCTGGTGGGCGCGTCCAGCCTGCGCCCCGAACTGATCGCGGGCCTGGACATCCTGATCATCCGCGAGCTCACCGGCGACATCTACTTCGGCCAGCCGCGCGGCCGGCGCACCGCAGCGGACGGGCACTTCCCCGGCGCCGAGGAAGCCTTCGACACCATGCGCTACTCGCGCCCCGAGATCGAGCGCATCGCGCACGTGGCGTTTCAGGCGGCGCGCAAGCGCGACAAGCGCGTCACCAGCGTGGACAAGGCGAACGTGCTGGAGACCTTCCAGTTCTGGAAGGACGTGGTGAGCGAAGTCGGCCTGCAGTACCCGGACGTGGCGCTGGACCACATGTACGTGGACAACGCCGCGATGCAGCTGGTCAAGGCGCCGAAGAAGTTCGACGTGCTGGTCACGGGCAACATGTTCGGCGACATCCTGAGCGACGAAGCTGCGATGCTGACCGGCTCCATCGGCATGCTGCCCTCGGCCAGCATGAACTCGAGCAACCAGGGTCTGTACGAGCCCAGCCACGGCAGCGCGCCCGACATCGCAGGGCAAGGGATAGCCAATCCGCTGGCTACAATCTTGTCAGCGGCCATGATGCTGCGCTTCTCGCTGAATCAGCCTGAGGCGGCGCAGCGGATCGAGGCCGCGGTCAAGGACGTGCTGGCAGCGGGTTTGCGCACCGGCGACATTTATTCCGAGGGAACGACGCGGGTCGGAACCCGGGCCATGGGCGACGCAGTGGTCGCGGCCCTCAACAAAAGCAAAGGCTGAGCGATGAAAGTGGGCAATCTCGTAGGACTGGTGGGCTGGCGCGGCATGGTCGGCTCGGTGCTGATGGATCGGATGCAGGCTGAAAGCGACTTCGCGCTGATCGAGCCGGTGTTCTTTTCCACCTCCAACGCGGGCGGCGCTGCCCCCGCGCAGGCGAAGAATGAGCGCACGCTCAAGGATGCCTTCGACATCGATGCACTCAAGCGCTGCGACATCATCATCACCGCCCAGGGCGGCGACTACACCTCGGAAGTGTTCCCCAAGCTGCGCGCTGCCGGCTGGACGGGCCACTGGATTGACGCCGCCTCCACGCTGCGCATGAAGGACGACGCCATCATCGTGCTCGATCCGGTGAACCTGCCGGTGATTCAAAAGGCCCTCACACAGGGCGGCAAAAACTGGATCGGCGGCAACTGCACTGTGAGCTGCATGCTGATGGGCGTGGGTGCGCTGTACAAGGCGGGCCTGGTCGAGTGGATGACCACCATGACCTACCAGGCGGCCTCGGGCGGCGGCGCGCAGCACATGCGCGAGCTGCTGACGCAATTCGGCACGCTCAATGCCGAGGTGCGTTCGCTGCTGGACAACCCGAAGTCCGCGATTCTGGAGATCGACCGCAAGGTTCTGGCCAAGCAGCAGTCCCTGAGCGCGTCCGAGACCGCCAATTTCGGCGTGCCGCTGGGCGGCTCGCTGATCCCGTGGATCGACAAGGACCTGGGCGACGGGGTGTCGCGCGAGGAGTGGAAAGGCGGCGCCGAGACCAACAAGATCCTGGGTCAGGGCGCAGGCTTTGGCTCGGCCGCAGTTCCCGTCGACGGCTTTTGCGTGCGCGTGGGCGCCATGCGCTGCCACAGCCAGGCACTGACCTTCAAGCTGCGCCAGGACGTTCCCACGGCCGATATCGAAGCCATGATCGCCGCCGACAACGAGTGGGTGAAGGTCGTTCCGAACAACCGTGAAGCCACGATCAGGGACCTGACGCCGGTGGCCGTGACCGGCACCATGAGCATCCCGGTCGGCCGCATTCGCAAGCTGGCCATGGGTCCCGAATACGTGGGTGCATTCACCGTGGGCGACCAGCTGCTGTGGGGTGCGGCCGAGCCGCTGCGGCGCATGCTGCGCATCCTGCTGGACGCCTGAGGCGGTCTGTATCGCCGGGGAAAGTCTGTGAGTTGATGTAACAGCTCGTTGTCGTGTGACAACAAAGAGGGTTTTGCCGCGGAGTCGCGCGGTCGCGGCGCAAAGTTAAAACCTGCCTTAGCTTGTCAGGCTAAAGTATTGATGCTATTGTTCTTTTCGATTTCCCAGGTCCAGGCGATTTGCCGCATATTGAGACAATAAATGCCCATCGATAAAGCTTTGAAGGTGAATCCACAGATGGAAAATACCCCGCGAATGCGCAAATCCGTTCTGGCCGCGTCCGTCGCCATCCTCCTGGGCCTGATGGGCTCCAACGCGGCTGCGCTGTCGCTGGGTCGCCTGACGGTGCAGTCGGCGCTGGGCCAGCCGCTTCGCGCAGAAATCGAAATCCCTGAAATCAATGCCGAAGAAGCCGATTCCTTCAGGGGATCGGTCGCAGCGGCGGAAGCATTCAAGGCCGCGGGCCTGGAATTCAACCCGGCCATCAACAATCTGCAGGTCACTCTGCAGCGCCGCGCCGACGGCAAAATGGTCTTGAAGCTCAGCGGCGACCGCATCGTCAACGAGCCCTTCATCGACCTGATCCTGGAAGCCAATTGGTCATCGGGGCGCACGCTACGCGACTACACGCTGCTGTTTGACCCGCCCAGCCTGCGCGAGGCCGCAGCACCCACCGCGCCGCAGATCTCGGCTGCGGTTCCTGCTGCTGCGCCGGCTCAGCGCACGGCCGCCCCGGCCGTGGCGCGCGAAGTTCCCGCACCCAAGCCCCAGGCTCAGCGCCCGGCGCCCGCCGCGGCGGCGGCGCCCGTTGCCGTTGCGCCAGCGACAGTGAAGAAACCGGCCGCCGAGGGCGCAAAGCAAGTCACGGTGCGACCTGGCGACACGGCCAGCAAGATCGCCGGCAGCTACAAGCCCGCCAGCGTGTCGCTGGATCAGATGCTGGTGGCCTTGCTGCGCAGCAACCCGGATGCGTTCGCCGGCAACAACGTGAACCGCCTCAAGTCGGGCGCCGTGCTTGACCTGCCCAGCAGCGAACAGGTGCTGGAGACGCCGCGCGATGCAGCGGCCCAGACGGTGCTGGCACAAAGCAAGGACTTCAACGATTTCCGCCACCATCTGGCGGGCGCTGCGCCCACGGCAGCAGCGGCACCGGCGGGTCGTCAGGCCAGCGGCAAGGTGCAGGCCACAGTCGAAGACAAGAAGGCCGCCGCGCCCGCACCCGACAAGCTGACGCTGTCCAAGGCGACGGCGCAAAGCAAGGCGGCTGACGACAAGATTGCGGCAGAGCGCCAGGCCAAGGACGCAGCGGTCAAGACCGCTGAGTTGGCACGCAACATCGCCGAACTGAACAAGCTCAAGACCCCCCCGGCGCCGGTCAGCCCGGCCGCACCGGTGGCCCCGACGGCCGCCGTGGCGCCCGCTGCACCCGTGGCGGCGGTGGCGTCCCAGCCCAAGCCCGCGCTGGCCGTAGTGGCACCTGTGGTGGTGGCACCGGTGGCGGTGGCTTCGGCACCGGTGCAGGCTGCGGCATCCAAACCCGCCGCGGCAAAGCCCGTGGTCAAGGCGTCGGCGGCAGCGCCTGCGCAAGAACCCAGCTTCATCGACGGGTTGATCGAGAATCCCCTGGTCCCCGGCGGCGGCTTGCTGATTGCGGCTTTGCTCGCGGGCTTCGCGGTGTTCCGCTCACGCCAGAGCAAGCGCGGTGCGACCGGCGAGAGCTCATTCCTGGACAGCCACCTGCAGCCCGACTCGTTCTTCGGCGCCAGTGGCGGCGAGCAGGTCGACACCAGCAACGACAGCGCCATCAGCGGCGGCTCGTCCATGATCTATTCTCCCAGCCAGCTGGACGCCAGCGGCGAGGTCGACCCGGTTGCCGAAGCCGACGTCTACCTGGCCTACGGCCGCGACCAGCAGGCCGAGGACATCCTCAAGGACGCCCTGCAGACCACGCCGTCGCGCGTCGCCATTCACGCCAAGTTGGCCGATATCTACGCCAAGCGCGCGGACGCGGCGGCGTTCAATGCGAATGCCGCGGTGGCCTTCGGCGTGAGCCAGGGCATGGGCGCCGAGTGGGAACACATTCGTGACCTGGGACGCGAGCTGGACCGGGACAACGCGCTGTATCAGCCCGAGGGCGTGATTGCTCCGCTGGCCGAGGCGCAACCCGAGGAGGCGCAAGCGGCGCCAGCCAAGGCCGCGGCACCGGTGGACCTGGACCTGGATTTCGATCTGAACCTGGACGCGGCGCCCAGCGCGGCCAGCGAACGGGACGAGCCCAGCATGATGGGCGTTTTGCACGATTCGGATCTGTCGAGCGAGCCGATCGAGCTGTACGAAGCGCCGGCCAGCGAGCCCGCCAGCCTCGCCGTGAGCGCGCCCGCCTTTGAGCCTGCCGCTACGGCGCCCATCGCAGCCGCCCCCGCAGCAGCGCCAAGCACGCCGCAAGTGGTGGCGCCTGAGCTTGGCGATCTGGCAGATTTCGCTGAAGCACCCACGCCGCTGAAGATCAAGTCGCAAACGGCCACCTCCAGCGTGCCGCCGGCCCCGCCCGAGATGCTGTCGTTCGACCTCGGTGCGCTGTCTCTGGACCTGGAGCCCGCTGCGGCACCGGCCGCGGCCGCAGAAGAACCCGACACCGACTCGCTCGACCCGCTTGCGACCAAATTGGCGCTGGCCCGGGAGTTCCAGTCGATTGGCGACAACGACGGTGCGCATGCGCTGGCGGAAGAGGTCTTTACGCTGGCGACGGGTGAATTGCGCGCCGAAGCCAAGCGTTTCCTGAGCGAACTCGGTTTTGCCCAGTCCGGTTTCGCCCAGTCCAACTTCTGATTCGGTGAGGCTGGCGCTCGGCATCAGCTACAACGGCCAAGCCTATGAGGGCTGGCAAAGCCAGCTGTCCGGGCGCACGGTGCAGGACAAGCTCGAGTCCGCACTCGCCAAACTGGCGTCTGGCCGAGTCTCCACGCTGTGCGCGGGCCGCACCGACGCCGGCGTGCATGGACTGATGCAGGTGGTGCACTTCGATACCGAGGCCCGACGCGATCTGCCGTCCTGGGTTCGCGGCACCAACGCCAACCTGCCACACGACATCTCCGTGCAATGGGCGCACGTGGTTCCGCCCGAGTTTCATTGCCGCAGCAGCGCGCTGGCACGGCGCTACGCCTACGTGCTGCTGGAGTCGCCGGTGCGCCCCAGTGTGGAGGCGCAGCGCGTGGGCTGGGTGTTCAGGCCGCTGAACCTGGACGCGATGACGCAAGCCGCGTCCCATCTTTTGGGCGAGCACGACTTCACGTCATTTCGCGCCTCTGCCTGCCAGGCCAAGTCTCCCGTCAAGACCATGAACCGGATCCAGATCACGCGCCGCGGAGAACCGGGTGCGGCCTATTGGCGCTTTGAGTTCGAAGCCAGCGCCTTCTTGCACCACATGATCCGCAACATCATGGGCTGCCTCGTCGCCATCGGCCAGGGCAAACATGCGCCCGAGTGGATGGGCGAGGTGTTGCAGGCGCGCTCGCGCGACGCTGCGGCCCCCACCTTTGCGCCCGATGGTCTGTATTTTCTGGGCCCGGTATACGCGCCGCACTGGGGCTTGCCCACGCGCACCCCGGCCTTCGATTGGCTGCCATGAACCCCTATTCCAGAACGCGCATCAAGATTTGCGGCCTGACGCGTGAGCAGGATGTGGACTGCGCCGTGGCTGCGGGCGCGGACGCCGTCGGATTTGTGCTGTACGCACCCAGCGCGCGCTTTGTCGCGGCGCAGCGCGCGGCCGAGCTGGCGCGCCGCCTGCCGCCCTTTGTGACGCCGGTGCTGCTGTTTGTGAACGCGAGCGCCGCCGACATCGCTGCCGCCTGCGCCGCGGTGCCCGGCGCCATGCTGCAGTTTCACGGCGACGAGACGCCGGCTTTTTGCTCGGAGCTTGCGCACCAGTTGGGTCGCCCCTTTTTGCGGGCGGCGCGAATTCCGCTCGACGGCAGCGCCGGCTTTAACTTGCTAGAATTTGCCTCTCACTACACTGATGCCCAAGCCCTGCTGCTCGACGCCCACGTCGATGGTTACGGCGGCGGCGGGAAAACATTCAATTGGTCACTGCTGCCTCCAAGCGTCGACGCTCACCTCGTCTTGAGTGGTGGACTCAACACTGCCAACGTGATCGATGGCATCACGCAACTGCGGTCGCGCTGTAAATCGCTGGCCGTGGACGTGAGTTCGGGCGTCGAGTTGTCCAAAGGCATCAAGGACCCCGAAAAGATCCATCAATTCGTCGCCGCGGTGCGCGCCGCTGACGAACCATTCCGCAACTCAAGAACCTGACGCCGGCACGCTGTGCCGCCACGGTCCTCAGCAGCAAGAACATCATGAACAGCTATCAACAACCCGACCCTTCCGGTCACTTCGGCATTTACGGCGGCAGCTTCGTGAGCGAGACGCTCACGCACGCGATCCAGGAGTTGATCGCCGCCTATGCAAAGTACCAGCACGACCCGCAATTTCTGGCGGAATTCGAGTACGAACTGGCGCACTTCGTGGGTCGTCCCTCGCCCGTGTACCACGCCGCGCGCACCAGCCGCGAACAGGGCGGCGCGCAGATCTTTTTGAAGCGCGAAGACCTGAACCACACCGGTGCGCACAAGATCAACAACACCATCGGCCAGGCGATGCTGGCCAAACGCATGGGCAAGCCGCGCGTGATCGCCGAGACCGGCGCGGGCCAACACGGCGTGGCCACGGCCACGATCTGCGCGCGCTACGGCCTGGAATGCGTGGTCTACATGGGCAGCGAGGACGTGAAGCGCCAAAGCCCCAACGTGTACCGCATGAAGCTGCTGGGCGCCACCGTGGTGCCGGTGGAGTCGGGCAGCCGCACGCTGAAAGACGCGCTCAACGAAGCCATGCGCGACTGGGTGGCGAACGTGGACAACACCGTCTACATCATCGGCACGGTGGCGGGCCCGCACCCCTATCCGATGATGGTGCGCGACTTCCAGAGCGTGATCGGCAAGGAGTGCCTGACGCAGATGCCGCAGATGCTGGAAGCGGCGGGCTGCCACAGCCATCAGCCCGATGTGGTCGTCGCCTGCGTCGGCGGCGGCTCCAACGCCATGGGCATCTTCCATCCCTACATCACGCACGAGGGCACGCGCCTGATCGGCGTCGAAGCCGCGGGCGAGGGGCTGGAGAGTGGCAAGCATTCGGCCTCGCTGCAAAAGGGCAGCCCGGGCGTGCTGCACGGCAACCGCACCTATGTGCTGCAGGACGAGAACGGCCAGGTGACGGAAACGCACAGCATCAGCGCCGGACTGGACTACCCCGGCGTCGGGCCCGAGCACTCCTTCCTCAAGGACATCGGTCGCGCCGAATATGTCGGCATCACCGACACCGAGGCGCTCTCGGCGTTTCATTACCTGTGCCGCACCGAAGGCATCATCCCGGCGCTGGAGTCCAGCCATGCGGTCGCCTACGCGATGAAGCTGGCCAAGACCATGCGGCCCGATCAGTCGATTCTGGTGAACCTGTCAGGGTGCGGAGACAAGGACATCGGCACCGTCGCCGACTTGAGCCATGCCGACTTCTACTGCCGTCCCAGCTGCACCGGGCAAGGTGTCAAAGGCGCAGAACAAACCATCAAGGTGACACGATGAGCAGAATCCAAGCCACTTTCGCGGCTCTGAAAGAGCACAAGCGCAAGGCGCTGATCCCCTATGTCACGGCCGGTTTTCCGTTTGCCGACATCACGCCCGAGCTGATGCTGGGCATGGTGGCCGCCGGTGCCGACGTGATCGAGTTGGGCGTGCCGTTTTCTGACCCCGCCGCCGACGGCCCGGTGATCCAGAAGGCGGGAGACAAGGCGCTGAGTTTCGGCATCGGCCTGCGTCAGGTGCTGGAGATGGTGCGCGCCTTTCGCCGGCAGGATGACAAGACGCCCGTGGTGCTGATGGGCTACGCGAATCCGATCGAACGCTACGACCAGCTGCACGCCGCACCCATGCCGGGAGACAGCGCATTCATCGTGGATGCCAGCGCCGCCGGCGTGGACGGCGTGCTGGTAGTGGACTACCCACCGGAAGAATGCGTGGCCTTCGCGCAGCAGTTGCGCGCGCACCAGATGGACCTGATATTCCTGCTGGCGCCGACCAGCACCGACGCGCGCATGGCGCAGATCGCGCAAGTGGCCAGCGGCTACGTCTACTACGTCTCGCTCAAGGGCGTCACCGGCGCGGGCAACCTGGACACGGCGGCGGTGGGCGCCATGCTGCCGCGCATTCGCGCGCACGTGAACGTTCCGGTGGGCGTGGGTTTTGGCATCCGCGACGCCGCCACCGCGGTGGCGGTGGGCGCGGTGGCCGACGCCGTCGTCATCGGCAGCAAGATCATCCAGCTGATCGAGCAGCAGCCACGCGATCAGGTGGTGCCGGCGGCCGCCGCTTTCCTGCGCGAGATCCGCAGCGCGCTGGACGCATAATTACCCCCATCCTAACTTTCATGCCTGGTGCGCAAGGCGCCCCAGCGCCATGAAAGTTCGTTCTTTCACATTAACCTTGTCGCAAGGAACCGCACCTATGAGCTGGCTGGAAAAACTTCTCCCCACCAAGATTCAACCCACGGACCCGGCCGAGCGCCGCAGCGTGCCCGAAGGCCTGTGGGTGAAATGCCCGGCCTGCGACACGGTGCAGTACAAGACCGATCTGGAGCAGAACCAGAACGTGTGCCCGAGTTGCAGCCACCACCTGCGCATCGGTGCGCGCGCGCGGCTGGACAGCTTTCTGGATGCCGAAGGCCGCTACGAGATCGGGCAGGAAGTGCTGCCGGTGGACGCGCTCAAGTTCAAGGACAGCCGCAAGTACACCGAACGCCTGAAGGAGGCGCTGGAGAACACCGGCGAGACCGACGCGCTGATCGTGATGGGCGGCGCCGTGATGAGCATGAACCTGGTGGCGGCCTGCTTCGAATTCGACTTCATGGGTGGCAGCATGGGCAGCGTCGTGGGAGAGCGCTTCGTGCGCGGCGTGCACACGGCGATCGAACAGAAAGTACCCTTCATCTGCTTCACGGCCACGGGTGGCGCGCGCATGCAGGAAGGGCTGCTCAGCCTGATGCAGATGGCCAAGACCAACGCCGCCCTCACGCGCCTGGCCAAGAAGGGCCTGCCCTACATCAGCGTGCTCACCGACCCGACCATGGGCGGCGTGAGCGCAGGCTTTGCCTTTGTGGGCGACGTGGTGATCGCCGAGCCCAAGGCACTGATCGGCTTTGCCGGACCGCGTGTGATCGAGTCCACCGTGCGCGTGACCCTGCCAGAAGGTTTTCAGCGCGCCGAGTTCCTGCAAAAACAAGGCGCGATCGACTTCATCTGCGACCGGCGCGAACTGCGCAAGACCATCGCCAGCACGCTGGCCATGCTGCAGCGCCAGCCCGCCGACGCGGTAGCGTGAGGGCTTGTCGGGTTACGCGGCGCTAACCCGACTACGTGTTCAGGCTCTCTTGTAGGTCGCGGTTAGCGCAGCGTAACCCGACAACTTCCATGCACTACCGGCGCGCGTTCATCCCTGGAGCCACGCTGTTCTTCACCGTGGTGACGCACGACCGGCGACCGATTTTGGGATCTGCCATAGCGGTTGATACCCTGCGATCGGCATTCAGAGCGGTTCGCCCGACACGTCCATTCGACATCGACGCCATGGTCGTCCTTCCAGACCACCTTCACTGCATCTGGACGCTGCCACCCGATGACGCCGACTTTGCGACACGCTGGCGATTGATAAAGACCTGGTTTACCCAACATTGCCCTTCGCCGCTGCGCGCGGTTCCCGATCCAGCGCGAAGCGCGAAACACGAACAAGCCATCTGGCAGCACCGCTATTGGGAACACGTCATCCGCGACGAAGGCGACTATGCCCATCATGTCGATTACATCCACTACAACCCGGTGCGCCACGGGCTGTCAGCGTCCGCGATGGATTGGCCCTACTCCAGCTTTCGCCACCACGTCGCCGCGGGCCACTACCCGAGCGATTGGGGTGGCAGCAGCATGAGTATTGACGGTGTGGGACACGAATAGACGCTCGGGTTCTGGTCATCCTGTGTCGGGTTACGCTGCGCTAACCCGACTACTGGGACTTTCCACTGAGTCAAGTGGTAGCGGCGTAATTCTTTTCCTTGATAGACGGTATTTCCTGCGGTGGTATGAAGGGAAGTTGCGATAAAACGAGGAACAGACTGCACATCTACTGTCGGCCTT
>CAILZB010000007.1 GCA_903838565.1 uncultured beta proteobacterium | reverse complement strand
GGCAGCACGGCGCCGTTCATGGTCATGGACACCGAGACCTTATCCAGCGGGATCTGGTCGAACAGGATCTTCATGTCCTCCACCGAATCGATCGCCACGCCGGCCTTGCCCACATCGCCGGTGACGCGCGGATGGTCCGAGTCGTAGCCGCGGTGGGTCGCCAGGTCGAACGCCACGCTCACGCCCTGTCCGCCGGCCGCCAGCGCCTTGCGATAGAAAGCGTTGGACTCTTCGGCTGTGGAGAAACCGGCGTACTGGCGGATGGTCCAGGGGCGCACGGCGTACATCGTTGCCTGCGGTCCGCGCAGGTAAGGCTCGAAGCCCGGCAGTGTGTCCGCATAAGGCAGGTTGGCGGTGTCGGCTGCGGTGTACAGCGGCTTGACGCTGATGCCGTCGGGCGTGAGCCAGTTGAGCGCCGCCACGTCGCCACCGGGGGCGGACTTGGCGGCTGATTTGGCCCAGGCTTCGAGGCTGGCGGGAGAGAATTCTGGTGTCTTTGAGCTCATGGCACGTGGGCAGTTAGGAATGAAGTTCCAGCACCTCTTCAGGTACGAAACGAGTGTACATCATTCATAATTATTGATGCAAAATATTATTTTCAGCTTACAATTCGCGTCATGGTAGCCCTTTCACTCGCCCCGCGCGCGCTTTACGAGGAAGTCGCCGAAATCCTGCGTCAGCGCATCTTCAAGCGCGAACTTGAACCCGGCAGCTGGATCGACGAGCTCAGAATCGCCGAGGAATACGGCATCAGCCGCACGCCGCTACGCGAAGCGCTCAAGGTGCTGGCAGCTGAGGGTCTGGTCACGATGAAGGTGCGCCGCGGCGCCTATGTGACCGAGGTATCGGAGCAGGATCTGCGCGACGTGTATCACCTGCTGAGCCTGCTGGAAAGCGACGCGGCCGGCGTCGTTGCAACCCAGGCCACCGAAGCCCAGTTGAAGGAACTCCAGACGCTGCACCAGCAGCTGGAAAAAGCCACGGCGCACACCGACAAGTTTTTCGAGATCAACGAACGCTTTCACATGCGCTTGCTGGAGATCGCCAACAACCGTTGGCGCAACCAGATGGTGGCGGACCTGCGCAAGGTGATGAAGCTCAACCGCCACAACTCCCTGCTCAAGTCCGGGCGCATTCAGGAGTCGCTGACCGAGCACGGCGCCATCATGGAAGCCTTGGTGTCAAGGAACAGCCAGCTCACGGCGCAGCGCATGAACGAGCATTTTGCCAACGGGCTCGAGGCGGCGGCCTGAAACGCCGAAGCCCTGTTTCTCAATCGTCGAGAAAACTCCCCTTGTAGAAGCACCAGGCCGTGCCGTCGTGCAGGTAGAAGTGGCCATCGGCGCAATCGTCCTTGCCGGGGAAATACTCGCGATAGGCGCGCGGCACCAGGCGCTCCAGCTGGGCGTCGCTGAGTTCATCGAATTCTTCGGGCGTGATCGGCTGGCCGACCCTGAGTTTGCGTTTTTCCATGTCGATCGTGCGGTGCTGGTGGTAGAGAACAGTGGTCCGAGGTGGCGTCATATCGGCTTACGACCGGCGGCGCCTTGCCCGACCACCCGCCAGGCCTGGAGTTTACGTTCGTAGGATGCGCTGGCATGCGCCGGGCTGGTGGAAGGAAGGCGCAGGCACGCAAGCGGTGTGGCGCCGAGCTGCGGCAATACATAGCGCCGGTATAGCGCCTCCGCGGTCGACCCGTTGAAGTAGACGCTATGGATTCGAGTGTGGCACTGAAAGAATTCCCTGAAGTCGTTGGCCACCAGGCCTGCGCCAAGGATATTCGCGTCCAGCGCCCCCTCCCTAACACAGGAGCGAAGCACGTCCCACACGGCAACGCGCGCGGACCCGAGGGCGCACACGCGGCTGGCATACGGGGATGCCGGGTCGAACCCGAAGAGCTCGCCCATGATCCGCCAGAAGGTGTTCCCGGGGTGCGCGTAGTACTCGCCCAGTGCGAGCGAGCGCGGTCCAGGCATCGTGCCAAGAATCAACACCTGGGCATCGATGTCTGCCACGGGCGCAAAGCTGTGGATCAGCGCCATGGCTATCGGTTCTGCTGCGCGCGGGCCAGCACTTCGCGCGCGGGCAAGGTCTTGAGCCGGTGGTCGCTCCAGACCTGGCGCCAGCGGCGCGCGCCAGGCAGGCCATGGCGCAGGCCCAGCATATGGCGCGCGATGCTGTACCAGGGCGTGCCGTGGGCTGCAGCTTCGCGCTCCATGTAGGCTACCATCTGCTCCTCGACCTGCTCGCGCGTCATGGCCACTTCCGGTGCGCAGCCGAAAAACTCCGCGTCCCAGACGCTGAGCCACCAGGGGTTGTGGTAGGCCTCGCGCCCCACCATCACACCATCCACGTGTTCCAGTTGTTGCGCCACCTGTTCGCTGGTCTTGATGCCGCCGTTGACGCAGATCACCAATTGCGGGAAGTCGGTTTTCAGCCGGTGCGCAAGCTCGTAGCGCAGCGGCGGAATCTCGCGGTTCTCCTTCGGGCTCAGGCCCTGGAGCCAGGCGTTGCGGGCGTGCACGATGAAGGTGTTGCAACCGGCTTCACTCACCGTGCCGACGAAGTCGCGCACGAAGTCGTAGCTCTCGCCGCGGTCGATGCCGATGCGGTGCTTGACCGTGACAGGTATCGAGACGACATCGACCATCGCCTTAACGCAATCGGCCACGAGCTGCGGCTCGGCCATGAGGCAGGCGCCAAAGGCGCCGCGCTGCACGCGCTCGCTCGGGCAGCCGCAGTTGAGGTTGATCTCGTCGTAGCCCCATTGCTCGCCCAGACGCGCGCAATGGGCCAGATCAGTGGGCTCGCTGCCGCCGAGCTGCAGCGCCAGCGGGTGCTCTTCGGCGTTGAAGCTCAGGTGTCTTGGAACGTCGCCGTGCAGCAGCGCACCCGTGGTCACCATCTCGGTGTAGAGCAGCGCGTGTCTGGACAGCAGCCGATGAAAATAGCGGCAATGGCGATCGGTCCAGTCCATCATCGGCGCCACAGACAGGCGCCAGAAGTTCGTGGGATGGACGGCGTTCAAAGGCACACTCCGCGTCTCACAGTCGGGCAATCGACTGATCCCGTACGGCATCGAGTTGCGCCGCGCTGACGCGCTGCGGCGCCATCTCGGCCAGCGGCAGCAGCACGAAGGCGCGCTGCGCCATGCGCGGATGCGGAACAGTCAATGACAGGCTGGCGATGGATGCTGCGCCGTACAGCAGCAGGTCCAGATCGAGCGTGCGCGGGGCGTTGCGATAGGGTCGCTCGCGCCCTGCTTCGAACTCGACGGCTTGCAACTGGGTGAGCAAATCGGGCGCGCTCAGGCGGGTGGAAATTTCCACCACGGCGTTGATGAAATCCGGACCGGCGGCCTCAAACGGTGCGCTGCGGTACAGAGCGGAGCGGCGCGTCACGGTCGTGCTTGGCAGCAGCGCCAGCGCGTCCATCGCTGCCTGGACCGCGGCCGCTGCGTCACCCAGATTGGCGCCCAGGGCAACGTAGGCGACCACGAGGTCGCGCCCCTCTGCCATCAATCGGCCAACTTTTGTGCTTCGGCTGCGAAGCGCACCGAATCACAAAAGTTCGTCCGTTCACGTTTAGCCTTCGCTGGGCGCATCGGGGGCACCGCCCTCGCCCGCTGGACGCCGTGGACGACGGCGGCGGCGTTTCTTCGGCGCTTCGGACGATTCGCCCGTGGCGGCATTGGACGTCTGCTCGGGCCCGCCGGTGAAGGACTCCTGCCGGGGGGCAGGTTCTGTACCGGGCGCCTTCGCCACGCGCACGCGCGGGCGCTTGTGCTGCTCTTCCCGCGCCTGTTCGATCAGGTCGTGGCGCTGCGCATCGTCGGCCACGCTGAACTGCTGCCACCAGTCGGCCAGCGCTTCATCCACCTCGCCGGCGTCGGCGCGCAGGCGCATGAAGTCAAAGCCGGCACGAAAGCGCAACTGCTCCACCAGCCCGTAAGCCGAAGCGCCCGAGCGCTTCTCGAAGCGGGTTTGCATCATCCAGATTTCGCGCATGTCGGCGGCCAGCTTGCCGCGCCCGGAAACGTCGCCGATGCGGGCGTTGAACACGTCGTCGATCGCTTCTTCCAGCGCCGGAAACATGGGCTGGCGCTTTTGCCGATGGGCCCAGCCGTCGCGCACATCCTCCCACAGCACGCAGGCCAGCAGGAAGCTGGGCGCCACCGGCTTGCCTTCGCCCACGCGCCGGTCGGTGTCCTGCAGGGCCGCGCTGACGAAGCTGCTGCCGGCGCGTTCCACCACCACGTCCAGCAGCGGATAGATGCCGCGCGCCATGCCCAACTCCTTGAGCTTGGCGATGGTGGCCAGCGCATGGCCGGTCTGCAGCAGCTTGAGCATCTCGTCGAACAAGCGGCTTTGCGGAACGTCGCCCAGCAGCTGCTGCGACTCGATCAGCGGCTTGGCGGTCTTGGGATCGAGCTTGAAGCCCAGGCCCTGCAGCTTGGCGGCAAAGCGCACGGCGCGGATGATGCGCACAGGGTCTTCGCGATAGCGCGTGGCCGGGTCGCCGATCATGCGCAGCAGCAGCTTCTTCGCGTCCTTCATGCCGCCGTGGTAATCCACCACGACCTGCGCCTGCGGGTCATAGTACATGGCGTTGATGGTGAAGTCGCGGCGCGTGGCGTCCTCGTCCTGCGGACCCCAGACGTTGTCGCGCAGCACGCGGCCCGTCGAATCCACCGCGTGCTTCATGCCCGCGAGCTCGCTCTTGCTGGTCTTCTCGTTGCCCGCTACCTGTTCGGCCGCGGCGTTGTCCAGGTAGGCGCGGTAGGTCGAGACCTCGATCACCTCGTGCTCGCGGCCGCGCCCGTACACCACGTGCACGATGCGAAAACGCCGTCCGATGATGAAGGCACGCCGGAACAGCCCCTTGACCTGTTCGGGCGTGGCATTGGTGGCGACGTCGAAGTCCTTGGGACGCAAGCCCAGCAGCAGGTCGCGCACCGCGCCGCCCACGATGTAGGCCTCGAAGCCGCCTTCCTTGAGCGTCTGCACCACGTTGCGCGCGCGCTCGTCCACCAGACTGGGGTCGATGCCGTGCTGCGCCGCGCTGAACTCCTCGCGCTTGCCGAAACTGGGCCGCTTGTTTTTGCCGGACGTCGCGCTGGACTTGCCCAGGAGTTTGTCGAAGAATTTTTTGATCATGTTATTTGAATGTGCCGCCGCGAGGCCTGTCGGCTCGGGGATTTGACGTCAATTATCTTGCAGGAAACAGTTCCAGTATGCGCCATCCCCGCTGCTCGGCAATGGCGCGCAATTTGTCGTCCGGATTCGTGGCCACCGGGTGCTTGACTTTCTCGAGCAGCGGTAAATCGTTGATCGAGTCCGAATAGAACGTGCTTTCCAGATCGTTCCACGCCAATTGTCGCTGGTCCAGCCACTGCTCCATCCGCGCCACCTTGCCCTCGCGAAAGGTTGGAATGCCGACGATCTCGCCGGTGATCCAGCCTGTTCCGCCCGGCTTGTCGTCGCGCTCCAGCTGCACTGCCAGCAGTTCCGGCACGCCAAAGGCGTCGGCAATCGGGCGCGTCACAAACTCGTTGGTCGCGGTGATGATGAGCACCGTGGCACCGTCCTCCTGGTGCTGGCGCACCAGCTCCAGCGCCTGCGGCTGCATCGCCGGACGGATCACCATGCGCATGAAATTCTCATGCGCTGCCGCCGCCTGCACCGGACCCTGGCGGCGCACCGCTTCGGTGGCGAAGCGCACGTAGTCGTGGATGTCCAGCGTTCCGCTCTGATAGGCACGGTAGTAGAGGTCGTTGCGGCGCAGGAACTCCACACTGTCGGTCCAGCCCAGCGCGGTGGTGAACTCGCCCCAGGCAAAGTCCGAATCCAGCGGGAGCAGCGTGTGGTCGAGGTCAAAAAGAGTGATTTTCAAGGTGTGTCGTCCATCATGGCTTTGATCAGAGGGATGGTGATGGCCCTTTTGCTTTGCAGCGCATAACCGTCCAGCAGCTCCAGCAGTTCCATCAGGCTGCCCAGGTCGCGGCTGAAACGCGTCAGCATGAAGTCCATCACCTCGTCGCTCAAGAATACACCGCGGGCGTCGGCGGCGCGACGCAGCACGCCGCGGCGCGCGCTTTCGTCCAGCACCTGAAGGCCGTGCACATGGCCCCAGCCGAGCCGGGTGCGCAGGTCCTCGCGCAGCTTCAACTCGGTCGGCGGCCACTCACCGGCCGCCAACACACCGCGCTGCTGGGTTTGGGCGTTCACGAACCAGTTGAAGGCTGCTTGTTGCTGCTGCGCCGTGTACAGGTGCACATCGTCCAGCAGCACCACGCCCCAGGCCTCGTTGTATTCGGGCGGCTCCAGCGTGGACGCGTCCATCCAGCCCACGCCGTGCTGCGAACTCGCACCCTGTTCGCGCAGCGCCTCGCGCACCGCCTTGAGCAAATGGGTCTTGCCGCTGCCGGTCGGCCCCCACAGGTAGGTGGGCACCGGAGAGCGGGTGCTCGCGAGCGCCTTCTCACCGACCCAAAGTTGCAGATGCTGGAGCGCCGCCACGTTGGGCCCGGCAAAAAAATTGGACAGCGTCGGGCCCGTTGCCAGGCCAATGTCCAGCGCGAGCTGCTTCATGGAGCGGCGCTTTTTGCGTTAAGTGTCAATGGCATGAGGGTGAAGCAGGAAGAGCCCTTAAAATTCAGGCAAATTTTAGTCTGCCCCGACCCTCACGCCACCGAGCGCTCTTTCATGACCCAATCTTCCCCCAATTCCTCTTCGGCCCAGCCGCTTTCGTACAAAGACGCCGGGGTCGACATCGACGCCGGCGACGCGCTGGTGGAGCGCATCAAGCCGCTGGCCAAGAAGACCATGAGAGAAGGCGTGCTGGCCGGTATCGGCGGCTTTGGCGCGCTGTTCGAGGTGCCCAAGCGTTACAAGGAGCCGGTGCTGGTAAGCGGCACCGACGGCGTGGGCACCAAGCTGCGCCTGGCGTTCGAATGGGCCATGCACGACACCGTCGGCATCGATCTGGTCGCGATGAGCGTGAACGACGTGCTGGTGCAAGGCGCCGAGCCGCTGTTCTTTCTGGACTACTTCGCCTGCGGCAAGCTGGATGTCGACACGGCCGCGGCCGTGGTGGGCGGCATCGCCAGGGGCTGCGAGCTTTCGGGCTGCGCGCTGATCGGCGGCGAGACCGCAGAAATGCCCGGCATGTACCCGCCCGGCGAATACGACCTGGCCGGATTTGCCGTGGGTGCGGTGGAAAAATCCAAGATACTGACCGGCGCATCGATCGAAGCCGGCGACGTGGTGCTGGGACTGGCGAGCAGCGGCGTGCACTCCAACGGCTTCAGCCTGGTGCGTAAATGCATCGAGCGCGCCGGCAGCCACGCGCCTTCCACGCTCGACGGCAAGCCCTTCAAGCAAGCACTGATGGAACCCACGCGCCTTTACGTGAAAAACGTGCTGGCAGCGCTGGCGGCACATCCCTCGACCCCTGGGTCATCTTCCGGCATCAAGGCGCTGGCCCACATCACCGGTGGCGGCTTGCTGGAGAACATTCCGCGCGTGCTGCCCGAGGGCACGGCCGCGCTTTTGAAAAAGGGCAGCTGGCCACAAACCGAACTCTTTGCCTGGCTGCAAAGCACGGCAGGCATCGACGACTTTGAAATGAACCGCACCTTCAACAACGGCATCGGCATGGTGGTGGTGATTGCGGCCTCAGAAGCCGCCGCCTGCGCCGCAACGCTGCGCGCCCTGGGTGAAACCGTGTACCAGATTGGCGTGATCGCGGCGCGGGGAGATGGCGCGGCGGTGGTGGTGCAGGGCTGAGTCCGGCTCGAATCGCAGGTATTAATTTCCGGGTTAACGTCGGACCGCGCTAGCGGCGGCTTGAACTTGCTGCTGTGCATGCCGCTGCACATTTTCTTGCCTGCCCTGCTGCCCGCTGGGGCCGGATTCCAACAAGAGTTGCCGTGCCGCACCGACCTCGCCCAATTCGGTCATCAAACGCAGTTGACGCCGTGTCGTTCTAAGAGCCGTTGCACAACCCTGCGGACTCTGCCCAGCGGCACCAACCAGCAAAAACCCAAACATCGTTTTGGTCTGAAACTCACTCACGGTGAGATACTCGTTTCGCAGTGCAGCAATGCGCTCGGGCGCCCAACCAAGGCGAGCGCCGATGACGATACCCATTGCGTGGTCAAGCAAGGTGTCCGATTGCGTAACCAATCGATTGGCCACATCCTCACAAACCTGCCGCCGGTTCGCATTCTTCACTTCGTTCGCAGAACAGCGCGTCATGACGGCCCTGATCGGTGTGAACCCCATGGAATACATGAGACCACTTACCTGCATCAGGACAGCCGTTTGTTCGACCTCATTTGTTTCGTCCGTCGCATTTAGAACCTGCTGAGCAACAAACCCAACTTGTACTTTTTCATAACTCGCCTTCGAGGCTTGATACAGCGCTTCGGCCGCACCGGCTTCATCCTTTTGTTGCTGGGCGCGCTCCAGAGCCCATAACCAGGGGTCCATGTTGGCAGGATCAAGTCGACTCCACTGCGTCAGATTGATGGCGCCACACATGGGCGGGCTGGGTTGATAAAAGAAGCTGTGGCAAAACCGCACCGCCTGTGCATAGACCGACGGATCGGTCGTGCTTTGGGCCATCTCCACGAGTTGTTGTGCGATGGGCAGCTTGCGTTGTTCATGTTGGGCCCGCACTTTTTCTTGTTCAAACTCGGCGGCGACACAGGCGGGTGTTTTCTCCTGATCCTGTTGCCCACCCTTGGTCTTGCCACAATCTTGATCCAACGCGTCGGACGCCCGATCCATGTCGTCACGCGGTAACAAAGCGGCTTGCATCACCAAGCCGGCCACCCGATCCCTCTCATTGGCGCTGGCCAACAGTCGCTGCTGAACGCTGACCAGAGTCGCGGCCTGACGTTGCTCAACTTGCTTGCTGAGTTGCGGGTCGTTGAGCGCGGGCGCAGCAACAATACCCAGGCCACAAATTTCCACCTCACCGGGACCGGGTACGCGCCGCGTCGAAGCTATCCTGGGTTCCGGCGTTGCCATTAGGACGGGTGCCATGCTCTGCTCGCCCGTCCGCAACAGCACGCTTTGTGGCACAGCCTTGGGAGCAGTTCCATCCAAAAGCCAATATGCCGCGCCCATCAAGGTCAACAGAATGGCCAGCGCCGTCAACAGCGCTGCATTTTCTCGAACAGGCAACTTCATGGGTTCAGCAACTTCCCCTAATGGTTGAGATCAGCTGTGCCTCAGTCGCCTCCGAGGTTGCTGCGCAATTCTGCGGCGCGCCAGGCAATGGCCGCGGCATCGTGCGCATCGGGTGCGCCCGCCAGATAGTCTTCCAGATCCTGTGCCGCCTGCCGCGAAAGCCCCATTTCGGCCAATACCAGCCCGCGGTCGCGCAGTTCGGCCCAGTCGCCCGGGAGCAGGATGATCAAGCGGTTCTGCACCGCCAGCAGGCGCCCCCAGTCTTCCTGGGTACGGTGAATTTCCTTCAGATTGCGCAACATCCGCGCGATTGTGTCGCGCGCCGGTGCCGCCTGCAGGAACAGGCCCAGCGGCACATCGGAATCTTCCGCCAGGGACTGGCTGCCGCGGAAAGGCTCCAGGCGCTCGGAGAGCTCGTCACGGCTGAGCGACTGCCCGTCGAATGGGTCGATCACGACCTGGCCTTTGGGCAAATTCACCTTGACCATGAAGTGCCCGGGAAATGCCACCCCGCGCGCGCGCAGTCCCAGGTTCTGCGCGAGTTCCAGCCAGAGCACGGCCAGCGTGATGGGAATGCCGCGTCGTGTCCCCAGCACGATGTTCAGATAGCTGTTGTCGGGGTCGTAATAGTCGTTCACGTTGCCGCCAAAGCCGAGTTCGCGGTAGAAGAACTGGTTCAGCACGCGCAAACGATGCAAGCCGTCCGCGTCCAGAGGCAGACGCCGTTTCAGCCGCGCCTGCAGCAGATCGACTTCGCCCAGCACCTGCTGCACATCAAGTTCCGGGTATTCGTCCTGCGCCAGGCTGATGGCCGCCTCCAGCAGCGGGAACTGGTCGTCCCCCGCGACCAGCGACGCAAAGTATTCCAGTGCAGTGGGGGTGGACAGTGACAGTTTCATGGACATGTGACAGGCTCACTCAGTGGCGCAGCAGGCGGTGCAGCCTCATGCCGCTGGCCCACAAGGCGGTGAAATAGATCATGCCAGAACCCGTCAGCACCAGGCCCATCAGGCCCACCCGCAGCAGCTTTTGGCCCGCACCCATCTGGGTCCAGGAAAAGCTGCTCGCGGCCCACATCAGGAAGATGGCCAACAAGGCGCTGGCGGCGACCACCTGCAACGCAAAAACCGTCCACCCCGGCTGCGGCCGGTAACTGCCTCGCCGCATCAAACCCACGAGCAGCCAGGTCGCATTCACCAAGGCACCCAGGCCGATCGACAGCGCCAGCCCCGCCACCTGGAACAGCGGCACCAACACCAGATTGAACAACTGCGTCAGCACCAGCACAAAGACTGCAATCTTCACGGGCGTGCGAATATTCTGGCTGGCGTAATAACCCGGCGCCAGTACCTTGATCGCCACCAGCCCCAGCAGTCCCACGCCATAGCCTGTAAGCGCCAGGCTCGTCTGACGCACGTCATCCGCAGCATAGGCACCGTAGTGGAAGATGGTCGCCGCCAAAGGCAGGGAAAACGTCAGCAGAGCCACCGAACAGGGCACGGCCATCAGCACCACCAGGCGCAGGCCCCAGTCCAGCATGGCCGAGTAGTCGCTGGCGTCACCCGCGGCCTTGGCCGCCGAGAGCCGAGGCATCAGCACCACGCCCAGCGCCACGCCGAGCATCGCCGTGGGGAATTCCATCAGACGATCCGCATTGGTAAGCCAGGTGACGCTGCGCGTGACCAGATGCGAGGCGATCTCGGTATTGATGAGCTGTGAAATCTGCGCCACGGCCACGCCAAATAGCGCGGGCACCATGAGTTGGGCGATGCGTTTTGTCGGCGGATCGGCCCAGGCCGCTTTCAGCAGCGACCAGGTCAACCCGATGTGCGGCAACATGCCAATGCGGATCAGCGTCGGGATCTGCACACCCAGTTGCAGCACGCCTCCGAGCATCACGCCACCACACAGCGCATAGATCGGCTCGATCCCCAGGGTCTGAAACCACGGTGCGCCCCACCAGGCCGCGGCGATCACGCAGAGATTGAGCAGCACGGGAGCGCCTGCCGGCACCGTGAAGCGCCCCCAGGTATTGAGCACGCCCGCGGCCATGCCGGCCAGGGAAATGAAACCCAGATACGGAAACATCCAGCGCGTCATCACCACCGCGGCCTCAAAGCCCCGCGGTTCCTTCTGCAAGCCGCTGGCCATGGCCCACACCAGAAGAGGCGCTCCCAGCACGCCCAAGGCGCAGGTCAACAGCAGCGCCCACGTGAGCAGGCTGGCCACCCGGTCCACCAGCCGTTTCGTGGCGGCCTCACCCTGCTGGGTGCGCGTCTGACCCAGCACCGGAATGAAGGCCTGGCTGAACGCGCCTTCGGCAAACAGCCGTCGGAACATGTTGGGCAACAAAAACGCCACTCTGAAGGCGTCCGTCAATGCGCTGGCGCCGAACATCGCGGCAATCAAGGACTCGCGCAACAGGCCCGTGACGCGCGAGGCCAGGGTCAACAGGGACACGATGGAAGCGGATTTGAATAGACTCACGCGCCGAGTGTAGCCGTGGGCAAGACGCGCTCCGGGGGGGGCGCTGCCACTTCAGGCCTGGCCAGCACTACCCTGGAGCGGCGGCTGCGCGGCCTGTTACAATAGTCGGCTTTGCTGGCATCATCCACAGACCCAAGGAACACATCAAAATGGCAACCAAACCCAAGAAAAAGAACCCGCGCCTGGCGTCGGGCCGCAAGCGCGTCCGTCAGGACGTCAAGATCAACGCAGCCAACACCTCACTGCGTTCCAAATACCGCACCGCTGTGAAGAACGTGGAAAAGGCCGTCATCGCTGGCGACAAGGCCAAGGCCACGGAAGCGTTTGGCAAGATGCAAGCCGTGGTCGACACCGTGGCCGACAAGGGCATCTTCCACAAGAACAAGGCCGCTCGCGACAAGAGCCGCCTGAGCACCAAGGTCAAAGCCCTGGTGACCCAAGCCGCCTGATTTTCAGGCACAGCCCGGACTGATGCAGATCAGTCCGCCGTTTGTACCGGGTGCGCTGCCAGCAAAGAAGTGAAAAAACCGCCCAAGGGCGGTTTTTTTATGTCCCGGCGCAGCAGCCCTGCGTCGCAGGGCCGCCGCTCAAACTCAGTAGGTCTCGCCGAGCTGATCCAGGATCGCCGGGTTTTCCAGCGTCGACGTGTCCTGCGTCACCTTCTCGCCCTTGGCGATGGAGCGCAGCAGGCGCCGCATGATCTTGCCGCTGCGCGTCTTGGGAAGATTTTCACCAAAGCGGATGTCCTTCGGCTTCGCGATCGGGCCGATTTCCTTGGCAACCCAGTCGCGCAATTCCTTGGCAATGGCGCGGGCCTCGTCGCCCGTGGGGCGCGAACGCTTGAGCACGACAAAGGCGCAGATGGCCTCGCCCGTCAGATCATCGGGTCGGCCCACCACGGCCGCCTCGGCCACCAGGTCCGACTTGGACACCAGCGCCGATTCGATCTCCATCGTTCCCATGCGGTGGCCCGACACGTTGAGCACGTCGTCGATGCGGCCCGTGATGCGGAAGTAACCGCGGTCGATGCTGCGCACCGCGCCGTCGCCGGCCAAGTAAGTCTTGCCGCCCAACTCATCCGGGAAGTAGCTCGATTTGTAGCGATCCGGATCGTTCCAGATGGTGCGGATCATCGAAGGCCAGGGGCGCTTGACCACCAGCATGCCGCCCGAACCATTGGGCACGTCGTTGCCCACCTCGTCCACGATCGCGGCCATGATGCCGGGCAGCGGCAAGGTGCAGGAACCCGGAACCAGCGGCGTGGCGCCCGGCAACGGCGTCATCATGTGGCCGCCGGTCTCCGTCTGCCAGAAGGTGTCGACGATGGGGCAGCGCTCGTGGCCGATGTTCTTGTAGAACCACATCCAGGCTTCGGGGTTGATGGGCTCGCCCACCGATCCCAGAATGCGCAAGCTGGACAGGTCGGAGCGATCCGGGTGCACCTTCTCGTCGCTCTCGGCGGCCTTGATGAGCGAGCGGATGGCGGTGGGCGCGGTGTAGAAGATCGAGCACTTGTGGCGCTCGATCATCTGCCAGAAGCGCCCTGCGTTCGGGAAGGTCGGGATGCCTTCGAAGATGATCTGCGTGGCGCCCGCGGCCAACGGGCCGTAGGCGACATAGGTGTGGCCGGTGATCCAACCGATATCGGCGGTGCACCAGAACACATCGCTGGGCTTCAGATCGAAGGTCCAGTCCATCGTGAGCTTGGCCCACAGCAGGTAGCCGCCGGTGGAGTGCTGCACGCCCTTGGGCTTGCCGGTGGAACCCGAGGTGTAGAGGATGAACAAGGGATGCTCGGCGCCAACGGGCACCGGATCGCACTGCGTGCTTTGTCCCTGCAAGGCCTGGGCGAAGGTCTTGTCCCGGCCCGCGACCATGTTGCAGGCCGTGGTGGTGCGCTCATAGACCAGAACGGCCTTGATCGACTCGCAACCGCCCATGGCCAAGCCCTCGTCCACGATGGACTTGAGTGGCAAGGCCTTGCCGCCGCGCATCTGGTAGTTGGAGGTCACGACCAGCACCGCACCCGCGTCGATGATGCGCTCCTGCAGCGCCTTGGCAGAAAAGCCGCCGAACACCACGCTGTGGGTGGCACCAATGCGCGCACAGGCTTGCATCGCGATCACGCCCTCAAGCGTCATGGGCATGTAGACGAGGACGCGGTCGCCCTTCTTCACGCCTTCGGCCTTGAGCGCGTTGGCGAACTGGCTGACGCGCGCCAGCAGTTCCTTGTACGTGGTCTTGGTGACCGTGCCGTCGTCGGCTTCAAAAATGACCGCCACCTTGTTTTCCACGGGCGTGCCCATGTGCTTGTCCAGGCAGTTGGCCGAGGCGTTGAGTTCGCCGTCGTCAAACCACTTGTAGAACGGCGCGTTGGATTCGTCCAGCGTGCGGGTGAAGGGCTTGTTCCAGACCACGTTTTCCTTTGCCAGGCGTGACCAGAAACCCTCGAAGTCGGTCTCGGCTTCCTTGCAAAGCGCGTTGTAGGCATCCATGCCGGAAATGCGCGCGGCCTTCATCGTGGCCTCGCTCGGGGGGAAAACGCGGTTCTCGACCAACACGGACTCAATGGCGCTCATGGGACTTGTCTCCTTGGATTTAATGAAAACTGCCGACCTGTCAATTTCAGCGCAAGGCCGGAATATCGGGTTCCCAACAGGTTAGCAGATTAGAAAGAATGCGGCGTAATGTCTGTTCTGGCACTTACGTGCCACTGACTGGCGTCAGCCTTACAGGCACAAAGCGGGAAAGCCGGCGCGGTCCGCGCCGCGGCGCCCGGCAAACCGTCAGTTGCCGGTCGGGCAGTTTCGTTAAACTTGGGGCGCACTCTACATCGAGCACCACCATGACCACCTCCATTGCCCAGACCGATCTGATTGAATCCGTTGCCGCTGCGCTGCAGTACATCAGCTACTACCATCCTGCCGACTACATCGCGCACCTGGCGCGCGCCTACGAGCGCGAGCAGAGCCCCGCGGCCAAGGATGCGATCGCGCAGATCCTGACCAATTCGAAGATGAGCGCCATCGGGCATCGACCCATCTGCCAGGACACCGGCATCGTGAACGTTTTCCTCAAGCTCGGCATGAACGTGCGCCTGGACGGATTCACCGGCAGCCTGGACGACGCCATCAATGAGGGCGTGCGCCGCGCCTACAACCACCCCGACAACACGCTGCGCGCCAGCGTCGTGGCCGATCCGCAGTTCGCGCGCAAGAACACCAAGGACAACACGCCGGCGGTGATCTTCACCGAGATCGTCCCGGGCGACACACTCGAAGTCACGGTCGCGGCCAAGGGCGGCGGCAGCGAGAACAAGAGCAAGCTGGCGATGCTCAACCCGGGTGACTCGGTCGTGGACTGGGTGCTCAAGACCGTGCCCACGATGGGCGCTGGCTGGTGCCCGCCCGGCATGCTGGGCATCGGCATCGGCGGGACCGCTGAAAAGGCCATGCTCATGGCCAAGGAAAGCCTGATGGATGCGCTCGACATGCACGAACTGCAGGCCAGGGCGGCTGCCGGCGAGACGCTTACGCAGACCGAACAGCTGCGCCTGGAACTGCACGAAAAGGTGAACGCACTGGGCATCGGTGCCCAAGGCCTGGGCGGGCTCACGACGGTGCTCGACGTCAAGATCAAGATGTACCCCACGCACGCCGCGAGCAAGCCGGTCGCGATGATCCCCAATTGCGCCGCCACGCGCCACGCGCACTTCGTGCTCGACGGCAGCGGACCGGTCTATCTGGACCCGCCGAGCCTGGACAGCTGGCCCAAGGTCGAGTGGCAACCCGATACGCAGAAGAGCCAGCGCGTCAACTTGGACACACTCACGCCAGCCCAGGTGGCCGCCTGGAAGCCGGGTGAAACCCTGCTGCTCAACGGCAAGATGCTGACCGGTCGCGACGCTGCGCACAAGCGCATCCAGGACATGCTGGCCAAGGGTGAAGCCCTGCCTGTGGACTTCACCAACCGCGTGATCTACTACGTGGGGCCGGTCGATCCCGTCAAGGGCGAAGCGGTGGGCCCGGCGGGTCCGACCACGGCCACGCGCATGGACGGTTTCACCGAAATGATGTTGAGCCAGACCGGACTGATCGCGATGATCGGCAAGGCCGAACGCGGGCCGGTCGCGATCGAAGCCATCAAGAAGCACCACAGTGCGTATCTGATGGCGGTCGGTGGTGCCGCCTACCTGGTATCCAAGGCGATCAAGACCGCCAAGGTCGTTGGCTTTGCCGATCTGGGCATGGAAGCGATCTACGAGTTCGACGTGGTTGACATGCCGGTCACGGTCGCCGTCGATTCGGGCGGAACCAGCGCCCACATCACCGGACCGGCGTTGTGGCAAAAGCGCATCGCCACCGGTGAATTCAAGAACATTTCCGTGACCGCGGCCTGATCACTTCAAGGCAACAGCACGCCCTGCTGGCGCAGATAGGCCTCGACTTCGGAGCTCAGAGCGCCCCGTTGTCTTGCCTGCTGCGCCAGTTCGGCGGCCTGCGCCGTGTGTCCATCCGCAGCCAATGAAACGGCAGCACCCAGCATCCACCGCGCCTCTCCCGGACGCAGGCTGAGCGCCGTCAGATAGGCCTGGGCCGATTCGGCGTGACGACCCAGGCGCTGTGCCACATTGCCGCGCAGGCCCCAGGCATCGGCCTGGTTAGCCAACTGGGGTTCGAGCCGCTGCAGCATGTCCAGAGCAGCCCCGGCGTGTCCCTGCGCGAGCTCCAGGCGGGTCAATTCCTTCACCGCCTGCAGCAGCAGAGCGACTGAATCTGCACCCGAGCGCGCCAGCACGGCGATCGCATCGCGCAGCAATTGAGTGGCGCCGTCGCGCGCACCCTGATCCCACATCGTGCGGGCCTGCGCCATCACGTCCCCGGCCGCCTGCGTGCGGTTAATCGGGCCGGGCAGCGCTTCCGGTTTGGGCCTTGCAGCGGGCGGCGTGGGCGCCGCGGCAAGGCTCGCTCCCGTGGGAACCTGCAACGAGGGTGAGGCGACGGAGCGAGCCGCAGGCTCGCTTGCCCGGGGCGCGACGGCCGGCGGTGCGGGCACGGCCACAGCGGGCGTCGGTTTCGCCGAGGGCGCGGCGGCGACCGCAACCGCAGGCTGCGGCTGCACCATTGCAGCCTGCAGCGGCGCAGTCTGTGGTTTGGGCGGCTCCACGGCCAGCACCGCAGGTGCAGGAGCGGCCGCGCGCGGCGCAGTGTCGCCCCCCGGCCTGACCAGCCATGCGCCCGCCACGACGAGGACCAGCACAAGGCCAAGAACGAGGGGCAAGGGGCGCGCCAGGGAGAGCCCCTTGCCCGACTTGGCCGGGGGCAGCACGCTCACGGTGTCGCGCGTGAGCCGTCCCAGCGCGGGGTCAAGTGACGCGTGACCGCCCTTCTGGCGCGTGTCCAGGTCGCGCAGCATTTGGTTGATGACGCTCACGAAATTCTCCCCGATCGATGGTTTTCCAAGTCCCATGCCGTATGCCGGCGCCAGGGTGTGATGTCGCTCAGCGCCGACCTCAGGCGACCCCACAGCGTTCGCGGTCGAACAGCAGGCGTGTCGGCCGCGGCAAGGTGCACATGCCGCGGGCTCACGCGGTGCAGGTTCTCGCCATAAGCCAGCATCAGGCACTTGTGCGCCAGCACGTTGATCAGGCGCGGCACGCCACGGCTGTATTGCGCCAAGGCATGCGTGGCCGCCGGCTCAAACAGCGCCAGATCGGTGCTGTCATCCAGCGCCGCGGTTCCCAAACGGTGCTCCAGATAGGCGGGAACGCGCTGCGCCTGCATGGGGCCCAGGTACTCGCTGAAGGTGATGCGCTGCAGCAGCTGACGAATCTCGGGGCGCGACAGCTTTTCGTCGAGTTCGGGCTGACCCAGCAGCACCAGCTGCAGCAGCTTGCGCTTCTCGGTCTCGAGGTTGGACAACAGCCGCAGGCTCTCCACCGTGCGCAGCGGAATCGCCTGCGCCTCGTCGATGCAGACCACGACCCGGCGCCCCGCCTGGGCGTGCCCCACCAGGCAGACGGTCAGGGCGGTGAGGACCTGATGCCGGCTCGCGGCCGTCGGCAGTTCAAGCGAGAGTTCCTGCGCCAGCGCGGACAGCAGATCGTCGGGCCCCATGTCGGGGTTGGGAATATAGGCCGTGCGGTAGTCGTCGCCCAGCAGGTTCAGCAGTTGGCGGCACAGCACGGTCTTGCCGCAACCCACCTCGCCCACGACCTTGAGGAAACCCTCGCCGCTGCGCAACGCCACCACCAGCGTGTTCAATGCCGACTGCGCACCCTCATGCGGATAGAAGAAACTCGTATCCGGCGTAATCGCAAAGGGCATCTCCCGCAACGAAAAATGCCGCAGATACATCAGGGGGTCGAAGCCGGTTTGCGCTCCGTGCTGGAGCCGCCGTCCATGCGGATGACGCGGCTGCGCACGGTATCCAACTCCTCCAGACTGGACGCCGGACGGCGGGTTTGCTGCTCCCAGTCCTGGGCCGTGCGCACGATCGAAGGCTTGATCAGCACCACCACCTCCTTCTTGCGCGCGGTGCTGGCACGGTTACCCAACAGCGCGGAGAAAAACGGAACGTCAGTGGTTCCTGGCATACCCGAGGAATTGCGGTTGGTCTCCAGCTGCATCAGGCCGCCGATCGCGACGATGTTGCCGTCGAGCAAGCGCACCATGGTGTCGGACTCGTTCACGGTGCTGGTCGCCAGCGGCAGCTGGTAATTGCCCGCCGCACCCAGATTGATCTGCTTGGTCACTTCCGTCACCTCAGTGATCGAGGGATGGATGTGCAGCGTGATGTTGTTGGCGTCGTCGATCTGCGGCGTCACGTCCAGCGCGATGCCGGAGAAGAAAGGCGTCAGCGTCAGCGACGGCATGGTGAGCGAGGTGCCACTGCCCACGGTGCCGCTGGCGTTGGCCGTGCCGCTGGAGACATTGGTCACGAAATAGGCGTCGGTTCCGACCTTGAGCACCGCCTTCTGGTTGTTCAAGGTTGCAATGCGCGGACTGGAGAGGATCTGCACGTCGCCACGGGTTTCCAGGAAACCCAGCACCGCCTGAAACCCGGTCGTGGCCAGCGCCAGACCGAACATGCCTGCGCCTGCGGTCGGCAGCGCAACGTTGTCAGCCAACAGCGGTGTGCCCGAGGTCACGCCGAAGCCGGGCAAATTGGCCACAGAGCCGTTCACCAGCGCATTGTTCGCGCCGCCCCCGGTGCTGCCGATGGCGCCGGTGAACTTGCCGCTGTTGCGCAGGCCCGACCAGTCGATGCCGCTTTGATAGCCGTCGCGCAATTCCACCTCGACAATCTTCGCCTCCAGCATGACCTGGCGCTCGACCGACACCCGCGCCGCCTTGAGGAACTTGTCGACCTGGCGCAGTTCCTCAGGCATGGCCTTGACCGCGATGATGCCCGCCTGCGGGCTGGCAAATACGCTGCGCCCCTCGCCCTTGCCGACCATGCCTCTGATGGCCTCGGTGAGTTCACTCCAGAAATCGGTGCGCGAGTTGGTCGAGACCCGGCTGCTTTCCGGTTGCTGCGAGGCGTTGTTGGCGCCGGAGCCCGCCGCCGTGCTGCCCCCCTGGGCGCCCGCGGCTGGGGTTGCGCTGGCGCCGGACGTTCCACCCGAACTCGCAACCAGTCCTGCCGAAACCCGGATATCGCTGCTGCCCTGGCGTGTTGAATTGGGGTAGTTGACGCTGAAGATGCGCGTCTGCAGCGTGGGTGCGTAGACGGTGATGCGCCGCCCTTCCATCTTGAAGTCGTAGCCGTAGACATCGCGAATCGACTCCATTGCCTCTTGCACCGTCACACCGCGCAGCGTCACCGACAGCGTGCCGGCGACATCGGGGTGCATCAGCATGCTGTAGCGACTGTCGGCGACGATGGCCAGGAACACGTCACGCGCCTGGGCATTGTTCACCAGCAGATCCAGCCGCGGCTCGGGCGCCACTGGCGCTGCCAGCACCGGCTCGGCCAACGCCTCGCTCACACGCGCCGGAACGCTCGCCGGGGCAACCGCCTTGGGCGTGGCGACGGCTTCGCTGTGCGTCGCTTCCAGCGCAGGCATCGACGACGCGCGGTTCACCGCGCACCCTGAAATGAAGCTCGCTCCCAGCGCCATTGAAACCGCAACGACAAGTCTTGAAGGCATGGCATTTCCCGGTTTCAGCGTGTTCACGGCCGCTAGCGGATGATGTCTTGTGTGCATTGAATCGTTCCTACAAACTGAGATGGGTTCACCGCGTGGGCTGGCGTTGCACGCCCGAATACAAATCGATTTTGCGCAATTGCTTGCCTTCGCGCAGCCAGATCTGGGTCTCGCTGATGCGCTCAACGGTCGCCTGACCCAGCTTGTCCCCCGGCGCATAAAGGCGCGAGCCCGCCATGACGAAGGGACGTCCATCGACCACCATCACCGACAGGACCTGGCTGTCGGGCTTTGCAGCCGCATTCGATTTCGGTTGCGCCGCACCGGTGACGCTTGGCGGCGCCAGCGTCGGGTCGCGCAGGCTCTGCGCCCATGCGTTGCAACCCAAGGCAGCGCCAGCCACAAGGCCCAGCGCCGCCAGCAGCCGCAAAGCACCACCGATCCCGGCGTTCCATCCGGAGATCATGGCTGCACTCCGACCACGAACACCTGAAGCGTCAACTGCGGTGGCAGCTTTTCACTGCTGAGCTTCATGCTGCCCCAGCGCAGCGTGGGCAACGCCTGCTCCAGTGTTCGAACATACTTCATCAACTCCAGGTAGGGGCCGGACACGGTCAACTCCAGTCCCTGGCGCCGGACCGTGGCCCCGGTCGCGCCGGCTGCGGTCGGCGCCGGCGCCGGCTTGAGGCCAAAGGCATCGCCGCCCAGCGTGGCCGTGCGAACCAGCGTCAGCCCTTCGTGCCGCCGCAAGAATGGCACCAGCACCTTGGGCAAGCTGTTGGCCTGATCGGTCTGGGCGCTGGACGCCACGATTTCCGCGTTGACCTGCTCGATGAGATCTCTCGTCCTGGCGATCTGTTCGCGCGCCGCCAGTGCCTGATCGCCCCCCGGCGTGGACTGGGCGCTGGTGCGCAACTGGGTTCGCAGAGTTTCCAGATCCGCGTTCTCACGCGCAACCGCTGCCGCCAGTTTCTTTTGGGCACCCTGCGCCGGAGAAAGCCAGACCGTGTCGGCAATCGCCAGGCAACAAGCCATGATCGAGAACAACAGCAACAAGCGCTCGCGCAAGGCGAGAGCGTCGATCCGCTTGTCCAGTCGCTTCCAGGCTTCGTTCATGGGCGTGCCCCCGATGCCGGTTTGGCCGGACCGTTGATTGCGCTCAACAGCGAGAACGCCCACACGGTGGCGCCGTCCAGGCGCGACTGTTCAACCTTCACCGCCGACAGCGTCTGCCCGACCAGCAAGGGGCTCTGCCCCAGGCGCGCCAGCCATTCGTTCAAGGTGGAAGGCTGGGTCGTGAACCCGTGCACCTCCAGTTGCCTCTCGTCAGCAAGAATCTCGGTGATCCAGACCGTCGAAGGAATCGTCTGTGCCACCAGCTGCATGCGGGCTGCATGCCCACCGCCGAGCGGCACCAGACCGCGGCGCAGGTCATCCAGCAAGGCTTGACGCTGCTGCAATTCGGCTTCGCTGAGCTTGAGATCCTTGAGCACGGCGTCGACGCTCGCGGGCGACATCGCGGCGCGCGCCTTGAGCGCCGTCTGAAGCGACTCACGCTCCGAAGTTCGTGCCGTCAATTCGCGCTTGAGCGCCTCACTTGAAACGTTCAGGCTCCACACGCTGAACGCACACAGGGACCCGCCCAACACCAGGAAAGCCAGCAGCGCCAACGTCATCGAGCGGCTGGAGAAATACCGCTTCTGCGTCAGCAGAATCGGCGTAAAAAGGTTGATTTGTTGCGGCATGGTGGTTCAACTGCGCAGCAAGGCACCCAGCAAAGGCCAGCAAAGACTGCGCTCCGCCTCCGACCCGCCGACGAACCCGGGGAAATAGGGGTCGATGTCCATCGCCGCCACCTGCAGCCCGAGCTCCTGACCCAACCACTGAGCCAGCTCCTGCGAGCGTTCACCGGCAAAGACTTTCACGCCCTCCAGCGGGACCGTGGACCAGGTCCGCTCCCACACGTCCAGCGACCTCTGAACCTCCAGCACAAAGCGCTGTGCGCCCTCGCCGCCGGCCGACGCAGAGGCGCCTGATCCCGACGTCGCATACGAGCCGCCACCAGGGACGTACTCGGGCACGTATTCCGGCACCGCCGAAAAGGCATCGGCACCGGGAGCATCAGCGACCGCACTGCCCAGCCAGCGACTCTCGACAAAGCCGTGGCCCAATTCAATCCGGCGGGAATAAAACAGCTCCTCATGGGCACAGATCGTCAGAATCGCCAGATCGCTGCTCACGATCACCAGCGCCGCGGTCGCCCGCTCGAGCATCCCCTCGTTGCGCGCCAACAGGCTTTGAAGATTGCGCTGAGCCGTATCGTGCACGTCGATCACCTGGACCGGGCATTGCAGACTCTCGCCCAGCTCCAGCAGCTCGCGCACCAGGGTGTTGAGTGTCACAACCACAAACAGCTGGCCCGTTGCCCGAACGCGATCATCACCCACGCGCATCACATCCAGCGTCAGGTCGTCCACATGGGTGTTGACAAGGTCCCTGATCTTCCAGCGCGCGGCGGAACGGATTTCGTCCGGGGGCACCTGAGGCGCTTCGATTTGCAGAAGCTGGTATTGCTCAGGCCGCAACACCACCTGCAGGCCCGCGCTGCCCAGCCCCAGCGCCTGAATCCGGTGGAGAAATTCAGCAGGCGAATCTGTGCCCCGATGTTCAACGCCGAAACGGCTGACCTGGTGCCCGCCGTCGGCGCCTCGGCTTGCCTGAACGTAGGAAAACGTCGCGCCGGTCCAGGAAACCACCAGGGAATCCTTCTTTGCCGATGAAGTCCAGGGCCAGCGCATCTTCAGTCGCGGCCCCGTAAACAATTCGCAAGCATGTAATTCGGCAATCCGGTCATCCTTGAAGGCAATTGGGTTAGGAATTCTTGATCATTTGCCACAACAATGAGGCGCACCGCAGTGCCGCGCAATACATTGCCAATCAGAATTCGGACAGGCTTGAGCCTACCATAGCGCGGCGTCAAAAGAATCCGGAAAACCCCATGCAAAAAGCCGACGCGAGGTCGGCTTTTCCAAATCAAAATGCAGAAATTTGGTGGGACGTGCGGGGGTCGAACCCACGACAAACGGATTAAAAGTCCGCTGCTCTACCAACTGAGCTAACGTCCCCCGGTGCAACCACTGCCGACTTGCAGGTCTTCAGCGCAGCCTTGGAGTATAGCCTGATTTGTCCACCGTTCAGGACAGGCCGTCAGCACGCCACGAGTGCTCGGGGCGCGACAACAGGCTGACCAGAACGGCCACGATCACGCCCGCTGGAACGCCAAAGACACCGGCGGAAATCGGCTGGATGTCAAGCCACAGGCCATCCCCCGTTAATTCCAGCGCAGTTCGAACCGAGGGCGAGTTGATGAACATGTAATACACCGCGACCCCCAGACCCGCCAGCATTCCGCAAACGGCGCCGGCGCGCGTGGTGCGGGCCCAGAAGATGCCAAGCACCATCACCGGAACGAAGGCGGACGCGGCCATCGAAAACGACGATGACACCAGATAGAGGATGTCCGCGGGCTTCTGTGCGGCAGCGTAGGCGGCCGACAGGGCGACCACGAGCAAGGCAAATTTGGACAGCATCACGCGCTGCATCGCGCTGAAGCGGTTGTTCCCGCCGCGGAAATAGAGGTCATGCGCGAGCGCATTGCCGATCGTCAGCAACAACCCGTCGGCCGTAGACAGCGCTGCGGCCAAGCCCCCGGCGGCGACCAGGCCCGACACGATATAGGGCATGCCGCCCAACTCGGGGCTCACCAGCATCACGATATCGGCACCCAGCTTGAGTTCGGCAAACTGCAGGATGTGGTCGCCATTCACGTCGCTCACCGACAGCAGGCCGGGGTCGACCTTGGTCCACTGCGCCATCCAGGCCGGCAAATGCGAGTAATCCTGTCCCACCAGGTGGCTCATCACCTCGAATTTCACCAGCACCGCCAGCGCAGGCGCTGCCAGATACAGCAGTGCGATGAAGAACAGCGACCAAGCGGCGGAAGTGCGCGTCTCGGCCACGGTCGGGGTGGTGTAGAAGCGCGTCAGCAGATGCGGCAAGCCCGCCGTTCCGACCATCAGGCAGAACATCAGCGCCAAAAAATTTCGCCGTGAACTCTCGAACGCATGCTGCTGTTGCGGCGTTCCAGCCGGGTCGCCGGCAAAGGGCTGTACGTGCGAGGGCATGCCACCCAGTGCCCGCGATCGCTCCTGATTCTCGTGCATGGCGCGGGTCCATTGCTCGCGCGCCCCGGCCACGTCCTTCGGTATCGACGCCAATTCGCGGCTGGCAGCGAACACCACCGACGCATCGGCCCGTTGCGTATTCAGCTTGCGCAAGTTTTCCTGCGCCGCCTTACGCTCCGCGGCGAGCGAGACCTCGATGTTGAGCAGCTTGCGTTCGTACTCGCTGGCCCGGTGCGCGTATTCCTCCGTGACCTGGCGCTCGGCCTTTGAATTCTGCAGCGCGCGCTCCATCGCGGTGATCTTCTCCAGCTGCTGGCCGTACACCAGCGGCGCCAAGGGGTTTCCCAACTGCTTGTAGGCGAGCCACGAGACCGGGATCAGGAAAGCCAGCATCACGATCACGTACTGCGCCACCTGGGTCCAGGTCACGGCACGCATGCCGCCCAGGAATGAACAAAGCAAGACGCCGCCCAGCCCCAGCAAAATGCCAATTTCAAACTGCACGCCCGTGAGTCGCGCAGTGATCAGGCCCACGCCATAGATCTGCGCCACAACGTAGGTAAAAGAACAAAGCACCGCGGCCACTGCCGCAATGCGCCTTGGCCAGCGCCCGCCGAAGCGCTCGCCAAAAAAGTCCGGTACCGTGTACAGCCCCATCTTGCGCAAATGCGGCGCAATCAGCAGTGCGACCAGGCAAAACCCACCGGTCCACCCGAGCACGTAGGCCAGGCCGCCGGGCTGTTCGTCCGTTCCCGAAAATCCCTGGAGATAAAGGCCTCCGGCCAGGCTGATGAACGACGCCGCACTCATCCAGTCGGCGGCAGTCGCCATGCCGTTGTACATGGCAGGAATGCGCCGACCCGCAACGTAGTACTCGTCCGGATCGGAGGTGCGGTTGTAGATGCCGATCACGGCATAGAGGCCGATGGTGCTGAACAGGAAGATCGCCCCCATCCAGGTCTTGGACAGGCCGGCCCGCTCGGCCCAGAAGAGCAGCGCCAGAAAAACCGCCAGGCCCAGGATGTAGAGACCAAACCAGCGGTGCAGGCGCCGTTTGTAGCGTCCGTACTGCTGCACCTCGTAGGCAGGCGTGTCCGTGTCACCGCGACGGTTTCTCACCCAGGCGTACCCGGCGACGATGCCGACAAACAGCAGCACACCGCCCTGTGCCGAAAACCAGAAGCTCAGCGGCCAACCGGCTACCGACATCTGCAGATCACGGGCAAAGAAAACGAAGCCGAACGACGCCAAGAACCAAAGCGCCAACAGCGTCACCCGCAACGGGAAAGGACGCGCCCGGGCCGGCGTTTTCAGGGGTGACAGTGCGGAATCCTGCATGTCCCTATCATGCCAGCGACCCCGCTTCAACCGGCTAGGGTTTTCCTAACCGGCGGCAAGCATCTTCCAGGTGCCGATCACCGAGTCAGGGTTGAGGGAAATGGATTCGATCCCCTGTTCCACCAGCCAGCGCGCAAAGTCCGGATGGTCGCTGGGACCCTGGCCGCAGATGCCCACGTACTTGCCCTGGCGCCGGCAGGCCGAGATCGCTAGCGTTAGCAGCGCCTTCACGGCCGGGTCGCGCTCGTCGAAATCCGCCGCGAGCAACTCCATGCCGGAGTCGCGGTCCAGCCCCAGCGTGAGCTGGGTCAGGTCGTTGGAGCCGATGGAGAAGCCGTCAAAGAATTCGAGAAACTCGTCCGCCAGAATGGCGTTGCTCGGCACTTCGCACATCATGATGACTTTGAGATCGTCCACGCCGCGCTTGAGGCCCTGCTCGGCGAGCAACTCCGTGACGCGGCGCGCCTGTCCCAGCGTGCGCACAAACGGCACCATCACCTGCACATTCGTCAGGCCCATCTCGTTGCGCACGCGCTTGAGCGCCTCGCACTCCATGGCAAAGGCCTCGCGGAAGTCCTCGCTGACATAGCGCGCGGCGCCGCGAAAACCCAGCATGGGGTTCTCTTCGTCGGGTTCGTAGCGCGAGCCGCCGATGAGCTTGCGGTATTCGTTCGACTTGAAGTCGCTCAGGCGCACGATCACCGGTTTCGGCCAGAACGCCGCTGCGATCGTGGCCACGCCTTCGGCCACCTTGTCCACGTAGAAGGCGCGCGGCGAGGCGTGGCCGCGGGCCACGGATTCCACCGCCTTCTTCAGGTCCGCATCGACGTTCGGGTAGTCCAGGATCGCCTTGGGGTGCACGCCGATGTTGTTGTTGATGATGAACTCCAGCCGCGCCAGGCCCACGCCGGCGTTGGGCAACTGGCAGAAGTCAAACGCCATTTGCGGGTTGCCGATGTTCATCGTGATCTTGGTCTTGATCTCCGGCATGGCGCCGCGCTCGACCTCGGTCACCTCGGTCTCGAGCAGACCGTCGTAGATGAAGCCGGTGTCGCCCTGCGCGCAACTCACGGTCACCAGGGTGCCTTCGCTGAGCTGCTCGGTGGCGTCGCCGCAACCCACCACAGCCGGAATGCCCAACTCACGCGCGATGATCGCGGCGTGGCAGGTGCGCCCGCCCCGGTTGGTCACGATCGCCGAGGCCCGCTTCATCACCGGCTCCCAGTTGGGGTCGGTCATGTCGGTCACCAGCACATCGCCGGGCTGAACCTTGTCCATTTCGCTGATGTTGTGCACCAGCCGCACCGGGCCGGTGCCGATTTTCTGGCCGATGGCGCGACCATGAGCCAGCACGGTTCCCTTGCCCTTGAGCGCATAGCGCATCTCGGACTGGCCCTGGGCCTGGCTCTTCACGGTCTCGGGTCGCGCCTGCAGGATGTAGAGCAGGCCGTCGAGGCCGTCCTTGCCCCACTCGATGTCCATCGCGCGGCCGTAGTGCTGCTCGATCACCAGCGCGTAGCGCGCCAGCTGCTCGACGTCGGCGTCGGTGAGCGAATAGCGGTTGCGCTGCTCGGTGGGCACATCGATGGTCTTGACCAGCTTGCCGCCAACCGCTTTTTCCTGCGCGGTCGTGAACGCCATCTGGATCATCTTGGAGCCCAGATTGCGCCGGATCACGGCGCGCTTGCCGGCGCGCAGCATGGGTTTGTGCACGTAGAACTCGTCCGGATTCACCGCGCCCTGGACCACGGTCTCGCCCAGCCCATAGCTGGACGTGATGAACACCACATCGTCAAAGCCGGACTCGGTGTCCATCGTGAACATCACTCCGGCGGCCCCAATGTCGGAGCGCACCATGCGCTGCACGCCCGCACTCAGCGCCACGTCGGCGTGGGCGAAACCCTTGTGCACGCGGTAGGAAATGGCGCGGTCGTTGTACAGCGAGGCAAACACCTCCTTCATCTTGTGCAGCACCTCTTCGATGCCGATCACGTTGAGGAAGGTTTCCTGCTGGCCGGCAAACGAGGCGTCGGGCAAGTCCTCTGCAGTCGCAGACGAACGCACGGCAAACGACGGCGTTGCATTGCCCGCGGTCAGGGTGGCAAAGGCCTCGTGGATGGCGGCGTCCAGCTCAGCCGGGAATGGCTGAGCCTCGACCATGGCACGGATCTCGGCGCCCACCTGTGCCAGCGAGCGCACGTCTTCGGTATCGAGCGCGTTGAGCTTGGCGTTGATCCTGTCGTCCAGCCCCTGAAATTTCAGGAACTCGCGAAAGGCGTGGGCCGTGGTGGCAAAGCCGGTGGGGACACGAACCCCCTGCGGTAGCTGGGAAATCATCTCGCCGAGGCTGGCGTTCTTGCCGCCAACCACCTCGACGTCGGACATTCTCAGATTCTCAAAGGCAACGACCAGGGCGGTCGGACTAAAGCGTGCAGACATGGGAAGACTCCAGAAGTTAAAACCAGTGCTGCGCGCTTGGGCTTCGAGCGAGGGTCGAAGTCAAGGGTCGCGCTCATGCCGGGGGCGCATCTTTGCTGTTTTTGAAATTGTGCGAGAGCGGGCATGGGAGAATTCGGTGATTCCGTTAATTGTAGGTCAAGCCCATCGATGAGGCATCGTCCCCTGCCCCATTCCCGCGCCAGCGCGCGCTTTCGAACCGAACGAACCCTATGCACAACCGCACCGTATTCTTCATCTCCGACGGCACCGGCATCACCGCTGAAACCTTTGGCAACGCCATCCTGGCGCAATTTGACATGAAGACGCGCCAGGTGCGGCTGCCGTTCACGGACACCGTGGACAAGGCGCACCAGGCGGTGCGTCAGATCAACCACACGGCCGAACACGACGGCAACAAGCCCATCGTGTTCACGACCCTGGTCAACATGGAGGTGCTGAGCGCCATCCAGGACGGTTGCAAGGGCATGCTGTTGGACATGTTCGGCACCTTTGTGCACCCGCTGGAGAAGGAACTGGGCCTGAAGTCGAGCCACCGCATCGGCCGCTTCAGCGACGTGAGCAAGAGCCAGCAGTACCACGACCGGATCGAGGCCATCAACTTTTCGCTGGCGCACGACGACGGACAGTCGCACCGCGACCTGGCTGGTGCCGACGTGATCCTGGTCGGGATCAGCCGCAGCGGCAAGACCCCCACATCGCTGTATCTGGCGATGCAGTACGGAATGAAAGTCGCCAACTACCCGCTGATCCCGGACGATTTTGAGCGACGCGAGTTGCCGCCCGCACTCTCGCCTTTCCGAAAGAAGCTCTTTGGACTGACGATCGCGCCCGAGCGCCTGAGCGAAATCCGCAACGAGCGCCGGCCCCAGTCGCGCTACGCCAGCCTGGAAAACTGCCGCATGGAAGTGAGCGAAGCCGAGGCCATGATGCGCCGCGCCGGGATTCGATGGCTCTCCACCACCACCAAATCGATCGAGGAAATCGCCACCACCATCCTGCAAGACACGCGGCCCGATCGGCCGGTGTACTGAGACACCAGCAAAGAGCCGCGGCGTCGCCTACAATCGACCCCGACGGGCCTTCCCGCATGGTGGAGCGGCCAACCGGGTCAGGTGGGGAACCAAGCAGCCCTAACTGCAAAGCCAGTGCCGGGGTCAAGGCTCGTCAACTTACATCCAACCCAGCTGCGCCTCGCCAGGCGCGGTTGTGGACCTGCCGAATCCGGGCAAGTGGCCCCAGATTGGCTATTTTTTTCAGAGATACTGGGCTGCGGTCAATGATCGCCAAGGTGACTCGATGCTGAAAAATAATGCAGGCACAGGCCTGAACCGAAAGCCCGTGGTTCTCATGTCCATGGGCGCCCAGGAGCGCAAGGGCCATGACTATCAGGTCATGACGCACAAATACCTCAACCCGCTGGTCCAGTTCTCGGGCTGCCTGCCACTGCTGGCCCCCACCTGTTTTGGCACCGCAGACATCCGTCAGTACCTTGCCATGGTGGACGGCGTCTACCTCACCGGCGCCGGCACCAACATCGACCCCGGGCTCTACGGGCAGGAGAACCTGACGCCGCAGAAAGAACTGGACCCTGGCCGAGACCGCTTTGATCTGCCTGTGATTCAGGCGGCGCTGGAAATGGGTTTGCCGTTCTTTGGCGTATGCCGCGGCATGCAGGAGCTCAACGTGGCTCTGGGTGGCGATCTGCACCAGCAGGTCTATGCCACGCCCGGTTTTGACGACCACCGCGAAGACGGGGCGGCCGAGGTGCCGCAGCAGTACGCCGACAGCCACCGCGTGCGCCTCGCGCCCGACACCTGGTTTGCGCGCCTGATGGGGCAGACTGAGATCGCCGTGAATTCACTGCACGGCCAGGGCATCAGGACGCTGGGAAAGGGCCTTGCGCCTCTGGCCCATGCGCAGGACGGGCTGATCGAAGCCGTGCATCTGCCCGGCTTACCGCACTTCACGCTGGGCGTGCAGTGGCACCCGGAATGGCAGGCAGCGCAGAACCCCTTTTCCATCCGCATGTACCAGGCCTTCGGCCAGGCGTGCGCCGAATTCGCCGCCGGGCGCGACCGCTGAGACCTTGCTCTCGGTCAGACGCCAAGGCCGCAATGTTTGACAGGCTTCTTCCTACAGGCGCTCGGGGCCCACGCTGACTTCATTCCCTGGTCAGGCCGTTTTACAGTAGCGCTGTGTTCGATCCCTTGCGACTTTGTCGTACCGGACACCAGGAGAACCGACCATGATCCCAGCTGCCATTGCCCTGAACCCTTTTGCCCTGATGATGGACCCGTCGTTGGTGATCGACGCGATGCAGCGCTCGGCCCAACTGCGCAGCCTGCGCCACCGCAAATACTGCCCGCTGGACGCGCCGCTGATCGCCCATCGGGTGAGCCGCGATCTTGAAGACTTTGACGCCGGCATCGACGCAGCCTCGGGCAACACGCTGGACGACGCCGCAGCCGACGCGCTGATCGACGCCGTGCTCGGCATGGACGCCGAGCCGCTGCTCAACTGAGGTATTGCACGGCACCCTGACCTGCGGCCATGCCGCTCGCCATGGACGCGGTCAGCAAATAGCCGCCGGTGGGGGCTTCCCAGTCGAGCATTTCTCCGGCGCAAAATACACCGGGAAGCTGCTCCAGCATGAGCTGCTGATTCAGCACTTCGAACAGCACGCCACCGGCGCTGCTGATGGCCTCTGCCAGCGGGCGCGGCGCCACCAGGCGTATCGGCAAGGCCTTGATGGTCGCGGCCAGTGTGGGCAGATCGTGCATCTGCTCCTTGCTCAAGACTTCGTACAGGATGGCGGCCTTGATGCCTTCGAGGCCAAGCCGGCTTTTCAGGTGGCTGGCCAGCGAGCGCGAGCCGCGAGCGTGGGCCACTTCGGCCTGCACCTTTTCAAGCGACCAGTCCGGCAGCAGATCGAGGCTGAAGGTGGCGCTGCCCGCGCGCGCAATCTCGTCGCGCAACAGCGCGGAGGCCGCGTACACCAGACTGCCCTCGACTCCGCCCGCCGTCGCGACGAATTCACCCCGGCGCGAAAACGAAACACCCTCAGAATCGGTGAAGGAGATGGCCACCGACTTGAACGGCTGACCGGCAAAACGGCTTGAAAACAGCTCGGTCCACCCCTTGCGTTGCTGCGTCCCCACATCAAAGCCGCAGTTGGAAGGCTGCAGCGGCGCGACCGCCACGCCACGCGAGCGCAGCAACGGCGCCCACGCGCCATCCGACCCCAGGCGCGGCCAACTGCCGCCACCCAGCGCCAGCACCACCGCGTCCGCCGTCACGCTGCGCGGACCCTGCGGGGTTTCAAAATTCAAGGCGTTGTGTTCGTCCCAACCGGTCCAGCGATGGCGCATGTGGAACTTCACGCCGCTGGCGCGCAGGCGATGCAGCCAGGCGCGAAGCAGCGGCGCCGCCTTCATGTCCTTGGGAAAAACGCGCCCCGACGAGCCGACAAAAGTCTCCACTCCCAGCCCATGGGCCCAGGCGCGCAAATGCTCGCTGCCAAATCCCTGCAACAGCGCTTCAATCTGCGTGCGCCTGGCGCCAAAGCGCCCGGCAAAGGCGTCGGCGCCCTCTGAATGGGTCAGGTTGAGTCCGCCTTTTCCGGCCAGCAGGAACTTGCGCCCGACCGAGGGCATCGCGTCAAACACCTGCACCGACACGCCCGCACCCGCCAGGACCTCGGCCGCCATCAACCCGGCCGGACCGCCCCCAATAACCACTGCTGTTTTCATGTTTTCCTGATGTGTGACCTGAGCCGTAGTGGGGGATTGTGCGCGAGTGCGAAGGGCCTAGCTGATTTCGAACAAGCGCCCCGTGGCGCTCAGCAACGCCGCCCTGACCGACGCCTGCGGATACGCGGCCTGCACCGCATCGCGGTAGCTGCGCAACTGCGCCATCAGCCCCGCCTGCGCCAGAGGTTGCGCGCTCGACTTGTAATCCAGCACCCACCATTCGCCGCTGTCGCGGCGCTGCACCAGGCGGTCCAGGCGCAGGCTCTGCCCTTGCCAGGTCAAGGCGACTTCGTTGCCTTGCCATTGGATTAGTTCCGCGTCCCAGGCCCAGGCCGCCTCCCCCGTAAGGATGGATCGCGCCATTGCCGCGGCCTGACTCGCCTGGGTCTGATCCAGCGCGAACTCCGCCGCGACCGCCCGAAGCTGAACCGCGCTGCAGGCGGCGGCGCCGAGCGGCGCCCATTCCAGCAGCCGGTGCATGGCCTGGCCCAGCACAGACTCGGCGGAATCGGCCACCACCGGGGCTTCACGCTCGGCCCGTGCGCCCTCGCTGGACTGCAATGCCGGCGGCACATCGGGCAGAGCCGGCAAGATGAAGCTCGTCGATGCGTCCGCTGTCATCACCGGACCCGCCACGGCCGGTTCCGGCGCAGCCAGCGGCGCACACAGCGGTGCCAGCCTTTGCCACCAGCTGCGCGGCGCCTCACGGTGCGGCTGCACCGACGACAGCACCAGGCGATGCTTGGCGCGCGTCATCGCCACGTACAGCGCGTTCACCTCCTCGCGCTGGCGCGCGACCTGCTCGGCCAGCAGCGCATCGCGAGCGCACCAAGGCGGCGTGCTTTCGCTCGCGAGAAACACAAATCGTTCAGGTGCGGCGGCTTGTCCCGGCCAATCGATCAGCACCCCCATGCTCTGTGCGTTGGGCGGCGGCGCATCGGCGTCGAGCAACAGCACCAGCGACGCTTCCAGCCCCTTGGCGCCGTGGATCGTGAGCAGGCGCACCGCATTCGCCTCGGCTGTGACTGGCGCCCGAATGCCGCCGGCCTTGAGCAATCGCACCAGCGCATAAGGCGTGGCGTAGCGCGAGGCATCGAGTTGCAGCGACGCCGCCAGCAGCGATCTCAGTTGCGCCAGCACCGTGGCGCGCAGCGCAGCCGGCGTGGCAGCGGCAAAGCGCGCGAGCACATCGCCGTCGTGATAGATCGCCGCCAGCGCGTCGTGCGGCGGCAAGGCCGCAAGCCAAGCCTGCCAGCGCAACAGGGTCGCGCCGATTCCCGCCAGCGCGCCCGGCAGCGAGGGCGTCTGTTGCAGCAGCTCGAACCAGGACAGTTTTGCAGCCCCGCCCTCACCCCGTCCCTTCTGCAGCAGCGCAAGTGAAACCAGGTCATCGTCGTCCACGCCAAACAGCGGCGACTTCAGCGCCTGGGCCAGCGACAGGTCGTGTGCGGGCGACACCAGCGCGTCCAGCAGCGCCACAATGTCCTGCACCGCGGGGGCTTCGCTCAGGTCGGATTTCTCCGGCTGCTGCGCCGGTATGTGCAGCCCGCGCAGCTCCTCCTGCATCACGGCCAAGCGGTCGCGTTTGCGCGCCAGCACCAGAATGTCCTTGGGGTCCAGGCCCTGCTGCAGTTGCTGCGCCAGCCAAGCCGCGGCCTGGCGGCATTCCAGCGTCTTGAGCGTCTCCTCGGCCAGTTCGCGCGGGGTGCTCAGGCTGTCGCGCCAATGCGCTGCATCCTCATCATCTGCAGCGCAGCGCAGCCTGGCGTCGCGCGCAATCTGCGGCAGACAGGCGACCGATCCTGCCTCGCGGGACTCGGTCGTGTGGTCGCGAAAGCCTTCATATTCCTGCGCCGCCTGCGCGGCTCCCATGACCTCGTTCACGAGTGCGATCACCGCCGGCGCGTTGCGCCGGGTGTGGTCGCACTGCAGCAGGTCGCCGCCCAGCCCCTCGCGCACAAAGGCCTGCGCGGCGCGAAACACCTGGGGCTCGGCGCGGCGAAAGCGGTAAATGCTCTGTTTGGGGTCGCCCACGATGAAGACGCTGGGCGCATCGGCCCCGCCGCCACCTGCACCCGCGTAGCCGCTGAGCCAGGCGTGCAGCGCCTGCCACTGCAGCGGATTCGTGTCCTGAAACTCGTCGATCAGCAGGTGGCGGATGCGCGCATCCAGCCGCTGCTGCATCCAGCCGCTCAACTGCCCGTCTCCCAGCAGCACCAGCGCCGCGCTCTCCACGTCGTTCATGTCGACCCAGCCGCGCTCGCGCTTGAGCGCCGAAAAGGTATGAATCAAGAGACGCGTGAGCCGCGCCATGCGCTGCTGGTACAGCCAGGCGTCGAACTGCGAGCGCGCCTGCGCCACGGCCAAGCCCAGTTGCTGCGCCTGGCGAATCTGCTCGATGCCGAGAAGTTTTTCACCAAACTTGCGCGCTTCGCCCTTTTGCGTCAGCAGGGCCGTCAGCACACCCGCCGCATCTCCGTCCGACAAGGCGCGCTCCAGATCCACCCCCTTGGCCGAGAAAGTGGGCGCCTTGGCGGCGCCCAGCGCCCTGGCCGCTTCAAGCAGCAGGCCGCGCCGCGGCCCTGGCTGCATCAGCGCTTCGTCGGGAGCATCGAGGCCACCGAACTCGGGAAACTGCTCGCCAAAGTGCAGCACCGAAGCATCGACCACGCCACCGGCATCGGCGAGCGCAAACTCCACCCGCTTCTGCAGGGCCGATGCCAGTGCCTTTTGCGCCTGGAAGCGACCGTGCACCGCGACCACCGCCGCGTAGTCGGCGCGCGCCTGCGCATCGGCCACCAGCGCCGCATAGAAAGGCCGCCACACCTGCGCCACCGCGGGCGCATCGTCCTCCAGCAGCTCATGCTGCAGCGGCAAGCCCAGCGCCTGCATCACGCCCATGGGTGCGCTGCGCAGCAGGGCGGCAAACCAGCTGTGAAAGGTGCGGATCTGCACCGATCGGTCGCACGCCAGCAGTGCCGGGTACAGCTGTTGCAGCAGCACGGCGCCATCCCTGGCGCGCTGCGGGCTCAGGCCGCGGGCGACCAATTCGGCTTCGAGCTGCTGCGGCGTGCCATGGACAAACTCGGCCAGCCATTCCTGAAGACGCTGGCGCATCTCGCCCGCGGCCTTCTTGGTGAAGGTGATGGCCAGAATCTCCTGCGGCTGCGCGCCCTCGAGCAGGGCGCGCACGATGCGCGACACCAGCATCCAGGTCTTGCCCGCGCCGGCGCAAGCCTCCACCGCCACGCTGCGCCGCGGGTCGCAGGCCACGGCATAGAAGTCCGCACGGCTCACGTCCACGCCGTTGCTTCGATAGGCGGGCGCGCTCATGCTTAGCCCGCCCAGAAATCTCTTCGACACAGTCCCCGGGCGGCGCAAAAATCACAGGCCGAACCCTGGCCCAGCGCCGCCAGCACTGCCCCCTCCTGAACGCGCTCCAGGTCGTGCAGCAGGCCATCGATCAAGGCATCGCGCGCGGGCACGACCTGCTCCTGCTCGAAGGTCTTGCTGCCGCTCTTTTCACCCACGTTGACATAGGCCGCGCGCAGCGTGTCCTGCGGCAGCAGAGCCGCATAGAACGCCAGCTGCGTGTCCTCCAGCGGTTGCTTCACCCGATCCCCGGTCTGCGCCGGGTTCTCGGTCTTGTAGTCGATCAGCAGGATGGATCCGTCAGGCAAGTGGTCGATGCGGTCGATCTTGCCAAACAGCGTGAGCTCGCCCAGGCGCTGCTCATGCGCGCTCTCACCGAGCTCGAAGCGCGCGCCCGTGCCCTCGTGCCCGGCCAGCCAGCTGAGGTAGCCGTCGCGCACACCGGGCCAGGCGGCGGAAAAAGGCAGGAACTCGGCCTCGTCCATACCCATCGACGCGGTGATCGCATCGGCGGCCGTGTCGATCAGCGCACGCCGCTGCGTGTCGCCGGCCGCGCCGCGCAGCTTCAGGTCATCGTGAAAGCGCTCGAGCACGGCGTGCAGCCAGAGTCCGAAGTCGCGCTTGTCGACCTCGCTTTCAAGTTCGTCCGCCTCCTGCAAGCCCAGCAGGCGCAGCGCAAAGAAGCGGTAGGGACAGCGTCGCAGGTCCTGATAGGCGGTGGCCGATATCCGTCGCAGCGGCAACCTGTAGCCATGGGGCAGCGGTGGCAACGTGGCTCGGGGCGCGATCGTGCGTGCCACCCGCTCGTCATCCCCCGCTTGCGCCGCAGCATTCATCTGCAGGCTTTGCACCAACGTGCTGGCAAGCAGCGGCTCGCCGGTGTCGTCCTGGCGGCGCCACAGCACGTCGCAACAGGGCGTGGTCAGCGCGTGGCGCCAGGCCGCGCGCGTCGCCAGGGCCAGTTCCGCGCGCGAGTCCAGACCCAGCGCGGCGCGTTGCAGAGGGGTCCAATTTCCGGCGGGCTCGGGCGAGGGGTTCATGCGCAGCTCGTCGCAACCGGGCAGGACCAGCGCCGCAAAGGGCCGCACCAGCAATTGACTCAGCGGCAAGATCACAGCCTGCGCCTCGTTCGGCGCGAGCGGCGCGAAGCTGGCAGCCTCCAGCACCGCATCGACCCAGGCGCTGAACTCGGCCAGGCTCAGGCGACGCGCCGCTTGCGGCAAGGCGTCGAATTCCGCATGGCCCAGCGGACCCAGGCGCAGCGCCTCGATCACGCGCGCGCCGGCCGCGTCCTGGCTCAGTGGGATAAAAACCCCGCTGCGCTGCAGCGTCTGAGCCAGGTCCTGCAGCCAGCGCGCCAGCGGTCGCGAGCGCGTCAGCGCCTCACGTTCCAGCGCCACCTGTTCCATCAACGCCGGCAGGAGCGACGCCGCGGCGCCTTCGCCCGCAGAACCGGCCGGCTCGGTCATGGCCGCATTCCCGGCCACGGCGCGCCACTGGGTGATGCCCGCGCGCCGCAAGCGCCGTTCCAGTACCGCCACGGTTTGCGGAGCAAAAGCCGGCGCGTTCTTCAGCCAGTCGAGCACGGTGTCGCAGCTTGCATCCCAGCGGCAGGCCCGCAGGCATCCCATCACCTGGGCCGCGGCACGGGTGGTGGACAACTTCCAGCCGGTTTCATCGCGAATCGCCACGCCCTGCAGATCAAGCATGGCGCGAATGCGCCGTGTCAGCACCCGGTCCGTCGCGGCCAGCGCCACCGGCACCTGGCCCGCCAAAATATGCCGCAGCACGCACGCCGCGGCGCGCTCGGCCTCATCCTCGGAATCGGATGCAGGGTGCAGTGCAATGGCTGCGGGTGGCGTGGTTTGGCTGCCAGCGCCGTCCAGCAAAATCAGGACGCAACGTTCGCCCAGCAGGGATTGCAGCGTCTGCGTCAGCGGCTCGACCTGAAATCCCTGCAGCACGACGACGCAGTCCCATGCCGCAGTGCACGCGTCCGTCAGCAGCACGTCCGTCGTGTATGACGACGCCAGCGCCCATTCCAGCGCCAGGCGCGACAGTGCTGCCTCCAGCGCCAGCGCCGGTCCCTCCAACCCGGTGAGCACGGTGGCGCGCGCCGTTTCGCCCCAGGCGCTGCGCTCTGGCGGCGGCAGCGACGCCACCCGCGCGGCCAAGGCATAGCTCGACTCCAGCAAACGAGCGCTGAGCAGATCGCGCGCCCTGCCCAGCCCTGCGCGCTCGAGCAAGGACTGCGCGGTGAGCAGGTCGCGCCCCCGATCCAGCGTGATGTCTTCATCGTCCCGCGCCGCGGTGCCCAGGCTGCGCGCCCAGCTTGTCGTGGTTTCGAAGCGCGGCGCGAATCCCGCCGGGACGGCCTGCGCCCACATGAGCCGCGCCAGCGGGATCAGCTGCGCAAAGGGAACAAGGACCAGGGCGCGGGCCGGATGCGCGCCGCGCGCCTGCAGCGCCTGCTGCATCTGCGCGATCAGGCCGCCGTCGAGCGCGAGCCAGCGCTGCACGCTCGGCCAGGAGGCTTCCAATTCATGCTTTGTGGCTATGACGGTCATAGCTGGGCAGCGTGGGGCGCGCAGGCTGAAAGGGGTTGGCTGTATGTCACAATGCCTCGACTTTAACGTGCAAGAACATGCTTTCAAGACGCGCTGCGCTCTGCAACACAGGCTTGAGAGTCAGCGCCACCGCCCACTTACCAAGGAACCATCATGGCCAGCGACCTGATCACACACACCACCGACGCCACTTTTGACACCGATGTTCTGAAGTCCGACAAGCCCGTTCTGGTCGACTACTGGGCCGAATGGTGCGGTCCTTGCAAAGGCATCGCGCCCATCCTGGACGAGCTGGCGCAGACCTATGACGGCAAGCTGCAGATCACCAAGATGAACGTCGACGAGAACCGCGACATCCCGGCCAAGTTCGGCATCCGCGGAATCCCCACGCTGATGGTGTTCAAGGGCGGCCAGCTCTCCGCCACCAAGGTCGGCGCCATGAGCAAGGCGCAGATGAGCGCCTTCATCGACGAACAATTGGCCTGATGCCCGTGCCAATGTCGGGTTACGCCCTGCTGGGCTAACCCGACCTACGGTGTTGGTGCTTGCGTTTGGAGTCTCGTAGCTCGGGTTAGCGTAGCGTAACCCGACAGTTTTTTTTCCTGTCATAATTCGCGCAGTTCACCGGTGGGCACCAAGGCCCGGCGGTTCGAGTTCCCGGCAGTTCAGGCCCCTACCACCTGGCTTCCAACCTCCCCCCGGTTTCCCGTTTCATCCCTTTTCGGATCACTCCACACGCCCTCCCCGGGCTTCACTCCATGCACTTAAACGAACTCAAGGCACTGCACGTCTCCGAAGTCCTCAAACAGGCTGAAGAGCTTGAGATTGAAAACACCGGCCGCATGCGCAAGCAGGAGTTGATGTTTGCCATCATCAAGAAGCGCGCGCGCACCGGCGAGCAGATCATTGCCGACGGCGTGCTCGAAATCCTGCCCGACGGTTTCGGTTTTCTGCGTAGCCCGGACACCAGCTACACCGCCAGCACCGACGACATCTACATCAGCCCGAGCCAGGTGCGCCGCTTCAATCTGCACACCGGCGACATGATCGAAGGCGAGGTGCGCACGCCCAAGGACGGCGAGCGCTACTTTGCGCTGAACAAGCTGGACAAGGTCAACGGCGGCGGCCCCGAAGAGAACAAGCACAAGGTGATGTTCGAGAATCTGACGCCGCTGTTCCCCAACGTGCAGATGAAACTCGAGCGCGACAACGTCAAGACCGACGAGAACATCACGGGCCGCATCATCGACATCATCGCCCCCATCGGCAAGGGCCAGCGCGCCCTGCTGGTGGCGCCGCCCAAGAGCGGCAAGACCGTGATGATGCAGCACATCGCTCACGCCATCTCGGCCAACTACCCCGAGATCTACATGATGGTCCTGCTGGTGGACGAGCGGCCCGAAGAAGTGACCGAAATGCAGCGCACCGTCAAGGGCGAGGTGATTGCCTCCACCTTCGACGAACCCGCTGCGCGCCACGTGCACGTCGCCGAAATGGTGATCGAACGCGCCAAGCGCCTGGTCGAACTGAAGAAGGACGTGGTGATCCTGCTGGACTCGATCACGCGACTGGCACGCGCCTACAACAACGTCGTTCCCTCCTCGGGCAAGGTCCTGACCGGCGGCGTGGACTCCAATGCACTGCAGCGCCCCAAGCGCTTCCTGGGTGCAGCGCGCAACGTCGAAGAAGGCGGCTCGCTGACGATCATCGGCACCGCGCTCATCGACACCGGTAGCCGCATGGACGAAGTCATCTTTGAAGAGTTCAAGGGCACGGGCAACTCGGAAATCCACCTGGACCGGCGCCTGTATGAAAAGCGCGTGTTTCCGTCGATCCAGCTCAACCGCAGCGGCACGCGCCGCGAGGAATTGCTGCTGGCTCCGGACATCCTGCAAAAGACCCGCATCCTGCGCCAGTTCATGTACAACATGGACGAGATCGAGGCCATGGAAATGGTGCTCAAGCAGATGAAGGCCACCAAGACCAACAACGAGTTCTTCGAAATGATGCGTCGCGGCGGCTAAGGCGCGCTCGCAAGCAAGACTTAGGGGCAACTCCCGCCCCGTTTTTGCGGCCGTTCGGTTATCGTTCGGCCATGAAAACCCTTTTTGACCAGCAACGCGCTGCCTTTGCCCAGGACAGCTTCCCCGATCTCGCCGCACGGCTGGATCGGTTTGCGCGCCTCAATGCCCTGATGGAGAAGCACGAGGAGCGCATGGCGCAGGCCATCAGCGCCGACTTCGGCCACCGCTCGCGCCACGAGACGCTGATCGCCGAATCCTTCATCACCCTGAGCGACATCGCGCACACGCAAAAGCATCTCAAGCGCTGGATGAAGCCGCGCCGGGTGGCCACGGCCATGCACTTCCTTCCGGGATCGAGTCGCATCATTCCTCAGCCGCTGGGCGTGGTCGGCATCATCAGTCCCTGGAACTACCCGCTGCAGCTGGCCATCGTTCCAGCCGTGGCGGCGCTGGCCGCGGGCAACCGCGTGATGATCAAGCCGAGCGAGCTCACGCCGCGGTTTTCCGACCTGCTGGGCGAGATCCTGGCAGAGCGCTTTGCGCGCGACGAATGTGCGGTCGTGACCGGCGATGCCGACGTGGCCAGGGAATTCTCCTCGCTGCCGTTTGATCATCTGTTCTTCACCGGCTCCACCGCCGTCGGGCGCCACGTGGCGGTGGCGGCGGGCGCCAATCTGACGCCGGTGACGCTCGAACTCGGCGGCAAATCGCCAGCCATCGTGGGCGCTGACGCGGACATCCCTGCGGCCGCGAAAAAGATCGCTTCGGGCAAACTGCTCAACGCGGGACAGACCTGCATCGCGCCCGACTACGTGCTGTTGCCGCACGCGAGCTTCGACGCGTTCGCGCACGCCTACGCCGAGGCCGTGGCCCAGCTCTACCCCACGCTGGAGAACAATCCGGACTACACCAGCATCGTGAACCCGCGCCACTACGCACGCCTGCAGGGCCTGATCGCGGACGCACGGGGCAAGGGTGCGCGCTTCTTCGAAGTCAATCCCGCAGGTGAAGCTGCAGATCCGCAAACGCGCAAACTTCGCCCGACGATCCTCTCGCAGGTGAATGACAGCATGAGCGTGATGCAGGAAGAGATCTTTGGCCCGGTCCTTCCTGTGGTGGGCTACGACTCTATGGACGCAGCCATCGCCTACGTGAACGCGCGCCCTCGGCCGCTGGCGCTGTACTACTTTGGCCACAACGCGGCGGACACGCAGCGCGTGCTGCGTGAAACCACGTCCGGCGGCGTCACCTTGAACGACACGCTGCTGCACCTGGCGCAGGCCAACCTGCCGTTTGGCGGCGTCGGCCCCAGCGGCAGCGGCGCCTACCACGGCGACTATGGATTCAAGCTGTTTTCCAAGGAGAAGCCTGTCTTCAGCCAGTCGCGCTTTTCGGGTTCCGCGCTCCTGTTCCCGCCGTACGGAAAATTCACCGAGACCATGCTGTACTGGATGAAGAAGATCCTCTGATACTTTGCGATTGCGCCAGGTCAAGGACCGGGAAGAAAGGCCGCAGCCCGATGCAGCGGCGCAAGTTTGGCGAATAAATGCCGGGCTACACTGGGCGCTGGCGCCTCGAATCCCGCGGCTCCACCCCCCCCCTCAACACACCACTCCCATGCCTGAAATCGCTTCCTCTTCCCGGCGTCTGCTCAACAAAGTCAGCCTGATCACCGGCGCGGCGCAAGGCATCGGTCTGGCCACCGCGCTGAAGTTTGCGCGCGAGGGCGCCATCGTCATCGTCTGCGACGTCAAGCAGGCGGCAGTAGACGCGGCAGTAACTCAATGCCAGGCGCTCGGCGCCCAGGCGCAAGGCTTTGTCATGGACGTGACGAAGCGCGCCAACGTCGACGCGGTGGTGGCGCAGATCACGGCGCAATTCGGTCGCATCGACGTGCTGGTGAACAACGCCGGCATCACGCAGGACGCGCGCCTGCAGAAGATGACGCTGGAGCAATTCGACAAAGTCATCGACGTGAATCTGCGCGGCGTCTTCCATTGCGCGCAGGCTGTGGCCGACGGCATGGTGGCGCAGGGCAGCGGTGTGATTCTGAACGCGTCCTCGGTGGTCGGCATCTACGGCAACTTCGGCCAGACCAACTACGCCGCGACCAAGTTCGGCGTGATCGGTTTCACCAAGACCTGGAGCCGCGAACTCGGCCCCAAGGGCGTGCGCGTGAACGCCGTGGCACCGGGCTTCATCGCCACGCCGATTCTGGCCAGCATCCCGGAAAAAGTCATCACCGAAATGGAACACCGCGTCCCGATGCGCAGGCTGGGCCAGCCCGAAGAGATTGCCAACGTCTACGCGTTTCTCGCCAGCGACGAGGCCAGCTACATCAACGGCGCGGTGATCGAGGTCTCGGGCGGATTGACCGTCTGAGCTCGAACATCCTTTCGCATCCGGCCGACAGCCCATGAGCGAAGCGAACATTGAGTTGCGTGAGGCGCTGGCCAGCGACATGGACTGGGTGGTGCAGCAGCACGGCGCGCAATACCTGCGCGAATTTGGCTGGAACAGCGAATTCGAGGCGCTGGTGGCCGACATCGTGACGAAGATGCAGGCGCAGCACGATCCGGCCTGGGAGCGCGGCTGGATCGCCGAACTCGACGGTCAGCGCGTGGGGTCGGTGTTCGTGGTCAGGAAGGGCGCCACACAGGCGCAGCTGCGCCTGCTGCTGCTCACACCCAAGGCGCGCGGTCGCGGTCTGGGCTCTCGCCTCACGGACGAATGCATCGCCTTTGCTCAGGCGCTGGGCTACCAAAGCATGATCCTGTGGACCCACAGCAATCTCACGGTGGCACGCGCCATCTACGCCAGGCGCGGCTTCAGACTGATACAGAGCGAGCCCTACCACGGCTTTGGCTGTGATCTGGTGGGAGAGACCTGGGAGCGCGTCCTGTAATTGCTGCGGCTCGACCAGCTCAGGCGAGCAGCTTGCGATGGTTGAAAAATGTTCGCTGACGGCGCCCGACAGGTTTCGCCACGGATAATGCCGCCATGGCCAACTCCGAATTGTCAGCGCCGAGCGCTGCGCCCAACCAACCGCGATCGCGAACCGACTTGTTCATCTCCTTCACCTTGCTGGCCTTGCAGGGTTTTGGCGGTGTGCTGGCAATCGTGCAGCGCGAGATGGTGGAGAAGAAGCGTTGGATGACGCAGGAAGAATTCGTCGAGGAGTGGGCCGTCGCGCAGATCATGCCCGGGCCCAATGTGGTGAACCTCTCGCTGATGATTGGCGGGCGCTACTTCGGTCTGCCGGGCGCGATGGCGGCGCTGGCGGGCATGCTGCTGCTGCCGCTGCTCGTGGTCCTGTGCCTGGCGCTGGTCTACACCCAGTTTGCCGATCACCCCGGGGTTGCCGGCGCGCTGCGCGGCATGGGTGCCGTGGCGGCCGGGCTGATCGCCGCCACCGGCCTCAAACTGCTGGGCGCGCTAAAGGCCAACCCGCTGGGAGCGCGCGTTTGCAGCGCGTTGGGGCTGGCGTGCTTTGCCGCCATCGCGCTGCTGCACTGGCCGCTGTCCTGGGTCTTGCTGGGCCTGGGCAGCCTGGCCTGCACCCTGACTTACCGGAAACTCAAACCATGAACGCAGTGACGCATCTGTCGCTGAGTCTGGGCGACTGGTTCAGCCTGTTCCTGCAATACCTTTCGCTGTCGCTGCTGGCCGTGGGCGGCGCCATCACCACTGCGCCCGACATGCACCGCTATCTGGTGGTGCAGCAACACTGGCTGACCGAGACGCAGTTCAACGCCAGCATCGCGATTGCGCAAGCCTCGCCCGGACCGAACGTGCTGTTTGTCGCGCTCATGGGCTGGAACGTCGGGCTCAACACCGGCAGCGCGGCTGCGGGACTGGTGGGCGTGTTTGTCACCATGAGCGGCATATTGCTGCCCAGCACCACCCTCACCTATCTGGCGGCACGCTGGAGCCACGCCAATCGCGACCTGCGCGCGGTTCGCGCCTTCAAGCTCGGACTGGCACCGATCGTGGTGGCGCTGCTGATCGCCACCGGGTGGATCCTCACCAGCGCCCACGACAGAGCAGCTCGCGACTGGCCGCTGTGGGCCCTGACGCTGGTCTGCGTGCTGCTGGTCTGGCGCACCCGGATCCACATGCTGTGGCTATTGGGCGCGGGCGCGCTGCTGGGCTGGTTCGGCTGGGTCTGACATCCATCCGGATGCGAGATTCATGGCGGGCGCCCAATTCCGATTGGATTTGCCCTTGCTATTATTAATTTGATTAGATAAATCCATTCGATGGCGCCTGCGGCGCATTCGAACAATCGCGCCGGCAGGCGGAACCTCCGGCCGAATCCGGCCCCATGGAATATTGGCGCAGAATATCGTTTGGCAATTAGAATTGCCGGATCATGGACGCGGATTGAATCTTAGGAATCAGATTGAGTAAATGGCAACGCCACTATCCTGACTGGTTATACCGGGCGCTTCCACACCTTTACGTGTGGGTGGGATTGCTGATCCTGATCCCCTTGCCGGGCGTGCTCACGGCGATCAGCAGCACCATCCTGATCACCGCTGGCGTGCTGGTGTGGATCAATCGCTACCGCTACCGCAAGGAATTCAGGGCCAGCAGGGGCAGCATCAATGTCCTGGACTGGTCCGGTGGCGACACGCCCACCGACGGCTCGCTGCACATTTCATGGAGCGGCACGTTCGAGTGCGGACATCCTGTGCTTGATGCCCAGCATCGGCGCCTGTTCGGCCTGGGCAATGAATTGGTGAGCGCCGTGGCCGCAAAGACCACCAAGGCCGACATGGAATTACTGATCGAGAATTTTCTCGGTCACATGAAATCCCACCTGGAAACCGAATCCGTGATCCTGACCGAGGCCAGGATATCGAGCCTTTCGAATTGGCAGAAGAAGCGCAATTTCCTGGTGACCAAGGCCGAAAGCATCCGCGAGAGTTTTCATCTGGATGAACTCACGGCACGCGAACTCGCGGGCTTTGTCACCTATGACGTGGTGGTGGATCACATCCTGAAGGCAGACCTCAGGCTGGCACTGGCGCGGAGCAAATCGGGAGGCGCGAAGCGCTCGGCCAAGCGAGGCTACCGCGGCACCCGTATCGATCCAGGCACATCGACCACGGGGTCGGGACGATCACCCGATTCGGTCTGGGGCGAAACCTATTTCCGCTGAAGACCGGCTTCAGGAGCTGACTTCCTTCAGGTCCACGACAAAATATTCGGTTTCACCAAAGCAGGACGACGGCAAGCCCTTGTGCTGCTCGTACTGCAGCGTGACGCGCTTGCCCATGGACGCTTCGAGCCGTTTGGCAACGACCCCGTCGCGCACCGAAAACAGGAACTTCTCGGGCGCCGCGCCCGGAATCGCGATCAGCGACAACTCGCCCTCCCAAGTTTTGCAGACCCAGCCCTTGAGCGACATCTTTTGCAAGAACCCGGCGCGCTCGCCGCTGGAGTAGCTCCAGTTCAGCGCCAGCGCCAGGTAGGCACCACACAGCGCGACGACGGCGATCGAGACACTCAGGGCATAGAACGTGACGCTTTTCCTGGGTTCGGACATGAAGTGTTTTCCTTTTTTACGTTAAAAGAGAGTCAGGGGCGGCGCCAAGACGCGCGTCAGCCGCGTTGGCGCAGCGCTTCGTACAGGCACACGCCACTGGCCACGGAGACGTTCAGGCTTTCGACCGCGCCCCGCATGGGGATGCTGATGAGTTCGTCGCAGGTCTTGCGCGTGAGCTGGCGCATGCCCTCACCCTCGGCCCCCAGCACCAGCGCCACCGGGCCCGTCAGGTCCACCTGATGCAGGGTCTTGGGCGCATCTTCGGACGTGCCGATGATCCAGATGTTGCGCTCCTTCAACTCGTTGAGCGTGCGCGCCAGATTCGTCACCATGAAATACGGCACCGTTTCCGCTGCGCCGCTGGCCACTTTGGCCACGGTCGCGTTCACGCCCACCGCGTGGTCCTTGGGAGCGATCACCGCGTGCGCACCCGCGCCATCGGCCACGCGCAGGCAGGCGCCCAGATTGTGCGGATCGGTCACGCCGTCCAGCACCAGCAGCAGCGCCGGACCGGTGATGGCGTCGAGCAGGTCGTCCAGCGAGTGGATCTGCGCCACCGGCTCCACCCGCGCAGCCACGCCCTGATGGCCATGGCTGCCGGCGAGCTTGGCCAGTCGCAGGCCATCGGCCTCGATCAGGCGCACGCCGGCTTCGTTCACCCGCTCCAGAAACTGGCGCATGCGCGCGTCGCGGCGCGTGGGTTCGTAATAGATCTCGATGATGGATTTGGGGGCCGTTTTCAGACGAACGCCGACGGCATGAAAACCGAACAAGACTTTGGGAGAGGACATGTGGAGATTATCGCCGGAGGTTTTTAGGACTCTGCGGCCGGCACCATCCGTCCCGCCTCGATCGTGATTCTGCGTTCGCAGCGCGCGGCGATGGCCTGATCGTGCGTCACCAGCACCAGCGTGGTTCCCTGCTCACGGTTCAGCGCAAACATCAGCTCCATGATCTTTTCGCCGGTGGCGAAGTCCAGGCTGCCGGTGGGTTCGTCCGCCAGCAGCAGCGCCGGTTGCAGCACGAAGGCGCGGGCCAGCGCCACGCGTTGCTGTTCACCGCCGCTGAGAACCTTGGGGTAATGCTTCAGGCGTTCGCTCAGGCCCACGCGCGCCAGCATTTCGCTGGCGGCCGCCCGCGCGTCCTTGCGACCGGCCAGTTCCAGCGGCAGCATCACGTTCTCCAGTGCGTTCAGATTGCCCAGCAGCTGAAAACTCTGGAACACGAAACCCACTTTTTTCGCGCGCAGCGCGGCGCGCTCGTCTTCGTCCAGCGCAAACAGGTCCTGCCCGGCCAGGCGCACCGTGCCATGGGTGGGCAGATCCAGTCCGGCGATGATCGACAGCAGCGTGCTTTTGCCTGAACCCGAAGCCCCCACAATGGCCACGGTTTCGCGCTCGGCGAGCTCGAAGGCGATATCGCGCAAAATATCCAGCCTACCGCTGGAGTCGGTGACTGCCTTGCTGACATGCTCCACGGAGATGATTGACTCGCTCATGCAAAAAACTTTCTTGATTCGGACCCTGATACGCCGTGACTTTATCGCCAGCGCCGCGGCGGCGCTGCTGTGGGCCTCAGCGCCGACCCGCGCCTTCTCCACGACCAAGCGTGCCGTGCCGCTGGTTCTGGTGCTGGGCGACTCGCTCAGCGCCGAGTATGGACTCAAACGCGGAAGCGGCTGGGTGGCACTGCTGCAGCAGCGATTGCTGCAGGAACGGATAGCGCCCAGCGTCGTCAACGCCAGCATCAGCGGCGAGACCACCTCGGGCGCACGCTCGCGTCTGGCCGCCCTGCTTGCGCTGCATCGCCCCACGCACGTGATCCTGGAGGTCGGCGGCAACGACGCGCTGCGCGGCCTGCCGCTGGCCATGACGCAGGACAATCTGGACCAGATGACGCTCCTGTCCCAGGCCAGCGGCGCCAAGGTGCTGCTGGTGGGAATGCAGGTGCCGCCCAACTACGGCGCCGACTACACCCAGGCTTTTGCTGCCAGCTTTGCGGCTGTTGCCACGAAGTGCAAGGCCGCTCTGGTGCCCTTCCTGCTGCGCGGCGTGGCGGACCGGCCGGACGCCGAAAAGTGGTTTCAGGCCGACCGCATCCACCCGCGTGAAGAGGCGCAGATCATGCTGCTCAACAACGTCTGGCCCGAACTCAGAAAGCTGCTGCCATGAGCGTACAGCTGATCTCGGCGGCGCAGGCCGTGGCCCAGCTGTCGGTGTTTTCCAGCGTGATCGACGCGCGCAGCGAATCCGAGTTTGCGCTCGACCATTTGCCCGGCGCCGTGAACTGGCCCACGCTCAACGACGAGGAGCGCCAGCGCATCGGCACGATGTACGTTCAGGTGAACCCGTTCGAGGCGAAGAAGCGTGGCGCGGCCATCGCCGCACGCAACATCGCCGCGCACATCGAGCGCGAGTTGCTGGATAGCCCAAAGTCGTGGCAGCCGCTGCTGTATTGCTGGCGCGGCGGCAAGCGCAGCGGCTCGCTGGCGCTGGTGCTGGACCAGATCGGCTTCAAGGTCAGTCTGATCGAGGGCGGCTACAAGGCCTACCGCGCCGCCGTGCTGGCCGACCTGCCGACACAGGCCGCACGCCACCATTACCGCGTCGTCTGCGGCCCCACGGGCTCGGGCAAGACGCGCCTGCTGGGCGCACTGGAGCGCGCCGGCGCGCAGGTGCTGGACCTGGAGGCGCTGGCCTGCCATCGGGCTTCGGTGCTGGGCGCGGTTCCGGATCAGCCCCAGCCGTCACAGAAGCGCTTTGACACGCTGGTGTGGGACAAGCTGCGGCGCTTTGATGCGGCGCGACCGGTGTTCATCGAGAGCGAGAGCAAGAAGGTGGGCAACCTCACGGTGCCGGCCGACCTGATCGCCGCCATGCGCGCGAGCCCCTGCCTGGATCTGCAGCTGCCGCTGGATGAGCGTGTGGCGCTGCTGCTGGAAGACTACGACTGCTTCGTGCAGGACCCCGAATTGTTCTGCGAGCGCCTGGACGCCTTGAAGGAGCTGCGCAGCAAGGCGGTGGTCGACGCGTGGAAAGCGCAGGTCCGCGCCGGGCAGACCGAGCCGGTGGTGCGCGAACTGCTGGCGCTGCACTACGACCCCGGCTACGCCGATTCGATGCAGCGCAACTTTGCGTGCTACGCCAGCGCGCAGCCGCTGGTCGCAGCCGATCGCCACGGCGCCACGCTGGCGCGCCTGGCCGCCGAGCTCGTGGCCGAGTTCGACCCACCCGCCGACCACACGAGCACGCCAGCGTGACTGCGTGCCACCGATAATCCTCCACCATGAATCCACTGCTTTCCCGTTTACAGCCCTATCCATTCGAGCGGCTGCGCCAGCTCTTTGCCGGCGTCACGCCGAATCCGGCCTACACCCATATCAGCCTGGGCATGGGCGAGCCCAAGCACGCCACACCCGCCTTCATCGAACAGGCGCTGTGCAATTCGCTCAAGGGGCTCTCCATCTACCCGGCCACCGCCGGTGAACCGGCGCTGCGCGCGGCCTTCACCACCTGGCTGCAGCGGCGCTATGCGCTGAGCCTGGACCCGGCGACCCAGGTTCTGCCGATCAACGGTTCGCGCGAGGCGCTGTTCGCGCTCGCCCAGACGGTGGTCGACCCGACACAGCCGGGCGCCGTCGTGCTGTGTCCGAATCCCTTCTATCAGATCTACGAGGGCGCGGCGCTGCTGGCCGGGGCGCAGCCGTACTACGTGCCCAGCGTGGCCGAGCGCAATTTCGCCGTCGATTGGGACAGCGTGCCCGACGACGTCTGGCAGCGCACGCAGCTGGTCTTCGCCTGCTCGCCGGGCAACCCCACCGGCGCGGTGATGCCGCTGTCCGAGTGGAAAAAACTGTTCGACCTGAGCGAGCGCTACGGCTTTGTCATCGCCTCGGACGAGTGCTACAGCGAGATCTATTTCCGCGACGAGCCTCCGCTGGGCGGGCTGCAGGCAGCCGAGCTGCTGGGCCGCCGCGACTTCAAGAACCTGGTGTCCCTCACCAGCCTGTCCAAGCGCAGCAATGTGCCCGGACTGCGCAGCGGTTTCGTCGCCGGTGACGCTGCCATCCTCAAATCCTTCCTCCTGTACCGCACCTACCACGGCTGCGCCATGAGCCCGATCGTGCAGGCGGCCAGCATCGCGGCCTGGGGCGACGAGGAGCACGTGGTCGAGAACCGGGCGCAGTACCGCGACAAGTTCGCCCAGGTCACGCCCTTGCTCACGCCGGTGCTGGACGTGGCGCTGCCCGACGCCAGCTTCTATCTGTGGGCCGGTATCCCGCCGCGCTTCAAGGGTGATGACGCGGCGTTCGCGCTCTCTCTCTACGCTCTTTACAATGTGACCGTTTTGCCCGGCAGCTTCCTGGCACGCAACGCTCAGGGCTTCAACCCTGGCGCCGGGCGGATCCGCATGGCGCTGGTGGCGCAAACGGCCGAATGCGTGCAGGCAGCGCGACGTATTGTTGACTTTGTCAGCACAACCCAACCCTCTTGAGAACCGACTTCATGACCCAAGCCCTTGAATCCATCATCGACGCCGCGTGGGAAGACCGCGCCAGCCTGTCCACCAAGAACGCACCGAAAGCCACGCTCGACGCCGTGGAGCACGTGATCGCCGGACTGAACAAGGGCGAACTGCGCGTCGCCACCCGCAGCGGCGTGGGCCAATGGAGCACGCACCAATGGATCAAGAAGGCCGTGCTGCTGAGCTTTCGCCTCACCGACAACAGCGTGATGCGCGCCGGCGACCTGGCTTTTTACGACAAGGTGCAGACCAAATTTGCCCACATGGAAGCCGAGGCACTGGCCGCCACCGGCGTGCGCGTGGTGCCCCCCGCCGTGGCGCGCCGCGGCAGCTACCTGGGCAAGGGCGTGATCCTGATGCCCTCGTTCGTGAACATCGGCGCCTACGTGGATGAAGGCACCATGGTCGACACCTGGGCCGCTGTGGGCTCGTGCGCGCAGATCGGCAAGAACGTGCACCTCTCGGGCGGCGTGGGCATTGGCGGCGTGCTGGAACCGATGCAGGCGAATCCCACCATCATCGAAGACAACTGCTTCATCGGCGCGCGCTCGGAGATCGTCGAAGGCGTGATCGTCGAGGAGAACTCGGTCATCTCCATGGGCGTGTACATCGGCCAGAGCACGCCGATCTACGACCGCGCCACCGACTCCGTGAGCTACGGCCGCATCCCGTCGGGCTCGGTCGTGATCAGCGGCAACCTGCCCAAGGACAATGGCAGGTACAGTCTGTACTGCGCCGTGATCGTCAAGCGCGTCGACGCCCAGACCCGCGCCAAGACCAGCCTGAACGATCTGCTGCGCGATTGACGGAATCACCGTGATGTCAAGGAGCAAGCCATGGGTTTGATGCAGCAGATACTCACCCTGATGGGCGAGAAGAAGGCGTCCGACGTTTATCTTTCGGCACAGTCGCCGGTGCTGATCAAGATCAACGGCCAATGCGTTCCCATCAACAACCAGCTGCTCTCGCCCGGCGCCACACGCAGCCTGCTGGCCGAGATCGTGCCGCCGGAGCGCATCGAAGAGCTCGAGGAAACGGGCGAGCTCAACATGGCGATACCGTTACCGGGTGTGGGCCGTTTTCGTATCAGCGCCATGCGCCAGCGCGGCTCGTACGCGGCCGTGATTCGCTACATCACGGGTGAGATTCCGCCACTGGCGTCACTCAATCTGCCGCCAGTGCTGAGCGAACTCATCATGCAAAAGCGCGGCCTGCTGCTGATGGTGGGCGCCACCGGGACGGGCAAGAGCACGACGCTGGCGTCGATGATCGACCACCGCAATGAAAATGCCTGGGGCCATATCCTCACGATCGAGGACCCGGCCGAATTCCTGTTCAAGAACAAGAAGTCGGTGATCAACCAGCGTGAAGTCGGGACCGACACCGCGTCCCTGCAGATCGCCTTGAAGAATGCGCTGCGCCAGGCGCCCGACGTGATCATGATCGGTGAGATCAGAGACCGCGAAACCATGTCGGCCGCGATCGCCTACGCCCAGACCGGCCACCTGTGTCTGGCCACGATGCACGCCAACAACTCGTACCAGGCATTGAACCGCATCCTGAGCTTCTACCCGGTCGAAGTGCGCCCCACGATGCTGGGCGACCTGTCGGCGGCGCTGCGCGCCATCGTCTCGCAACGGCTGCTGCGCACGCTGGCCGGGCATCGGGTTCCGGCGGCCGAGATCCTGGTCAACACCGTGCTCATCGCCGATTACATCGAAAAAGGCGATTTCATGGGCGTGAAGGAGGCGATGGAGAAATCCATGGCGGTGGGCTCGCAGATGTTTGAGGAGAACATCGCGCAGCTCATTCTGGACGGCGTCATCGACCGCAGCGAAGGCATGGCCTACGCCGACTCGCCCACCAACCTGATGTGGCGCCTGCAGAACAGCCAGGCACAGAGCAAGAAGACATCCGCAGCGGCCAAGGAGGAGGAGCAGGACGAGGCCGACGAAACGCCCGTCTTCACCGAATTCTCGCTCGACGTGACGCACTGATGCAGACGGGTTCCACCAGGCCGCAGAACCCCAGCGTTCTCGCGTCGATTGAAGCAGGCGCGGCGCGACTCGAGGCCGCGGGCGTGGCCTTCGGACACGGCACCGACAACGCCTTTGACGAAGCCGCCTGGCTGGTGTTGTGGCAACTCGGCTTGCCGCTGGACACGCCGCTGGACGGTCCTGACTCGGTTGCCGATCAAGCCCTGACGCCGCAGCAACAGGCATCCATTGACGCGCTGCTGGCCCGGCGCATCGAGTCCCGCCAGCCCGCCGCCTACCTCACGCGTGAAGCCTGGCTGCAGGGCATTCCTTTTTATGTGGACGAACGCGCCATCGTGCCGCGCTCCTTCATCGCCGAGCTGCTGGTGCAGGGCGACATCGATCCCTGGCTGAGCCCCGACAGCTCGCGCGTGCTTGACCTGTGCACCGGCAACGGCAGCCTGGCCGTGCTGGCCGCGATGGTTTACCCGGACGTGAGTGTGGTGGCGGCCGACATCTCGACCGACGCTCTGGACGTGGCGCGCATCAACGTCGCCAAGCACGCGCTGCAGGACCGCATCCGTCTGGTCGAGTCCGATGGCCTGGCCGGCGTCGGTGCTGGATACGACCTGATCCTGTGCAATCCGCCCTACGTGAACGCGCAAAGCATGGCCGCCCTCCCCCCTGAATACCGGGCCGAACCGGAGCTGGCGCTGGCCGGCGGCAGCGACGGAATGGACTTCATTCGCCTGCTGCTGTGCGAGGCCCCGGCCCATATGAGCGAAAATGGGGCCCTGGTGCTGGAAATAGGCAACGAGCGCGAACACTTCGAAGCCGCCTTTCCGCAACTGGAAGCCGTCTGGCTGGAGACCAGCGCCGGTGAAGATCAGGTCTTGCTGCTCACGCGCCAGACCGTCCTCCAACAGACTTTGACGCGCGTTTAGCCCTCGTCACTGCGAGGCCGAAGGCCGCGGCAGTCCATGCCCTGGATTGCTTCGCTTCGCCTGCAACGACGAAAAGCGGATGCGTCGACCTTAACGAACCAACGCAATTCCTGTGATCACTCTTAAAAATGTCGTGCTGCGCCGCGGCGCCAAGCTGCTGCTCGACGGCGCCACCGTCACCCTGAACCCCGGCGAAAAGGTCGGCCTGGTGGGGCGCAACGGCGCCGGCAAATCGTCCCTTTTCGCCCTGTTCAACGGCGGCCTGCACGAGGACGCGGGCGAGTACTACATCCCCACGCAGTGGCGCATGGGCCAAGTGGCCCAGGACATGCCAGAGACCGAGCAAAACGCCACCGACTTCGTGGTCGACGGCGACACCGCCCTGCTGGCCGCGCAGACCGAAGTCACCGCGGCCGAGGCCACCGACGACTACGACCGCATGGCCCACGCCTACATGGAACTGCACGACGCCGGAGCGCACGACGCGCCGGCGCGGGCGCAGGCGCTGATCCTGGGGCTGGGCTTCAAGACTACCGAATTGACCAACCCCGTGAACAGCTTCTCCGGCGGCTGGCGCATGCGGCTGCAACTGGCGCGCGCGCTGATGTGCCCGTCGGACCTGCTGCTGCTGGACGAGCCCACGAATCACCTGGACCTGGACGCCCTGGTGTGGCTGGAAGCCTGGCTCAAGCGCTATGAAGGCACGATGATCGTCATCAGCCACGACCGCGAATTCCTCGACGCCGTGACCAATGTCACGCTGCACATCGACTCGGCCAAATTAGTGCGCTACGGCGGCAACTACAGCAAGTTCGAGGACATGCGCGCGGAGCAGATGGAGCTGCAGCAGAACGCCTTCTCCAAGCAGCAGGACAAGATCGCGCACCTGCAGAAGTTCATCGCGCGCTTCAAGGCCAAGGCGAGCAAGGCCAAGCAGGCGCAAAGCCGGGTCAAGGCGCTGGACCGCATGGAGAAGATCGCGCCTCTGCTCGCCGAAGCCGACTTCACCTTCGAATTCAAGGAACCGGCCAATCTGCCCAACCCCATGCTCTCCATGAGCGGCGTGAGCTTTGGCTACCCGGCACCGGAAGATGCACCGGCGGGAACGCCGCCCACGGTGATCGTGAACAACGTGAGCCGCTCGGTGCTCGCGGGCCAGCGCATCGGCATCCTGGGCGCGAACGGCCAGGGCAAGTCCACGCTGGTCAAGACCGTGGCGCGTGCGCTCGAACCCATCGGCGGCGAACTGACCGAGGGCAAGGGGCTGAACATCGGCTACTTCGCGCAGCAGGAACTCGACGTGCTGCGCCCGGCCGACACGCCGCTGGAACACATGATCCGCCTCGTGAAGGAAATGACCGCGGACGGCAAGATGGGCGGCCAGGCCACGCGCGAGCAGGACCTGCGCAGCTTCCTGGGCACCTTCAACTTCGGCGGCGACATGGTGAAACAGGCCGTGGGCAGCATGAGCGGCGGCGAGAAAGCGCGTCTGGTGCTGTGCATGATCGTCTGGCAGCGCCCCAACCTGTTGCTGCTGGATGAACCCACGAATCACCTGGATCTGGCCACACGTGAGGCGCTGTCCATGGCGCTGAACGAGTTCGAAGGCACGGTGATGCTGGTGAGCCACGACCGTGCCCTGCTGCGCGCGGTGTGCGACGAATTCTGGATGGTCTCACGCGGTGGCGTGGCACCCTTCGACGGCGATCTGGACGACTACCAACGCTACCTGCTGGACGAAGCCAAGCGCGTACGCGAAGAGATCAAGGAAGCGGCCAACGCGGCCCAGCGCAGCGCCCGCGAAGCCGCTGCCAGCGCCGCCGCAGCACACGCCAAGGCTGGGCCATCGATCTCGGCCGCTGAACAGCGCCGCATCGACGCGGCCGAGCGCCAGCTGCTGGCGGAAAAGGCCAAGCCACTGAAGCGCGAGCTCGGCGAGATCGAGCACAAGATGGACAAGCTGCAGCACCAGAAACTGGAGCTGGAAACCAGGCTTTCCGCGCCCCTGCCCGTTCCCGAAATGACGCAGGCCTCCAAGCAGTTGAAGACCGTGGCGCAGGAACTCGAAACCCTGGAGATCCGCTGGCTCGAACTCTCGGCCCAGGTGGACGCCGTCACGGCGTGAACCTCACCATCCCGACCGGATCGGGATTCAGTAGTTCTCGCGCCGGTAGATCAGCGGCGACTTGTAAATGCCGAAGGTGGCGCGGGCCGTGGGGTTCGTGCCGAACCAGGGCAGGCTCGCGGCCGTCGCCGTCGACGCCGTCGCGGTGAAACAGTTGCTGCCACTGGCGGTCGCACCCAGGTTCAGGCTCAAATCGACGCTGCCGGCATTGCCCGTTCCGGGCGCGCTCAGCATCAATCCGGGGGAAGGCATCTTTCCGGCCACCAGCGTCACGGCCGCCGACGGCGCGAGCAAGGTCTTGCAGGCAACCAGCGCATTGCGATAGTTGCCCATCACGATGCTCGACGGCGTGATGAGGGTGCTGGAATCGAGCGTGTTGGTGGCGTAGTAGCTGCCCGTCCAGTACTGCGCTTCCAGCGGCACCGGCAGCGCCAGCAACTCCGAGCCGTAGGCGTTGAGCATGCGCAGCCGCCCGTAGCGCAACTCGTTGTTGTCGATCACCGCGTGGTCGTTGCCGGCCGCGGCCGAAACCGTCGCCAGATTCAGCGCCGTGGAAGCCAGCGCCACGCCGTCGCTGTCCACCGGCGCGATGCCGTAATTCACCGCCGTGTAGTTGCCGTCGGGTGTGGACAGCCGCGTCAGTGTGAACGGAACGACCACGTCGGCCGCACCCACCAGGAAACTGCCGGAGGGATTGTTGGTGGTGGTGTCCAGGCGCGACGTGAGGTAGCTCGTGCTCGTGCCCAGGTTGACTGCGCCCAGGTTCAGCGCGGCACTCGTGGACAGACTCAGTTTGGCGAAATTCTGCGACGCCGTGCTCGACGTGATGTAGTTCTTTGCCGTGGTGCCGCCGGCCTCCTGTGCCAGCAACTGGAAGTTCAGCAGCATCAACTCTCCCATGTAGTTGAACGCGTCGCAGGCGGTCGCGGGACTGGCCATCTGGAAGCCACCGCTGCACAGGTCGGCGCGCGTTTCCATCGGCGCGGCCACCACGCCGAAATGGTGCGGGTAGAAGCGCCCGATGTTGCCGCTGGCCGTGGGCGTGCCGACGTCGGCCGTGCCCATGTAGCTGCCATCGGTGAGGCTGGGCAGGATGCTCAGTACACCCACTTCATTCCAGGCCAGATCGGTGAGGGTCGTTGCGCCGCCGGTGAAGTTGCTCGAGCCACCTGTCACGGCGCATCCTGTGGTCGATCCCTTGCAGGTGAGCAGGCCGGCATCCCCACCCGTGGGCGCCACGACGACGGGCGTGAGCAGCAGGCCCTCGGGTGAGCCTTCCACCCCGTAGTTGGGGGTCACGGCATTCAGCGCGTTGACGGCGCTGACCTTGGCCGTGAACTGCGTTGCGGCCAAGGTGGAATTGCCCGCGGCAATGAAGGCGCCGCCGGTGGCATCGGCCGCAGCCGGATTGGCGAGGCTGTCGCTGGTGCGCTTGATGCCGGTGACGGTGAAGTGGTGGGGCCGGGCGACGAACGAGCTCGACCCGGTGATGGTCGTGCCGCCGCTGCTGTACTGCGTGTTCAGCTGTACCCGGCCGACGTCCGGGTAGCATACGCTGAAGGTGGCCTGAGGCGTGGTGCCGGCACCAAAAGTCAGCGCGATGGACGTTGCGCTGCCCGAGGCGGTACCGATCGAAGATCCGCTGGTGCAATTGGCATTGCTCGACCCGGCCGCCACATTCGCCTTGAGCGTGCCGCTGGCAGGATCGACATAGGTCGTCCAGAAGCTGACGCTGCGACTCCCGCTGGCCATGCTGCTGGCGCACGATGTCATGGTAACGGCCTGCGCGGTGCCGGACACATGGTCGGGCACGTGGAAGGAAAAGGCGCCGTTGGAAAAGACCACATCACAGCTGCCAGTGGTGCTGTAGCTGCTGGTGCCGGTGCCGGTGTTGTAGCACTCGTAGGCATTGGTGGGCGCGGGGCTGGCAGTGCCTGTGATGCCCAGTGTGACGGTGCCCGCGCTCGAATGCGCCAGCGTGATGCTGCCGGTGTTGATGCCGCCGCTGGCCGCGGTGATCGTCGCGGTGCTGCTGGGCGACCAGGTGTTGCCCGTGCCGCTGGCCGCTAGCCCAACGCCGGTGACGTCGCTGGCCGTGTAGTAGCTGGTGCAGGCGGCGTTGGCGCAGGCCTTGAGCGTGATCGGCTCCGACAGGCAATAGGAGGCTGTGGTGTCGTGCTCGATGCGGATGTGGTCCAGGCCCGACACCTTGTAGTCCACGCGCACCTGGATCAGGTCGACGCTGGCGGTATTGATGCAGTAGCTGCTGCTGGCCCAATAGCTTCCCGAAGCGCACCACCAGGACGAACTCGTGTTCTGGGACGCAAAGGCCACGCCGAAGTTCGATGCGTTCAGGATGGCGGAGGTCCAGGTCGTCCCCCACAGGCTGGACTGCCCGCCGTGCGCCTCCACGGTATTGGACGTGGGATAGGTGGTGGAGGTGGCGCCGTTGAAGGCGGTGCTGATGCTCGCGCTCTTGATCAGGTAGACGTAGGCGTCCTTGATCGTGCCGCCGTCGGATTTGCGCGTCACGCTCACGGTGATGCCGCTGATTACCGCGCCGGTGGGCACGTTCAGATTGAAGCCGCTGCAGTTCAGATAGTTGGACGTTGTCGCGGTACCCAGCGTGGACGTGGCGTAGCTGCCGTCGCTGACTTTGGCGTTGCCGGGATTGCTCCAGGCCACCGTGCCCACACCCGTGGTGCTGGTGCAGGTGCTGGGCGTGCCTGTGACGTAGGTCGTGGCCGCGCAGGGCGAGGTTCCCAGGATGATGTAGGAGACGGGGCAGCTCACGCCGGTGCCTGAGAGGTTGTAATAGGTGTTGCTGGCGGGCGTGATCGGCGTGGCCGGCGAGTTGTAGACCACGGTGTTGTTCGAGGCCGAAGCGTTGAGCGTCATCGAACCCGACGAGAACGCCGTGTTCAGCGTCAGGCTGGAGCTGGCGGCATTGGTCCAGACGCCCAGGCCCTGCGAGCGCGAAATCGTTCCCACCGTCACGCTGCCATTGTTTGTCAGCGTGGCGGTCGCGTTGCTGTTGTTGCCGCCTCCCGCGTAGAACACGACGGCCGACGACGTGCCGCCATTGATGACGCCGGTGCTGCTCACGATCGTGCTGCTGGAATACAGGCGAATAAAGGGGCTGCCTGTGCCACCGGTCTGGCTGGTGCCGGTGAGCGTGCCGTTGATGGTCAGCGTCGAACCTGAAACCGCGTTGCCGTTGGAGTCGCGGCCGATTCTGAATTGGGCCGTTCCGATGAAACTCAGGTTCGAGCCGGCAGCGACCGAAGGCGCGGTACCCGACGTGGCCAGCCGCGCCGAGCCCTGGAACGAACCGCTGCCGGAGATGACAGCCGAGTTCCCGGTGGAATAGATGTAGCCACTTTGGCTGCTGGTGAAGACGCCGTTGTTGACGATATTGCCCGTCACCGTGAGCGCATTTCCATTCGATTCCGTCAAGGTGGCGCCGGAGTTGATGGTCAGCGCGGAAACGGTGTAGTCGTTGTCCAGCGTCACGGTGTAGGGCGAGGCCAGCACTGCGCTGTCGTTCGATCCGGGTACCGTCGCCGTGGGCGTGCCGCTGCAGCTCCAGGTGGATGAACTGCTCCAGTTGCCGTTGGCCTTGCTGGTGCAGGTGGCAGCGCTGGCCTGAGCGGCGAAGCAGCACAGCGCCGCGAAGATCGCGATCACGCCCAGCCAGCGCATGCAAGGTCCTTGTCTTTCCATCATCTTTCCATTGTCGCGGAAACGCTGCGTTCGACAAAGTTGATGCTTCCAACCGTGCCAGACCATGCGACCGACCTGAGCTGGAAAATCCTGACGTCATTGGTACCGGCTTCGCTGAACGTCAACGGCGTGCAGGCGATGGTCAGATTGAATCCGTCGATCGTCGCGGGCGGCGCACTGGTCGGGCAGGTTGCAGGCAATGGGACCGTCGATGGTGGCGTAGGAACGGTTGTCGCCACTACGCCACCGATCGCCCATTCCAGCCCGCCCTGAGCCGCCCAGTAGGCGCGAGTGCCCTGCAGATCCTGCGCCGAGGTGAGCTGCTGCGTATTGGAGAACGTGAGCATGAAGGCGCCCAAAGCGGCCAGTATCACGACCAGAAAGATCGCCGCTATCGCGGCAAAACCGCGCTGCAGAAAGTGCACTTTCCTCATGGCGTATTGTTCACGTGGACCTCGTGGTAAACGCTGGTGGTTTCACCGGTGTCCGTGAACTGAAACGTCATCTGCACCAGCGCATTGCGCTGCAGGTCCGAGCCGCTGTAGGTCAGGCTGCAGAAGCTCACATTCTTCGCCAGTGTCGCGACGCTCATCGTCGCGACCCCCGACGTCGCACAGGCGCTGCCGTCGACGGTCTTGGTCATTGCGCCGTTGGCCGTGCGATAAAGATTGCCGCCGCTGCAGACGAAGGCCACCACCTTTTCGGCCGAGGGAATCACCTGGAACCGGTTGCTCGGAGAAGCCAGCGCCACCGAAAATGTCGTGCTGGGAATCGTGGCGGGAATCGTGATGACAGATTCGCTGCCGTCGACCACGCTGCTGATCGCGGCCGTATTGGTTCCGGCATAGGCGTCGCCCACATCGAAGCCCAGGTTCGAAATAGCGATCAGGTCATTGGGCTGAATCTGCTGATCCGTGGGTAAGGCGCTGCCGGCGAAAGTGCTGGTGCTGCCCAGCATGTTGAAGCTCGTGACAGCCGATCCGAAGTTCAAGGAACCTGTACCTTGGGCACGGTAGCGCGCACCTGTCTTGGTGGGAATGAATTCAACGCACTGGTTCGTCGGCGCGTGCACGCTGTTGGGCAGCGCCTTGCGCATGTCCCGCGCGATGCGGCGCACGGCGGTATCGGCCAAGTCAGTCAGACCGGCGCGGCGAGACGAGGCAAAGTAAGCGTCGATCGGACTCTTCATGAAGACCGCCACCATGCCGCCGACGATGCCCATGATGACGATCACCATGATCAGCTCGACCAGCGTGAAGCCGCTGCTTGCCCGCCGCAGGCGAAGGCCGCTCGTCAGCATCAGTAATTCCCCCTGTAACCCGAGAGACTGATGGTGCCACCCGGGCCGGTGACGGACACGGTGATCTTCTTCACGGACAGGCTGCCCAGCGTGGCGGTCGACACCGTCACCGCCGGAGAAATGTTGTAGCTACCCAGACCCGTCACCGCCGTACCCGACACATCCACCATGCCGCCGCTCGTGCTGTAGCCCGCGTACTGGTCGACATCGTCAAACAGCGCGCGCGTGCTGCCGGTGTTGCCGCCGCTCGGATTCACGTATTCCTTTTGCAGGATCTCCTCCAGCAAGGACTCCGCGATGGCGATGGTCTGCTTGCGCACCATCGGATCGGCACTGGACTTGACCGAGGTATTGAACACCGAGAGGATGCCGGCCATCGCCACGCCCACGATCACGATGAAGATGATGAGCTCGATCAGCGTGAAGCCGCGGGAGCGCGATCTATTCATGGACATAACCCGTGACGGCATCGACCGTGATGGCGGTGCTGTTGGAAATGGTGATGGTCACGTTGCTGCCCTGATCAGTGCTGCCCAGCGGGGAGAACTGGAACGCCGACACCGAACCCAACAGCCCGGTTCCGCCTTTGGGCGCGCTTGGCAGGGTCAAAGCCGGCGCCGCACTGCAGGCGCCGACCGCTGGGTTTGCGGCAAAAATACTCAAGCTGACGCCTGTGGCGCTCAGCGAAACGCACACCGTTCGCCGCTGCGCCACCGCCGCCTTCTGCGCATAGCGCAGCAAGGCCAGCGTTTCGTCGTGAAACCCCCGGGCGTCAAATCCGCTTCGGTCAAATTTGGGAACAGCGTAAGCCGCCAGCACGCCGATCAGCACCATCACCATGATCAACTCGATCAGCGTGAAGCCGTGCTGAATCACGCGAGTTTGTCGCAGGCGCGGGAGAATAATTTGAGGCTGAGGCATGGTCGAGTGTCATTGTATGGGCCTGCGTCAAATAGGGCCAACGCCCCGATTCAATCGCCGCTGCCGCCTGGCGAAACAGTTGCATCAGGAAGTTTCTCGCCACGGCACCAGGCTTGCCACATGCGTCGATACAACACTTCCAGATCGCGGGCGAATTGATCAGACTGCCGCAGTGGGCTGGCGGCCATGCGGGGCCGAATCTGGGCGCGCAGTTCAGCCAAGCGCACGGGATTGCTCGCCAAAGCCACGGCCCCTTCGACGTAGGCATCCACGCTCTCAAACGCCAGTTCACCGGCCAGGCCGATGTTGGCCAGAGCGGACACCGACTGGCGCGACACCACCGTATCGCCAGCGATCGTGACCACCGGCACGCCCATCCACAGCGCCTCCAGCGTGGTCATGCCACCGTTGAACGGAAAGGTATCGAGGGCGATGTCGACATCGCCGTATTCGGCCAGCATCTCGGCGTGGCCCGAACCTTCGCGCAGATCCAGTCTATCGCTGCCAATGCCGTGGCGTTCGAATCGGGCCAAAGTCTGCTCTCGCACAATCGCGTCGGTTAGCGCACCCGCCTTCAGGAGCATGCGACTGCTTGGCAAGGCCTGCAAAATTCTGACCCAGACTGCGATCACCTCGTCCGTCAGTTTGGGCATGCGGTTGAAGGACCCAAAAGTGATGATTTCATTTTCTGCCGCGGGCGGTGTTGCCACCTCCGGCGAATATTCGGGTGGGTCAAAACAAAAACGCGTATGCGGTACATACACCGGTGTTTCGGAAAATAACTGACCGCCACCCACGGGCGTGGTGCTTGGGTCGGTGATGAAGTAGTCGATGGAGGACATTCCGCTCGAATGGAAATAGCCCAGCCAGGTGGCTTGGATGGGCGCCGGTCGCAGGGCAAAAGCCAGCAGGCGGTTATAGGCCGTATGCCCGGAAAGGTCGACCAGAATGTCAATTTCGGCATTTTGTATCAGGGTTGCGACTTCCTCATCACCCTGAAGAAAGACATCTTCCCAGGCATCGGCCGCCTCCCGAATCTCGGCCGTGACCTCGTCCGAACGCAGCATCGTCGAGAAGCAATGGATCTCGAAACCGACCCGGTCATGAGCGCGCAAGATGTCGCGCAGCAGAAACCCGACGGGGTGACCGAAGAAATCGCCCGAGACATAGCCAATCTTCAGTTTGCGCCCAGGGTCGCGATCCCGATCGTCAAAGGCGGGTCGAGCCAGCAGCCGAGTTTCATAGCGGCTGGCCCATGCGATATGCCGCTGAAACAGTTCCTCACGCGCCACCTGTCCTTGGTAATTGAGCTCAAAAATTGTCGTGGACGCGATCGCTGACTGTTTGGGATCGAGTTCCACAACCCGCTCGAAAATGGGACGTGCCGCCGCCGAGTCGCCGGCAGCACTGAGGCAAGACGCCAAGGTTACTAGTGCAGCAATATTCTCTGGATGGGTCGCCAACACACGCTGGCTCAGCAACTTCGCAGAAGTCAGTTCTCCTGTGGCCAAGCGCGCAGTCGCCAGCAGGGTCATCCGGCTCGTGGATTCACCTTTCTCAGCGATTTGACTTTGAAGATATGTTATGGCTAGTTTTTGGTCCCCGGGCGTACCCAGCAAAATGGCCAAATTGAAATGTGCCTCAGGGTAATCGGTCCGCCTTTCCAACGCACATTTATATTGTTTGACCGCATCCTTGGCGTTGCCGGTCTGCACCAGAATATTGCCCAGATTGCCGTAGGGTTCTGGCCGCAGCGGCTCGTCGCTGATCAATCTTTCGGCGTGGGCACGGGCCTCATCAAAGCGACCCAGTTCGATCAGAGCAGCGACCCGATTGACCCGCGCTTCGTAGTAATCGGGGTCGATCAGCAAGGCGTCGTTCAGCGAGGCCAGTGCCGGTTCTGCCGACCCGCGCGCCAAGTGCCATTCACCCAAGTTGCACAAGGCCGGCACATAACGAGCGTTGAGGTGAAGTGCGTGTTGATAGTCGGCCAGTGCATCGTCAAATGCTCCGGCCATCCTGTGCGACACCCCCCGCAAGCACCAAAGTGCGGGGTCGGTAGCTGCCAGCGAGACGGCTTGTTCGATTGCCGCCAACGCCGCCACATGGTCGCCCGCATTGAGCGCGCGCCGGGCCACGGCCTGCATGGCGTTGATGCTACCCCCTTTTGCTGCACGCAATTCCATCACCGAGGCCACAGACTTGAGCCCCCTGCGCTCAAGCCAGGCGATGCACCAGCGCCAAACAAAATCCGGCATCGGCCTATCCCGGCGCAGGAAGAAATTCGGCAGCCAATCGCATCAGCACGTCATCGTCAAGCTCCGATTTATGCGCAAGCAGCCAAAGATCGAAACCCCATTCACGCCGCAGGCCATAAACGGAAGCAAAACCGGCATCCTTCAAGAGTTTCGTCAGCGTGCTCAGGGTAAAGCCACAGTGGTGTGACATCCATTCCGGATTGGCCTGAACGAAGGGTCGGTAGCTGTAAAGAATGTCGAACGGCGTGATCGGTCCGGCTGGAGATTCGTAGGCGGTATCGAACAGACGGTCTTCGGCAATCATCTTCGCTGCCGCTTGCAAGTCCGGACAGGTGACGATGGCAAAGCCATCGTCCGTGAGTGTGCGGTGAAACTCGGCCAGCGCGTGCGGCACATCGTGCCAATAAAGATGCTCAAGGCCGTGCGAGGAATAAATCGCATCGGCTCGGCCATCGGGTACGGCCGACATGTTCGTCATCGTGCCAACAATATCGGGTTGTACGCTCGCGTCAGCGTCAAGCCGGATTTCACGCCAGTCGTCTCCCATGAAGCCCGACACCGTGTGTTCCTTGCGGGAATGGCCGCAGCCCACATGAAGGAAGACTCGTTCGCCCTGCCGCTCATCCCACATCGAATCGGCGATGGCGGTCGCGGAGTTCAAGCCGTGTCGGACCTTGAGCCGTTGCAGCCAATATCCGATCACACGATCCAGCATAGCGGCCCGTATTCGCCTAGTCAGCCCACAAAGGCACTGAGAACCATCGAAAAAAGTAGCTGTCGCACCACATCGGCCGGGTAGCCGCTGGCCATCAGACGCTGTTGCAGCCGGTACGCAACCACCGCCCGTCCTATCATGCCCAGGTGAAACTGATTGCGAATGAGCCTAGCTTCGGCATTGAATCTTTCCAGCGCTGTCGTCCATTCAGCCTGAGTGGGCGGCTTTCTCCTCTTTCCGGAAGGAAGCACTCCGACAAAAGCCGATTCAAGCTTGTCTGTGGCATCGGTGTATCGACTCACAATCATTCCAAAAAATTACGGGTTGCTGAAGATTCAGCAACCCGTAACATAGACCTTGAAAAAAGAATCAATCGATTCAAATGCGAGAATTTTTCAGGCGATGCCCAGCGCAGTGAAAGTCGCAGTCGAAGAATTCGGCCCCGTCAGCGTGCATGAGGCGGTACCTGCAGACGTACCAACCGCTGCCGTGGTGATGGTATAGCCCGTTGGAAGACCTCCCTGCAGAGCAGTACCAACGTCGGTGCAGTTAGCGACCGGATTGCCCTTGGTCGCATTAGCCGAACGGGTCGCGTAATTGATCGCCGCCGCGCTACCCAGCGCACCCGCCACTCCTTGGGTGGCTGCCAGGCTGGCGTCAGACTTCAGATCGACAAATTTTGGGATGGCCACAGCCGCCAAGATGCCGATGATCACGATCACCATCACCAGTTCAATCAAAGTAAAACCGCGTTGCGTTTGTTTCATCTTATCCACCTTTAAAGTAGTATTTCAGACCCTTAACATGATCCGACCGTCACGCCCTGCATCCTGCGCTTGACAGCCAAATTCTAGTCGATCCCCTACGCACTTTTCCATGAAGTTTGTAGGCTAAGTGCGCGACCTGTCTCAATTTTGAGTAAATATTTGTGTTCCGGTTGGCCTGAGGGGGTCTATTCGAGCACCTTACCCTGCCAAACATAGCGTTGCTGAGCCGCAATTAGCATCGATCCGGGTTCTCTGGTGACGCGAAACCATGCTAACAGCTCGCCATTTTGGCTTTCAATCCACCGAAGATGAAGCGGCAGATAACCCACGCAAACGCATTCTGGATCGAACACCCAATTGCCCGGCGCGGCTTCCCGTGCCTGCGTGGAGTTCATTTCGCCCAGGTAATTTGCCGGGGGCCGCTGCAGCAGGTCAAAGGGATTCACCGACGATGCGGCCAATGCGCCCGTCCCTCCCGGGATGCTACGTTGTAGATGAGTAATCACCAAGGTCGTGCGCAACGCTCCAAGGGTTGATTGGACAGCAGAGAACTCGGCCTGAGCCTGTAGCTCCTGCACCTGCCGAAAAAAAACGGTGCCCAACACCACGATCACTGCGGCCACCAGTGACCACTCCAGCATGCGGCGACTGCCGGCCAAGGCGGGAAGCGGCGCGCTGCGGTCGATCGTCACTTCTGGCCTCAGCCCTTGCCCATCGCCGCCTGGCCCATGCTCCACAGCGGCATGAACACGCCCAGCGCCAGCAGCAGCACGAGGGCGCCGATGACCGCCAGCAGGATGGGCTCGATCGCTGCCGACAAGCCCTTGATGGCGTAGTCGGTTTCGCGCTCGTACATGTCGGCGATCTCGAACAGCAGGTTGTCCAGTTCGCCGGTTTCCTCGCCCACGTTGATCATCTGCAGCACCACCGGCGTGAACACGCCCGTGGCGGCGGCGCAGCGCGAGATGCTGTCGCCGCGCTCGATGCCGTCGCGCATCTGCTCGATGCGGCTGCCGATGAAGGCGTTGTCCACGGTCTGCGAGACCACCGTCAGCGCCTGCACCAGCGGCACGCCGCTCTGGCTGGACAGCGCAAAGCTGCGGGCAAAGCGTGCCAGCGTGGCCTTGAGCACGATGTCGCCGACGATCGGCAGCTTGAGCTTGCGCGCATCCCAGCGGTAGCGGCCTTCGGGCGTCTTCAGATAGCCGCGGACCAACACCACGGCGCCGATCAGGCCCGCGATCAGCAGCGGCCACCAGGCCAGCATCCAGGCCGAGAAGCCGAGGAGCCCGCGCGTGATGATGGGCAGTTCCGTATGGAAGCCTTCAAACACCTTGGCGAACACCGGGATCACGAAGATGTTCAGGATCACGATCGCGATCGCCATGGCGATCAGCACGAACATGGGGTAGCGCATCGCCTGTTTGATGCGTTCGCGCACGTCGCGCTCGAATTCGATGTGCTCGGCCAGGCGCAGGAACACCTCGGTCAGGCGGCCCGTCATCTCGCCCACCTTGACCATGGAGATGTAGAAGGCGCCAAAGGCATCCGTGTGGCGCGCCATGCCGGCCGAGAGTTCGCGCCCCTGATCCAGGCTGGAGCGGATGTCCTTGAGCATGTCCGCCATCGCGGGTTTGCTGGCCGAGGCCTGAAGGCCGGCAAAGGCGCGCAGGATGGGAACGCCGGCCTTGTTCAGCGTGTACATCTGGCGTGAAAAGGTCAGGATGTCTTCGGCCACGAGGGGCTTGCGGTTCATGCGCGCCAGCCAGTTGTCGGCGCCGCTGTCGGTGGCCGTGACGACGGGGGCAATGTGCACCGGCGCCACGCTGATGGCCATCAGCTGATCGGCCACGGCGCCCTCGCTCGGGGCGTCGATCTGCCCCTGAACCGATTCACCGCGGGCGTTGCGGCCGCGCCAGGCGTAGACCGTCATGCCGATCAGTCCTGATCTTCGGCGTCAAAGCCGATGCGCATCGCCTCGGCCAGCGAGGTGCGCCCGTCGCGCACCATCTGCAGCACATGGTGCGCCATGGTCTGGCCGCGCATGCGCTCGCGCGCCGCTTTCAGGAAGGCCGCAGGGTCAGAGCGCGTCGCGGCTTGCGTGAGTTCCGAGTCCATTTCGAACAATTCATAGACGCCCTGCCGACCCGAATAACCGGTGCCATTGCAGGTGGAGCAACCACGCCCACGCTTCGGCCTTACCGGCTCGCCGCTGTCGTTCATGCCGGTGAGCCAGCTTTGCTCCTGCGGCGTGGGCTCGCGCGGCTCGGCGCAATCGACGCAGTTCAGCCGCACCAGCCGCTGCGCGATCACCGCCTGCAGCGAGGTTGCCACCATGAACGCCGGAATGCCCATGTCCAGCAGCCGAAACGGCGTGCTGATGGCGTCGCGTGTGTGCAGAGTGGAGAGCACCAGGTGCCCGGTGATGGCGGCGCGCAAGCCGATTTCTGCGGTCTCGGTGTCGCGCATTTCACCCACCAGGATCACGTCCGGGTCCTGGCGCAGCGTGGAGCGCAGGACCTTGGCAAAGGTGAGGTCGATCTTGTCGTTGACCTGCACCTGTGTCAGCCCGGGCAGGCGGTATTCCACCGGGTCTTCCACGGTGATGACCTTGAGCTCGGTGGCGTTGATTTCGGCCAGCGCAGCGTACAGCGTGGTGGTCTTGCCCGAGCCCGTGGGCCCCGTCACCAGCACCAGCCCCGAGACGCGACCCAGCACCTCTCGAAAGCGCTTGAGCATGGCGTCGGGCATGCCAATGCTGTCCAGGCGGCGCATGCCCTTGCCCTGGCTGAGCAAACGCATCACGGCCGACTCGCCGTAGTTGGTGGGCAGCGTGGACAGGCGCACATCGATGGTTTGGTCCTTCACGCGCACGCTGAAGCGCCCGTCCTGCGGCAGGCGCTTTTCCGAGATGTCCAGCCCGGCCATGAGCTTGAGGCGCTGCGCCAAGGGGGCGCCGATGCGCTTGTCGGCCTGGGTCTGTGTCTGCAGCACGCCGTCCACGCGCACGCGGATCTGCAGCCCGGCTTCCTGCGGCTCGATGTGCACGTCGGACGCGCCCACCTGGATCGCGTCTTCGAACACCGATTGCAGCAGGCGCACCACGGGTGCGCCTTCGGCGCCGGCGTTGGCCGTGAGTTCGCCGAAATCGACGGTTTCGCCCAGGTCCTTTTCCAGCGCCTTGGCCAGGCCGCTGATCTCGTCGGTGCGCCGATACAGGCGGTCAAAGGTCAGCGACAACTGGCCCTCGGCCGTGGCCGCCATCTGGATGTTGCGCTTGAGCAGGCGCGTCAACTCGTCGTACGCGGCCAGGTCCAGCGGGTCGGCCATGGCCACGAGCAGGCTGTCGCCCTTGTCCTCGAGCGCGATCGCGCGAAAGCGCCGCGCCACGGATTCGGGCATGAGCTTGACCACGTCCGCACGAAACGGAAAGGTCTTGAGGTTGACGAATGGAATGCGCAGCTGGCGCGCCAGCGCGTTGGCCAGCGACTCGTCGGTGATGGTGCCAGCCTCGATCAGCAGGCGCCCCACCTTCTTGCCGGTCTGGCGCTGCAGCTCCAGCGCCTGCTGCAACTGTTCGGCCGAGATCAGCCGCTGCTGCACCAGCACGTCGCCCAGTCGCAGCTTCTCGGGACGCGTCGCGGTGCGCGCAGGCGGCGTGGGTGCCGCGGGGCTGACAGCCTGGGTCATGGGCATTCCTTGGGATTTCTTGGAGTGTTCAGCGGCAAGCGTGGGTTCGGTCGGCGGGCCTGGGTACGGCTCAGTGCAGGTGGCGTGGCCGGCGGCCACCGTGACCGCTGCCGGGCGCGCCGCCCGATCCGCGCGGCGAGCGGCCCACCTCCAGCGAGTTCACCAGCGCGTCAAAACGCTGGCTGAAGAGCTTGTCGATCTCGGCCACGACGCCACCGAGCTCTGCGCCGTCGAAGTGGCGCTCCATCATGTTCACCACGTCCTGCACCAGCAGGTCGCGCTGCACCTGCATGATGGCAGCGGGGTCGGGTCCGACAAACAGCATCACGAAATCGTCGCGGGAATCGGCATCGCCGTCCTCCTCCTCGTCGAACTCGACGTCGTAAAACGTGACTTCGATGGCGGCGCCCTTGAGCGTGAGCTCGTTCAGGTTCATGCACATGTCCTCGGCGGCCTGGCGGAAATCGTCCTCACCGGGAACCGTCCAGCACATCTGCAGCATGTGCTCCTTGGGGTCAAAGCGCAGGCCGGGCTCCTCCTCGTAAGCGCTGGTGGCGGCATCGGTCAGCGAGCGCCCGCCGGCGTATTTCCAGATCGGCTTGAGTGCTTCCTGCAACTGCTCGAACGTGACTTCGGGGCGCAGCGCAACCTCACCGTGGAGATGAATTTCAAAAGCGGCGTTATAGCGTGGCATGGTATTGATCTCGCAAAAAGCCGTTAACTTGGATGGATCAACTTTCATGACTCGGGGCGCATCGCAGCCGAAGCATGAGAGCTGGGCGAATCATTATCGCATCGGCTCAGGCTTGCAGAGCGTGGTGTTGCGCGCGCCAAACGCGATAGGAACACAGCGTGGCCAGCAGCGCCAGCACGAACGAAGCCCAGTACACGCTGCCCAGGCCGAAGCGCGAGCTCAGGGCGCCTCCCGCCAAGCCGCCCAGAACCCCGGGAAAGCCGTAGCCAATGACGGTGTATAGGGCCTGGCCGCGTCCGCGCAGGCGTCCCGGAAAGTGGTGCGACAGCAGCGCGATGCAGGCCGCGTGGTGCGCCGCGAAGGTGAGCGCGTGCAGGCATTGCGCCAGCAGCAACAGGCCCAGCACCGAAGCGCTGGTGGCGGTGAGCCCCAGGCGCAGCACCATGGCCGCGCCGCACAGCATCAGCCAGGCACTCAGGCTCAGGTACGGCAGCCAACGGCTCTGGGTATAAAACCAGCCGATCTCCAGCACCACCGATACCGCCCAGAGCACGCCGATCAAGGTCTTGCTGTAGCCCAGCGAGTCCAGGTAGAGCGAGAAGAAGATGTAGATCCCCATGTGCGAGAACACGTGGAAAAAGATCGCGGCAAAAAGCCATTGCACCGGCCGCTGGCGCAGCACCGGCCACACCGAGACCTTTTCGTGCGGCAGCGCCACTGCCTCCTTCAGGTCCGGCAGCATCCAGACGCTGGCGGTGACGCAGGCCAGCGTGAGCAGGGTCCAGGCCGGGAAATGCTTCATGCCGAAATGTTCGAACCAGGCGCCCGCGGCCAGCACCGTCGCCAGAAAGCCGAACGAACCCCAGACCCGCACGCGTCCGTAGCGCCGTGCGTCGAAGGCGCCGCCCTGGCTCACCAGATGCGCCATCGCGGCCTCGCTCAGCGACATCATGGAGCTGGTGTGGGTGAACATCAGCAGCAGCACCGCGGCCAGCCACCACAGGCCGAAGTCGAACCACAGTCCGAGCGAACAGAGCAGCGCGCCGGTCGCGCCATAGCGCAGCAACTTCACGCGCTCGCCAGTGTGATCACTCAAGGCGCCCCAGCCGTAGGGCGCAAACAGGCGCGTGGCAGCCTGCACCGAAGTCAGCAGGCTGATGGCGAACAGGCTCAGGCCCATGTCCTTGAGCCACAGCGGTAGGTAGGGATTGAAAAACCCGATGTGCGCGAAATAGCTGCCCGAGAGGACAGCAAAGGGCAGCAGTTGCTGGCGGCGCTGGGTCACGCGCGGGGTGCCGCGATATCGGGCGTGCTCACGGCCACGTCGGCGCACTGGGCGCGGTGCCGTAGCGCGTGGTCCATCACCACCAGTGCCAGCATGGCCTCGGCGATGGGCGTGGCGCGGATGCCGACGCAGGGGTCGTGGCGGCCCTTGGTCACGACCTCGGTGGAGGCTCCATGCAGATCGATGGACTCGCGCGGCGTAAGGATGGAGCTGGTCGGCTTGACCGCGATCGACACCTCCAGGTCCTGCCCGGTGCTGATGCCGCCGAGCACGCCGCCGGCGTTGTTGGAGCGGAAACCCTCGGGCGAGAGCGCGTCGCCGTGCTGGCTGCCGCGCTGGCTCACGCTGGCAAAACCGGCACCGATCTCCACGCCCTTGACGGCGTTGATGCCCATCATGGCGTAAGCGATATCGGCATCCATCTTGTCAAACAGCGGCTCGCCCAGGCCCACCGGCACGTTGGACGCCACCACTCGCAGCCGTGCGCCGCAGGAGTCGCCCGACTTGCGCAGCGCGTCCATGTAGTTCTCCAGCGCAGACACGTCGGCCACGGGCGCGAAGAAAGCATTGGTCTGCACATGCTCCCAGGATTCGAAGGGGATCGGCATCTCGCCGATCTGCGTCATGCAGCCGCGAAATTGGGTGCCGTATTTTGCGCAAAGCCACTTCTTGGCCACGGCACCCGCGGCCACCATGGGCGCGGTCAGGCGCGCCGAGGAGCGGCCGCCGCCGCGCGGATCGCGCACGCCGTATTTGTGCCAGTAGGTGTAGTCGGCGTGACCGGGGCGGAAGGTTTCGACGATGTTGCCGTAGTCCTTGCTGCGCTGGTCGGTGTTGCGGATCAGCAGGCAAATCGGCGTGCCTGTGGTCAGCCCCTGGTACACGCCGCTCAAGATTTCCACCGCGTCGGGTTCGTTGCGCTGGGTCACGAAGCGGCTCGTGCCGGGGCGACGGCGGTCCAGATCGGGCTGGATGTCGGCCTCGCTCAGCGCCATGCCCGGCGGGCAGCCGTCGATCACGCAGCCGATCGCCGGGCCATGGGATTCACCGAAATTGGTGACGGAAAAGAGTTGGCCGAAAGTGTTGCCGGACATAGGAATCAGATTTCAGAAAAAGTTGCGCGGCCCAAGAGGCCGCGCGAGGTCGCCAGGGGTGTGCACGGGACAGCTTCCCGCGCAGGGTCTATTCTGCCGCTTTGGGCGCCTCTTCTTCGGGCCAGTCGCGGATATAGGCCTTGAGCATCTTGTTTTCGAAGTTCTGGCTCTCCACCACGGCCTTGGCCACGTCGTAAAAACTGATCACGCCCTGGAGCGTGCCCTGGTCCAGCACCGGCATGTAGCGCGCATGGTGCTCCAGCATCATGCGGCGCACCTCGTCCAGATCGGTCTCGGAGCTACAGGTCAGCGGGGACTTGTCCAGCGCCGCGCGCAGGCTGACATTGCCTAAAGCGCCGCCGCCCTTGGCCAGGATGCGGATCACTTCGCGAAAACTCAGCAGGCCGACAAACTTGCCATGCTCCATCACCACCACGGAACCGATGTCCTTCTCGGCCATCATGTTCACCGCGCCGGCCAGTGATTCGTCGGGGTGGGCGGTGTAAAGCGTGTTGCCTTTGACGCGCAGGATGTCGTGGACTTTCATGGTGTGTTCTCCTAATCGGTTGAGGACAGAGGTCAGGTCGCCAATATAGCCCACAATGGCGGGGACTGAGCGACTCCACGACCGTGGGTTAACCCTGTCTGAGTAACTGTTTCACACGCCATCGGAGACAACATGCCCGGCTATTCCGACCCCGGTTTCGACACCTTGGCGCTGCACGCCGGGGCTGCACCCGACCCCGCCACCGGCGCGCGCGCCACGCCCATCCATCTCACGACCTCGTTCGTGTTCGAGTCCAGCGACCACGCCGCCGCGCTGTTCAACCTGGAGCGTGCCGGCCACGTCTATTCGCGCATCAGCAACCCGACGAACGCGGTGCTGGAGCAACGCGTCAGTGCGCTCGAAGGCGGCATCGGCGCCATCACAACGGCCAGCGGCCAGGCCGCGCTGCACCTGGCCATCGCCACGCTGCTGGGCGCAGGGTCGCACATTGTCGCCAGTACCGCCCTGTATGGTGGCTCGCAAAACCTGCTGCACTACACGCTGCGCCGCTTCGGCATCGAAACCACGTTCGTGCAGCCGAGCGACATCGACGGCTGGCGCGCCGCGGTGCGACCCAACACCAAGCTTTTTTTCGGCGAAACCGTCGGCAACCCGGGACTCGAGGTGCTGGACATTCCGCTGATCAGCGCGCTGGCGCACGACGCCGGCGTGCCGCTGCTGATCGACTCCACGCTCACCTCGCCCTGGCTGATGCGCCCGTTCGAGCATGGCGCCGACATCGTGTACCACTCGGCCACCAAGTTTTTGAGCGGTCACGGCACGGTGGTGGGCGGGATCGTGGTCGATGGCGGCAGTTTCGACTGGGACAAGAGCGGCAAATTCCCGGAGCTGACCGAGCCCTACGATGGCTTTCACAACATGGTGTTTTCCGAGGAGTCGACCGTGGGCGCCTTCCTGCTGCGGGCGCGGCGCGAAGGACTGCGCGACTTCGGTGCCTGCATGAGTCCGCACACCGCCTGGCTGATCCTGCAGGGCGTGGAGACGCTCCCGCTGCGCATGGCGCGGCACATGAGCAATACCCAAAAGGTGGTCGAATTCCTCACCAGCCACGCATTTGTGGCGCGCGTCGGCCACCCGATGCTGGAGTCGCACCCCAGCCACGCGCTGGCACAAAGGCTGCTGCCGCGCGGCGCCGGATCGGTGTTCAGCTTCGACCTCAACGGCAGCCGCGCGCAGGGCAAGAAGTTCGTGGAGACGCTCAAGGTTTTCAGCCATCTGGCGAACGTGGGCGACTGCCGCAGCCTGGTGATCCACCCTGCCAGCACCACCCACTTCCGCATGAACGACGAGGCGCTGGCGCGCGCCGGCATTGCCCAGGGGACGATCCGGCTGTCGATCGGGCTGGAGGACCCGCAGGACCTGATCGAGGACCTGAAGCAGGCGCTCAAGGCGGCACAAAAACTCGGCTGAACCGAATCCCCGGGCGCTGGCCATTCACCGCGGCGGCGCAGGGTTAAGTCCGGCTTGGCGCCACAAGCGGCGAAAATGGCGCATGTCTGAACGCGATACCCACCGCACCATCCCCCTGACCGACCTGCGTCATGCCGGTCTGGCGCTGCCGCACGGGCACATGCCGGTGGCGGCCAGTGGCCGGCTCGCCGACACCCTGGGCCGGCCGCTGCGCGATCTGCGCATCAGCGTCACCGATCGCTGCAACTTCCGCTGCAGCTATTGCATGCCCAAGGAGGTGTTTGATCGGGACTACGCCTACCTGCCGCACGCCAGTCTGCTCAGCTTCGAGGAAATCACCCGCCTGGCGCGGCAATTCGTGGCGCACGGCGTGCAGAAGATCCGCCTCACCGGCGGCGAGCCGCTGCTGCGCAAGAATCTGGAGCGCCTGATCGAGCAGTTGGCGAACCTGCGCACGCTGCAGGGCCAGCCGCTGGACATCACCCTCACCACCAACGGGTCGCTGCTGGCGCGTAAGGCGCAATCGCTCAAGGACGCGGGGCTGCAGCGCGTCACCGTGAGCTTGGATGGTCTTGACGACGCGGTTTTCCGGCGCATGAACGATGTGGACTTTCCTGTGGCCGATGTGCTGCAAGGGATCGAAGTTGCGCGCGAGGTCGGGTTAGGCCCGATCAAGGTGAACATGGTGGTCAAGCGCGGCAGCAACGACCACGAAATCCTGCGCATGGCGCGGCACTTCAAAGGCTCAGGCATCGTGCTGCGCTTCATCGAATACATGGACGTGGGCGCGACCAACGGCTGGCGCATGGACGAGGTGGTGCCGTCGGCCGAGGTGGTGCGCCGCATCCACGCCGAGCTGCCGCTGCGGGCGCTGGACCCTTGCGCGCCAGGTGAAACCGCGCAGCGCTGGGGCTACGCCGACGCCGATGGAAATCACGATGCAGCCGCCGGCGAGATCGGCGTCATCAGCAGCGTGACGCGCGCTTTTTGCGGCGACTGCAACCGCGCCCGCCTGTCCACCGAAGGCAAGCTTTACCTGTGCCTGTTTGCCCAGGACGGATACGACCTGAAACCGCTGCTACGCGGCGACGCCGGCGACGAAGCGATCGCCAGCGCCATCGGCCAGATCTGGCAGGGCCGCAGCGACCGCTACTCCGAACTGCGCAGCACCCTCCCCCCCGACAGCGGCACCGGCGCCAGGCGGGTCGAGATGAGCTACATCGGTGGCTAAAGAAATGACAACCCTCAAGGACATCAGCGCCATCATCCTCGCCGGCGGACGCGGCACGCGCATGGGCGGCGTGGACAAGGGCATGCAGCTGTTCAACGGCACGCCGCTGGCGCTGCATGCCCTGCGGCGCCTGCGCATGCAGACCGGTGCTCCCGTGGGCGAAGTCATGATCAACGCCAACCGCAGCCTTGGCGACTATGCCGCCTTTGGCGCTGCGGTGTGGCCCGACGCGCAGGCCGACTATGCCGGCCCGCTGGCGGGCTTCCTGAGCGGGCTGGAGCACTGCAAGACCCCGCTGCTGCTGACGCTGCCCTGCGACTCCCCGCTGTTCCCGCTGGATCTGGCACAACGCCTGGCACAGGCGCTGGAGCGCGAAGGCGCGCAGATCGCCATGGTGGCCGCGCCCGAGGAGGACGGGAGCTTGCGCGCACAGCCGGTGTTTTGCCTGCTGCGGCGCGAGCTGTTGCCCAGCCTGATGCGCTTCACGGCCGAGGGAGGGCGCAAGATCGACAAATGGACCGCGCAGCACAAGACCGTGCTCGTGCCCTTCGATGCGCCCGGCGACGACCCCAAGGCCTTCTTCAACGCCAACACGCTGGACGAATTGCGCTCCCTGGAATCCGACTGAGCCCTCTTACTCGGCGTGGAACTGCGCCGCGATGCGGCCCTTGAACGGCGCGTAAAAGGCCTTGATCGCGGCCATGTCGGCGTCGATGTCGCCGCTGGGTTGAAACACCGGACCGAGTCCGGCGATCTTCTTCTCGTAGTCCATGTAGGCCATGACGATAGGCACCTGTGCGCCGAGCGCGATGTAGTAAAAGCCCGTCTTCCAGTAGCGCACCTTGGCGCGCGTGCCTTCCGGCGGCACGATCAGCTGCATCGGGCCCGGGGCCTGCTGGATCGCGGCGATCGAGGCGGCCACCAGGTTGCTGGACTTTTCCCGGTGCACCGGAATGCCGCCAAGCCACATCATGAAGCCCCGAAACGGCCACCTGAAAAGCTGCTCCTTGCCCATCCAGTACACCCTCAGGTTCAGCGCGAACACCACCATCAGCGTGTAGGGCAGGTCCCAGTTGCTGGTGTGCGGGGCCGCGATCCAGACGCTCTTGCGGCACCCCGGCGGCATGCTGCCCTGAACCTTCCAGCCGGTGATTTTCAGGAAGAACAGCGAGAAGGCACGCAGCAGCGTGTTCACGATGGGCGTGTCGAAGAGTGTGCGATGCATGGTCTGGGCAATCGTTGGGACGTGAAGCGGGGGCGCTGGCGCAAGCCGCGCGGCGGGTCGGGCCATTATCCCGCAGCGCCGGCGCGGGTTTACCATCGCACTCTTGCGGCCCGCGCTCGATCGGACCGAACCGGCGCGAACAGGCCGCCCTCCTGCACAGAACGACTCACCCATGAAAACACTCGCCGATATCGCCGCCGAACTGGAAGGCTATGACCCGCAGGCGCTGAGCGTGGACCGGGCCCGTGAATTCCTCGCGCGCCTGATCGAGCCCATTACCGACACGCAGGCCGTGGACATCTTTTCGGCGCTGGATCGGGTGCTGGCGCAGGACGTGATCTCGCCCGTCAGCGTGCCACCGCACGACAACTCGGCCATGGACGGCTACGCCTTTGACGGCAGCCAGCTCGTGCCGGATCAGGCGCTGACGCTCACGCCGGTCGGCACCGCGCTGGCGGGTCAGGCTTGGCAGGGAACGGTGAGCGCCGGGCAGTGCCTGCGCATCATGACCGGCGCCGTCATGCCCGCAGGACTCGACACGGTCGTGCCGCAGGAACTCGCCTCGGTGGCGCAGAACCAGATCACGATTGCCGCAAATGCGCTGCGCCGCGGCGACAACCGCCGCTTCCTGGGCGAGGACCTGTTGGCCGGAAGCATCGCGCTGCACAAAGGAGAGCGGCTCACGCCCGCGGCCCTGGGCCTGCTGGCCAGCCTGGGCATGGCCAAAGTGCAGGTGCTGCGCCGGCTGCGCGTGGCCTATTTCTCCACCGGCAATGAGATTCTGAGTCTGGGCGAGCCGACGCGCGAAGGCGCGGTCTTCGACAGCAACCGTTACACCGTGTTCGGCCTGCTCACGCGCCTGGGCTGCGAGGTCATCGACATGGGCGTGGTGCGCGACGAACCGGAGCGGCTGGAAGCGGCCTTCACCCGGGCCGCAGCCCAAGCCGACGCCATCATCACCAGTGGCGGCGTGAGTGTGGGAGAAGCCGACTACACCAAGCTGATGATGAAGCAGTTGGGCGACGTGGCCTTCTGGAAGATCGCCATGCGCCCGGGCCGCCCCATGGCTGTGGGACGCATCGGCCAAGCCGCGCTGTTCGGGCTGCCGGGAAATCCCGTGGCCGTGATGGTGACCTTCCTGGCCTTCGTGCGTGGGGCGCTGCTGCAGATGATGGGAAGCGGCGCCAAAGCGCCACCTCTGCTCAGGGCGCGCAGCGCGCAATCCATGCGCAAGAAACCCGGTCGCACCGAGTACCAGCGCGGTGTCGTCAGCAGCGGCGCGGACGGCAGGCTGTCAGTGCAGATCACCGGCAACCAGGGCTCGGGCGTGCTGAGCTCCATGGTTCAAGCCAACGGCCTGATCGTACTCAGCCACGAGCAGGGCAACGTCGCGCTGGGCGACGAAGTCGATGTGATGATGTTCGACGGCGCGATCTGAGCCCGGCCCTGCGCGAACGGCGAATCCGCCCTCTACAACATCTTGTCCTTGGCCAGGAAATACTTGCGCGCGTAGGCCACCAGTTGGCCATCCGTCGGATGGTCGACCGTTTCCACGCCGATGATCTTGGCCATGAGTTCCGGGTCATGCGAATGAATGTGCTTGACCAGCTGCAGCTTGGCTTGTGCCGGTCCGACGATCAGGATCTCGGATGCGCCTTTGAGTGATTCAACGACACGGTGGTAGTAGTCCTGCTCTTCAGGCGCGCGACCGCTTCCCAAGGTGCCCACGCGCGAGTGCAGCTTGTGATTCCCCTGGTTCGGATGTACCAGGGACTTTTCGACGTCATCCGGGCTGATGTGCATCACGTGGGCTTCAACATGATCGATCCAGACGATGGCATGGTAGTGCGACATAGTGGACTCTCTGCTTTCAATAAGCCCTGCGACACAGTCCATGAAAACGCCTCTCGTCTCATTTCAACCGCCGAAGGCTTGTGCGGTCATCATGCGCCTTTCCGGACCGCTTGGGGTCGACCTGAAGGCCCAGGCCGGCCTCCGCATCGCGCTCAACTGATGCAGGTCAACGGAAGTCGAAAACCTGTCCTATCCTGAGCGAAATTGACGGGGGTGAGAGACACACGTGACGCCCCGTATGGGCTGACCGATGACGGCTTGTCGACGTGGCACCGGCAAGCTCAGGCGCCAGCCAGCACGAAGTCGATGAATCCGCGCTCCACGTTGGTTGACACGAGCTTGACATGGACCTTCTCGCCGACCTTCAGCGCGGCCGAACCATTCACCAGCTTGCCTTCGGCCGGAGGGGAAAACACCCGGACCCAGACACCGTCGGTGCCGCTGCCCGTGACCAGGGCGTCAAAGCGCTGGCCAATGCGCGATTCCAGCAGCAGCGCAGCTTCGGACTTGCGCATCTGCCGCTCCACCTTCTGCGCCGCGTCCTCCTGGCGCGTGCAGTGCGCCGCCAGTTCCGCCAATTCCGCGATCGAATAAGCGGGCGCGTGCCCGGTCAACGCGGCCTTGAGCATGCGCGAGGTGATCAGGTCGGGGAAGCGCCGATTGGGCGCCGTGGAGTGGGTGTAGTCGCGCACCGCCAGGCCGAAGTGGCCAATGGGTGCTGCGCCCGGCGCCTCCAGCACGTATTCGCCTCGGCCCATGAGCTTGACGATGACCAGCGACAGGTCGGGAAAGCGCAGCGGATCGGCCTGGTGGCGCTTGGCCAGAAAGGCTTCCAACGCCTTCGAATCCGGCTCGCTGGGAAGCGACTCGCCATAGTCCTTGGCCACGCCCACAATGCGCAGCCAGCGCTCCGGCGAGCGCACCACGCGCCGCAGCGAGGCCGCACCACGGGCGGCGAGATAACGCGCGGTGCAGCCATTGGTGGCGATCATCACCTCCTCGATCAATTGGCGCGCGCGGTTTTGCTCCTGCTGGCGAATGTCCACCACCTGTTCGCCCTCGAACACCGCACGGGGCTGGAACGTTTCGAGTTCCAGCGAGCCTTCGGCGTGGCGACGCGCGCGCAGCAGCTGCGCGGCAGCGTCCTGGGTGCGCAGCTGCGCCTCCATGCCGGGCACGGCCGCCGCCGCTACGGGCAGGGCACCCTCGCCTTCGATCCAGGCGCTGACGGCGTCGTAGGCGAGCTGGGCCTGATTGCGCACCCGGGCCCGGTACAGATCGGAGCTGACGAGCGAACCGTCAGCGCTGAACACCATTTCGGTCACCAGCGCCAGCCGGTCCTGGTGCAAATTGAGCGAGGTCAGATCGGTGCTCAGGCGCTCGGGCAGCATCGGAAAGATGCGCGCCGAGGTATAGACCGACGTGGTGTTGATGCGGGCATGCTCGTCGATGGCGCTGCCCTTCTTCACCAGCGCGTCCACATCGGCGATGGCGACCAGCAGCTTGACCGCGCCGTGCTCGAGCACTTCGCTCACGGTGAGTTGGTCCAGATCGCGCGAGTCGTCGTTGTCGATGGAGCACCACAGCAGCTGCGTGAGGTCGCGAATCGCGGCGCCGGCCTCGTCACCGGCAGTGTGGAAGGCGGCCACTTGCTGCGTCACAGCGGCCGAGAACTCGGGTTGCAAGCCGCGCTCGGACATGGCGCGGGTGGCCAGGCGAACCAGGTCGGAGCGCTGATGGCGTTGGTTGTTTTGCATGGCTATCCTTGGCTTTCGCTGGTGATGCGCCCATCGACCACCTGGATGGTCTTGTCGCAGCGCTGCGCCAGAGTGGCGTTGTGGGTCACGAACAGCACCGTTGTACCATGCTCGCGGTTGAAGCGGCGCAGCAGCTCGAACACCCCGTCGGCGCTCTTGGTGTCCAGGTTGCCCGTGGGCTCGTCCGCGAGCAGCAACGCCGGGTTCATCGCCAGTGCGCGCGCCACCGCCACGCGTTGCTGCTGCCCGCCGCTCATGTTGCCGGCCAGGTTGTCTTGCCACGCCGTGAGGCCCACGTTGGCGATCAACTCCTCGGCCCGTTGGCGCATCTGAGCGTTGGGAAAACCCGCCGCACCCAGCATCGGGATCATCACGTTCTCCAGCGCCGTGAAGGCCGTGATCAGGTGGTGGTACTGGAACACGAAGCCGATGTTGTGGCCGCGCAACCGCGTCAGCGCACCGTCGTCCAGCGTCGTGGTTTCCTCGCCGCACACCTGCAGCGTGCCGCGACTGGGCCGGTCGAGCAGGCCCACGATGTTGAGCAAGGTGCTCTTGCCCGAGCCCGAAGGCCCCATCACCGCGCAGAACTCTCCCTGATGCAGCGTGAGGTCGATGCCATGCAGCACTTCGGCCTCGATCGGGGTTCCGAGGTTGAAGGCCTTGACCACGCCGCGCAACTGCACGACCACGTTGTTCGTCAGCGGATTCATGCTTTGTCGTGCCTCATCCACGGATGGCCACCACGGGATCCAGGCGCGCGGCGCGCAACGCCGGCGCCACGGCGGCGGCCAGGCCGGTCAGGGTCGCCAGCACCAGGGCCAGCGTGAACAGGGTCGGATCGAACGTCAGCGGGAACAGCGGCGTGCCGTCGGCGTTGCGCGCATAGCGCTGCCACAGCGCAAGCGCCAGCGCACCGATGGCACAGCCCACGACCGAGCCGCCGAAACCCAACAATCCGCCCTGCAGCAGGAACACGCGCAGGATCTGGCCTCGCGAGATGCCCATGGCGCGCAGGATGCCGATCTCGCGCGACTTCTGCACCACCACCACCACCAGCACGCTGGCAATGCCGAAGGCCACGGACAGGCCGACGAAGAAGCGGATGGCGGTGTTGGCCGTGGTCTGCGCGCTCACCGCGGCAAAGAACTGGGCGCTGGTCTTGATCCAGCTGTCGGCCTCGACGCCGGTGGCGCTGGTGATGCGTTGCGCAATCTCCTCGGCCGCATAGACGTCGCGCACCGTCACTTCCACGCTGGTGACGCCGCCCGGAATGCCGAGCAGGCTTTGTGCCGTGTGCAGCGCGACAAAGGTATTGCGCTGGTTCGCGCCCTTGTTGCCCAAGTCAAAGACGCCGGCAATCGTGAGCGTGCTGGCCGCTCCGCTGGCGGTCGAGACGCGCAGCTTGTCACCCACGTCGACACCCAGGTCGCTGGCCAATTCGGTCCCTACAAGGATGTCGGTGGCGCTCAGCCGGGTCGTCCCCCGTACCAGCTTGTCGTTGATATCGACGATGCGGAAATACTGCTCGGGCTCGATGCCGGCCACCGTGATGGCACGGCTGGCGCTGCCGCGCACCACCAAGGCCGAGCCTCCTGCCACGGGCGTCGCCACCAGCACCTCGGGCAGCGCACGAATTTCTGCGGCCACCGATTGCCACTGATCGATGCCCTTGAGCCGCTGCAACGGCGGCTGCACGATCGCACCCTCAATTTCTCCGGGCAGCGCGTTGGCACCCAGGCGCTGCGGCCGTGTCACCTCTTTTGGCTGAAGCAACTGAATGTGAGCTTGCGCCGAAAGAACGCGCCGGATGAAGTTGGACTGCAGCCCCGCGAGCAACGCCGACATGAAAACGATCACGGCCACGCCAATGGCCACCCCGGCGATGATGAAAAGCGTCTGCAACCGGCCCTCGCGCAGGAAGCGGATGGCAACAATCCACTCAAACGGAAACCAGGGTCGAAACATGACGGGCTACTCGGTGTGCACCACGGTGTGAACGCGTTCGCCCGGCGCAGGCGCCGGGCTGGTCGCAATCACCGCGTCACCTTCCTTCAGGCCCTCGAGCACCTCGGCCCAGCCGCCACTGCGCAGCCCCAGGCGCACCGGATGCCGCAGCGCGCGGCCCTCCTCCAGCAGCAACACCCAGGGCGTTGCGCCCTCGGCGTCATGCACCACGCTGCCGGGCAGCAGCAGCGCCTGGGCATGGCGTGCCACCTCGATGTCCACGGACACCGTCATGTCCTGCTGCAGCTTGGGCGGTGGATTGGGCACGTCGAGCTTGACCTGGACGGAACCGGTTTGCGCATTCACGCCCGGGTTGATGTACGAGAGTTCGGCGGTAAATCGCTGTTGCGCATAGGCGTCGGCCGAGGCCAAAGCCCTTTGCCCCAGCGCCAGCAGGTGCAGGTTCTTCTCATCGATATCCACCACCAGCTGGGTCAGACCCGCTGGCGACAGCGTCATCAGCACCTTGCCCGGCTGAACCACGTCGCCCACCTCGACGTTGCGGGCGATCAGCGTGCCGTCGCGCGGCGCACGCACCTGGGCGTAGGCGGAGCGGGCTCGGGCGGCCTGCAGGCTGGCCTCGGCCTGTGCCACCGCGGCCAGCGCCAGCGCGGTGTCGCTGCCGTCGGTGCGCGCGGTGTCGAATTGCGTGCGCGCCGAACGCATCTGGGCGTCCGCCAACTCCACCGCCTTGCGCGAATCGTCCAGCGCCGCCTCGCCGATGAATTTCTTCTCGAAGAGATCCTGGTTGCGCGCCAGCGTCTTGCGTGCGTTCTCCAGGTTCACCTGCGCCTGACGCAGACCCTGCTCGGCCACAGGTGCCTGGACTTCGCGCAACTGGCGCAAACGGGCCTGAGCCTGAGCCACGGCGACAGCGGCCAGGCGCTCGTTGGCCCGAAGCTCGGCCCCGTCGAGTTCAATCAGCAGGTCGCCGGCCTTGACGCTTTGCCCCTCAGTCACCGGGATGCGCGCCACCACGCCGGTGACCTGGCTGCCGATGTCCGCGCGGTGCGGCGTCTCCACATGGCCACTGGCCACCACGGTCTGCACGAAATCGCGCCGCACCACCTTCTCGATCGCGACCTCGGGACCCTGCCACCAGCGCACGAGACCCGTAGCGAGAAGGGCCAGAGCGAGCAGCAGCGTCAAGAGCTTCCAGCGGTATTCGAAAATCAGCGATCGATTGATCATTTTCTTGGCTTGGCGTGACTCGCCAGGGTGGAAAGCGTTGACGAAGTCTCTCCCCAAGGGGTGGGATGGCACCTGATCCACGTCAATTCCTGATCGGAAATCTTTTGCAAAGAAAGGTAAATGCGCCCGCTCGACCCATGCTGGTGAACGCCAATGGGCCGCCTCGTGGGCGCCGGTGCCACGCCTGCCGCTGACGCCCCGAAAGCGTGGCCCGCACCGCATTGGCATATCATGACGGCGCGGTCCATCCTGATCGCACCGGCCGGTCGCGGCCCCGCCGACGACGGGCAAGTCAACGCAGCCGCGGCTGCGAAATGAAAGCGAAAAGAAACCATGTCTATTGCAGTGAGCGAGTGGCTGCCACCACAGGCGCAAGACATCCTTCTGGTTCTCTTTCTCTCGTTCCTGATCGGACTGGAACGAGAGGAAAAGAAGGTGACCGCGGAAAAATATGTATTTGGCGGCGTTCGCACCTTCCCGCTGATCGGTCTGGTCGGCTATGCGATGTCTTCCCTGTCGGGGAACCAGATCATGCCCCTGGCCCTTGGATTCGTCGCGGTAGCAGGCTTTCTGCTGCTTTCGTACTGGCACAAACTGGTCACCGGCGCACTGGCCGGGCTGACATCCGAGTTGGCGGGCCTCATCACCTACCTGATCGGCGCGCTGGTGTTCCAGCAGCACTTGTGGATGGCCACGACGCTGGGCGTGGCCAGCATGCTGCTGCTCGAACTCAAAGGGGGGCTGGAAGGGCTGGCCAAGCGCATCGCGCCGCAGGACGTCGTCACCTTCACCAAGTTCCTGCTGCTGACCGCGGTGATCCTGCCCATCCTGCCGAACCAGGCCTTCAGCCAGTTCCAGATCAATCCCTTCAAGACCTGGCTGGTGGTGGTGGCCGTGAGTGCGGTCTCCTACGGCAGCTACGTGATTCAGAAACTGTCCAAGGGACAGGGCGGCGTGATCCTGGCTTCGATCCTGGGCGGCGCCTATTCCTCCACCTTGACAACCGTGGTGCTCGCCAAGCGCTCTGCCAGGGAGAGCCAGCCGCATCTGTTCTCCGGCGGAATCCTGATCGCATCCGGCGTGATGTACCTGCGGCTGGCGGTGCTGCTGGCGCTGTTCAACCAGCAACTGATGCGCGCGCTGGCACCCTCCTTCCTGGCATTGGGTGTCCTGGCCATCGGCGCGGGCTGGTTCTGGTCGCGCCGGCACGACGCCAGCGGACAGGCGGTTCAAGACCCGGTGCAGCCCCGCAATCCGCTCGAACTGCGCGCTGCATTGCTGTTTGCGCTGCTGTTCCTGGTGATGTTGATCGCGACCCAGCTCGCCTCGGTCTACCTCGGGCACGCAGGTGTCTATGCGCTATCGGCCGTGATGGGACTCACGGATGTCGACCCCTTCATCATGGGCATGACGCAGGCCTCCGCAGCCGTCACGCCGGCCACGGTGGCCGCCACCGCGATCCTCGTTGCCGCAGCCAGCAACAGCATGGCCAAGGCCGTGTATGCCTTTTTCCTGTCGTCGCGCGCCGCAGGACTACAAAGCGCCGGACTGCTGCTCGGCCTCTCGGTGCTCGGCTTGGCGCCCTTACTCTGGCTTTTTTGAAAGTGGGGAGCTGCAACCCGGGCGTTACCCGGTGCACTGCATGCTCTATATTTTGTAGCAAAGAATCTTTTGCCAGACTGGTCTGCCCGACAGGGATCGAACCTGTGACCCTCAGCTTAGAAGGCTGATGCTCTATCCAACTGAGCTACGGGCAGAATGCTTGTGAGGGCGAGCAAGTCGAGCGGCACGCGCGCTGACCAGTCCCCAAAACTGCAAGCACGATGATAACCCGAGGCACCCGCTCAAAGCGCCTGGCGCAACCTGGCAATGCCCTCTTCGATCCGGGCCACGTCGGCGGTGGCAAAGCTCAGGCGCAGCGTGGACGGATCGGGATCGTGCGCGTAGAACGGCGCGCCCGGAACAAAGGCCACCAGTTTGTCGATGGCGCGCTTGGCAAACTCGGCCGCATTGCGGCCCTGGGTCAGCCGCGCCCAGAAGAACATGCCGCCCTTGGGCGCGTTGAATTCGATCGCATCGCCCAACTCGCGCCGCAAGGCCTCGGCCATGACCTGCGCGCGCTGCGCATACACCGCGCGCACCTTGTCCAGCGTGGGATGCAGGCGCCCGAGCGTGAGGTAATGCGCCGCGGTGGCCTGGGTCAGGTTGCTGGTGTGGGCGTCGCTGAACTGCTTGCACATCGTGGCTCGGGCCAACAGTTGCGGCGGTGCGATCATCCAGCCCACGCGCAATCCCGGCGAGAGGATCTTGCTGAAGGAGCCGCAGTGCGCCAGCCATTCCCGGCTGCCGGGAACCTGCTCGCTCAAGCTCAGCAGCGAGGGCGGCGGCGGCGCGCCGAAGTACAGCTCGCCATACGGGTCGTCTTCCACCACGATGGTCTGCGTGCGCGCCGCGAGCTCGAGAATCCGCTTGCGCCGCTCCAGGCTCAGCGTGGCGCCGCTGGGGTTGCCGAAGGTCGGGATGAGGTAGACCAGCTTGGGTTTGTGCTGCTCTATCAGTTGCTCCAGCACGTCGACCTTCACGCCGTCGGCGTCGATGGGCGCACCCACGATGTCGGCGCCGTACAGGCGAAAGCACTGGATCGTCGCCAGAAACGTGGGCGCCTCGACGATCACCTTGTCGCCGGGGGAGATCAAGGTCTTGCCGATCAGGTCCAGCGCCTGCTGGCTGCCGGTGGTGACGATCAGGCCGTCGGGCGCAACGCTGCAGCCCTTGGCCGCCATGAAGGCGCTGATGCCCTCGCGCAGCGGCTGCCAGCCCTCGGTCGCGCCGTACTGCAGCACCGCTCCCGGATGGTCCGCCAGCACCGCCGCCGTGGACTCGCGTATGCCCTCCACGTCGAACAGCGCGGGGTCGGGAAAGCCGCCGGCGAAGCTGATGATGCCGGGCTTGCCCAGCAGTTTGAAGAGTTCACGGATGGCCGAGGTTTCGATGGCGTCCAGGCGTTGGGCGAATTTCATGATGCGTGTTTCCTCTTTTCCAGTATGGCTTCGATCTGATCCATGATGCTGTTCATGCGTGCCACCAGCGCAAGGTAGGGCGCTGGTGTGGCGAGGTCGACTCCCGCCTCCTTCACCAGTTCATAGGGGTAGCGCGAACCGCCGGCGCGAAGGATGTTCAGGTAGCGCTCGCGCGCTCCAGGCTTGCCTTGCAGGATTTCGGTGGCGAACATGTTGCCGGCGGAGACGGAGGTGGCGTACTGGAACACGTAGAACCGGTTGTAAAAATGCGGGATGAAGGCCCACTCGATGGTGTACAGATCATCAATTCTGACCACACCTTCCTTGTCGCCGTGGTAGCGCTTGAGGATGTCGCCATAGATCCTGGTGATGGCCTCGCCGGTCAAGGATTCACCCTTGTCCACCCGGGCGTGGACGTCGCGTTCGAAGTCGGCAAACATCGCCTGGCGGAAGAAGGTGGCGCGCAGATTTTCCAACGCCGAGCCCAGATACAGCAAGCGCTCGTCGTCGCTCTTGGCCACCTTCAGCATGTGCTCCAGCAGCAGCACCTCGTTCGTGGTGGACGCGATCTCGGCCGTGAATGTGGGGTAGTCGGCGGTGACGAAGGGCTGCGCTTTGTTCGCCAGGTAGGAGTGCATGGCGTGGCCCCATTCGTGCGCCAACGTGGACACCGATTCATAGTCGTCGGTGTGGTTCAGCAGCAGATACGGGTGCACGTCGTACACGGCGCCGTTCATGTAGGCGCCGGAGCGCTTCTTGGGTCGCGGATTGACGTCCATCCAGCGGCTGCGGGTGCCCTGCGCCATGGCGCGGACATAGTCGTCACCCAGCGGCTTCACGGCTGCCAGCATCAGCTCCGTGCTCAGCCCAATCGGATACTTCAGATCGCTGGACACGAGCGGTGGATACACATCGTAGTAGCGCATTTCGCTCACGCCCAGCATCTTGGCGCGCAGCTTGAAGTAGCGGTGCAGCGTGGGCAGGTTGGCGTTGGCCTGCGCCACCATGGTGTCGTAGACCGAGCGCGGCAGCTTGTTCGCGTCCAGCGCCTGCGTCAGCGAATCCGGGTAGTTGCGCACCTTGGCGTAGACCGCGTCGCGCTTCAGCTGCTCGTAAAAGGTGACGCCAAAAGTGCGCTCAAACTCTTTCCATTTGGCCCAGAAAGCGTCAAACACGAGCTTGCGGTCGGCTCGATTGCTCAGCACACGGTATTGCTCGTAGGCGGTCTGATCGAGCACCACCTCGGTGCCGTCCGACAGCTTCACCTTGGGCCAGGGCATGTCGGCGTCAGCAAGCGTGGAATAGACCGCTCCCGCCGCCGCCGTGGCCATGCCAAACTGCGCGATCAGTGCCTCACCTTTGCGCTCCAGCGTGTGCGGCGCCATGCGCAGCATGTCGTCCAGCGGATGGCGGTAGATCGCCAGCGACTTGTCCTGACGCAAGAAGGCGTCGACCCGGGAGCGCCCCATCTGCAGTATCTCGGGGCTGAAAAAAGACGATCCTTCTTCCACCCGGTTGTTCAGCACGTCGGCACGCTGCTTCAGGTCCTGGCCGGCCGTCAGGCCCGTGTCTTGATCATGGGTCTGTGACGCGTATGCGGAGAGGCGAATGGAGCGCTTGAGCACCTCGGCGTTCAGGTCCAGGCAGGCCTTGAAGCGCTTGACCGATGGCGCCATGTGGCCGCTGCACTTGGCCAGGGTCTGCAACTGCTGCTCCAGCCTGAGCGCGTCCTGATCCCAATCTGCCTGCGTTGCGTACAGGTCCGTGAGGTTCCAGCGATCGGCTTCGGACTCGGCCGCGCTGGCGCAACCCGATGCGAGCGCCAGCATGGCCAGAAGGCCGAGGGAGCGAACAAATTTCATGGGAAATCCGGCTTGAGCCGCATAAGAAATATCAAAAAGGCTGGCGCTGATTGTGCCCGCGAAGCGGGGAGCGGCAGAGCGACCCGCTCAGGCGCAGAAAAAATCCAGCAGCTGCACTGCGGTCTGCTGCGGCAATTCCTCCGGGATGAAATGCCCGCAGTCCAGGGACTGCCCCGACACGCGAGCAAGGCACTGCGCCTGCCACAGCGCCACGGGCTTGAACAGCCGCTGCACCACGCCACGCTGGCCCCACAGCACGAGCGTGTCGCAAACGATTTTTTCGCCAACGGCGCGGCTCTGGCGGTCATGCTCCAGGTCGATGCCGGCGCTGGCGCGGTAATCCTCGCACATCGCGTGGATGGATGCATGCAGGCAAAAGCAGCGTTCGTATTCGGCCAGCGCCGCGGGCTCGATATGGCCCAGTCCGCCCGTACCCCAGCCGGCGAGCTTGGCGTGCAGGTAAAAAAGCGGATTGCCACCGATCATCATTTCCGGCAACGGTTGCGGTTGGATCAGGTGAAACCAATGGTAGTAGGCGCGCGCAAATTCCATGTCCGTGGCCGCGTACATGTCCAGCGTAGGCGCAATGTCGATCACGCACAGGCGCCGCACACGCTGCGGGTGATCCAGGGCGAGGCGGTGCGCCACCCGCCCACCCCGGTCGTGGCCGCAGACGAAAAAGGAATCCACGCCGAGTTCGTCCATCACGTCCACGACGTCCTGCGCCAAAGCGCGCTTGCTGTAATTTTCGTGGTTCTGCAATCCGGGCGCCTTGGACGAGTCTCCGTAGCCGCGCAAGTCCGGCAGCACCAGATAGAAATGCTGACTCAGCAGACGGGCCACGCGCTGCCACATCACATGGCTTTGCGGAAACCCGTGCAACAGCAGAAGAACGCTTCGCCCAGCGATCGGGCCGCACGACAGGCGCAACTGAATTTCGGCAGCGCGAGTTTGAATGCGGCGCGACTCAAAGCCCTCAAACCACGGACTTGCGGGCATGGGTTGCGGTTTCAACATGGGCGGCTCCTGTTCCGTTGTGGGCGTGTAGCCAGCATGGCGCCCGATGCCCCACGCGCGGCGCCTGAAACACCCCCAAAAGCTATAATTTGAGCACACATGAAGCTCCTTGCACTCCCGGCCTTCTCCGACAACTACCTCTGGCTGCTGCACGACAAGGGGCGCGCTGTGGTGGTGGATCCGGGCCAGGCTCAGCCGGTGCTCGACGCCCTGCAGCGCGAGCAGCTCCAGCTGGATGCGATCCTGATCACGCACCACCACGCCGACCATGTGGGTGGCGTTCAGGCGCTGCGCGAGCAGACCGGCGCGCGTGTTTACGGACCCGCGCATGAGCCCATGCCCGAGCCGCTGACACGGCTGCATGGGGGCGACACGCTGAGCGCGCTGGGCCTGGACTTTGAAGTGATCGATGTGCCGGGACACACGGCCGGCCATATCGCCTACTTTTGCCGCACGCCCGCCGACATGGAGCCGATCCTGTTTTGCGGCGACACGCTGTTTTCCGGCGGTTGCGGTCGATTGTTTGAAGGGACGCCGGCGCAGATGCTGGCCTCGCTCGACGCCCTCGCCGCCCTGCCCGCAAGCACCCAGGTATGCTGCGCCCATGAATACACGCTCTCCAACCTGAAGTTCGCACGTGCCGTGGAACCCGACAACGCCGATCTGCAGCGCTACAGCGCTCTGTGCGAAAGCAAGCGCGCCGCAGGCGTACCCACGCTGCCCTCGCGCATGAGCCTGGAGCTGCAGATCAACCCTTTCTTGCGTACCCGCCAAGCCGAGGTGATCGCCGCCGCCCAGCGCTTCGATCCTTCGGCGCATGACCCGGTGGGCCACCTGGCGGCGCTGCGCCAATGGAAAAACCAGTTTTGAAAATACTTGCATCGATTTTTGGCCTGACAGCCTGCCTGTGGTTGTCGGGTTGTGCCAGCACCGCAACGCTTTCCACCACCACGACCTCTGCTGCAGCTGCCGACCCGGCCGCCGCCAGCACGCCAGCCGCGCCAGGGGGCTTCAGCAGCAGACACCAGCCCATCATTCCCGACGGTCCGCTGCAACCGATCACCGCTGCCGAGGCCGCCTCCCGGGCTGTGGCCGGCCTCACGGCCCCCACCGATCTGTGGGAGCGCATCCGGCGCGGCTTTGCCATGCCGGACCTGGAAGGTCCTTTGGTGCTGGACCGCGAGCAGTGGTACGCGACGCGGCCCGACTACATGTTTCGCATGACCGAACGCTCGAACAAATACCTGTTCCACATCGTCGAAGAACTGGAGCGGCGCAACATGCCGACCGAACTGGCGCTTCTGCCCTTCATCGAGAGCGCGTTCAACCCGCAAGCGGTCTCCAGCGCCAAGGCCGCGGGCATGTGGCAGTTCATGCCCAGCACTGGAAAGAATTTCGACCTCAAGCAGAACGCCTTTCGCGACGACCGGCGCGACGTGCTGGCATCCACCCGCGCCGCGCTGGACTACCTGCAAAAGCTCTATGGCATGTTCGGCGACTGGCACCTGGCGCTGGCCGCCTACAACTGGGGCGAAGGCAGCGTGGGCCGCGCCATCGCCAAGAACCAGCGCAATGGCCTGGGCACGGCCTACACCGATCTGCTGATGCCGATGGAGACGCGCTTTTACGTTCCCAAGCTGCAGGCCGTGAAGAACATCGTGGCCCGGCCCCAAGCCTTCAACGCCAAGTTGCCCGACATCGGCAACCACCCCTACTTCCAGACCGTGGAAATCACGCGCGACATCGACGTCGCGCTGGCGGCCAAGCTGGCCGAGGTTTCGCTGGAGGACTTCAAGGCGCTGAACCCTTCGGCCAGCCGCCCGGTGATCCTGGCGGCGGGAACGCCCCAGATCCTTCTGCCCTGGGACAACGCCGCCGTGTTCGAGCGCAACCTGCAGGGCTACGCCGGAGGTCGGCTGGCTTCGTGGACGGTCTGGATCGTTCCCATGGCCATGCAGCCGCGCCAGGCGGCGCTGCGCATCGGCATGCCGGAAGCGGAGCTGCGCGCCGTGAACAACATCCCGCAGCGCGTCACGATCAAGGCCGGCTCGACACTGCTCGTGCCGCGCGCAGCCAGCGTGCAGGCCGATGTCACCGTGCACGTGGCCGAAACCGGCCAGCTTTCACTCTCGCGTGAAGCAACGGCGCGGCGCAGCACCGTCAAAGCGGGGAAGAACGAAACCGTCGCCAGCATCGCCAAACGCTACAAGGCCAGCGCCGCCGACGTGGCCGATTGGAACAACGTCAGCGCCACGAGCGCCTTCAAGCCGGGTCAGCAGGTGGTACTGTTCACAGCGGCCAAAGCCAGGACAGTGACAAAATCATCCAAGTCGCAAGCACCTAAAGGCGCTGCGAAAAAGAAGAAGAGTCCGGCGGCCAAGCGCACCAAGACCAGCCCGTAGTTTTAACAAGGAAACCCCATGCTCAAGATCCTGATCGCAGTCGACGGCTCGGAACTCTCGCTGGACGCGGTGCGCTACGCACTGTCGCTGCTGCAGGAGGGACTGCGCGCCAGCCTGGTGCTGGCCAACGTGCAGGAGTCCGCCACGCTGTACGAAGTGGTGGTGGCGCATGACCCGTTGGTGCTGCAGGAAGTCAGCCAGGAGGCGGGCAGCCATCAGTTGGCCGCTGCGCAAGAGTTGGTGAGCGCCGCCGGTGTCGACTTCGTGTGCGTGGTCGAGTCCGGTGATCCGACCAACATGCTGCTCGACATTGCCGAGCGTGAAGCCTGTGACGCGGTCATCCTCGGCGCCAAGGGCCACGGCAATATCCGCGGCGCCCTGATGGGCTCGGTGTCGCAAAAGATGGTGCAGGAATGCCCGGTGCCGGTGACGGTGGTGAAGCACGCCGAGCTGGAAGAGCTGGCGTAGCGCCAACACCGAAGCCTACAGTTTTTCGGTCTCGCCCGAGCGCGGCTGCCACTTCATCAGGCGCTTTTCCATCCGGCCCACGATGCCGTCGAGCACCAGCGCAAAGGCCGTGAGCACGACGATGCCGGCGAACACGGTGTTCACGTCGAAAGTGCCTTCGGCCTGCAGGATCAGGTAGCCCACGCCACGCGCCGAGCCCAGGTACTCGCCCACGACCGCGCCGACAAAGGCCAGTCCGACAGAAGTGTGCAGGCTGGAGAAGACCCAGCTGGTGGCGCTGGGCAGGTAGACCGTGCGCAGCAACTGGCGCTGGTTTGCGCCCAGCATGCGCGCGTTCGCCAGCACCACCGGGCTGACCTCCTTTACGCCCTGGTAGACGTTGAAGAACACCACGAAGAACACCAGCGTCACGGCCAGCGCCACCTTGCTCCAGATGCCCAGCCCAAACCACAATGCAAAGATCGGCGCCAGGATCACGCGTGGCATCGAATTGGCGGCCTTGATGTAGGGGTCCAGGATGGCGCTGACCGTGGGCGCAAGGGCCAGCCACAGGCCGCCGAACAGCCCCAGACCGGTGCCGATGACGAAGGCCAGCACGGTTTCCAGCAGCGTCGTCCCCAGGTGCAAGTAGATGTCGGCGTTGCCGGCCAAGCCTTCCTCGAACAGCGCGCTTGGCGGCAGCGAGAACGGCATGAACCAGGACCAGACGCGGCCCAGCACCGCCACTGGCTCACCGACAAAGAAGGCCAGTTGCACGTCGCGCGAGGCCAGGTGCCAAAGTCCCAGCATCGCCACAAGCAGGGCGAGCTGCCAGACGCGCAAGTTCCTCTCGTTGGGTTTGAGCCAGGTCCACACGCTCAAGCCACCTTCTTGAGTTGCTGGGCGTAGCCCTTGAGCACTTCGTCGCGCAGCACGTCCCAGATCTGGCGGTGCAGTTCCACGAAGCGCGGCTCGGTGCGCACCTCGGCCACGTTGCGCGGACGCGGCAGGTCGATCTCGAACTCGCCCATCGGGTGCGTGCCCGGCCCCGCCGACAGCACGACCACGCGGTCGCTCATGGCGATGGCCTCGTCCAGATCGTGGGTGATGAAAAGCACGGCCTTCTTCTTGGCGGCCCACAGGTCCAGCACCTCGTTTTCCATCAGCTGTCGCGTCTGGATGTCCAGCGCACTGAAGGGCTCGTCCATCAGGATGATGTCCGGGTCCAGCACCAGCACCTGCGCCAGTGCGGCGCGCTTGCGCATGCCGCCCGACAGCTGGTGCGGGTAGCGGTCGCCAAAACCGCCCAGTCCCACGCGTTCCAGCCAGGACTGCGCCTGCTGCCGCGCCGCGCCGTCAGCCACGCCTCGGTATTGCAGACCGGCCATGACGTTGTCCAGCGCACTGCGCCAGGGCATCAGCGCTTCGGTCTGAAACATGTAGCCGGCGCGCGTGTTGATGCCCTGCAACGGCTGGCCAAAGACCTTGACCGCGCCCGCCGAAGGTTCCATCAGGCCGGCGCCGATGTTGAGCAGCGTGGATTTGCCGCAGCCGGTGGGGCCGACGACCGAGACAAACTCGCCGGCGCGAATGCGTAGCGTGGTGTCGGCCACGGCGGTGTAGCGCTGGGCTGCGTTGTCGCGCGCCTTGAAGGTGCAGGAAATGCCGAGAAATTCGAGCGCAAATTCAGACATCAAACGGTCAATTCAGGGCTCAGGCCTTGAACCTTTCCTTGGCGCGTTTCGAGAACTCGTTGGTGAAGGTTTTGGCCAGATCGATCTTCTCCGGCTTGACCGTGGCGTCAAAGCTGGCCAGCGCCTTGAGCGCGATCCTGACACCGTCTTCGGGCACGACGCCGTCGAGCGAAAAAGCCTCGCGCACCTTGTTGAACGATGCCAGATACAGGCCGCGGTCGCCCAGCAGATATGCTTCAGGAACGGTCTTGATGATGTCGCTGGGGCCGGCCGACTGGAGCCACTTGAGTCCGTGCACGATGGCATTGGTCAGCGCCTGGCAGGTATTGGGGTTCTTCTGCACAAACTCCGCCGACGCATAAAGGCAACCCGAAGGCATGGCGCCGCCGAACACCTCCACCGTGCCCTTGAGCGTGCGCGTGTCGGAGATGATCTTCACGTCGCCCTTTTGCTCGAGCATGGTCATGACCGGGTCGATGTTGCACATCGCGTCGATCTGACCCGAGCGCAGCGCCGCCAGCGCGCCGGCGGCCGTGCCCACGCCGATGAAGCTCACGTCGCTGGCCTTCAGACCGGCACGCGACAGCACCAGATTGGCAACCATGTTGGTGGAAGAACCGGGCGCCGACACGCCGATTCTCTTGCCCTTCAGGTCCGCCACCGACTTGTACTGCGGCATGGCCTTGGTCGACACGCCCAGGGCGATCTGCGGAGCCCGACCCTGCATTACGAAGGCGCGGAAGAACTGGCTCTTGCTCTGCAAATTGATGGTGTGCTCGTAGGCGCCGCTGACCACGTCGGCCGAGCCGCCGACCACCGCCTGCAAGGCCCTGGCGCCGCCCGCAAAGTCGCTGATCTCGACCTCCAGGCCTTCGGCCTTGAAGTAGCCAAGTTGCTCGGCGATGGTCAGCGGCAGGTAGTAAAAGGAGGCTTTGCCGCCGACGGCGATCGCGACTTTGCTTTTCTCCAGCTTTCCTTGGGCGTGCAGGTAGGGCACAGCCAGCAGGGCCGCGCCAGCAGCAGCGGCGGCGGCAAAGCCGCGACGATTCATGAGGGTGGATTCCATGGGGAGACTTTCTGGCTTTGACTGGCTTTGAGATTAGCCAGGCAGGGGCAATTGCGCATCGGGATCATCCCGAGCGGGTTTTCACCTAATCTGAAAAATGAAAACAGTGCGCAACCTGGCATGAATTTCAGTGGTACCCACTGAAGAGAATGGCGATATTCACCAACAGTGCAGCGCTCCAGGCGAGGGTGCGCAAAGTGGACAGGCCGCCGATATAGAACATGATGAACAACAGGCGCAGCACGATGTAGACAAAGGCCAGGATGTCCAGGCGCGCCTGCTGCGCTCCGAGCTGGTGCGCGATCACGACGGCGCCGATGAAGAAAGGCAGCGCCTCGAAGCTGTTGGCCTGGGCCGCGTTGGCGCGGGCATGCCAGTCGGTGAGGCGCGCCAGCCAGGCCCTGGGGTCGTCGTTGTCAAAACCACCCTGACTGCGGGGTTTTCCTGCGCCGCCCGACTTGGCAATCCCGGCGCAGACGATGGGCAACAACGCCGCGATCAAGACGCACCAATAGGCCAGCGTGAAATGGGCAACGGGCATGGGGGACTCCGGAAGAAAAATGTGCCGAAAATTATCGGCCATGAACGCGCACGAAGCGCACGCGCAGGTCGAAAAATTATCGTCTGTCCACCAGCGCGTGGGCGATCGTTCCCAGGTCCACATATTCGAGTTCGCTGCCGGCGGGAACACCGCGCGCCAGGCGCGTCACCATCACGCCGCGCGCCTTGAGCGCTTCGCTGATGACGTGCGCCGTGGCCTCGCCTTCGGCGGTGAAATTGGTGGCCAGAATCACCTCGCGCACCAGGGGGTCGCAGGCGCGGTCAAACAATTTTTTCAGACCGATGTCGTGCGGTCCGATGCCGTCGAGCGGGCTGAGCTTTCCCATCAGCACAAAGTACAGGCCCTTGTAGGCGCCGGTGCGCTCCAGCGCCGACTGGTCCGCGGGCGTCTCCACCACGCACAGCTTGCTCAGATCGCGCTTGGAATTGAGGCAGGTGCTGCAGACCTCGCCTTCGGTGAAGGTGTGGCATCGCTGGCAATGGCCGATCTGTTCGGTCGCGTGCTGCAGTGAGCGCGCCAGCCGCTGCGCCCCTTCGCGGTCATGCTGCAGCAGATGAAACGCCATGCGCGAAGCCGACTTCACGCCCACCCCCGGTAGGCGCCGCAACGCCTGGATCAGCGCGTCAAGAGCGTTGGAGTCGGACACGCTGCCTTAGAAAGGAAACTTCATGCCGCCGGGGAGAGACGGCATGCCGGCGGTGATCTTGGCCATCTTCTCGGCCGACGTCTCTTCGGCCTTGCGCACCGCCGCGTTGAAGGCGGCCGCCACCAGGTCTTCGAGCATGTCCTTGTCCTCGGCCAGCAGGCTGGGGTCGATGGTGACGCGTTTGACGTCGTGCTTGCAGGTCATCAGCACCTTCACCAGTCCGGCACCGGACTCGCCGGTGACTTCGACGTTGCCCAGGTCGTCCTGGGCCTTCTTCATGTTTTCCTGCATCGCCTGGGCCTGCTTCATCAGGCCGGCGAGTTGTCCCTTGTTGAACATGGTTCTTCCTTGAAAGTTGCTAAATGGATTTGATGCTGCCGGGGACGATTTTCGCGCCAAAGTCACGCATCATGGATTGAACAAAAGGGTCGCCCAGGATGCTCTCCTCGGCGGCCTGCTGCTTCGCAGCGGCGGCCACGGCATTGCGCTTGGCGGGGCTGTCGCTCACCCGCCCCACTTCCACCGCCAGGCGCACAGGATAACCCAGGCCCGCCAGCGCCGTTTGCAGGCGCTCGCGGCTGGACGGCTGGTTCAGCGACTCGCGCTCCACGCGCAACAGCCACTGGTCGGTATCGCGCCCCACCAACTGGGACTGCAGCGCGAGCTCGCGCACCATCGCGCTGATGAGCTCCTGCGCCACCAGCGACTGCACCGCGGCGTGCCAGAAATCCCCCTCCTCGGTCGGCACCAGGTTCAGCGCCGAGCCGCCGCCATTGGCCTCAGCGCGCGCCTGGGTGCGGGCACCGGGTTCGCCCTGTTCGCGCACCGGCATCGCCAGCACCTGCAGCGCGGCTGCGGGTTCATGCGCTGGCTTGGACGCCACGATGTCGCGGGCCTCGGGTGGTTGCTCCGGCATCACGGGCACCGTGATCAGCAGCGGCGACGCGGGTTTTGGCGCCGGGCTTGGCGGCGAAATCGCCACCGCGACCCGCTCAGGGGCTGGCGTCAGACTTTTTTTTTCAGCCAGTGTTGTGTTTGTCGTTGTCGCAGCGGGTTTGAATGCCAGCAGGCGCAGCAACACCATGGTCAGCGCCGCGTACTCGTCCGGTGCCAGGCCCAGCTCGCCCCGGCCATGCAGACAGATGCTGTACAGCAGCTGGGTTTCATCGGCTGGCATCTGCTGCGCGAGTTGCGCCAGTTCCAGCGCCTGCGGGTCGGTCTCGTCTACGGCCGAAGGCACGGCTTGCAGCACCGCCATGCGCTGCAGCACGGTGGCCATCTCTTCCAGCGTGGAGGCCGCACTCAAGCCGTGCAGGCGCAGCGCCTCCGAGGTTTGCACCACGCTGCTGCCGTCACCCTGCGCCAAAGCCGCGATCAGGCGAAACACATGGGAGCGGTCCACGCTGCCCAGCATCTGGCGCACCGTGGCTTCTTCGAGTTTGCCCGCGCCAAACGCGATCGCCTGATCGGTGAGCGAGAGCGCGTCGCGCATGGAGCCGCGTGCCGCACGCGCCAGCAGGCGCAGCGCCTGCGTGTCGGCGGCCACGCCCTCGGACTTGAGCACCAGCGCCAGATGATCCAGTAGGGTCTCGGGCGCCATGGGACGCAGGTTGAACTGTAGGCAGCGCGACAGGACGGTGACCGGGACCTTTTGCGGATCGGTCGTGGCCAGCACGAACTTCAGGTATTCGGGCGGCTCTTCCAGGGTCTTGAGCATGGCGTTAAACGCCGTGTTGGTGAGCATGTGGACTTCGTCGATCATGAACACCTTGAAGCGCCCCTGCACCGGCTTGTACACCGCCTGCTCCAGCAGGCTTTGCACCTCGTCCACACCCCGGTTCGAGGCCGCATCGAGTTCGGTGTAGTCGACAAACCGGCCCGCATCGATGTCGGTGCAGGCCTGGCACACGCCGCAGGGCTCGGCCGTGATGCCGCCCTGCCCGTCCGCGCCCAGGCAGTTGAGCGACTTGGCCAGAATGCGCGAAACCGAGGTCTTGCCCACGCCACGCGTGCCGGTGAATAGATAGGCGTGGTGCAGCCGCTGCGAAATCAGCGCGTTGCTGAGGGCCTGCACCACGTGCTCCTGCCCCACCATTTCGGCGAAATTGCGGGGGCGGTACTTGCGGGCGAGCACGACGTAGGACATGCGGGTGATTCTACGGTGCGCAGCCGCCCTGCCCGCAGCGCCGGCGAGATTCAGCGCCAAAGCAGCGGGCCTTGAATCCACCTACAATGCGCCCATCTGCAGCGGGCAGTTCTTTCAAGGAGTTCCATATGTTCGATCAAGTTCAACCTGTCAACTACGGCTACGTCGCCAGCGCGCAGGAGCGCAACCGCGTCATGCGCAACACCTATTGGCTCCTGTCGTTGAGCCTCTTGCCCACCGTGCTGGGTGCCTGGTTGGGTGTGGCCACGGGCATCACCCATGCGCTGACCGGGATGCTGGGGCTGATCGTGTTCATGGGCGGCGCCTTCGGCTTCATGTACGCGATCGAGAAAACCAAGAACTCGGCCACCGGCGTGCCGGTGCTGCTGGGCTTCACCTTCTTCATGGGTCTGATGCTGGCCGGCCTGATCGAGCACACGCTGCACTACAAGAATGGCCCGTCGCTGATCATGACGGCGTTCGGCGGCACGGCGGGCGTGTTCTTCGTCATGGCCGCCCTGGCCACCACCATCAAGCGCGATCTTTCGGGCATGGCCAAGTGGCTGATGGTCGGCGCCGTGGTGCTGATCGTGGGCAGCATCATCAACATCTTCGTCGGCTCTACCGTGGGCATGATGGTGATATCGATGCTGGCGATCGCGATCTTCAGCGCCTTCATGCTGTTTGACCTGAAGCGCATCGTCGACGGCGGCGAGACCAATTACATCAGCGCCACGCTGGCCCTTTACCTGGACCTGTTCAACGTGTTCCAGAGCCTGCTGTCGCTGCTGGGCATCATGGGCGGCGAGCGCGACTGAGCTCAGGCGCGCCGCGGCGACGGATGTCGGCGTGACGCGCACCATTTCAAGAAGGCCCTGCGGGGCCTTTTTTTACGCACCCCACCTGGCTGCGCAAACTCAAACGGGAACAAGAACATGAAACGACGCACACTTTTGCAAGCGGCACCGGCGCTGCTCGGCCTGCCCAGTCTGGCCAGGGCGCAAGCCGCCTATCCCAGCCATTCGATCCGCTACATCGTTCCGGTGGCCGCAGGCGGCGGCAGCGACATGATCGGGCGCACCGTGACCGAGCGCTGGGCGCGCGTGCTGAATCAAACCTTCTTCGTGGAAAACCTGGGTGGCGCAGGCGGCGTGATTGCCTGCCAGACCGCAGCCCGCGCCGCACCTGACGGCTACACACTGATGCAGGGCTACGTCGGCACGCTGGGCACGAACCCGGCCACGCGCAAGCTGCCCTATGACGCGATCAAGGATTTCACGCCCATCGGCATGTTCGGCGCCACGCCCAACGTGCTGGTAGTGAATGCGGCCTTGCCCATCCACAACGTGAAGGAATTCGTCGAGTACGTGAAAAAGAACCCCGGCAAGGTGAGCTACGGCTCGGCCGGCCAGGGGTCGCTCACCCACCTGACGATGGAGCTGTTCAAGCTGCAGATCAACTCATTCATCGTGCACATCCCCTACCGCGGCATCGCACCCGCCTTTGTCGATCTGATCGCCGGGCAGACGCAGGCCATGTTCCCCGGTCTGGCGGCGGCGCTGCCGCACATCCGCTCCGGCCGCGTGCGGGCGCTGGCGGTGACGGGCTTGAAGCGCCATCCCCTGTTCCCGGAACTGCCAACGCTCGATGAGTCGGGCTTCAAGGGCTTTGACGCGCAGCAGTGGTACGGCGTGGTCGGTCCGGCGAAGATGCCCGCTCCCATCGTGAAGCAGCTCAACGAAACCCTGGCCGTGGTGCTGCGCGCGCCCGAGTTGCGCGAACGGCTGTCGGTCGAGGCGGTCGAGCCCATGATCAAGACACCGCAGGAATTCGGTGAGTTCATACGCGCCGACATCGCCCGCTGGACTCAGGTCGCCAAGGCCCGCGACATCCATCTGGACAACTGATTTCCCCACCCTTTCTTTCACTTCCACACAGACCCACCATGGCCCGCAATACCCAGGTCGCTGCCGACCACAACGCCCCGCCCGTCACCCAGATCCTGGCCGAGTTCGTCGCCCACCATCCAGGCCATGCCGCCGGTGGCTGGAGCGCGGCGGTGGACAAGGAAGCGCACCGCACCTTCCTCAACTGGTTCGGCTGCGCCATCGGCGCGGCGCGGCATGAGTCCGTGAACGCGGCGCTGGCCGCGGTCGCGCTGCTCCAGCCCGCACAGCAATCCAGCGTGCTGGGCCGCAACGAACTTGTCGACATGGCCAGCGCGGCCCTGCTCAACGGCATCAGCTCGCACACCTTCGACTTCGACGACACGCACCTCAAGACCATCATCCACCCCGCCGGCCCGGTCGCCTCGGCGCTGCTGGCGCTGGCCGAACACCGGGGCTTCAGCGGCCGCGCGCTGATCGACGCGCTGGTGCTGGGCATCGACGTCTCGTGCCGCGTGGGCAACGCCATGTACCCGGACCATTACGACCGCGGCTGGCACATCACGGGTTCCACCGGCACGCTGGGGGCGGCGGCGGGCTGCGCCCGGCTGCTGGGGCTGGACACGCAGCAGACCGCGATGGCGCTGGGCATTGCGGCCTCGCAACCGATCGGCATGCGCGAGCAGTTCGGCTCCATGACCAAGCCATTCCACCCCGGCGCCGCAGCGCGCGCAGGCCTGATGTCGGCGCTGCTGGCCAGCCAAGGCTTCACTGCCAGCCCCAAGGCGCTGGAGGCGCCGCGCGGCATGATGCAGACCGTCTCCACGAAGAACGACTGGAGCGAAATCACGGGTGCGCTGGGGCAGCGCTTCGAGATCTCCTTCAACAGCTACAAGCCCTTTGCCTGCGGCATCGTGATCCATCCGGCCATCGACGCCTGCGCTCAGTTGCGCGCCCAGGGCGTCAGGCCCGAGCAGGTCGAGCGCATCGAACTGCGCGTGCATTCGCTGGTGCTGGAACTCACCGGCAAGAAGGAACCGGCTGACGGGCTGCAGGCCAAGTTCAGTGTCTACCACGGCTGCGCCGCGGGACTGACCTATGGCCATGCGGCCGAGGATGAGTTCTCCGACGATGTGGTGAATCGCGCCGACATGGTGGCGCTGCGCCGCAAGGTCGTGGCCACCGTGGACGACACCATCGACGAGGCCAGCGCCGACGTCACGGCCGTGCTCAAGGACGGCCGGCGCGTGCACGTCTTCGTCGAACACGCCATCGGCTCGCTGCAAAACCCCATGACCGACGAGATGCTGGAAGCCAAGTTCCACGGCCTGTCCGACCCGGTGCTGGGCGCCACCCAAACCGCCGACATTCTCAAGGCCTGCTGGTCGGTCGGCGGCGCTGCGGATCTGCGCGCGCTCACCGCGCTGGCACGCCCTTGAGCCGCGAGATATTCTTCCTTCATCAACCGAGAACGACCATGACCACTGCAACCCCAACGCTCAGCGACGCTGCCCTGGACCAACTGTTTCGCAGCGCGCGCACAGTGCACGCCTTCAAGGCCGAGCCGATCTCCGACGCCACGCTGCACCAGCTCTACGACCTGTTGAAATGGGGCCCGACCGCATTCAACGCGCAACCGGCGCGCTACGTCTTCGTGCGCAGCCCGCAGGCCAAGGCCAAGCTGCAACCCGCGTTGTCTGCTGGCAATGTGGCGCAGACCATGGCCGCGCCGGTGACGGTGATCGTGGCCCAGGACACGCGCTTTTACGAGCATCTGCCACAGCAGTTTCCCGGCTACGACGCCAAGCCCCTGTTCGAAGCCAACGCCGCCCTGGCCGAGGCCACGGCCAGCCGCAACAGCAGCCTGCAAGGTGCCTACCTGATCCTGGCCGCGCGCGCCCTGGGGCTGGACGCCGGGCCGCAATCAGGCTTCAACGCCGACGCGGTGAATCAGGCCTTCTTTCCCGACGGCCGTTACCGCGCCAACTTCATGGTGAACCTGGGACACGCCGACCCGGCCGGCATCTATCCGCGCGCGCCTCGGCTGTCGTTTCACGAGGTCGCGCAGATCGCGTGACGGGGACGCCCGATTTTCGGGTCATTGCGATTCCCAGAAAGACCCCAGGGTAACGCCCTCATGGGGACCCGTGCATAGCCGGCTAAGCCGAGCGATCCGCCAAGAACCTCCGCTCACGGTCGAGGCCCCGTCCGCACTCGCGGCGACGGCGCTTGCGACCTGCTGGTCCCGCTCGGTTCAACGGTGACACGCCGCAACCAAGCATCCACCAGAGCGCTCGACACCCGCAAAACAGTCAGCGTGGCGTGGTGGTGGAATTGGCTGGTCTGGATCACAAGGGAAGCACCAGCTATGCCGACTGCGTCGCCTGCCTACGTGCGGCACAAGTCACGCTTTCGCGTGTTGAACTTGTTCGCTGTTTTACGTTTGACAATCTATAGTGCCACAATCATCCCCCGTACGGTCCGAATAAAAAGGGGGCGAGATGATGATCAAGTCTTTGCTGATGGTGGTTGGCGGCCTGTTGATTTCACTGCCGCCCAGCGCTGCAGCCGATCAAACGATCATGGGCGCGGGTTCATCTGCGGCCGCGCCGGTCTTTCAAGTTTGGGCTCGGGAGTATCAGAAGTCAAATGGATCGCGGGTGGCTTATGACCCTAGCGGATCGTCCGGCGGCATGAAGAAGATTCGCGCGCGGGAAGTTGACTTTGGCGCCTCCGATGTCGCACCGCCAGCAACCGAGTTGACAGTGCAGGGTCTGGTGGTATTTCCGATCGCGATCACCGGTATCGCACCGGTCTTCAATTTGCCGAGGCTGGGCGATACGCCATTGCGCCTTACCGGTGCTGTGCTTGCACGCATCTTCCTGGGCGAGATCAGGCAATGGAACGCGCCCGAGATCGCGCAATTGAATCCGGGTATCAGGTTGCCGGCGATTCCGATCACGGTCGTGGTGCGCAGCGACGGATCTGGAACCACCTATAACTTTGCCGACTACCTGGCAAAGGTCAGCGCGACCTGGAGGGAAAAGAACGGCGTCAAGACCACCTTTGCCTGGCCCGAGGATTTTCTCGGAGTCAAGGGAAGCGACGGCGTTGTGAAGGGGGTTAAGGGAACGGTTGGCGCAATCGGCTACGTGGATTTCAGCTACATCGCCGACAACAATCTCAGCACGATTCAACTGAAGAATGCGGAGGGTGAGTTTGTCAAACCTTCCAACGCTTCGTTTCGAAACGCGCTCAGCAGCAGCGAGTGGGTCAGCAACGGCTCGTTCAATACCACCCTCACAAACATTTCCGGCAAGGGTGCATGGCCGATCACGATGGGCACCTATATCGTGATGCCCCTGGTCACCGAGAACCCCGAGCAGAGCCAACACACGCTGAAGTTCTTCATTTGGGCCTTCGTGAACGGCGACCGTCTGGTTCAGGACAGCAACTTCGTGCGCCTTCCTGACCCCGTACAAAGCTCCGCGTTCAAAGCGATCTCGTCCATCAAAGATAAGGCGGGCAACCGAATTGCCATAGCCATCCTGGCCGCCGCGGTCAACGCGGTCCATTAGACATCCACCGGAGGAGCGGCGGGACCAAGAAGAGGCAGGACATTACCTCTTCCCCCGTGCTCGAGCACCGCGCGCACCAAGCTCACCCGGGAACTCGACCGCCCGAATGGGGTGATGATGGCGGTCGTCGGAATTCAGCAGCAGCGCCCGATCCGGCCCTTGCCGCCGTAGCGCGCCTGCTGGCGCTCGCGAAAGAACTCCTCGTAGCTCATCACCGGACGATCCGGGTGCTGGCCGCGCAGGTGCGCCGCATAGGTATCGTAGCTGGGCTGGCCGACCATCAGATGCGCGGCCTGCCCCAGGTACTTGCCGATTTTCGACAGGTCGTTGAGCACGATGCAATGCCTCAGGTATTCGGTGCCAGCCTGCGGCCGGGCGGCCAGCCCGTGCCGCCCGCTTCGACCGTGGTCGGCGCGCTGGAACGGCGCGCTGCCACGCAGGCCCGGATGCCATAGGCCAGGATGCTCAACACCACCAGCATGAAGAGCACGCACAGCGTGGCGTCCACGTAATCGTTGAACACAATCTGCTGCATCTGCCCCATGCTTTTCGCGGGTGCCAAAAGTTCCCCACGGTCCAGGACAGTTCGGTATTTGGCAGCGTGTGACAGGAAGCCGATCTTGGGGTTCTCGTGGAACACCTTCTGCCAGCCCGCGGTCATGGTGCAGGCCAGCAGCCAGCTCATGGGCAGCAGCGAGACCCAGGCGAAGCGCTCGCGCTTCATCTTGAACAGCACCACCGTCACCAGAATCAACGCCACACCGGCGAGCATCTGGTTGGAGATGCCGAACAGCGGCCACAGCGTGTTGATGCCGCCCAGCGGATCGACCACGCCCTGGTACAGGAAGTAACCCCAGGCGGCAACGCACAGCGCCGTCGCCAGGCCGTTGATGAGCCAGGAGTCGGTCTTCTTGAGCGCAGGCACGAAGGTGCCCAGCAGGTCCTGCAGCATGAAGCGCCCGGCGCGAGTGCCCGCGTCCACCGCGGTCAGGATGAAGAGCGCCTCGAACAGGATGGCGAAGTGGTACCAGAAGCCCATCATCGCCTTGCCGCCGATCATCTGCGAGAAGATCTGCGCCATGCCCACGGCCAAGGTGGGCGCACCGCCGGCGCGCAAAATGATGGTCTTCTCGCCCACGTTGCGCGCGGTCTCGGTGAGCATGTCGGGCGTCACGACGAAGCCCCACTGCGAGATCACCTGCGCGGCGCTCTCGGCGGTGGTGCCGATCAGCGCAGCCGGGCTGTTCATGGCGAAGTAGACGCCGGGCTCGATGATCGAGGCGGCCACCAGCGCCATGATGGCGACAAAGGATTCCATCAGCATCGCGCCGTAGCCGATGAAGCGCGCCTGCGCTTCGTTCTCTATCAGCTTGGGCGTGGTGCCCGAGGAGATCAGCGAGTGAAAGCCGGACACCGCGCCGCAGGCGATGGTGATGAACAGGAACGGGAACAGGCTGCCCGACCACACCGGTCCGCTGCCGTCGATGAAGCGCGTGGTGGACGGCATCTTCAGGTCGGGCGCGACCAGCGCAATGCCCAGCGCCAGCGCCACGATGGCGCCGATCTTGAGGAAGGTGGACAGGTAGTCGCGTGGCGCCAGCAGCAGCAGCCACACTGGCAGCACCGAGGCGATGAAGCCGTAGGCCACCAGCATCCAGGTCAGCTGCTTGCCATCGAACGTGAACAGCGGCGCGAGCGTGGCGCTTTGCGCGACCTGGCCGCCGACGACGATGGACGCGATCAGCAGCACAAAGCCGATCACCGACACCTCGCCGATGCGGCCCGGGCGGATGTAGCGGGTGTAGATGCCCATGAACAGCGCCAGCGGAATCGTCGCGGCCACGGTGAACGTGCCCCAGGGGCTGTCGGCCAGCGCCTTGACGACGATCAGCGCCAGCACCGCCAGGATGATGACCATGATCATGAAGGTGCCGAACAGCGCGATCACGCCCGGCACCGGGCCCAGTTCGGTCTTGATCAGTTCGCCGAGCGAGCGGCCATCGCGCCGCGTCGAGATGAACAGCACCATGAAGTCCTGCACCGCACCGGCGAACACCACGCCCGCGAGAATCCAGAGCATGCCCGGCAGATAGCCCATCTGCGCGGCCAGCACCGGGCCCACCAGCGGGCCGGCACCCGCGATCGCGGCGAAGTGGTGGCCGAACAGCACGTACTTGTTGGTCGGCACGTAGTCCAGGCCATCGTTGTGGCGCACCGCCGGCGTGGGCCGGTCCGCGTCCAGCGACAGCACGCGGTTGGCGATGAACAGACCGTAATAGCGGTAGGCGATCACGTAGACCGCGATCGCCGCCACCACGATCCACAGCGCATTCACGGTTTCGCCGCGATGCAAGGCGATGGTGGCCAGCGCACCGGCACCGGTCAGGGCGATCAGCGCCCACAGCGCGTGTCGGCCAAGGCCAGACTTATTCTGCAAGATATTCATGGTTTCTTCTCATGGGTAAGGGATGACAGGGCGTGCCGAGCTCTGACGAGCGCTGCCAGTATCAAATGTTCCGTGCGCGCCCGCATCCGTGTCCTGACAGGGTCGGGGGCGGTGTGAATACGTAGAGGTTTACCCGAAGACGGCCGATGGGTCACGGGATCATGGACGCATCGCGGATGCGGTCAGCGGGACCGTCCTTTCCGACCGACGAGGTAATCTCCCAGGCGTGGCCTTACCTCCCAGCCTGGCGTTGCAAAGAGGGCGGTACTCTAAAGCCGCGAGCGACTGGCAGCCGCGCGGCACTGGCTAGT
>CAILZB010000006.1 GCA_903838565.1 uncultured beta proteobacterium | reverse complement strand
TTCCGACCATAAGCGGGTGCCCATCGGTGGCAGCTTTCGGGTAACCAAAACAGTTTTGTCGCCAAGGCGCCGCAAAGCTGTCGCTCAATTTGGTGCGTCCCTTCCACATTGCCGACCGTGGCGACGAGGAAGTCTGGGACAGGACTGCAGCGGGAGCGGTCCTAGAAATTTGCGTTCTGTCTGCTCTAAAGCAGCCTTTGGCCGGCAGTAGTTGGCCGGCTGCTATGTGGCAAATTGGGCACCCGCCATCGCGACCAGGAACAGCCGTCCGCCGTATGCTCTCCATTGCTGACGTTGGAGCCGACGATTTCCAGATAGCCGACTTTGGAGGGCGCCGACGACCTTGCGGAGCTGAATTTCGGCAGTGCACCGCATTCTGGAGGCTGAAGCTTGATACATGGCCGAGTTGTTTCTTCCGCCGAATTTTGAATTGTGAGCTCGCGCAGGTAGAAGTCACTGGATTGAGGTCGGTGGTCTGGTGCAGGCCGCTGCACTCGACCAAGTACTATGAGACCATGAAGATCCCGTCAGTCAGTGCCAAGGAACAAACAGACCTCAATGCACTGCTGTGGCTGGTTGCATGCGGCTTCTTCATGCAAACCTTGGACGCCACCATTGTCAACACGGCCTTGCCGGCGATGGCGCGGACCTTGGGTGAGAGCCCGCTTCGCATGCAGTCGGTCGTGGTGGCTTACTCGCTCACCATGGCGATGCTAATCCCCGCGTCGGGCTGGATTGCCGACCGGTTTGGTACGCGGCGTGTTTACGTCAGCGCGATCAGCCTGTTCGTTTTCGGCTCGGTTCTGTGCGCCGCTTCGCACAGCTTGACGCAACTGGTCGCGTCGCGCGTCGTTCAGGGTTTGGGCGGAGCGCTGCTACTGCCGGTGGGCCGTTTGTCCGTGCTGCGCTCATTTCCGCGCAGCCAGTTCCTGGCGGCGATGAGTTTCGTCGCTGTGCCGGGTCTGATTGGACCGCTGATTGGGCCGACGCTGGGAGGCTGGCTGGTTGAGGTCGCGTCCTGGCATTGGATCTTCCTCATCAACGTCCCGGTCGGCGTGATTGGTGGGGTTGCCACCTTGATCTTCATGCCAGATTCCATTCTGGAGCGCTCCGTCCGCTTTGATCTCGTGGGTTACGCGTTGCTGGCTTTTGGCATGGTGTTTGTGTCGTTGTCGCTTGATGGCCTGTCAGGCCTGGGACTGGATCATGCCGGTGTGCTCATCATGCTGATATTTGGCTTGGCCAGCATCACGGCCTATTGGCTGCATGCCGCACGCCACAAAGATCCGTTGTTCTCGCCGCAGCTGTTTTCCATCCCGACACTGAGCATCGGTTTGCTCGGCAATCTGTTTTCACGCCTGGGAAGCTCGTCTATGCCTTTGCTCGTGCCGCTGTTGTTGCAGCTGTGCATGGGCTATTCACCATTTCGCGCCGGCATGATGATGCTCCCGGTGGCGCTAGCTGGCATCACGGTCAAGAGACTGGTCACCACCCTGATCACGCGGGTCGGCTATCGCAGCGTGCTGGTGGTCAACACCATATTGCTGGGTTTGATCATGGCCAGTTTCGCGCTGGCAACGCCTAATCAGGCGTCGTGGGTCCATGCCGTTCAACTGGGCTTTTTTGGCGCTGTCAATTCGCTGCAGTTCACTGCAATGAACACCCTGACTCTCAAGGATCTGGACCCGGTTCATGCCAGCAGTGGCAATGGTCTGCTTTCCATGGTGCAGATGCTGGCCATCAGCATGGGCGTGGCCACGGGAGGCGGTGTTCTTGCGGCGTTCACGGGGCTGTTTGGCAGTGATACTACCGTGCAAACATTAGCCGCTTTTCATGCGACTTTTGCCTGCATGGGGCTAATCACCCTGGCATCGGCTGTCATTTTTTGGCAGTTGACGCCTACGGAGAGCACCGCACCCGGCGTCAACTTGGCCGACGTTGACGAACACTGATCGCGGATTTGCTATGGCTCCGACGAGTGCCCCAAGCGAATCGCAGGCTTGAAATTCAATCGAGGCGATCAGGTCCGTGTTTGATCTCCACCATTAAGTAGTTCTGGAGGGCAGAATATTCTCATGGTGAGACCGGCCGGTGCTTGGGGCACCTGTTGGCAGTGTCGGTTGGGTATTTGGATTGCAGCAGCAAGAAAGGTTTTCCGCATAAACTATCAGCACAGGCCATCCTTCGATGCCCGACGCTTGACGAGTTCCTGGTCGACTAATCTGCTGCAATATCGGTTAATTGATGAAGTTGATGCCAAGCGCCCGTGCGCGAATTGAAGCACCTACATACAGGGACTCAAAGTGCTCGTAGGTGTCGTGCGTATTGCGCTGCAGCGACCCTATACCTTCGTGGTGTTGGCGCTGCTGCTGCTCATCATTGGCCCGCTGGCCGCGCTGCGCACGCCGACCGATATCTTCCCGGATATCAAGATTCCGGTGATTGCCGTGGCCTGGCAATACACAGGCCTGCCGCCCGAGCAGATGGCAGGGCGCATCAGCACCCTGTACCAGCGCTCGCTCACCACCACCGTCAACGACATCGAGCACATCGAGGCCAACTCCTACGCCGGCATCGGCATCGTCAAGGTGTTCTTTCAGCCCGGAGTCAATGTGGCCGTCGCGAATGCCCAAGTGACGGCGATCTCGCAGGTGGTGGTCAAGCAGATGCCGGCTGGCATCACGCCGCCACTGATCCTCAACTACAACGCCTCGACCGTTCCCATTCTTCAGTTGGCGCTGTCGGGCAAGGGCCTGTCAGAGCAGAACCTGTTCGACCTGGGCGTGAACCTGGTGCGCCCGCCCCTGGTGACGGTGCCGGGCGCCGCCATTCCCTACCCCTATGGTGGCAAGCAGCGTCAGGTGCAGATCGACTTGAATGCGGCGGCCATGCAGGCGCGGGGCCTGTCGGCACAGGATGTGGCCAATGCCCTGGCGGCGCAGAACCTGATCGTTCCCATCGGCACGCAGAAGATCGGCAGCCTGGAATACACGCTGCAATTGAACAGCGCGCCCTCGGCCATTAAGGACCTGGGCGACCTGCCGATCAAGGTGGTGGGCGGCAGCACGATCTACATCCGTGATGTGGCCAACGTGCACGATGGAAATTCTCCCCAGACCAATATCGTGCACGTCGACGGCAACCGTTCGGTGCTGATGTCGGTGCTGAAAAATGGCGCAACGTCCACGCTGGCCATCGTCGACGGTATCCGCGCCAAGCTGGTCGAGCTCAAGGCCACCTGGCCCGACGCCCTGACGGTGGTGCCGCTCAACGATCAGTCAATCTTCGTGCGCGCCGCTATCAGCGGTGTGGCCATCGAAGGCGTGATCGCGGCCGCGCTCACGAGCCTGATGATCCTGCTGTTTCTGGGTAGTTGGCGCTCCACGGTCATCATCGCCGTGTCGATCCCGCTCTCGATCCTGGGCTCACTCATCGGTCTGGCCGCCATCGGCGAAACGCTCAACATCATGACGCTGGGCGGCCTGGCGCTGGCGGTGGGGATTCTGGTGGACGACGCCACCGTCACGATTGAAAACATCAATTGGCACCTGGAGCAGGGCAAGGACGTGGAGACCGCGATCATGGACGGCGCGCGCCAGATCGTCACGCCCGCCTTCGTCTCGCTGCTGTGCATCTGCATTGTGTTCGTGCCTATGTTCTTTTTGCAAGGCGTGGCGCGCTTTCTGTTCGTGCCCATGGCCGAGGCTGTGATGTTCGCCATGCTGTGCTCGTTCGTGCTCTCGCGCACCCTGGTGCCGACCATGTCGAAGTACCTACTGCGACCGCATGCGCCGCACACCGACATGCACGGCACCCGCGCTGCGCTGCCGCCCACGCGCAATCCGCTGCTGCTGTTTCAACGCTTGTTCGAGGAAAAGTTCGAGCGCTTTCGCGCCGGCTACCGCGATCTGCTGCGCCTGGCCATGACGCGGCGGCGCAGCTTCGTGCTGGTTTTCATGGGCCTGGTGCTGGCGTCGTTTGCGCTTGTGCCGTTTCTGGGCAGCAACTTCTTTCCGGCGGTCGATGGCGGGCAGATCCTGATGCACGCCAGGGTGCCGGTGGGCACGCGCGTGGAAGAAACGGCGGCCCGTTTTGCGCGCATCGAAGACGCCGTCCGACGCATCATTCCGGCCGAGGAAATCACCACCCTGGTGGACAACATCGGGCTGCCGCCCAGCAGCATCAACCTGACCTATAACAACACCGGCGTGGTCGGAACCCAGGACGGCGACATCCAGATTGCGCTGCGCAAGGAGCATCGCCCCAGCGCTGACTATGTGCGCGAACTTCGCGCCACTCTGCCTAGCGAATTCCCCGACACCACCTTCTCCTTTCCGCCGGCCGACATCGTGAGCCAGATTCTCAATTTCGGTGCACCGGCACCGATCGATCTGCAAATTCGCGGCAACAACCTCGATGCCAATTTCGACTACGCGTTCAAACTATTGAAGGCCATTCGCACCATTCCCGGCGTGGCCGATGCGCGCATCCAGCAGTCCAGAAAGAGCCCGGTGTTCGACGTCAATATCGATCGCACGCGGGCCCAGGACTCGGGCCTGACGACGCGCGACGTCACCAACAGCCTGGTCGTGAGCCTAGCAGGCAGCAGCCAGGTGGCTCCCACCTACTGGCTCAATCCGGCCAATGGCGTGTCCTACCCGATCGTGATGCAGACGCCGCAATACCAGCTCGATTCACTCTCGGCGCTGGCCAACCTGCCCATCAGTGGCGCGGCCGGCGGCTCGCCGCAGGTGCTGGGCGGGTTGGCGCGCTTCAGCCGCAATACCAGCAGCGCGGTCGTGAGCCAGTACGACATCCAGACCATGGTGCAGATCAACGCCACCACCCAGGACCGTGATCTGGGTGGTGTCGCCGCCGACATCCGGCGTGTGATCGCCGAGACCGCGGGCGACGTCCCGAAGGGGTCCTCGGTGGTGTTGCTGGGGCAGGTGCGCACCATGGAGCAGGCCTTCTCGGGGCTGTTGCTGGGGCTGCTGGGCGCGATCGTGCTGATCTACTTTTTGATTGTGGTGAACTTCCAGTCGTGGAGCGATCCCTTCGTCATCGTCTCGGCCCTGCCGGCGGCCTTGGCGGGCATCGTCTGGATGCTGTTCGCCACCCACACCACGCTCTCGGTGCCGGCGCTCACTGGCGCCATCATGTGCATGGGCGTGGCCACGGCCAACAGCGTGCTCGTGATCAGCTTTGCGCGCGAACGCCTGGAGCAACTCGGCAACGCCGTGGAGGCTGCCGTGGATGCCGGTTTCGTGCGCTTTCGCCCGGTTCTGATGACCGCCTTGGCGATGATCATCGGCATGCTGCCCATGGCCTTGGGGCTGGGCGAGGGCGGCGAGCAGAATGCGCCGCTGGGGCGCGCCGTGATCGGCGGACTGTTTCTGGCCACGGTCGCCACCCTGGTGTTCGTCCCCATCGTTTTCAGTCTGGTTCATGCCCGCCATGGCCACAAAGCCGCGTCCGACGCAGCCCTTGGAGAAAGTCATGTCACCTGAATCTGCGCGTCCTTCGGTGTCGCGTCGCCAGTTGCAAGTTGCCGCCCTCGTGCTGGCCTTGGGCGCCGCCGCAGTGGTGCTGGCCGGACTTTCCACACGCCGTTCGAAGGCCACCGAACTGCGCGAGCGTGCCCAGAGCCAGACCGTGCCCACGGTGGTGCTGATTGCACCCGCCCAGGCGGGTGCGTCGGCCGCGCTGGACTTGCCCGGGCGCATCGAAGCCAATGCGCGCGCGCCGATCTATGCGCGGGTCAGCGGCTACCTGAAGAGCTGGAAGGTCGATATCGGCGCACGCGTGCGCAACGGCCAGTTGCTGGCCGAAATTGAAACCCCCGATCTGGACCAGCAGCTGCTGCAGGCCCGGGCCGAACTCGGCACCGCCAAAGCAAATACGGCGCTGGCCGCAACCACCGCGAAGCGATGGCAGTCGATGCTGGCCAGCGACTCGGTGTCGCGCCAGGAGGCCGAAGAAAAGAGCGGCGACCTGAGCGCCAAGCAGTCGGTGGTGGACGCGCTTCAGGCCAACGTGGAACGGTTTCAAACGCTCAAGCACTTTGCCCGCATCGTCGCGCCCTTTGATGGCGTGGTCACGGCGCGCAACACCGACGTGGGCGCACTCATCAACGTCGGCGGCGGACCGGGCACGGAGCTGTTCGTGGTGTCGGACACGCGCAAGCTGCGGGTGTACGTGAGCCTGCCGCAGAACTATGTATCCGCCATCCGACTGGGCACGAAGGCGCGCCTGAGCGTGCCCGAAAACCCGGGCAAGTTCTATGCCGCCACGGTGCAGTCTCTGGCGCAGGCAATCAGCAGCGGTTCGGGGAGCATGCTGATCCAGTTGACGGTGGACAACGCCCGCGCCGACCTGTTACCGGGCGGCTTCGCCAATTTGAGCTTTGAGCTACCACGCGCCAGCGGCAGCCTGAGCGTGCCACCCAGCGCGCTCATTAATGGCAAGGACGGTTTGCGCGTGGCCGTTGTCGGCGCCGACAACAAGGTTACGCTCAAGGCAGTCACGGTGGCACGCGACTTGGGCGCCGTGATCGAGCTCGCCTCGGGCCTGTCGGCCAACGATCGGCTGATCGAAAGCCCGCCCGATGGCATCGCCAATGGCGACCCGGTGCGTTTGGCTGGGTCGAATGCCGTTGGCGCGCCCGCAGAGCGCCCAGGAAAGCGCGAAAGTGGCAAGGAGTAACACCACCATGGGCAAGCCGGTCGCGAGCGCCTGGGGCCTCGTGCTGTGTCTGACGCTGGGCGCCTGCTCGCAACAGCCGCCGCTGAAAATCCCGTCGGTTCCGGTGGCCAGCGCCTACCGGGAAGCCGCCGCCTGGGCGCCCGCGCAGGCAACCGACACGCTGCCGCGCGAGGCCTGGTGGTCGCTCTATGGCGACGCCGAACTCAACCGGTTGCAACAGCGCCTGATTGCGAACAGTCCGGACGTGGCGGCGGCGCTGGCGCGCTATCAGCAATCGCGCGCCGTCACCGAGCAGATCAACGCCAGTCAGTTTCCCACGCTCGGCGCATCGCTGAACTCGCAGCGCGACCGCCAGTCCGAGAAGCGGCCGCTGCGCGTGCTGGGGCCGCTGTCGCCGAACGACTACAGCTCCAGCACCCTGGGCCTGGATCTGGAGTACGAAGTCGATCTTTGGGGACGCGTGCGCAGTCTGGTCGCCTCCGGCCAGGCGCAGGATCAGGCGGCCCAGGCGGATCTGGAGTCAGCGCGTCTGAGCCTGCAGGCGCAGCTGGCCGACAGCTACATGGCGCTGCGCGGCCTGGACCGCGACGCAGCCTTGCTGAACGAGACCGAAGCTGCCTACGGCAAGGCGCTGGCGTTGGTAACACGGCGGCACGATGGCGGGCTGGCCTCGGGCCTGGACCTGGCAAGGGCGCAAGCGCAACTCGAAGCCACGCGCTCGCAGTGGCAGCAGTCGCAGGCGCAACGCGCCCTGATCGAGCACGCGATCGCGTCGCTGGTGGGCGAGAGCGCCTCCAGCTTCAGCCTGCAGCCCAATCTGAGTGACATCGCCTTGCCGCGCATTCCTGTCGGTCTGCCGTCCCATCTGCTGCAGCGGCGTGCCGACATCGCGGCCGTCGAGCGTCGCGTGGCCGCCTCTAACGCCAGCGTGGGCGTGGCACAGGCCGCCTTCTTCCCCGTGCTCACGCTCAGCGCGCTGGGGGGCTACCAGAGCAGCGCCCTGGGCAATTTTCTGAGTGTGCCCAACGGCTTCTGGGCCATCGGTCCGACGCTGTTCTTAACCGTGTTTGATGGCGGCAGGCGCAACGCCGAAGAGGCCAGGGTAAGGGCGGTGCTGGACGAGTCCGGCGCCAAATACCGCGCCGTCGTGCTCGGCGCTTTCCAGCAGGTTGAAGACAACCTGGCGCTGCTGCAACGCTACGACGCTGCGGCCCGGTCTGAGGCCGCAGCGCTGGCGGCGGCACAGCGCGCACTGGAGTTGGCCAATTCACGCTACCGCGAGGGCGGGGCCAGCTATCTCGAAGTGGTTGCCTCGCAGACCACCGCGCTGCAGGCCCAGCGCAGCGCCCTGGACCTGGCAACGCACCAGCGCCGTGCCAGCGTGCAATTGATCCGCGCGCTGGGCGGCGGCTGGAGTGCGACGGCCGAACCATTGGCGCGCGCGCCGGAATGAGCGCACGTCGTGCCCGCAGATCACGTGTTCAGGCTGGCTGATCAGGCGCAGGATCCCTTGGCTCTGTTTGCGCAAGCCAACCCATTGTTTTGATCGGGCTGATCCAGTTGCAAATAAAAGAACGGCGATGTCGGCTCGATACTCTACCGGAGCGGTGTTTTGGCAGATTTCTATCAATTTCCGCCTTCAATCCTGCAGCAGCTTCCGCACTTTGAACGTTCGGCTGCTGCCTCAGAGCCCGTCGTGCCAAATGCCAACAATCGGAAATTGATGGGCTGCTTTTACCCATGTGCCACTGGAGTGAATGGTGGTTCGTGATCTTCACGGCTGTCGGGAATGGGCACACAAGGGGCATACGCGACTGACCGGTAGCCGAGCCGAAAGCAAATTGCGGCTCGCCCTCAATTGTTGACTTAGAGTGCGACGATGGCGACCTCTGTCCTGCACCCGCTGCTAGTGTAGTGTTGCATTCTGTTTGGAACTTAAGTGGCTGTTGGCGCGGATGACCTTTTGCAGGATGTCGCGAGCGCTTTTTGTCCAGATGAATGGTTTGGGATCGACGTTGTGATGAGCCACGTATTCGTCGATGGCGGTGACGAGTTCGTGCACGCTGGTGAACACGCCACGACGTAGTCGACTTTCGCTGATGTCGCGAAAGAACCGCTCGACCATGTTGAGCCACGAAGCACTGGTGGGCGTGAAGTGCATGTGGAAGCGCGGATGCTTGGCCAGCCACTCCTGGACGTTTGGATGTTTGTGTGTGGCGTAGTTGTCTGCAATCAAATGCAGCGCTTTGTCCTTGGGCGTTTCGCGGTCGATCTGCCTGAGAAACTTCAGCCATTCGATATGGCGATGACGCTGCTGGCACTGCGAGATGACCTGACCATCGAGCACGTTGAGTGCGGCAAATAGCGTGGTCGTTCCGTTTCGCTTGTAGTCGTGGGTCATGGTGGCGGCACGCCCTTTTTTCATCGGCAGCCCCGGCTGGGTGCGGTCCAGTGCTTGCACCTGGCTCTTCTCGTCGCAGCACAGCACCAGGGCATGTTCGGGCGGCGACATGTACAGGCCCACGATGTCTTCGAGTTTTTCGGCAAACTTGGGATCGCGAGAAACCTTGAAGCCACGAACCAGGTGTGGTTTCAATCCGTGGGCGCGCCAGTGGCGTGACACGCTGGCAGCACTCGCTCCGATCTGTGCTGCCATTGTTCGAGTGCTCCAATGTGTGGCCGCTTTGGGTTTGCTCTGGGTGGTCAACTCCACCAGGCGTGCAACATCAACTGTCACCGGCGGTGCTCCGCGTGGCAAGTCGCGCTCAATGCCGGCCAAACGCAATTGCGCATAACGATTTCGCCAGCGCGACACTTGAACGCGGCCAACACCGAGCATTTGGGCAATGTCTTTGTTCTGGAATCCATCCGCAGCCAGCAAGATGATGCCACAGCGCTGCTCCAACCACACGCTGATAAGCCGTGAGCGAACGAGCTTCATCAACTCAGTTCGTTCTTCGTTCGTCAAGACAATTTCAGAGGCAACTCGCATTCTTCTTCTCCGGTCTGGGTAGCATCAGACCATTGGAGGCGGTTGAATTTAATAAGTTCTTTCAAGAATGCAACACTACACTAGGCAACCCAATTCGGGAACCATGCGGGTGCTGCAGCACTGCAACGGAATGGACGACAACCGGCAGGGCAAGGAGATCGATAGTCTATAGCGCGATGAAACCGACCTGCAACCGGAGCGGCGCGGTGCGTCGAGTCACTCGACATCTGCACGGGTCCGTCAATCCCACAAACGGAACGTGTCAGCTAACTCGCTTTCACGGAACCTTCAGCCAAATTTCATTCGTCCGCAAAAACCACGGCGTGAAGGACGAGTCGTAGCGTGCAAAAATTGGCTCGCCTTGTGCGGCCAAACCGGATTTGGCGAGATTCTGCTTGAGATCTTCAAGGTGTTCGTCGTAGTTGCTTTGAGACCAAGAACCTGAATACTGAATGACGGCAACTCTCTGGCTCGGCACTTCTCTCAGCTTGACACGAGGGTCCAACGGTTCAGGTAGCGTGGAGAGCGAGTAAGCCTTTGGCATCATAAACCGGACAAGCAATGCATCATGGCCTCTGCCCTGAATCGCGGGTGCCGCCAAAACCAACCTCTCCGGCATTAACGTCTGCATTACAGGAGTAATCAGCTCAATCTTTAAGTCGCCTTTATTTTGACCATAGATGTAGCCTGCGAGCATAGAAAAGGCATGATCTTCAGCCTCTTCATCGGAAGCATCGACGACAACTTCCGCCACAACATAGGATTCGTACTTTCGCACTTCGAGCGATTCAGCTATTTGATCGACTTTGTACACGGGTTGTTCAGTAGCAGACGCAGCACAGGCCATAAACAGCATCGCTGAGAAAGGTAGTTTCAATGACTTCATCTTGTTCTTTCGATATTTCGAAGTTGAAACAGTGGCAAAAATGTCAGCGAGCGCACCGGTGAAGAAAATGGTCAATAAATCCGTCACCATCGCATTTTCGAAAGTGCATTTTGCACGTGTATTTTTGAAAGCCTTGGCCATTTGGTCTCGCCAAGACGTCACCCTTTTCCTGAAGCTCTTAACACTTTTTCCATTTCGGTTTTTCCGGCTATATTGAACGGGACACATGCGTTAGATGAGGAGGCAGAAGACTCCATCGAGTGATTCCGACAAAACCATCAAGGCAGGATACAACCATGCGGACAGAGGATGAAAGCACGACCGTTCCAGGCGGCAGAGAATGCTTTTCTGGCCAGACCACAGCTTGCTGTATGTGAAACTGTATCCCATGGAGTACGGCGATGCACTGGAAATTCCCGAACGCACGCAGTTGACGATCCAAGGCCGAAGTGGTCTGTCCAAAGTCAAGCGTGCGCTCATTGTCCGTCCAGATTCCGACATAGCTCCCGTCGCCCTGCGGAGTGGCTTCAGACCAGAGTTTTTCGAAGTTCAGAGCCACATCAAGCGCCAGCCGGGACATTGCCATTTGTGTTTTCAAATCAAGACTTTCGTGGCATTCGTGCGCAGTCAAGGAAAAAACCCTTTGCGCCAAGATGTCGCCCTGGTCAAATTCTGCGGCCAGTTTGTGACAAGTGACACCCCATTCAGTCTGGTCATCCAGAATGGCCCGAACCAGCGGATACGGTCCTCGATACCGTGGTAGCGGAGATGGATGGAAATTTATCGCCCTTGGTATGTAGTCCTGCCATCGCCCGATCCGCCAGTCATAGCTGGCCACGACCAATAAGTCACATTCAATTCGCGCCAGACCTGCTAACGAGGCATTGTCAAGCCGCGACATCTGAATTTCCATTCCGAGCTTCTGGGCACGCGCAATCACGGCTTTGTTATCGTTCAGAAACCCGCTTGTGGGCACCGTGAATAACTTGATCGGTTCCCAGCCAGCACTCACAAAAGCATTGAAGACTTCCAGGTATCGATCGGAAGCTGTAATCGCGAACCTTTTGGAGTGACTTTGGTTTTGCGATTTGGACATGCTGGATGGGCCGTTTAGTCAGTCGACGAGGGGTAACCAGATGGATCGTTCACGAAAAAATCAGTAGCAAATCGATGCTGACGCTCTCGTCCGGGCTGCTGGCCATTGTTGTGGATCCATGTGAAGGCGACGTATCTGATGGGTAAAAATAGGTGCGCTCGAACTGATCCAGTTTTCCCATATTCAGAGGGTTGCATATGGGCTCAGTAAAGCAACGTAAAGATAGGTGAATAGGCCTGATTTCAACCTATTAATTTAAAGGAAAATGAACCTAAGTGAGACGACGATGGGCACAAGATGAGTCTTTTGTAAAGAACGGAAAAGGCAGCGTCACAGATTTCACTTGACACAGCGCAGCGCCTCCACTGAAACACAATCGGCTGCCAACGCGTGCAGCATTCGCTGGCATGCTTGAAGGCTCCTGTGCCGTCCCGCGAAGATGCCGTGGCAGGTAGTACGACAGCAATATTTGATCGGATCCAGATGAATATGAAATCACCGGCGGCTCGAAACACCACAGAGCGGTGTTGCCGAAATGGGTCCTGCGAAGCCGCGTCCGGACGCGCGCGTCCCTGGATGCTGGTCGTCGTGCTCGGTCTGGCGGTTGCGTTGGGCTATGGGTGGTGGCATTGGCACAGCGCGGATTCGACCGGAGCGGCCCCGGGGCGCGCTGGCGCCGACGGACGGCGTTTTGGCGGCACCATGGCGGCACAGCCGGTGTCGGTGCAGACTGTGCGGCGGCAGGACGTACGTGTCACGCTCAACGCCATCGGCAGCATGGCCGCGTCCAACACCGCCGTGGTGCGCGCCCAGGTCAGCGGCGTGCTGCAAAGCCTGAACTTCAATGAGGGCCAGCAGGTCCGCGCGGGCCAGTCGCTGGCCCAGATCGACCCGCGCGCGTTTCAGGCGGCCTTGAGCCAAGCCGAGGGCGCGTTGGCGCGCGACGGCGCACAACTCGACGGTGCGCGCGTCGATTTGGCACGCTACCGCGATCTGCTGTCCAAGGACGCGATACCCCGGCAGCAACTCGACACGCAAGCGGCGCTGGTGGGGCAACTCGAGGGCACGGTCAAGCAGGACCAGGCGGCAGTGGACAGCGCGCGCCTGCAACTTTCGTATACCCATGTCAACGCGCCGATTTCCGGTCGCGCGGGATTGAAACAGGCCGACCTGGGCAATGTGGTGCAACCCACGGACGCGAATGGCATCGTCGTCATCACGCAAACGCGTCCCATCGCGCTGATTTTTTCCGTGCCCGCGGCGAATGTGGCGACTATCAATGCGCACCTTCTGGCGCACCACGCCATACCAGTCGAGGCCTGGGAGCGCAGCGGCACGACGCGCCTGGCGCTGGGCCGCGTGGCCACGCTGGACAACGCCATCGATGCGACGACCGACACCATCAAAGTCAAGGCGCTGTTCCCCAACGCCGACGACGCGCTCTTTCCGAATCAGGCAGTGAGCGTGCGCCTGCAGCTGGACACGTTGGCGAATGTGCTGGCGCTGCCGCAGGCGGCGGTGCAGCGCGGCACGCAGGGCTTTTACGTCTACGTGGTGAAGGCCGACAACACGGTGAGCACGCGCGTCATCAAGCCCGGCGCGGTCGACGGCGACTGGATGGCGGTGGAGGGGCCGTTGCAGCCGGGTGACAAGGTGGTGGTGGACGGTGTGGATAGATTGCGTGACGGTGCCCGGGTCGAGGTCATTGCCTCCGACCCGAACCAGCGCGCCGGTGCCACCGCGGGCGCCCAGCGTGGCGCATCCCGTCCCGCCAGCGCCGCCAGCGGCGCATGGGGCAGTCACAGGCCTGGTGTAGCCGCCTCAGCCGCCCGATGAATCCATCGCGCATCTTCATCGAAAGACCGGTCGCGACGTCACTGCTGATGCTGGCGATCTTGCTGGCCGGGCTGCTGGCGTACCGGCTGCTGCCGCTGTCGGCGCTGCCCGAAGTCGATTACCCGACGATGGCGGTCACTACGCTGTACCCGGGTGCCAGTCCAGATGTGATTTCCACTACCGTGACCGCTCCCTTGGAGCGCCAGTTTGGCCAGATGCCGGGACTGAATCAGATGACGTCAACCAGCTCGGGCGGCGCCTCGGTGATCACGCTGCGCTTCTCGCTGGGCCTGTCGCTGGACGTGGCCGAGCAGGAAGTGCAGGCGGCCATCAACGCGGGAACGAATCTGCTGCCCAGTGACCTGCCCATGCCGCCGATCTACAGCAAGGTCAACCCTGCGGATGCACCGGTGCTGACGATTGCCGTCACCTCGCCTTCGCTGCCTGTGATCAAGCTGCACGATCTCACGGAAAACCGGCTCGCGCCCAAGCTCTCGCAGGTCGACGGCGTGGGGCTGGTAAGCATCGCCGGTGGACGCCGCCCCGCCGTGCGCATACAGGCGAACCCGGCCATGCTGGCGGGGCTGGGCATGTCGCTGGACGATGTTCGCAGCGCCATCGCTGCGGCCAACGTGAACCAGGCCAAAGGTAGCTTCGACGGCGCGCAACGCGCCTCCACCATCGACGCCAACGACCAGCTCAAGTCGGCCTCCGAATACCAGAACCTGGTGATCGCCTGGAAGAATGGCAAACCGCTGCGCCTTCAGGACGTGGCCGTGATCGTCGACGACGCCGAGAACCTGCGCCTGGCGGCTTGGTCGGACCGCACGCCAGGCGTGATCCTGAACGTGCAGCGCCAGCCCGGCGCCAACGTCATCCAGACCGTGGACCGCGTGAAAGCGCTGTTGCCCAAGCTCAAGGCCGCCTTACCCGCGTCGGTGGACGTGCAGATCATCGCCGACCGCACCACCACCATTCGCGCCTCGGTGGATGACACTGAGTTCGAGCTGCTGCTGTCGGTGGCGCTGGTGGTGCTGGTGATCTTCCTGTTCCTGCGCAGCGCCAGCGCCACCGTGATCCCGAGCGTGGCTGTGCCGCTGTCGCTGGTGGGCACCTTTGGTGTGATCTACCTGGCGGGCTTTTCCATCAACAACCTCACGCTCATGGCGTTGACGATTTCCACCGGTTTCGTGGTCGACGACGCGATTGTGATGATCGAGAACATCTCGCGCTTTGTGGAGGAAGGCGACTCGCCCATGCAGGCCGCCTTCAAGGGCTCGAAGCAGATCGGCTTCACCATCATTTCGCTCACGGTGTCGCTGATCGCGGTGCTGATTCCGCTGCTGTTCATGGGCGATGTGGTGGGACGGCTGTTCCACGAGTTTGCCATCACGTTGGCGGTGTCCATCCTGATTTCAGCCGTGGTGTCTTTGACGCTCACGCCCATGATGAGCGCCCGGTTGCTCAAGCCCGAGCGCGAGCGCCGCCACTCACGCTTGGGTACCTGGTTTGGCGCGGCGTTTGACCACACGGTGGCGCGCTACGGGCGTGCGCTGGACTGGGTGCTTGACCGCCCGCGCGCTACCCTGGGCGTGTTTGCGCTCACGCTGGTCGCCACTGTCGGCCTGTATGTCGTCGTTCCCAAGGGCTTCTTTCCGCTGCAGGACACGGGGCTGATTCAGGTCATCACCGAAGCCACGCAAACCACTTCGTTCGACGCCATGGCCGCGCGTCAGCAGGCGTTGGCCGAGGTGATGATGCGGGACCCCGACGTCGAGCATCTCGCGTCCTTCATCGGCGTGGACGGCGCCAACCCCACGCTCAACACGGGTCGCATGCAACTCACGCTCAAGCCCTTCGAGCAGCGCCGAGCCTCCGCCACCGAGATCATCCGTCGCTTGAATGACGCCAGCTCGCACGTGCCCGGCATCACGGCCTTCATGCAGCCGGTGCAGGACCTCACGATTGAAGACCGCGTCTCCAAAACACAGTACCAGTTCCTGCTCAGCTCACCCGACTCTGACGCCCTGGCCAGTTCCACGGCGCGGCTGCTGGAGCGCATCAAGACGCTGCCGCAACTGGTGGACGTGGCCAGCGACCTGCAGGACCAGGGACTGCAGGCCTACGTGCAAATCGACCGCGAAGCGGCGGGACGGCTGGGCGTGACGGTGGCAGCGATAGACACGGCGCTGTACAACGCCTTTGGCCAGCGCCTGATCTCCACCATCTACACCCAATCCAGCCAGTACCGCGTGGTGTTGGAGGCGGCGAATGAATTCCGCCGGGGTCCGGGTGCACTCGCTGGTCTGTACATCCCCGGCGCCAGCGTGAGTGCCAGCGGCGTGGTGAGCACCGTGCAGGTGCCGCTGACTTCGGTGGCGCAAATCGCGGAGAAGCCCGCGGCGCTGGCGATCAACCATTTGGCGCAATTTCCCAGTGCCACGCTGTCGTTCAACCTTGCCGCCGGCGCGTCTCTGGGCGCCGCGGTGGACGCGATCAAGGCGGAAGAAGTCAAGCTCGATCTGCCTCCCAGCGTGGAGACCAGTTTCCAGGGAGCTGCCGAAGCCTTTCGCGCTTCGCTCTCCAGCACACTGCTGCTCATCCTGGCCGCGGTGGTCACCATGTACATCGTGTTGGGCGTGTTGTATGAGAGCTATATCCACCCCATCACCATCCTCTCCACGCTGCCCTCAGCTGGGCTGGGCGCCTTGCTCGCACTGCTGCTCGCCGGGTTGGACCTGGGGGTGGTAGCCATTATCGGCATCGTGCTGTTGATCGGCATCGTCAAGAAAAACGCCATCATGATGATCGACTTCGCCCTGTACGCCGAGCGCGAAGAGGGAAAGAGCCCGCGCGCTGCCATCCACCAGGCGTGCCTGCTGCGCTTTCGCCCCATTCTGATGACCACGATGGCCGCGCTGCTGGGCGCGCTGCCGCTGATGCTGGGCACCGGCGCCGGCCATGAACTGCGCCATCCGTTGGGTGTCACCATGGTCGGCGGACTGATCGTGAGCCAGTTGCTCACGTTGTTCACCACGCCGGTGATCTACCTGGGTTTTGCCCAGCTGGTGCAAAGCCTCCACGCCTGGCGCGAGCGGCGCGCCGCGGCATGAATATCTCCGCGCCCTTCATTGCGCGCCCCGTCGCCACCACGCTGATCACGCTGGGCGTGGCGCTGGCGGGCATGCTGGCGTTCGGCCTTTTGCCGATCGCACCCCTGCCACAGATCGACATCCCGACGATCTCGGTCAGCGCCTCGCTGCCCGGCGCCAGCCCCGACACCATGGCCGCCACGGTGGCCACACCGCTGGAGCGCGCGTTGGGCAGCATTGCCGGCGTGACCGAAATCACTTCGCGTTCATCCCTGGGGTCCACCAACATCACGATGCAGTTCGACCTGAACCGCGACATCGACGGTGCGGCGCGCGACGTGCAGGCCGCGATCAACGCGGCGCGCACAATGCTGCCCACGGGCATGCCCAGCAACCCCACCTACCGCAAGGTGAACCCGGCGGCAGCGCCCATCATGATCCTGACGCTCACGTCCAGCACGCTGACGCGCGGCCAGATGTACGACGCAGCATCCACCGTGCTGGCGCAGCGGTTGTCCCAGGTAGAGGGAGTGGGCCAGGTGACGATTGGCGGCGGGGCCCTGCCTGCGGTGCGCGTGGAACTGAACCCGGACAAGCTGGCGGCTCAAGGCATCGCACTGGACAGCGTACGCCTGGCCATCACTGCCACCACCGGTAACCGACCCAAGGGCGCGCTGGAAGAAGCGGGGCACTATTGGCAAATCGGCGCCAACGACCAAGCACGCAACGCGGCCGAATATGCGCCGGTGATTCTTGGCTACCGCAATGGCGCGGCCGTGCGCCTACGCGACGTGGCCGAGGTCAGCGACTCGGTGCAGGACGTGCGCAACTACGGCGTGGCCAATGGCAAGCCGGCTATTTCGCTGTTCCTGCTCAAGGAGCCGGGCGCCAACATCATCGAAACCGTGCAGCGCGTGCGCGCCATCCTGCCGCGCCTGCAGGCTTCCATTCCGCCGTCAATCAATCTGGACATCCTGAGCGATCGCACGCCCACGATTCGTGCCTCGTTGCTGGCTGTTGAGAACGCGCTGGGCGTGGCCACCGGCCTGGTGATCCTGGTGGTCATGCTATTCCTTCGTAACTGGCGCGCCACGCTGCTGCCCGCCGTGGCGGTACCGGTGTCGCTGTGCGGCACGCTGGGCGTGATGTACCTGTGCGGCTACAGCCTGGACAACCTTTCAGCGATGGCGCTGACCGTAGCCACGGGCTTTGTCGTGGACGACGCCATCGTGGTGCTGGAGAACATCACGCGCTACATCGAGCAGGGCGAGACGCCGCGGCAAGCGGCACTCAAGGGCGCGCGTGAAATCGGCTTCACCGTGCTCTCCATCAGCCTGTCGCTGGTGGCGGTATTCATTCCGCTGCTGGCCATGGGCGGCGTCGTGGGGCGACTGTTCCGCGAGTTTTCCGTGGTGCTCACCGCGGCCATCTTGGTGTCCATGCTGGTATCGCTCACCACGACGCCCATGATGGCCGCGATGCTGCTCAAGACGCGCACCGAGAAGCACGCACCGGGCCGCTTCGGCCGGGCACTGAGCTCTCTGGGCCGCAGCGTTACGCGTGGCTATCGGCAGTCGTTGATCTGGACGCTGCGCCATCAACCCCTGGCGCTGGCGTCGCTGGCGGCGGTGGTGGCGCTCAACGTCTACCTTTACACCGTCATCCCGAAGACCTTCTTTCCGCAGCAGGATACGGGCGTGATCATGGGCGGCGTCCAGGCTGACCAGGGCAGCTCGTTCCAGATGATGCAGGCGCGCGTGGACCGCTTCCTGCAGATCGTCGCCGCCGATCCGGCCGTGGTCAACGTCAGCGGCTCCACCGGCGGCGGTCAGAGCAATTCGGCCAATTTCTACATCACCCTGAAACCGCTGGCCGAGCGTCGTATGTCGGCCGACGCGGTGGTGGCAAGGCTGCGGGGCAAGCTCGCACACGAGGCTGGAGCCAACTTGTTTCTTGTGCCGGTGCAGGACATTCGTGTGGGCGGGCGGCAGTCAAACGCGCAGTACCAGTACACGCTGCAGGCCGATGATCTGGACGTGCTGCGCACCTGGGAGCCGCGCGTGCGCAATGCGTTTTCTCAGTTACCGGAGCTCACCGACGTCAGCACCGATCAGCAGGACAAAGGCATGCAGACTTCGCTGGTGGTGGACCGCGACGCCGCTGCGCGTCTGGGCGTGAGCATGAGCACCTTAGACACGGCGCTGAACGACGCATTCGGTCAGCGCCAAGTGGGCGTGATCTACAACCCGCTGAACCAATATCGCGTAGTGATGGAGTTGGCCCCTGAGTTCCTGCAAGATCCGCAGACACTCAAGCATTTTTACGTCAGCGGCAATGCAGGGGCGCAAGTACCATTGAGCTCCATTGCCCGCGTGGAGACCACGAATACACCTCTGGCGGTAAACCACCAAAGTGGTGCGCCGGCCTCCACCATCAGCTTCAACTTGCCACCGGGCGTTTCCCTATCTCAGGCCACGCTGGCGATCAATGTGGCCATGGCAGAACTGGGTGTTCCCGTTTCACTGCGCGGCGGCTTTGCCGGCACGGCCAATGCATTTCAAACCTCGCTGGCCTCGCAGCCGCTGCTCATCGCCGCGGCCATCGTGACCATCTACCTGGTGCTGGGCATCCTGTACGAAAGCCTGATCCACCCCGTCACCATCCTCTCGACGCTGCCGTCCGCGGGTGTGGGTGCGCTGCTGGCGCTGATGCTGTTCAAGAGTGAGTTCTCCATCATTGCGCTCATCGGCGTGATCCTGTTGATAGGCATCGTGAAGAAGAACGCCATCATGATGATTGACTTCGCTATCGCGCGCCAACGCAGCGGCCAAGCCAGTGCGGGCGCGGCGATACTGCGCGCCGCCAGCCTGCGCCTGCGACCCATCCTGATGACCACGGTGGCGGCGATTTTTGGCGCCGTGCCGCTGGCGCTGGGCACGGGCGACGGCGCTGAAATGCGTCAGCCGCTGGGCATCGCCATCGTGGGCGGACTGATTCTTAGCCAGTTACTCACGCTTTACACCACGCCCGTGGTGTTCGTCTGCATGGACCGGTTGCGCCGTCGCCGCAAGCCTACAGTCAGCGCCCTGAGCGCCAACGTTTGACCAGGATGATTGACATGCACCTCCCCCCTTCATCAACATACCTCGGCTCAGGCACGGTCCTGGCCGCACTGCTGGCGCTTGCGCTCGGAGGCTGCGCCGCAACGCAAGTGCAAGCACCGCCCATGCCGCAAGCGGCGGCGTTCAAGGAGAGTGGCGAATGGCAGCGTGCCGCGCTGACGATGCCGGTGCCAGACGCCTGGTGGACGCTATTCCACGATCCGGTGCTGGACGAACTTGAGCAACGTCTGCTTTTGGGCAACGAGAGCCTGAAGGTCTCCGCGGCTGCGCTGGCCAGCGCCCGCGCGGTCTTTGAAGCCAGCCGCAGCGCGTTCTGGCCCACGCTGTCCGCGGGTCTGACCGACACGCGCAGCGCCACACCCGAGGCAACCACGCCAACCGCCGCGCGCAACCCGAGTAATGCGGTGGCGCTCTCGGCCAGCGCCAGCTGGGAGGTCGATTTATGGGGGCGTCTGGCGCAGGCCAGCAGTGGTGCACAAAGCGCGCTGCAGGCCAGCGCGGACGACCTCGCTGCGGCGCGCCTTTCAGCACAGGCGCTGCTGGCGCAGAGCTACTTTTCCCTGCGCACGGCGGAGGCTCAAAGCGCGCTGCTGCAACGCAGCGTGCAGGCCTACCAGCGATCGCTGGAGCTCACGCAGACGCGCTACGACGGCGGTGTGGCCGCGCGCACCGACGTGCTGCAGGCGCAGACGCAACTGAGCAGCACGCAGGCACAACTGGCCGATTTGGAGGCGCAGCGCGCGCAAGCGGAGCATGCGCTCGCGGTGTTGCTGGGCGTGGCGCCTTCGGCGCTGACGCTGGAGCGCGCTACTTCTTTACCCACGTCGCCGGAAGTGCCACAGTTGCTAAGCAGCACACTGCTGCAGCGCCGGCCCGATATCGCCGCCGCGCAGCACCGCGTGGCCGCGGCCTGGGCACAAATCGGCGTCGCCGACGCGGCCTACTTCCCGGCGCTCAACCTGTCTGCCAGCGCAGGCTACCGCAATACCTCGCTGTCGCAACTGTTGAGCGCGCCCGACCTGTTCTGGTCATTGGGGCCGACGCTGGCGCAGGCGATCTTCGACGGCGGAGCGCGTCAGCAGGCCAGCGCGCAAGCGCGCGCCAGCGCCGAGCAAGCCAGCGCCAATTACCGTCAAGCCGTCCTGAGCGCCTTGCAGGAGGTGGAAGACAACCTGGTGCTGGCCAAACAATTGCAAAGCGAAGTTCAATTTCAGGCCCAGGCTCTGCAGGCGGCGCAGCGCAACCTGGAGATCACGCTGGACCAGTACCGCGCCGGCACAATGAGCTACCTCAACGTGGTGAGCGCGCAGACCGCGGCTCTGGGCAGCGAGAGCAGTTGGCTGGGCGTGCGCAACCGGCAGTTGGCGGCGCTGAACCAGTTGCTCAAGAATGTGGCGGGACGTTGGGACGTCGTGGTCCTGAAGTGATGGGTTTTGAGGCTGACGCCGGGCCTGGCGTGTCAGTACAGCGTTTCCACTTCGCTGGCGAGGCGGTAGCCCGCGCCGCGTTCGGTGACGATGAGCGTGGGGCTGGCCGCATCAACTTCGATCTTCACCCGCAGGCGGCGAATCTGCACGTCGATGCTGCGGTCATAGACCTCGGCTTCATGCAGGCGCGACATGGAGAGCAACTGGTCGCGCGTGAGCACCCGGCCTGGCGCACGGCACAGCGCACTGAGCAGGCTGAACTCGCCGTTGGACAGTTCCACCGAAACGCCTGCGGGCGAGACCAGTCGCCGGGTGCGCAGGTTGAACTCCCAGCCCGCAAAACGAAAAGCCCTGCGCGTGTGGTCGCGCTCGGGCAGCGTGGCCTGCACCTGGTAGCGCCGCAGCACGGCGCGCACGCGCGCCAGCAACTCGCGCGGGCTGAATGGCTTGGTGACGTAGTCGTCGGCGCCCAACTCCAACCCCATCACGCGATCGGCTTCTTCGCTGCGTCCGGTGAGCAGGATGATGGGCAGTGTGGCGCGTTCGCGCAGGCTGCGTGCCAGCTGCATGCCGTCCTCGCCGCGCAGTTTCAGGTCCAGCAGCACCAGGTCGATGGCCTCGCGCTCGACCGCTTCAAACATCTCGCGCCCCGATGCCACGGCGCTTACACGCATGTCGTTGGCGCTGAGGTACTCGCTCACCATTTCACGAACGCTGGCGTCGTCGTCTATCACCAGGATGTGGGGAGCGGTCGGGGTGTTCATTCAGGGCGGCGCGGAGACTATGCTGTGACTGTGCTGCCATTATCGACCACAGCCCTGGAGACAAGTCCCGCATGAATTCCGTTCCGCATCAGTCCCGCTCCAATTTGTCGCGACTTTGGTGGATCGCACTGGCGCTGGTGTTGGCCACGGCGGCCTTGGCTGCCGCCAGTCTGTGGCAACAGCGCCGCGATGCGCTGCAGAACAAGACGCGCGAATTGGGCCTTTTGTCGCTTGCCCTGACGGACGAATTGAGCCGCGGTTTGCAGGGCGTGGAAGAAGGCATGGGCGCGCTGCGCGCCGAGCTGCTGGAAACTCGACTGCCGCTGCAAGGGGGAGAGGCGACGCACGCACTGCGCACCCGCGCCGACCTCATGCCACTGGTGCGAACGCTTTGGCTGGTCGGCAGTGACGGGCATCTGCTGACGGTCTCGGACAAGACGCTTATGCCGGAACTTGCCTCGTTCACGCCGGCCCTGGACCAACTGAGCGACGACGCGGTCGCGGTAAGCCGACCCTTCACGGACCACGTGACGAACGACAGCCTGGTGGCGCTGGCCAGCCGCTTCCAGAGCGCCGGCACCCGCGGCTGGGTGCTGGCAGCCATGCCTGCCGGCAGTTTGCTGGGGGCGTTTCCGGCGGCCACGCCTGCGGCAGATGCACGCATGGCGGTGTTTCGCAGCGACGGCGTGCGCTTAGCGGTATCCGTTCCCGATGCACCCAAGCTCGACGAGGCCAGCGTGGCACAGCGCCTGGCGACTTCACAAAGTCTGGAGCTGCGGCGCTTTCGCGATGGAAGCGAGCACCTGGTCGCGCTGCATGGCCTGAGCCGCTACGGACTCAAAGTGATGTTGACGCGTGACCTTGACGTTTTGCTTGCAGGCTGGCGCCAGGCCGCCCAGTTGACGGCAGCGTCGTTGGCGCTGGTGCTTGCCGTCATGCTGGCGTCCATGGTCTTCGTGCTGCGGGCCGAACGGCGTCGCACCCAGGCCCAGCAGGCGCTGCAAGCGCAGCTGGCGCGCAGCAGCAAACTCGAATCCCTGGGCGCGCTGGCCGGCGGCGTGGCGCATGACTTCAACAATGTGCTCGCGGCGATCGTCGGTTTTGGCGAGATGGCGCAGGACGCTGCAGCGCCGGGAAGTGCGCAGGCGCGCCATCTGGACAAGGTGTTGCAGGCGGCACTGCGCGGACGGGCCTTGGTGGAACACATACTCGTCTTTGGTCGCAGTGGCGCACGCCAGGCCATCGTGTTCGAGCTTGAACCGATCGTGCAGGAGGTGCTGGACCTGCTGGCTGCCGCGCTCCCCCCGGGTGTTGTGCTGGAGCGTCGTCTCGAAGCCCAAGGGGCGCGCGTGCGGGGCGACCCGACCAAGGCTTACGAGGCCGTATTGAATCTGTGCACGAACGCTTTGCAGGCCATGCCCGGCGGTGGCATGCTCAGCGTAGGACTGGATGCACTGCACGTGCCGCAGATGAGAGTGTTGTCACACAGCCAACTTCATGAAGGTGAGTACCTGGCCTTGAGCGTGTCCGATCAAGGCACAGGCATCAGTGCGCCAGCGATGGAACGTTTGTTTGAGCCGTTCTTCACAACGCGCGGCGCCGGCGGTGGCACGGGCCTGGGCCTAGCCGTGGTGCACGGCGTCATGGCCGAGTTTTCAGGCGCGATCGACGTGCAAAGCCCGCCAGGCCAAGGTGCACGATTTGTCCTGTACTTTGCGCAAAGCGCCGATGCGCTGGATCCGCTGGCACCCTCACTGGCAGTGGCCCCTCGCGGCGCAGGGCAGGCGCTGCTCGTGCTCGATGACGAGCCTGATCTGCTTGTCATGGCCAAGGAAATGCTCGCGGGGCTCGGCTATGAGCCGGTCTGCACCAGTGATCCGATGCAAGCGCTGAAGATGCTGAGCGAACAGCCGCCACGCTTCGCGGCGGTGATCACAGATGAAGTGATGCCGGGGATGAATGGGACCGAACTGACCCGAAAGCTCAGGCTATTCGCCCCGGATCTTCCGGTGCTGCTGGTCAGCGGCTATGGCGGCGCGCTGCTGGCGGCGCGCGCGGCGTCTGCTGGTGTGACCACGGTGCTGACCAAGCCGTTGCAGCGAGCCGAACTGGCGCGTACTCTGGCGCAGTTGATGGCCTGAGCCGCATCGCGCCGCGTGCAGGCGCCAAACCCCCGAAAGCGCTGAGGGAGGTTTGCACGTGTGCCACGACGCTCTGTTTCAAATGACATACAGGCACTTCGTTTCGACACACAGGCGCATCGCCCTCCCTAGAAGATCAACCCATCGCATCAATGTCGATGCGTGATTCAAAAGGGAAATTCATCATGCAAATGCAAACTTTCAAACCCCTGTTCGCCGCAGCCATAACTCTGGCTTGTCTGTGCTCCGTGGGCGCGCAAGCCGAAGGCGTCTACGCCGGTGCGAGCCTGGGAGCGCCACACTTTCAGGACAGCGTGAACGGTGTGACTGGAGACGGCTCGGGCCTGAGCGGCAAGCTCTTCGCAGGCTATCAGTTCAGTCCCTATTTCGCGCTGGAGGCCGGTGTCGCCGACCTGGGCCACATTGACAATGCCAGCGGTAGGGTGAACAGCCACGCCGAGTACCTGGACGCCGTCGCCACCGCACCGCTGAGCGACAAGTGGTCCTTGCTCGGGCGCATGGGCCTTGCCCACGCCAGTTTGAACACCAGCAATGGCGACGGCCGCGGTAACGGCCTCAAGCTGGGTCTGGGCGCGCAATACGCGCTGACCAGCAACGTCGCGTTGCGCAGTGAGGTCGAACGCTACCGGGCCGATGCCTTTGGCGCAAAGCCCAACGTTGACCAGTACACGGTCGGCTTGAAAGTGGCTTTCTAAGCCATCGTCCCGGGCAACAGCGCATCGCACGCATGAAAGGATCAAGTCATGAACCTCAACAACACAACACCGACTTCAGCCATGAACGCAGCGGACCAGCAGGTCAGTGAACTCACCGTGGCGCAACTGGTTGGCGAAGTCTATGAAGCTGCACCGCCGATGGAAAAGGGTCGCTTGCTGGAGCAACTTCTCAGGCCGTTGGGCGTTCTGGCGCTGGTTGCCGTGGCCAACGGCATCTTCGCCGGGATACGCTTTCGCGGCGGCTGGCCACAGTTGCACGTGCAACTCGACGACGCCCAGAAGGTGCGCTCCGCGGATGTGATCGCCTTGGTCAACTACCTGCAGCAGGTCAGTGTTGAAGCCGTCGATGGTTTGGCCCAACTGTTGGTGGCCTCACCCGCGCTGGCGGGTTCTGGTGCCGCTGCGCTGCTGGTCACCGTGCTGATGAGGCGCGCGAGGAACCGGCGCGAAGACGACTATCGCGATTCATCCGCAGGAGTCTTGACGTGAACGTCGACACGCCGAACAACGCGCGCCTGGTGATCCATTCTGAAGGCGCAAGCGGCGCGGACGGACTGTTTGAGTCCACGTTACGCCGCTTGCGCTCGCTACATTCGATTGCCACTCGCCTGTATGCGCGCTCGCCGCTTGCGGTGCAAATCGACGACCTGCAGGGCCGTTCGGTGCTCACCATCGCAGCTGCGGGTCCCTTGCTCGACGTTCCTCTTCCCGCCGGAACCTACCACGTCATCGCGAATCTGGGCGACGTTCGGTGCTCTTACACGATGCGACTGGAGCAGGGTGAATCGCTGGATCTGCATCTGCGGTTCAAGACGCTGCGCCGTTGACACACGGCGACACAAATTTACCCAGGCTTCGCTTTCAAACACGATTCCGATACCCATTGCCACCAGACTGAACTGCGTCATCGATTTTCGCAATCGCCAGCCAGACGGCGTTTCCTCAGAACAGGAGCGAGTTCCTATGAAAAACACAAAAATTGATTTGCAGACAAATCCGACCCTGCAAAGGCAAAGCGTGGCGTGCAACATACCGGTTGCGCAACTGGTCGGAGAAGTCTACGAAGGCGCATCCCCGCCGGTACAGAACCAGATGCTGGCGCAGTTGGTGGGTCAGGTCTATGAGACTGCCGCCCCGGCCGAGCGAGCGCGGCTGCTGGAGCAACTGCTGCATCCACTGGGCGTATTTGCGCTGCTGGCTGTGGCCAACGGTATCTTCGCCAGGATCAGATTTCGCGCTGGCTGGCAGGCCATGCAGATTCGGATGGAGGACGCTGTAGAAGTTCGCGCCAGCGATGTGAGCGCCCTGATCGAGTATCTCCAGAAAGCAGGTTTTGAAGCGTTCGACAGCCTCTCACAATTGCTTTCAAGCCCAGCTTGCGCCTCAGGCTCGGCCGCGGCAGCGGTGATGGCAAGTGTGCTTCTGCAGTGCATACGAAAGCGTCGATCGGCTGGCCCAGAGTTTCGGTCGTAGTGCATGTACGCAAGTTGTGGCTACTCCAACTCAAAACATCTTGAAGAACATCAAGAAATCGATACACCAACGGACCACAATGGACGCCAATCACAGCTCCCCGAACCGCTCTGCATTCGCCTTCTCAGGCCTTCTCGCAATGACACTGGCCTTTGTCGGCAGCAGCTACGCCGCCAACGCTGCGGCAGCAATCACAGAGCCCGCGTCCGAACGCTTGGCGGCCGCTCTGCCAGACATGACGGGGATCGCCGCAAAGTTTGCACCAACAGTGGTAAACATCAGTGTGAGCGGCAAGCGCAATATTTCAACAAGCGACGACGTTGAAATGCGAGATTCGGACAGTGGGGGTGTTGCGCAGGAGTCCGACCCGATGCGTGAATTCCTTAGAGGCTTTCAGAAGCGCTTCGGCGGGCTTCCACCCCAAATGAGCCTCCCGGTTCGGGGCGAGGGCTCGGGGTTCATCGTGCGTTCGGACGGAGTCATTCTGACCAACGCCCATGTCGTGGCGAACGCCGATGAAGTGTTGGTTCGATTGACGGATCGTCGCGAGTTTCGCGCCAAAGTATTGGGAACCGACAAACTGACGGATATCGCTGTGTTAAAGATTGACGCTAGCAACTTGCAGGCAGTTTCACTTGCACCCCCACGGGCCCTGCGCGCAGGTGAATGGGTTCTTGCAATTGGTTCTCCATTTGGTTTTGAAAGCACCGTCACCGCTGGTGTGGTCAGCGCTACAAAGCGCACGTTGCCGGGTGATAATCCGGTGCCGTTCATACAGACAGACGCCGCGATCAACCCAGGAAACTCGGGCGGCCCGCTCATCAACATGATTGGCGAGGTGGTGGGAATCAATTCCCAGATTTATTCGAAATCAGGCGGCTACCAAGGCCTGTCCTTTGCCATTCCGATCGACACGGCCCAGCGCATAGAACAACAAATCCTCAGCAGTGGTCAGGTCCGTCACGCCCGTCTGAGCATTGGTGTGCAGGAAGTCGATCAGACGCTGGCGCGGGCGTTCAAGCTGGACAAGCCTGCTGGCGCCTTGGTCAGCGACGTTGATCCAAGCGGCGCTGGGCAGCGCGCGGGCCTTCTGGGCGGCGACGTTGTGCTGGCGGTGAACGGCCGCTCGATTGACGCACCCGGCGATCTCTCAACAACCTTGGGACTGTACAAGCCAGGAGAAAGTGTCGCCATCGAGGTCTGGCGTCAGGGTGCGCTGCGAACGCTGCATGCCAGGATGGACGATGGACCCGCGCCGAAAGTACCGAAGATAGCAGCAGCAGCCACTGTGGTGCACTTTGGACTGACACTTCGAGCGCCCGACTCTGACGATCTGCGCGACGTCAATTCGGCGCCCGCCTTGCTAATAGAGCGCGTGGATGGCGTAGCGGAACGTGCCGGTGTGCAGGTCGGTGACATGCTGTTGGCGGTTGACGCGCAGCCGGTGAACAGCATCAATCAGGTCAGTTCCGCCGCAGCCCAGGCGAACGAGGCGGTTGCACTACTGATTCAGCGGGGCGGGATGAAGTTCTATGTTCCATTGCGCTTGCTATGACACGTAGTCCCATGGGCTGAAGGGATTCATCGCAGTCGCGGTTGCCGCCGCCGCTGAAAGCCACTTGAAATTTCTGACTGGTCACCGAATCTGTGCAAAGTCCAGCATTGTGCTGAAACCTTCAATTACTGATCGGTTCCCGCGTCAACTGCGAGGCAAAGTCGGAAGATTCAATTCCCCCTGCGGGATTGTTGGCGCGGGATGACCGCTACCGAGAATCTGCCTCGATGAATGTCCACTTTGCAGCATCAACACCAAACTGGTCGGCAGCCGTCTTAGCGAAATTCGGCAATCAACGCTGACCCTGAAATTGCTCGGTAATCTTGCATCAATCTCTATGACTGCTTCAGAGAAGTCCCGCAGAGATCGGCAACGACCGCAATGGAGCAGCAACCATTTCCTAGGATGATTTTTTGGAAGACGGCTGCAGTCCTGTCCCAGACTTCTTCGCCGCTACGGTCGGCAATGTGCAAGGGACGCACCAAATTGAGCGACAGCTTTGCGGCGCCTCGGCGACAAAACTGTTTTGGTTGCCCGAAAGCTGCCACCAATGGGCACCCGCTTATGGTCGAGTCCGGTTACCCACTTTGACGAGTTGACCACGACAAAGCTGCCTGCCGATCCCTCGATGTGAAGGTCCGGTCTGGAGCAGGCAGATCGCAAATCTCTACGCCCGCTGACAGCCCTCAAGAGACAGACAGTCAAAAATCCTGAGAGGCAGGTTACCCATTTCCACGACGATTTTCTACATCGGACACGGTGCCCGAAAGCTGACAATCAGCGGCGGAACGCGCGCCCTCGAGCGTTCGAACCGCCGCCAAAAAGTCGAATCTGGCGCTCGCCGGTGCGATAGAACTCACACAGTGCAACGCCAGAACCGGGTGCATCGGCAACGTCAAGCCTCCGTATCCTCTGCCATTTCCAGAGCGTCATCCACTTCTATGCCGAGATATCGGACCGTACTTTCAACTTTGGCGTGGCCGAGCAAAAGCTGTACCGCGCGCAGGTTCTTGGTTCGACGGTAGATTAGAGACGCCTTGGTGCGCCTCATGGAATGCGTTCCGTAGGAGGCGGGGTCGAGTCCAGCCTGCCGCACCCAGCTATCCACGATTCGTGCGTACTGGCGGGTTCCCAGATGAGGCGAGTCATGGATCCGGCTTGGGAACAGGAAGTCTTCAGCCCGCAGTTTGGCGTCTTTGATCCATGCGCTCACTGCCTCCCGCGTCGATTCGGTAATCTCGAATTGAACGGGTCTTGCGGTCTTTTGCTGCATGACGATGGCACGTGCGGCCACTTGGGCGCCGTGGCAGATGTCGCGAACCTTGAGTTTGACCAGGTCGCAAGCCCGAAGTTTGCTGTCGAGTCCCAAGTCAAACATGGCCAACTCCCTGACACGATGTTCAACCTGCAGTCGTACGCGGATGGCCCAAATTTCCTTCAGTTTGAACGGTGCCTTCTGGCCAACCAACTTGCCTTTGTTCCACGGTTCGTGGTGGGACTTGTTGCTCGATTCTTCCATGCTGAACTCCTTGAAGTTGAAAGGAGTTCAACTTTGCGACTTTCAGGCTGCGATGACCAGTCTGATTGGCAGCTTTGGAGCAGGCCGGTTGAACCTGCAAAGTAACCCTAAATTGGAAAAGCGGGCACCCAATCTCACGGTGTGGGGGTCTCTTGAGGGCTGATTGCGGCCGTTGGGTCTCTTTCGAAAATTCATACACGACGTGCCAGAGCAGTCGCTCGCAATGACAACTTTGTGGCGACCAAGGAAAAGGCATGCGTTTTCAACGTGCTGCGGATCACGGATTCGATGGCCTCACCGTGATCCGGCTTCCTTCAAATGTCGGTTTCCTCAGCCATTTCCAATGCGTCGTCTACCTCAATTCCAAGGTAGCGGACCGTGGACTCCAACTTGGCATGACCGAGCAAAAGCTGCACCGCGCGCAAGTTTTTCGTGCGCTTGTAAATGAGGGTGGCCTTTGTGCGCCGCATGGAATGGGTGCCGTAGGCGCATGGATCCAGGCCGACGTGCGTCACCCAACCTTCGACGATGCGTGCGTACTGCCGGGTTCCCAGATGAGGGGACCCGTGTACCCGGCTCGGAAACAAATAATCCTCCGAATGAAGGTTGCGCAACTTCATCCAGTCGGCGACTGCGATGCGGGTCTGCTCCGTAATTTCGAACTGGACTGGCCGGGAGGTCTTTTGCTGCATCACGGTCGCGCGAGCGGCTACGCGATCGCCGTGGCAAATGTCCCGCACCCGAAGTTTCACCAGGTCGCAGGAGCGCAGTTTGCTGTCCAGGCCTAAATCGAACAGCGCTAACTCCCTGGTGCGGTGCTCCAGTTGAAGCCACACCCGGATCGCCCAGATTTCCCGAAGCTTGAACGGGGCCTTTTGCCCCACCAACTTGCCCTTGTTCCAGGGCTCACGTGGCCGGCTGGTTTGGCTGGCAGTGTTATCCATGACAAATCTCCTTGAAAGTGAAGGGGTTGCCACTATGCTCTTTTTGCCTTATTGTGTACACCATGATCCACAAACTCGGTTTGTATTCAAAGGAAGATTGATGGAAACAACCAAAGTAGGCATTCGGGAATTTCGAGCCGGCATGGCAGAGTTCATTGCGTCGAGCACGCCGGTCGCGGTGACGCGCCATGGGCAGACCATTGGCTATTTCATACCTACCCATGGCCAAGCCGAGGCCGACATTGCGTCATTGAAGAAGGCCAGCAAGACTTTGGACCGCTTGCTGGCAGCGAAGAGCATTGATGTGGACGCCGTGGTCGCCGAATTCAAAAGCACCCGCAAACGGGCAAGCACGGCCAAGAAACCTGCAGCACTGACGCCATGAGCAACAAAGCGATCATTCTGGATGCCAACATCTTGATTCGGGCAAAGGGTGGTGAAGCGGGTGCGAACTCATTGTTGGGGCAGCGCAGACGGTCAATCTAACTGCGCCCGGAAACGCTTGTGTTCGCTTGTAGCTTGGTTTGACGGAATGTAATCATTCGATTACACTTGCAACATGACCTTCACGGTAAAACGTCTTGAAAAATTTTCCGACTGGCTCAAAGGTCTGAAGGATGGACTGACCCGGCAGCGCCTCAACAAGCGCTTGCGTAAGGTACAACTCGGCAACTTGGGCGATGTGGAGTCGGTGGGCGAAGGTGTTTACGAGATGCGCGAACACTTCGGTCCAGGCTGGCGTATGTACTACGTCCAAAGGGGTGGCGTGTTCATCGTGATGCTTGGAGGTGGAGACAAGACAACGCAGCAAACTGACATCAGTCGGGCAATCGAACTTGCCAAGTGTTTGGAGGATTGAACCATGACCAAAAGAATAAAAATTTCCGAACTTCCCGAGTTCGATGCAGCCGAGTACCTGAGCAGCGACGAAGACGTAGCTGCATACCTCACAACCATTCTTGAAGAGAATGACGCAGCGCTGCTGGCGGCTGCGCTCGGCGATATTGCCCGATCGCGGGGAATGACGCAGGTTGCGAAGGATTCCGGCATCACCAGGGAAGCCTTATACAAGGCACTTCGACCTGGCAGCGAACCGCGCTTCGATACAGTCAGCCGTGTTTGCGCAGCCCTTGGCGTGCGCTTGGTCGCGCAGCCGACGCACGCCGCCGCCGCCTAACTTTTTTGACCTACGTCAGCCCAAGGACAGTCGCGTCCGAACCCGTGAGGCGGTGGCTCTTTTGTGCCCATAGGAGTCATTGAAAAATGCGCAGAGTGGTAACTCGTCGGCACTCAATGTTGTTGTGGCAGCGGTAATGCGGTCTTGTAGCGCACCTGTTTCAGCGCGAAGCTGGATCGGATCTTTTCCACGCCGGGAATCGGCGAAAGCTGCTCCAAGATGAAGCGCTCCAACGCGCCCATATCGCTGACGACGACCCGCAGCAGGTAATCGCTGTCACCAGTCATCAAATAGCACTCCATGATTTCGTTGTGCCGGTCAATGTGGGACTCAAACTCCGCCAGCGTCTCCTTGCTCTGAGCCTTCAAGCTGATCGAGATGAATACGGTCAGACCAAGTCCCAGCGCCGCAGCGCTGGCCAAGGCGACGTAGCACTGAATTACGCCGGCACTTTCCATGGCTTTCACGCGTGCCAGGCAAGGTGATGGCGACAGGCTGACCCGCTTGGCCAACTCAACATTTGAAAGAGCGCCGTCATGCTGCAGTTGGTCCAGGATGCGCAAATCCATGGCATCCAGATTCATGTGCTTCATTGTCGTGACTTTCCGATTGATTATGCTGCCAAGCCGATATTTGGCAGCGAATTATGGCAGCACATGCGGCATCACAAGCGCTAAAGTTTTGCCTTATGACACAACAGCAAAACCCCACTTCCTCGGCGCCCGATGCCGACCCGGCAGAGACGCTCGAATGGCGCGACGCATTTCTTTCCATGGTCAGCGTCCACGGACCAGAACGGGCACGTCAGATTCTGGATGAGCTCGCCAGATTGGCGAGACTCGAACGCATCGGCTGGCAACCCGAGTTGAATACGCCCTATGTGAACAGCATCGCAGTGCAGGATCAGCCGCCGTTTCCCGGGGATCTGGCCATGGAGGAGCGACTGGCATCGCTGATGCGCTGGAACGCGCTGGCGATGGTGGTACGAGCCAACCAAGCCTACGGCGAACTCGGTGGCCACATCGCCAGCTATGCCAGCGCTGCCGACCTGTTTGAGACCGGCTTCAACCATTTCTTCCACGCGCGCAACGACACGCACGGCGGCGATCTCGTTTTCTTTCAGCCGCACAGCGCGCCGGGGGTGTACGCCCGCGCCTTCCTGGAAGGACGCTTAAGCGAGGCCGACCTGCTGCATTACCGCCAGGAAATCACGGCGCCAGAGCAAGGCGCGCGCGGTCTCTCGAGTTATCCGCATCCCTGGTTGATGCCGGATTTCTGGCAGTTCCCGACTGGATCCATGGGCATCGGCCCCATCAGCTCGATCTACCACGCGCGCTTCATGCGCTACCTCAGCCACCGGCAGTTGCTCAACTGCGAAGGCAGAAAGGTCTGGGGCGTGTTTGGCGACGGAGAGATGGACGAGCCCGAAAGCATGTGCGCGCTGACGCTGGCAGCACGTGAAAAGCTGGACAACCTGGTCTGGGTGGTCAACTGCAATCTGCAGCGGCTTGACGGCCCGGTGCGCGGTAACGGCCGCATCATCGACGAGCTGGAAAAACTCTTTGCCGGTGCCGGCTGGAATGTCATCAAGCTGGTGTGGGGCAGTGACTGGGACGGCCTTTTTGCCCGCGACAGCACCGGGGCGTTGGCGCGGGCCTTTGCCAGTACCGTCGATGGGCAGATGCAAACCTTCGCAGCCAAGGACGGTCGCTTCAACCGGGACCATTTCTTTGGCCAGAACGAAGACCTCATCCGGCTGGCGCAGGGCATGACAGACGAGCAGATTGACCGCCTACGCCGCGGCGGCCACGATCTGGTCAAGATCCATGCGGCCTACGCGGCAGCCGCCGCCCACGTGGGGCAACCCACGGTGATCCTGGCCCACACCAAGAAGGGCTATGGCATGGGCAGCGCAGGCCAGGGCAAGATGACCACTCACAGCCAGAAGAAATTCGACGAAAGCGACCTCATCGAATTTCGCAACCGTTTCGATCTGCCGCTGTCCGACGAACAGGCAACGAACCTGTCGTTTCTGCGCCCCAGCGACGACAGCGCCGAAATGACCTACCTGCGCGAGCATCGCCAGCAACTTGGTGGATCCATGCCCAAGCGCATCACAAAGTGCGATGTCGTGCCGGTGCCCGCTCTTGCCGCCTACGGGCAGTTTGCCCTGCAGGCTGGCGGTAAGGAAATGAGTACCACCATGGCGTTTGTGCGCATGATGGGCAATCTGCTCAAGGATCCGCAGTTGGGTTCACGCATCGTGCCCATCGTGGCGGACGAGGCTCGCACCTTCGGCATGGCCAACCTGTTCAAACAGGTGGGCATCTACAGCAGCGTGGGCCAGCGCTATGCGCCCGAAGACATCGGCTCGGTGCTGAGTTACCGCGAGGCTTTGGACGGGCAGATCCTGGAAGAAGGCATCAGCGAGGCCGGCGCCATTGCCAGTTGGACTGCGGCCGCCACCAGCTATAGCGTGCATGGGTTGGCCATGCTGCCGTTCTACATCTACTACTCCATGTTCGGCTTTCAGCGCGTGGGAGACGCGATCTGGGCCGCTGCCGATCAACGGTCCCGCGGTTTCCTTCTCGGCGCCACGTCGGGCCGCACCACCTTGGGTGGAGAAGGCCTGCAGCACCAGGACGGCACGAGCCATCTGATGGCAGCAACCATTCCCAACTGCAAGGCCTATGACCCGGCCTTTGCCGGTGAGCTGGCGGTGATTCTGGACGCAGGAATGCGCGAGATGCTGCAGGAACAGAAGGACGTTTTTTACTACATCACCCTGATGAACGAGAACTACGCCCAGCCGGATTTGCCGGACGCTTCGATTCCAGGTGTGTTGCGTGGCGCCTATCATTTCGGCAGCTACGGGCCAGTTGGGGCAGACCGTGTCACGCTGCTGGGATCCGGGGCCATCCTGACCGAAGTCGTCAAGGCGGCCGAGCAACTCGCTCTGCAGGGCATGGGCTCGGACGTCTTCAGCGTTACGAGCTGGAGCGAGCTCGCGCGCGACGGGGCCGCCAGCGAGCGAGCGTATATCGCCGAGTTGCTTGACGGCAGCAAAGGACCCATCGTTGCCGCGACAGACTATGTGCGCGCGGTACCTGAAAGCGTGCGTGCCTACCTGCCAGTGGCAAGTCGCTACGTCACTTTGGGTACCGATGGTTTCGGTCGCAGCGACACGCGTGCCGCCCTGCGCTCTTACTTTCACGTTGATGCGGCCAGCATTGCGGCCAGCGCCATCGAATCGGTGAACCGCTCGGCGATCGGGAAGGCAGCGTAAAGCGATGCACAGCATAGAAATTCAGGTTCCCGACATCGGTGACCTCGATGAAGTTGCCGTGATTGAACTCATGGTCAAAGTAGGCGACAACGTGAGGGCTGAACAGAGCCTGATCACGGTGGAATCGGACAAGGCCTCGATGGAAATCCCCTCCAGCGCGGCCGGCGTGGTCAAGGAAATCCTGGTCGCGCTGGGCAGCAACGTCAAGCAGGGCTCGGTCATTGTCAGGCTGGATGCGGTCGTTGCGTCATCGCCTGCAGAGCGACCGTCTCAAGCGGTAGCGTCACCAGAAATATCTCTCGCCGTGGACGCAACCGTCGCGCCTTCGACACCCCCTGCACCCGTGGTCGCTGCCTTGGGCCAGGGCACCCCTGCACACAATCCTGGCATGGCGCCGATCAGCCTGCCACACGCCTCACCCTCGGTTCGGAAGCTCGCACGTGAGCTTGGCGTCGCACTGCATGAAGTCAAGGGCAGCGGTCTGAAAGGTCGCATCACAGATGCGGACGTGCAAGCCTATACCCGTTCGGTGATGAACGGCACACGGCAAACAATGATGGGTGCGGCGCAAGCCAAAACCAGCGACGGTGGCGGCGGTGCGGGTCTGGACCTGATCCCGTGGCCCAAGGTAGACTTTGCCAAGTTTGGTCCGATTGAGCGCAAGGATCGATCGCGCATCAAGAAGATCAGCGCAGCCAATCTTCACCGCAACTGGGTCATGATTCCGCACGTCACGAATCACGACGAAGCCGATATAACCGAGCTGGAAGCCTTCCGCGTTTCCACCAATCAGGACAGTGGCAAAGGTACGAATGGCGCAAGTGCCAAGGTGACGTTGCTGGCTTTCCTTATCAAGGCCTGCGTGGCGGCGCTGCAGAAGTTCCCCGATTTCAACGCCAGCATGGACGGCGAGCAGTTGGTGCTGAAACAGTATTTTCACATCGGCTTTGCCGCCGACACGCCCAACGGCCTGGTGGTGCCCGTGATCAGGGACGCCGACAAGAAGGGCATTTTCCAAATATCACAGGAAATGAGTGAACTGGCGAAGAAGGCGCGCGACGGCAAACTCAGTCCCGCGGAGATGACCGGCGCGGGTTTCACGATCTCATCGCTGGGTGGCATTGGTGGGCGCTACTTCACGCCCATCATCAACGCGCCTGAGGTGGCGATTCTGGGCGTGTGCAGATCAACCATGGAACCGGTGTGGGACGGCAAGGCCTTTCAGCCTCGGCTCATGCTGCCGCTGAGTCTTAGCTGGGACCACCGTGTCATTGACGGCGCGAGTGCTGCACGCTTCAACCTCTATCTCTGCCAGATCCTCGCAGATTTTCGGCGCATCCTGCTTTGAGGAATCAAACTGGACTTGTTGAAATCAACGTTCCCGACCCGCACCCTGGCCGAGGTGACGACAGACAAGTGCCGTCTATGAATCGGCGCCGGTATAGACAATCGTGCAATAGAAGCGCACGGGCAACTGAATCAGCCGCTCAAATCCGTGCAGCACTTCGCCGCGCAGCGTCAGGGTGTCACCGGGCTCCAGCAGATAAAGCGTCTGGCCGCTGCGGTATTCCATCACGCCTTCAAGCATGTGGATAAGTTCTGTGCCCGGATGCTCGACGGTCGGCAGACTTCCGGAGGGCTCCTTGATGGTGACCATGAACGCGTCAAACGCCTTGGTCGGTCCCTGGTCGTAGGACACGAGCTGAAACGTATGCCCCGGGCGTGTTCCCTGGCGCAGAAACGGCATACCTTCCCCGTGCTTGACCAGATGCGCGCCACCCACGGGCACATCGTAGGTTCTGAATAGCATGGCCATGGTGCTGCCCAGTGCCCTGGCAACGCGGCTGAGCGTGTCCATGCCGGCTGAAATCTGACCATTTTCGATCTTGGACAACATGCCGCCGCTGATGCCAGCGAGTTCGGCCACCTGCGTAATGGTGAGTGCGTTGCGCAACCGCAGCGCACGCACCGCACTGCCCACACACTTTTCCAAGGCAAGTGGCGGGGCCGTGGTGGCTGCAACGGGTTTGGTCGCTCGTACCGCTTTAGAACTGTCTTTCAAGGGTTTCACCCTAGTTTCTCCAAAGGAATAATAGTTAACATACAGGAATAATATCACGACCTAAGGTTTGTACCGCCGAGGGCTTTGGCGGGTCGATTCACCACTCTCTCATTCAAAAGGACTCTTAACATGACAGTATTTCTTAAAGTGGCCATGGGTGTTGCGGCCATGTCCATTTTCACCGCACAAGGCCAGACACTGGAAAAAATCAAGACCGATGGCGCGATCACGCTGGGCTACAGAGAGTCGGCAGCGCCATTTTCCTACTTGGACGACAAGCAGCAACCCATCGGCTACTCGATGGACATCTGCCTGAAGATCGCTGACGCAGTCAAGGCCGCGCTCAAGATGCCGGCACTCAAGGTGAATCTCACCCCGGTGGGCCCCTCGACGCGAATTCCACTGATCTCGAACGGCACCGTCGATCTGGAGTGCGGGGTTTCCACCAACAATGCAGAACGGCAAAAACAGGTCGCATTTGCTCCGACCACCTTCGTCACCGGCACGCGGCTGATGTTCAAGAAGACGCAGCATGTGGAAGCGCTGGCAGATCTCAAGGGCAAGAGTGTGGTGTCCCCATCGGGTAGTTCCAACATCAAGGTGGTGATGGAGCTGAACAACGCCAAACAGTTGGGGATCAATGTGGCGGGAGTACAAGACCTGCCAGAAGCGTTCCTGATGGTGGAGACCGGGCGTGCAGTGGCATTCGCCACGGATGACGTGCTGATCTACAACATGATCGCCAACGCGAAATCGCCCGCTGACTTCGCCGTGTCCAAATTCTCGCTGTCAACCGAGCCCTACGGGATCATGATGCGCAAGGGCGACCCCGGCTTCAAGAAAGTGGTCGATGACGCCGTCAAGGCCATTGCCAAGAGCGGGGAAATCGACAAGATCTACGCCAAATGGTTCACCGCACCGATTCCGCCCAAAGGCATCAACCTGTCGATGCCAATGAGCGCCAACCTGAAGAAGGCACTGGCGAATCCGACGGATTCGCCGGACCCCAAGGACTACGAATAGCCCATTGACATCAGGCTATCCCCATGAACTACAAGTGGAACTGGAGTGTCTTCTGGGACCCCAACCCGGAGGGCAGCGGAACGTTCTTTACCTCGCTGTTGTCGGGTCTCGGCTGGACCCTGACGACGGCGCTGTGCGCCTGGACAATCGCGCTGGTCTTAGGGGTCGTAGTTGGCACACTGCGCACCACTGCAAATCAATGGGTGGTCCGTGCGGGCAACATTTACGTTGAGATCTTTCGCAACGTCCCGCTGCTGGTTCAGATGCTGCTGTGGTACTTCGTGCTGCCGGAGTTGCTTCCCACCGAATGGGGCGATGCAGTGAAGCAAATGCCCAATTCACCTTTCTTCACGGCGGTCGTATGCCTTGCCTTCTATACGTCGGTGCGCATTGCCGAACAAGTCAAGGCTGGCATCCTGGCTCTGCCACGCGGCCAGGGCATGGCTGGACAGGCGTTGGGCCTGACCGTGCCGCAGACCTACCGCTATGTGTTGCTGCCGCAGGCGATGCGAATCATCATTCCGCCGTTGACAAGCGACTTTCTCAACATCATCAAGAACACCTCGGTGGCGCTGACGATAGGACTGATGGAGCTGACAGCCCGCACGCGGGCCATGGAGTCGCAAACCTTCCAGGTGTTTGAAGCCTTCACGGCAGCTTCCCTTATCTACATCGTCGTCAATGTCACGGTCGGTCAATTGATGCGCATGCTTGAGAAAAAGATCGCGGTTCCGGGATTGATCGGCGGCGGTCAAGATGCCCCCCACTGACCAGGACGCAGCGCATGTTTGACAATTTTGACTTCGACGTCATCTCCCGCTCCTGGCATTACCTGATTTTTTCGGGGATGACGTTCACGCTGCAGCTCACGCTGTACGCCATGCTCGGCGGCATTTTTTTTGGCACCCTGCTGGCCATCGCAAGGATGTCGAAATTCAGGTCACTGGCCATCGCCGCCGGCGCCTACGTCAACCTGATTCGCGCCCTGCCGCTGATCCTGGTGATCTTCTGGTTCTACTTTCTCGTACCCTATATCGGCCAATGGATCACGGGCTCGAACCAACCGATCAAGGTCGGGGCCATGGCCTCCTGCCTCATCACTTTCATCATGTTCGAGGCGTGCTACTACTGCGAGATCATGCGCGCCGGCATCCAGTCGATCCCGCGCGGGCAGTTGTCGGCAGGCTATGCCCTGGGTCTGACCTACTGGCAACTGATGGGACACGTCGTGCTGCCGCAGGCGTTTCGAAACATGATGCCTTTGCTACTCACACAAACCATCATCCTGTTCCAGGACGTGTCGCTCGTTTACGTGCTGTCCATGCCAGATTTTCTGGGTGCCGCTTCTCAGGTGGCGCACCGCGACAGCCGACTGGTGGAGATGTACCTGTTTGTCGCCGTCGTGTATTTCATCATGGCCTACACGCTGTCCACTGGCGTGAAGCACCTGCAGAGTCGCATGGCCATTGTTCGCTGATGCGCGTCAACTTCAACCCAAAAGCACTTCAAAATGATTGAAATAAAAAACGTCAGCAAGTGGTACGGCAGCTTTCAGGTTTTGACGGACAACAGCCTGTCCGTCAAAAAAGGCGATGTAACCGTCATCTGTGGCCCATCGGGCTCGGGCAAATCCACCTTGATCAAGACCATCAACGGCCTGGAGCCGTTTCAGAAGGGTGAAATCATCCTGGACGGCGTGTCTGTGGGTGACGCCAAGACCAACTTGCCAAAACTGCGCTCACGGGTCGGTATGGTGTTCCAAAATTTCGAGTTGTTCCCGCACATGCGCGTCATCGACAACCTGATATTCGCGCAGGTCAAGGTCCTCGGTCGCAGCGACTCGGAGGCATCGAAGCAGGCGCTGAAGTATCTGGATCGCGTGGGCTTGACGGCGCACAAGGACAAGTTCCCAGGGCAACTGTCCGGCGGACAGCAGCAGCGCGTGGCGATCGCGCGAGCCCTGGCGATGGACCCGATCTGCATGCTGTTTGATGAGCCCACTTCAGCGCTTGACCCCGAGATGGTGGGCGAGGTTCTTGACGTCATGGTGGAACTGGCACAGGAGGGGATGACCATGATGTGCGTGAGTCATGAAATGGGCTTTGCGCGCAAGGTCTCCAACCGCGTGATCTTCATGGACCATGGTCACATTGTCGAAGACTGCAGCAAGGACGAATTCTTCGGAAACATGGAGGCGCGCACGGACCGCGCCAAACTTTTTCTGTCAAAAATTCTCCAGCACTAAAACCTCAGGGATCGATTTCAATGGCTATTTCAAGCACTGCGCTGCCGCGCATAGGCGTTCTTGGCGGCATGGGTCCACTGGCCTCGGCCGAATTCATGGTGAAGCTCGTGCACGCCACGCCCGCACAGCGTGACCAGGAACACTTTCCGACAACGCTGGATTCGTCGCCTCAGATACCGGACCGCCCAAGTTCACTGGACGGCAGCGGGCCCGATCCGTTCCCGGCCATGATCGACGTGATCCGGCGGCTGGAGTCTGACGGATGCGCCCTGATCGCCATGCCCTGCAATACCGTGCATCACTGGTACGACCAGCTTGTTGACCAAACGAGCCTGCCCATCGTGCACATTGCCGACGCAGTAGCAGCCCGCCTGCGCGAACTCTCGCCCCAGGTCAGGCGTGTTGGCGTGCTGGGCGCAAGGGTGACGTCCAATCTCGGTATCTACTCGAATCGTCTGGGTGATGAATGGGAATGGGTGTACGCCTCAGCAGAGGCGCTGGATGCGATGGTCATGCCAGGGATTGCCGCCGTCAAGGCGGGTGATTTGGCGCAAGGGCGAATTCTTCTCCTTGCGGCGATCCAGCACATGCTGACGCAGCGGCTGGATGCCATCGTGCTCGCGTGCACTGAAATTCCTGTGGTCATAGGGCAGGCCGACGTGCCGGTACCTGTTATCGACTCGACTGACGCGCTGGCCCAATACACCGTGGCCGTCGCCCAGGCCATGCGTTGAAAACAGCCCTGACTTAGTGGTCAAACCGCGGAAAACACCACAATGAAGACCGGAAGTATTTTCAAAATCCACGCCATCACCCTGATGGCGTCCGCACTGTTGACCATCAGTTCCGCGTGGTCGCAGACCCGTGACGACGCGTTGCTGGCAGCAGCCACCGCCGAACAAGCGTCCGTGCTCAAGACGCTTGAGCAGTTGGTCAATATCGAGACCGGCATCGGCAACGAAGAAGGCCTACTGGCATCGGGGCGCTACGTGGAGTCGGAGCTTAAGGCACAGGGCGCTTCGGTCACGCGCCACAAGGCGCTAGCGGGCGAGGCGGGAGACAACATCGTCGGTCGCATCAGCGGCAAGGGCCAACGCCGCATCCTGCTGATGGCTCACATGGATACCGTCTACGTGAAGGGCACCCTCGCCAAGGCGCCGTTTCGTGTGGATGGCAATCGCGCTTTCGGCCCTGGCATTGCGGACGACAAGAGCGGGATCGCGGTCATACTGCACACCCTGCATCTGCTCAAGGCGCGAGGCTTCGACAATTTCGCCACAATCACCGTCCTGTTCAACACCGACGAAGAGCACTCTTCACCGGGCTCGAGTGATCTCATCCAGGCTCTGGCCAAGGAAAGCGACGTGGTGCTGTCGTTTGAACCCAACCGTGCGATACGTGAAATGATGGTACTCGGTATGTCGGGTAGTGCCAGGGCGATGGTGACGATCAAGGGGCAAGCCGCACATGCCGGAGCCGATCCCGACTCGGGCACGAACGCCATGGTGGAGGCTGCTGATTTCGTTCTCAGCACACTGGATCTGGATCAGCCGTCCAAGTCGTTTCGCTTCAATTGGACGATCGGCTCACAGGGCAAGGTGCGCAACATCATTCCCGATGAGGCTTCGATTGAAGCTAATGTGCGCTATGTCCGCAAGGAAGATCTTGATGCCGCCGTGGCAGCGCTGACGGCTCGCGCCAAGAAGCCGAGATTGCCAGGGGCACAGATTGAGGTGCAACTGGTCCTGACGCGCCCCGCGTGGGTCGTCGATGCAGGCAGTCGTGCCCTTGTTGACAAAGCCGTGGCCATCTACAAGGAAGTCGGCCCGGAAATGGTCATCTTTCCAATGGTCGGTGGCGGCAGCGACGCTGCAACCGCTGCATTGAGCGGCAAGCCCGTGATTGAAGGCCTGGGTTTGCCGGGCTTTGGCTACCACAGCACCCAGGCTGAGTACGTGCTGATCGACGCGATTCCACGACGCTTGTACCTTGCCAGCCGCTTGATCATGGATCTGGGTGAGAGCAAGTAGCTCGCCCTTTGGCGCCGCCAAGACGCCAGACCATCGCGTTGCGGTTGACGTCCATCTGCCGGCTTAGTCAGGAGTTGCGTTGAACCAGGCGATGCGTCTGCCGCCTCTGTGGTGGCACCACTATCCGCGCGAGCACCTCAGTGCAGACCTGGTTGCTGGTCTTTTGGTCACGGTACTCGTGTTGCCCCAAAGTCTGGCCTACGCCTTGCTGGCAGGCTTGCCGCCGCAGGTGGGGCTGTACGTAAGCATCTTGCCGGCCATCGCCTATGCGCTGGTGGGCAGCAGCATGACGCAGGCGGTCGGGCCGGTGGCCATCACGGCGATCATGACCTATTCCCTGCTCAGTCCGCTTGCTGTTCCGGGCACGAACCAGTACGTTGCCTTGGCCGCCGCGTTGGCCCTGCTCTCGGGCTTGCTGGTACTCGCATTTGGCATGTTGCGGCTGGGCTTCCTGTCCAACCTGCTGAGCCGCCCGGTGGTGGGCGGCTTCATCTCCGGCTCCGCGCTGCTGATCCTCCTCAGTCAGGCCCGACTTCTGCTGGGCGTGCAGGTCCATGAGTCAAGTAGCTGGGGCCAGTCGGTTGCGACCCTGGCGCAGTTGCCGAATGCCAACCCCACCACGCTGTTGCTGGGTGGCCTGGGGATGGGCGTGCTGATTTTTTCTCGCACGCTGCTGGCACGCTGGCTTGCGCAAAAGGGGGTTCCGCGTCCACGCGCCGACATGGCCGTGCGACTGGTGCCCTTGCTGGTGTTGGTTGTGGCAACCCTGGCGGTGGTGGCACTGGATCTGGACAGTCGCAACGGGGTGCTCGTGGTCGGGCACGTCGCCCGCGGATTGCCCGTGCTGGTCCCGATTCTTCCGGGGTTTTCAGAGCTGGGGCTGCTCGCGGTTCCCGCCCTGGTGCTGGCCTTCATCGGCACCGTGCAAAACATTACCATGGCACAGGCGCTTGCCATGAAGCGACATGAGCGCGTCGATGCCAACCAGGAGCTGGTCGGACTGGGGATATCGAACATCGTCGCCGCGTTTTTCGGAGGCATGCCGGTAGGCGGTGGACTGTCACGCTCGGCGGTGAACGTGGCCAGCGGCGCCCAGACCCCGTTGGCCAGCATCGTGTCAGGGCTGTTCTTGCTGGCAATCGTGCTGTTGGGAACGAGCTGGTTCGCACGCATTCCCTTGACCATACTGGCGGCCAGCATCATGGTGGCCGCCCTCAGCATGATCGATCTGGCGGAACTGCGGCGCGCCTGGGACTACGACCGGGCTGATGCCGTCGCCTTTCTGGGTACCGCGCTGGGCGTGCTGGTGCTCGGCTTGCAGACTGGCATCACGCTGGGCATCGGCCTGTCGATGGCGACCTTGCTGTATCGCGCCAGCACGCCGAACATCGCTGTGGTTGGACGCATCGTGGACACGGAACACTTTCGCAACGTGGAACGCCACGGCGTGGAAACCCTGCCTGGCGTGCTGTTCTTGCGCATCGACGAAAGCCTCTTTTTTGGCAACCTCAGCGCCATCGAGTCGCGGCTGATGAGCGAAATTACCAAGCTGCCCAATGCCCACGATGTGGTGCTCATCATGAGCGCTGTCAATCGCGTCGATCTGACGGCACTGGAAGCGCTCACAGAAGTTCACCAGGATCTGAAAGCACGCGGCATAGAGTTGCACTTGGCAGAAGTCAAAGGACCGGTGCAGGATCGCCTGCTGCACACAGCGCTCTGGAAGAATCTGTCAGGCCGCGTTCACCTATCAGTGAATGACGCCTTTGAATTTATGAAGCCCTCCGTGGCATCAAGGTAATGGTCGGACAATGTCTACTTGTGGTCGGCAGCCGTCTTAGCGAAATTCGGCAATCAACGCTCACCCTGAAATTGCTCGGGAATCTTGCATCAATCTCTATGACTGCTTCAGAGAAGTCCCGCATGGATCGGTAACGACTGGAATAGAGCAGAAACCATTTTCGGGATGACATTTTGAAAGACGGCTAACGCTGCAGTCCTGTCCCAGACTTCCCCGCCGTCAAAGTCGGCAATGTAGATCCAACGAGGCAACTTGAGTGACTGCTTCAAGTCAGTCCGCTGACAGTGCGTGCGGCACCCATCGTTGAGTCCAACGGCCGGTATCGGGCGGGCATTCCATGAAACCCATCGTCGGGAATGGGCACAAACTTGCCACCGATGTTTCCAAATTGGTCGGGCTAAAGCGGTCATCAACCGGGGCAGGAGAAACCATCTCGCCGGATTCAACCCGTTGGTCGCTGCAACTTTTTTCAGCAAGTTAGGAAAATCTCAACGCTGATCGAGGTGCTTTCGAGTTGCGAGGCTGTTATCCACAAACTTGCCCACAGCCAATGGGGCTAACTCGCAGCGCGCGCGGTGGGAAGTAGGGTGGGTGGAACCCGCGTGGAGTTTCTGGTCGGACCATCACCCTCGGCAGAAATACCTGTTAGTCGCGCTTCTTTGCGGATACCTTGTGCGGCGCCACTCTTCGCCTGTCAACCTCAGTCTCCGATAAGTCCTTGCCAAGGAAAGCTTCCAGCGAAAGGCGAAGGATTTCTGACCGCGACGGGATGCTACCCATGGTGGCAGCCAGTTCGATCCGCTTCGCATCGATCAACTTTCCAAGCTGATCGGATATCCGAAGGTTAAGTTGGCTACGTTCCATGTGCGATCTTTCCTTTTGTCGGAATTCTATCAAAAACGCAAAAATACATCGGTAGACATCTTGACGATGCGCATTTATGCTTTAATATAAGCATGTCTACCAATCTTCATGGTAGCGCAACAAGGAGAAAGTATGAACTCAGAGCTTCTTACAACGGATGAGCTTTCGGCTCGCATCAAGTACGACGTCCGCACTATTCGCGAGCGGCTGAAGGACAGTGTCTTGCTGGAGGGCGTGCATTACTTCCGCCCGTTCGGTGGGCGCAAAATCTTGTACGTCTGGAATGCCATCGAGCGTGACATGATGTCCGCCCCACCCGCGAAGTCGATGAGCATGATGGGCATCCCTATGGCAAACGGGAGCATGCTCCATGCCTAGTGTTCGCGTACACAAGCCAAACGGGGCGCTGTTCTTCGACTTTCGCTATCAAGACGAACGCTGCCGGGAATACACCCTGCTGCCCGACTCCCCAGCCAACCGCAAGAAGCTGGAAAAAGTCCTCGACAAGATCGAATCAGAAATCGCCGACGGGTCGTTCGTCTACGCCAACTACTTTCCCAACAGCAAGGCAATCAAACGCCTTGACCGGGCAAGCAGTGTGGCTGCGGCAGCGGTCGCTCCAGTAGCCACCGTCGCCGAAGTCGCTTCAGAACCTGTGGCCGTCGGCCCCCTGTTCAAAGACTTCGCCAACACCTGGGTCGATGAGCACAGCATCGAATGGCGGCGCAGCCACATTCGGTCTCTACTGTCCACCCTGAACGGTCGCCTCATCCCTCAGTTCGGGGGTAAGGCGGTCGGAGGTATCAGCAAATCTGACATTCTTGTTTTCCGCGCCACACTCG
>CAILZB010000005.1 GCA_903838565.1 uncultured beta proteobacterium | reverse complement strand
GGGCGTGCGCCTGAAGGTCGTGGGCGACACCTCGGCCTTTGACGCGCGCATCCAGGGGCTGATCCGCAGCGCCCAGGAAGACACGGCGCACAACACCAAGATCACGCTCACCATCGCCGCCAACTATGGCGGGCGCATGGACGTGCTGCAAGCCGTCAAGTCGTGGCAGGCCACGCATCCGGGCGAATCGGTCGAGGCCCTGGACGAAGCCGCGCTGGGCGCGCACCTGGGCCTGTCCTATGCACCCGACCCCGATCTGCTGATCCGCACCGGCGGCGAGTCGCGCATCAGCAACTTCCTGCTGTGGCAGCTGGCCTACACCGAGATGTACTTCACCGACGTGCTCTGGCCAGCGTTCACGAGCGAGATGCTGGACCAGGCCATCGCCTGGTATGGTCAGCGCGAGCGCCGCTTTGGCGGCTGCGCGCCGTTCGAAGTCATCAAAGCTTAGTTTTTTTCAGGTAATCCCCATGTCGAAGTTGATTTTTGCGCGTGCGGCGCTGACCGCAATGGCTCTGATGCTGAGCGCCGGCCTGCAGGCGCAGATGCCTACGCCCGGCGCTGGCGTGTTCGGCGCCGACCCGGCCAAGGCAGATGCCGCTCCCGGCCCCGCGGCCACCGTACGGCCCATGGTGCCGCAACAAGCCCTGCCGGCGCCGGTCGCTGCCAAGGCGCCCGACGTTGCGCCCGCCCGCCCACCGGTGCGCGTCTCTCCCCCCAACCAGTTCCAGCGCTTCGTGCAGGAGAGCACTGGCCGCCTGCTGCCGGTGTATGGCAGCGAGCTGTTTGACGCACCCGAGGTCTACGCCGCCGATGCGGCCGCGCCCGCGCCCGACAACTACATCCTGGGCCCCGGCGACGAGGTCAAGCTGCAGGTCTGGGGTCCGGTGGACTTCAACACCAGCCTCACGCTGGACCGCAACGGCCAGGTGAACCTGCCCAAGGTGGGCGTGGTCATGCTGGCCGGTGTGGCTGTGCGCGACCTGGACAAGACGCTGCGCGCCCAGCTGGGCAAGGTCTTCACCAACTTCAACGCCAGCGCCAGCTTGGGACGGCTGCGCGGCATCCAGGTGTATGTGGTGGGCCAGGCGCTGCAGCCGGGCAGCTTTCATCTGTCCAGCCTGAGCACGCTGGTGAATGCGCTCTTTGCCAGCGGCGGCCCCACCGCCAACGGCTCCATGCGCAACATCGAACTCAAGCGCGACGGCAAGACCGTCAGCACGCTGGACCTGTACGACTTCATTGCCCGCGGCGACAAATCGCACGACCTGGCGCTGATGGCCGGCGACGTGATCGTGATCCCGCCGGTGGGCCCGCGCGTGGCCGTCACCGGCGCCTTCGATCAGGCCGCCATTTTCGAACTGAAAGCCGGCGCCACCAGCGTGGGCGACATCCTGGCGCTGGGCGGCGGCGTGCCGGCGCTGGCCAAGACCAAGAAGGCGCTGCTCGAGCGCATCGTGGGTGAGAGCAACCCGCCACGCCAGGTGCAGGAGATCGTGCTCGACGAGCCCGGCCTCAAGCTGGCGCTGCGCGACGGCGACGTGCTCACACTCTTGGGCATCAGCCCGGCCTTTGCCAACGCCGTGACGCTGCAGGGCGTGGTGGCCGAGTCGCTGCGCTACAAATGGTTCGACGGCATGAAGATCCAGGACCTGATTCCCAACCGTGAGGCGCTGATCACCGGCGACTACTACAAGCGCATGAATCTGCTGGTACAGCGCACCGAGGGCAAGGTCAAATCCGCCGCCGAGGCCAAGGCCGACATCAAGGAAGCCGGCTCCAAGCTGGACGAGCGCGTGCGCGGCCTGGCCGACCAGATCAACTGGGAATACGCCGTGATCGAGCGCATGGACCGCAGCAAGCTGTCCACCCAGATCATCTCCTTCAACCTGCGCCAGGCCGTGCTCGAGCGCGACCCGGCGCAGAACCTGCCGCTGCTGGCGGGCGACATCGTCACCATCCTGAGCCAGAACGAGATGCGCCTGCCGCAGGAGCGCCTGACGCGCATCGTGCGGGTTGAAGGCGAAGTGGCCGCTCCTGGCGTGTACCAGACCCGGCCCGGCGAAACCCTGGCGCAACTGCTGCAGCGCGTGGGTGGCCTCACGCCTCAGGCCTACCTCTTCGGCACCGAGTTCAACCGCGAATCGGTGCGCCTGCGCCAGCAGGAAAACCTCGACACCCTGGTGCGCCGGATGGAGGCTCAGGCCCAGTCCCAGAGCACCAGCTTCAGCGCGAACCTGGGCGCCGACCGCGCGGCCCAGGCCCCGGCGCTGCTGCAGCAACAGCAGGCGCAGGTGCGGGGCCAGATCGACCGGCTCAAGGCGCTCAGGAGCAACGGCCGCATGGCGCTGGAGCTCGACCCGCAGGCCACCACGCTGGGTGCCTTGCCGGCGCTGCCGTTGGAAGACGGCGACCGCATCCACGTCCCGCCGGTGCCCGGCTTCGTTTCGGCTTCGGGCTCGGTCAACAACGAAAACGCGCTCATCTACAAGCCCGGCAAGACCGTGGGCGACGTCCTCAAGACCGCCGGTCTGACCGAAGACGCCGATGTGGACCAGGCCTTCGTGCTGCGCGCCGACGGCAGCATCGTGTCGCGACGCGACCGCAGCGGCCTGTTTGGCGGCAGCTTCGAGTCCATGCCCGTCATGCCCGGCGACACACTGGTCGTGCCCGCGCAGCTCGACCGCGAGAGCCGCTACAGCTTCATTACCCGCGCGGTCAAGGACTGGACCCAGGTTCTTGCCAACCTGGGCCTGAGCATCGCCGCCTTCAAATCGGTCGGGGTCCTATGAGCGACGCCACCCAAACGGCTCAGGTCCCAGCCCTGCCTGAAGACGACGAAATCAGCCTGCTGGACCTGCTGCAGGTCGTTGCAGAAAACCTGCGCCTGCTGATCGTCGGCCCACTGGCCGCGGGCCTGCTGGCGCTGGGCTTCACCTTTGCCAGTGCACCCACGTTCACGGCAAGCACCAAGTTCATGCCGCCCCAGCAGCAGCAAAGCGGCGCCGCCGCCATGCTGTCCAGCCTGGGCGCGCTCGGCGGCCTGGCAGGTGCTGCCTCGGGCATCAAGAACCCCGCCGACCAGTATGTCGCCTTCATGAAGAGCCGCAGCGTGCTCGATGCGATGGTGGACCGCTTCAAGCTCATGGACCGCTACGAAGCCAAGTTT
>CAILZB010000004.1 GCA_903838565.1 uncultured beta proteobacterium | reverse complement strand
TTGTCCCAGGCCTCCTTGCCGGTCTTGGTCATGACGAAGGGCGCTCCCATGGCCTTGAGCCCCTGCTCGATCATGGAGCGCGCCACGGCCGAGTCGTCCGCTGCCAGGATCACCGTGCCCGCGGGCAGCACCAGCGCCGGACCCACGCTGTCCTTGTCGACCTTGTCGTTCTCGCTGGGCATGACGTCGCGCAGGATCTGCTCCACGTCCAGGATCTGCGCCAGCCGCGTCTGGTCGGTGTTGCCATCGAGCCGCGCCAGGCTGGTGATGAGGCCGCCCACGCCCGAGCCTTCGGCCGGGATGATCTGGTTCCATTCCAGGCGCACGATCTCATCGACCTCTTCCACGGCAAAGGCCTGCGTCGTGCGCGCGAATTCGGCCACGATCAGGATCGCCAGCCCGCGCTTTGGCGTGCAACCCACGACCGCAGGCAGGTCGATCACCGGGATGATCTGGCCGCGGATATTGGCCACGCCCAGCACATGCTTGGGCGCGTTGGAGATGGCGGTGATGTTGGGCATCACCAGGATCTCGCGCACCTTGAACACGTTGATGCCGAACAGCTCGCGGTGATCCGAATGCGCTGTTTCTCCCAGACGGAAAAGCATCATCTCGAACTGGTTGTTGCCGGTCAGATTGGTGCGGGCGTCGACTTCTTGCTGTACTGAGTGCTTCATGCTGTGGGTCCTTGCGTGTTCCGGGAGGTGAACCAGACCAGAGCATAGCTCGAAAATATCTACGATCAGCTGAGGACAGAGCAAAGGTTATTGGGGTCAGAGCCCAAATTCGCCGAACCAATGGTTCGCCCTTCGGGTTCGGCGCACGGCGCCGCAGCGAAATTGGTGTCTGACCCCAATAACCTCTGTCCCGCAAGGAACAGCCGACATCCGACAGTCAGTTGAGGACAGAGCAAAACTCGCTGCGCGTAGTTCTTGGTCTGTCCCGCAAGGTCTCAGGAAGTAAATTGCAGCGCCGCCAGCCGCGCGTAAACGCCGTCGCGGGCGACCAGTTCGGCGTGCGTTCCCTGTTCCACGATCTGGCCATGGTCCAGCACCACGATGCGGTCGGCCTTTTGCACCGTCGCCAGGCGGTGCGCAATCACCAGCGTGGTGCGGCCTTGCATCGCCGACTCCAGCGCGGCCTGCACCATGCGCTCGCTCTGTGCGTCCAGCGCGCTGGTGGCTTCGTCCAGCAGCAGCAAGGGCGGATTCTTCAGCATCGCGCGGGCGATGGCGATGCGCTGGCGCTGGCCGCCGCTCAGGCGCACGCCGCGCTCACCCAGAAAGGTGTCATAGCCCTGCGGCAGCTCTTCGATGAAGTCGTGCGCGAACGCGGCCTTCGCCGCATCCCGCACCTGGGCGTCGCTGGCGTCGGGGGCGCCGTAGCGGATGTTCTCCAGCGCGCTGCTGGAGAAGATCACGGCGTCCTGAGGCACGATGCCGATATGCTCGCGCAGGTCGCCCAGCGCCAGTTCGTTCGTGGCGACGCCGTCCAGGCGGATGCGTCCCGACGTGGCGGAGTCGGACGCAGCGGGGTCCGGGTCGTAAAAACGCAGCAGCAGCTGGAACACCGTGCTTTTGCCGGCGCCGCTGGATCCCACCAGCGCCACGGTTTCGCCCGGCGCCACGTGCAGCGTGAAGCGGCTCAGCGCGGTTTGCAGGGGGCGCGATGGGTAGTGAAAGCTCACGTCGTCAAAGTCCACGCTGCTGCCGCTGGCCACGACCGGCAAGGCGATCGGTTGGGCTGGCGAAACAATCGGCGAACGGCTCGCGAGCAGTTCCATCAGGCGCTCAGTCGCGCCGGCCGCGCGCTGCAGGTCGCCATAGACCTCGCCCAGCACGGCAAAGGCGCTGGCCAGGATGATGACGTAGACCACGGTCTGGCCCAGGTGTCCGGCGCTCAGGCGCCCGGCCATCACGGCCTGGGTGCCCTGGTACAGGCCCCACAGCAGCGCGGCGCTGGTGGCGATGATGATGAAGGCTACCAGCACCGAGCGCGCCCGGGTGCGCGTGATGGCGGTGGCAAAGGCGTCATGGGTGGCGGCGTCAAAGCGCGCCGACTCGCGCGCTTCGGCGGTATAGCTCTGCACCACCGGAATGGCGTTGAGGACCTCCGCAGCGATCGCGCTCGAGTCGGCGACACGGTCCTGGCTAGCGCGCGACAGACGCCGCACGCGCCGCCCAAACCACAGCGCCGGCAGCACGATCAGCACCAGCACACCCAGCACCTGCAGCATCACGTAGGGGTTGGTCCAGACCAGAATGCCCAAAGCGCCCAAGCCCATGACCGCGTTGCGCAAACCCATGGAGAGCGACGAGCCCACGACCGACTGCACCAGTGTGGTGTCGGTGGTCAGGCGCGACAGCACTTCGCCGGTTTGCGTGGTTTCAAAAAACTCCGGGCTCTGCTTGAGCACATGGCTGTAGACGGCGTTGCGCAGGTCGGCCGTGACGCGCTCGCCCAGCCAGCTCACCAGATAAAAGCGCGCCGCCGAAAACACGCCCAGCGCCGCCGCCACCGCAAACAGCTCGACAAAGTGCTCGCGCATCGCCATCAGCTGCTCACCCTTGTCGGAGGGCGCCATGCCGCCGTCGATCAGGCTGCGCAGGGCCAGCGGAAACGCCAGCGTGGCGGCTGCAGCCAGCACCAGAAACACCAGCGCCATGACGATGCGTACGCGGTAGGGCCGCAGGAAAGGCACAAGGCCGGAGAGCGATTTGGGGGGCGCGGTGGCGCGCTGGCCGGGAACGGTGCTCATGGGTGGGTAGGGTCGGATGAGGGCTGATGGGAGTGGAAGCTTAAACCGGTTCGGAAAAGGCACAATGGCGCCCATGCGCGCACTTGCACTCGTCATCTTTTTTTCTCTCTCGTTCCACGCCTTGAGCGCCGAGTTGGCCCTGGGTTCTGCGGCTCCCGAAATTCAGGCCCGGCTGCTCGACAGTGCGCAGTCATTTCAGCTCTCAGCCCTTCGAGGCAAGGTCACGATCGTCAATTTCTGGGCCACGTGGTGCGCGCCGTGCAAGGCGGAGATGCCGGCACTGCAAGCCTACTACGAGCGGCACAAGGGCGAGGGTCTGGAGATGCTGGCCATCAGCATGGACGACCCCGGCAAGCTGGCCGAAGTCAGGCAGGTGGCCAAGGCCTACAGCTTTCCCATCGCCCTCAAGTCCGAGGCCAGCTTCAAGGGTCTGGGGCGGATCTGGCGGATGCCATCGACCTTCGTCGTCGATCGGCAGGGCATCCTCCGGAAGAACGGCCACGAAGGCGACCCCGAAGTCACCCTGACCCAGCTCGAGTCGCTGGTGACGCCGCTGCTGGCCCGCCCCTGAGCGCAAACTCAGGTCGCATCAAAACTCAAATTGCGTTCCGACGGAGAAGGTGGTTTTGGGTGCGAGCTGGTAGCCGTTCAGGTTCTGGTAAACCGGCACTTGCACAAAGCCATAGATCTTCGCTTTCTCACCCAGCGTGAAGCTCACGCCCGGGCTCACATACAGGGTTTTTCCGCCGGAATCATCGGGCGATGCGTTGGCGCCTGAGTCCTTGGCTGAAGCCCGGGCATTCAGCTGGACCTGCGGAACCCAGCTGTCCAGGCCAAGGTAGCGAAACCCGGCGTTGAGGTTGAGTGCATGGCCGGGCTTGTAGCCGTCGCTGCTGTTGAGCGGCAGCTGCACCGTGGCCTGACCAAAGTAGTCCCAGTTTTGCGACAGCGAGGCAAAGTGGAACAGGCCCAGGATCGCGTCCGTGGTGCCGGTCCCGGGCTGCAGGCCGCGGTCCAGCGGGTCGCCCGCGATGGCGCCGCCGCTGAAGGTCTGGGTGTGGCTGCCGGTGGCAAGCTTCAGGCCGAACTGCAGACCGGTGTTGCCCTCGTCGCGCAGCCCCAGATAGCGTGCGACCAGCTTCACGTCGCCCAGGCTTTGCGTGTGCGAGGTGCCGGCGTCGCTGCCGTCAAAGGCCATGCCGTTGCTGGCGTGGGAGCGATCGATGTACGGGAGCTGCAAGCTCAGGCCCCAGTTCGCCGAGGCGCTGTAGTCGATCCCGGCCGTGAGGTACCGGTTCCTGGTGTAGAGCTCCTGCTCATGTCCGGGAACAGGCCAGCTGGCCACCGTGCCCGTGCCGCTGCGCACCTGGTTCTGGTTCACGTTGTCGTAGCGCAGGTCGAAGCGCAGGCCTGATCCCGCGGACATGCTCTGGCTGTCCCAGTCAGAGCTCAAGGAGCAGCCGCAACTGGCGCAGGCGAAGACCGCGCTTGACGGCAATGCCGCCGCCAGGGCCAGAAGGATGAGAGATGGTTTTTTCATGATGAATACCCAAAGGGGCGGTGACGCCCGTCGCTGAATGAATACGTGAGCACGCGCCGGCGTGTTCACGAAAAAAATGCTGCCTATCTCCAGGGCCGTCGTGCCCGGGACGCAAGGCAAACAATGCAACTCAGATCAGGTGCGGTGGAGCCCGGGGTTGGGCGGCGAGCCACGCATGCGCCGTGCGCGGTGCAACCAGGAACAGCCGGGGAACGGCAAACTGCAAGGCCGATAGCGTCAAGCCAACGGCAGGCGCAGACAGCAGGACCGGCAAATGGACCTGGAGTGCGCAATAAGGACAGTCGTCCGATGGATGGGTGATTCCAGGGGCCGACTCCGCTGGCACCGACGCATCCGCCACCACCCACTTCGCACCCAAGACCGTGCAGACCTCAAGCCAGACGTTGGAGCGGGTGTTGCGAAGAACGTGAGACAGGGTTGGCGCCAAGGCTGCCGCCGCGATGGCGAAGATCGCAATCTTGATGGCTAGCTGTCGAAGGGCTTGGGTCCAATACATGGCCGCATTCTAGGAGATCGCGACGCCAAGCTGCGATACTGGACTTGATCGGGTCGAGTTTCCAGTCGGTAGGTCTTCAGCCGCCCGCAAGCCCCAAGGCCGATGCAAGCCAACGTCTTACCTCCAAGGAAGAGCTGCTATGGAAAAAAGAGCATTTGGCCAGACCGGCCTGTCGGTCAGCGTCCTCGGTTTTGGGTCCATGCACCTCAACGACGAACGCAGCAGCGACGGCGACGCCGGGCGGCTGTTAAACCAGGTTCTGGACGCCGGCATCAACCTGATCGACACCGCACGCGGCTATGGCCTGTCGGAAGAACGCATCGGCCGTTACATCGCCCACCGCCGCAGCGAGTACCTGCTTTCCACCAAGGTCGGCTACGGCATCCCGGGCGTTGCTGACTGGACCTACGACTGCATCGTGGCCGGCGTGCAAGCGGCCTGCCAGCGCATGCACACGGATGTGATTGACATCGTGCACCTTCACTCCTGCCCATTGCCGGTGCTGCAGCGAGGCGATGTGGTGCGGGCACTGGAAGACTGTCAGAGCAGCGGCAAGCTGCGCGTCGCCGCCTACTCGGGCGACAACGCCGAGCTGCGCTGGGCCATTGACTCGGGGCGCTTTGGCAGCGTGCAGACCTCGGTCAGCGTGTGCGATCAATTCAACCTGACGCAGCACCTGCCGCAAGCGCAATCAAGGCGTGTGGGGGTGATTGCCAAGCGCCCCTTGGCCGGTGCGGTCTGGCGCTTCAGTGATCGTCCGGGGGACGAGGCGGAAGGTCGGTATTGGGACCGGTTTCGCGCCATGGGTATGGATCCGCAGGGTCTGGACTGGGGCGAACTGGCCCTGCGCTTTGCGGCGTTTGCACCGGGCGTTGCGAGTGCCATTGCAGGAACCCACAAGCCGGAGAACTTCCAGCGCAATCTGGACATCGTGGAGCGGGGTCCGCTGGATGCGGCGCTGCAAGCGTTGATCACGCAGACCTTTGCCGCCTGCAATGACGGATGGAACAGCATCGTTTAGCGTACCGCTCGCACCCTTTCGATACGATGCTGGCAACCAATCCACAAGCCCATGCGTCGGGGTCCCCCGGTCATGGACAAGACAAACGAAATGGAGGCACCACATGATTCTCGGACTGCGCACGGCCATCTATCCGACTTCGGACCTTGACGCCGCAAGGAGGTGGTACACGGAGCTCCTCGGTCAGGAGCCTTACTTCAATGAACCGTTCTATGTAGGGTTTTCTGTCGGTGGCTTTGAGCTTGGCCTGCTGCCCGATGGGCAGGCTGGAACCAATGGCCCGCAACCGCTGTGGGGCGTGGCCGACATCGAGTCTGCCTACGTGCGCCTGCTGCAGTTGGGCGCGACTGTGCTCGAGCCTGTTTCCGAAGTCGGAGGGGGCATCAAGGTGGCCGCAGTGCAGGACCCTTTTGGCAATCGCTTTGGCATCATTCAAAACCCAAACTTCGATGTGGCGTTGGTTCGATGAGGCATCCAACAATCCGACCAGCGCCAATAGGCAAGAGGAACTGATCGACGACGGAAGAATCATCCCCGGTCTGCGCCGAAACCATCGCGGCTCCCCGATCGAGTGCCGCTTCTGCGGAAACGATCTGGCCTTACTCGAGTACGAAAGACGCTGGGACGGCGCAACCCCAGTTCTCTGGCCATCCGGCGGTGATCTACAGCGCGTGCAGGGATAATGGCTCGGGCTCGCTGGCGGATCGTAAAGCAGCGGTACTGGACCTACGGAAATTCAAATTGCCCGCCTGATACCAGACATTGGCAGACCCGGTTCGGTTCCGTTATCCATTGACCAAACCAGTAGCACAAATTTTCCCAAGGCTTCTCAAAAAGTCAATCTGGACTATCTTTACTCACGTAGGTCTCTAGCTTTAAGAAAGAAACAGTTGCCGCGTCGATATAAGTAATGGCGTGCTCTTTGGACTTTGCACTGAATGCGCCGCACTGAAAGAATTCGATCATCCCATGCACCTGCGCCCATAGACGATTCACCCGATCTCGCACTTCTGTCGGCGACCTGCTTTCAAACTGTGCGAAATTTGCTGCTAGGCTGAAAAGCTCCTGCAACTGCATGCTCACAGGTGAGTGTTTTTTGTACTCGCGCATCAGCGGAAGGGAGTACATCACCTTGTAGAGCGTGAAGTGCTCAAATGCATAGTGCGCATACGCCGACATGAACGCACGCAGGGCATCAGCGCCCTGTTTCTCAGTAGCCGATGCCTTGCACGCCTCAAGTAGCTCAGCGAACCCGCTTTGAGCAACGCGCCACAACAGCGCATCGCGGTCGGCAAACAATCGGTATAAGGCTCGATGACTGACCCCAACCTCAGCAGCAACGCCCCTGAAACTAAGCTTGCCAATATCTTGGGTCTCAACGTGCTTTCGTGCAACCGCAAGTACGGCGTCCTCAAGATTGCCGTGATGATAGGTATCGCGCTTGGGTAGTACTGATGGCGTTGTCATGTTGATCAATGGAATCCAAGCAGATTTGACTGCAAGATTCGAAACCTCTCAAATTTGTCGGGTTACTCGTGCATAATGTCCCCACTGGAGACATGTGGATGTACTTTATAGCATTGGAATGACCGTGGCATACCAAGACACAACCGCTAAGGCTGAACGTAACAATGAAAATGGTTCCAGCCACGCAGGCCACGGCCCTCACATTGGCCCGCTTGTGAAGTTGGAAGATGATGTATATATTCACGAAACGGTCTATCTATACGGCAAAGTCTTCATCGGAAAAGGCGCCTCCGTTTGGCCCTTTGTAGTGATGCGATCCGAAGTTCAGGAAATTTATATCGGAGCACGGACCAATATTCAGGACTTCGTCATGGTCCATGTTGGAAATTTCACGGCTACGATAGTCGGTGAGGACTGCTCAATCGCCCACCACGCCACCCTACACGGCTGCACAGTGGGAGACCGCTGTCTGATTGGAATTAACGCAACCCTGATGGAAGGTGTCAAGGTTGGCGCCAATTCAATTGTTGCGGGTCATTCAATATTGACCGAAGGAATGGAGTTCCCCGAAAACTCTGTCATCGCTGGTTCTCCCGCGAAACTAGTCAAAGTACGCGATAACGCAATAGCCAACCTCTTGAACTCCAAGTTCTACCAGCTCAATGCCTCCAACTATGCAAGAGGCATAGATCGGATCTCACCTGAAGATCTGACGAAGCTGCAAACTTAAATTGAGTACAAGCGGACCAGCGAACTTCACCCCAAAACAAAACGGACAAACTTCCCCTGACTTAAAGGTATTGAGTATGCTTACTCATAAGTCAGTAACTTAGCAGACTTGTCTTGCCAATAATTCGAATTTGCTTTATGCTTATGGCATGAAACGAGATGGACGCACGTTGGCTCACAACACTCTGGAAGAGATGCGGGTTTTGGCAGTCCAACGAATGA
>CAILZB010000003.1 GCA_903838565.1 uncultured beta proteobacterium | reverse complement strand
TTACCACGGGTTTGGCTTTCGCAAATATGCCGAGCAGTACCTGGGCGCCTTTGCGTACCGGTTCAACCGGCGATTCGACCTCAGGACGCTGCCCCAACGCTTGCTGGTCGCGGCGCTGCAATGCGGCCCGCACCCGCAGCGTTCGATTCGGTTCGTGGCTGACGTTCATTGCTAATCAGGTAGAGTTTTGCGATCTGCCTGCTCCAAAGCGGCCGTTACCACCTGCAAGTCGTTGAAAATCTTTAACGCAATTTTGTCTTTTCAATCGCCAGGCAAACCAGTCCCAATGGACACCAGATCGGTAGTTATGGCTTTTCCGATGTTCGGTAAATCAGTCAGCGTCTTAGCCATGTATGGCTTTTCATTTTCATTCACGGGCATTTTCGGCGAATGTGCTTGATGTCGGATTAGCCGTCAACGTCGAGTCTTGCAACCCAGTTCGTGGGCGAAACCCCCGTGCGGCGCGCAAACGCTCGGGCGAAGGCGGTCTCGTTGGTGTACCCCACGGCAGGTGCAACAGCTTTGAGCGGCTTGCCGCGCTTGAGCAATCCCTGCGCAAGGCTGATGCGCCAGTCTGTAAGGTAGTCCATGGCGGTAGCACCCACGGTATCCAGAAAATGTTTGGCAAAGCGCGAGCGCGACATGGCGGCAACGCCCGCCAGTGTTTCCAATGACCAGGCCACTTCGGGCTGACCATGCATGGCCATCATGGCCTTGGCCAGTCGTTCATCGGCAAGGCCTGCCAGCACGCCTTCCTTGACCAGGCTGGCCTCCACGGTATGGCGCAACAGCAGAATGGTGAAATATTCAACCAATCGGTCAATGGCCGCACTGCGCCCCGCGCGCGCTGCGAAGGCTTCGGCAAACAACAGTTCCAGGGTTGGCTGCACGCCGGCAATGTCATTCATGGGGACCAGCAACAGCTGCGGCAAACCGCGCAGAATCTGCAGCCCCATGCCGGCCCCAAATTCAATGTAAGCACAGACCAGATCGCATCCAGCGGGGTTGTCCACTTCAAAGCGGTGCACACTGGCGTGACGGTAAAAGAGCAGGGTCGGTGCCACGACTTCCATGCGCTCCCCGTTGCCATGGATGACGCGCAGCGAGCCCCTGCGCAGCACATGCAGCATGCCGATGCCCCTGTCGTTCGGAAAATCCGCTACACCGCAGAGCGCGCCGCTGTAGAACACATCGGCACTGAGCGAGAAGCGGGCGAACAGGGGGGAGAGGCGGTCCATGGCGTGCTTTCGATACGAATGGTGGTGAAAGCAGGACTTTCGGTGCACGCAAGTATCACCCAAAGCTCGACATTAGTTCCTGTGCAACCCGCACGCAACCCCTTCTGGAGATCCACATGCCTCGTATCGAAACTGCCACCACAGCCAACACCCCCGCCGCATCTGCCACCCTGCTCGAAGGCGTGCAAAAGAAACTTGGCATGGTGCCCAATCTGTTCAAGACGATTGCGCATTCGCCTGCTGCGCTGAAGTTCTACTTCGCCCAAGGTGAGGCGCTGGCCACCGGCAAGCTTTCTGCCGGCCTGCGTCACCAGATTGCACTGGTCACCTCCGGTGTCAACAACTGCGACTACTGCGCCTCGGCCCACACCCTGATGGGCAAGGGAGTCGGCCTGCAAATCGAAGAGCTGGCGGTGAACCTGCTTGCTCAATCGAGTGATGCCAAGGTGCAGGCCGCGTTGACATTTTCCAAACTGATTCTGGAGAAGCAAGGCCATGTCAGCGCAGACGACGTGCAGGCAGTTAAAGAAGCCGGCTATGACGATGCCGCCGTGATGGAAATCATCGCCAACGTGGCCGCCACGGTCTACACCAACTTCGTCAACAACGCCTGCGGCACGGTCATCGATTTCCCGCTGGTCCGGGCCCGCGCGCTTGAAACCGTTTAAGCCTGTTGGCTTCCACACGGGCGGCCTGAACCTGCCGCCTGACTTCGAAAACTATTGGGGAAATGTATGCAAGTCAAAGATCAATTGAACAAAGCCAAATCTGCTGTCAGCGTCACGCCGCTGGAAGCCCGCGAGGCCATGCTGGGTTGTTTTGTCACCATCCACGGCGAGACGCTCAAGCGCGGTGCCATGCTGATGGGTGAGAAGCTCAGTGATGAAGAGACCGAGCGCCAGGCCCGTGCCTCCATGCGCAGCGTGATGGGCGCGGCTGATTTTGAAAAACCGACGGCGGCGTCGCTGACAGCCGCCAAGGTCCGCATGGATCAAAAAATGAACTTCTCCAGGGCACCGCAGGACCTGCGCGACATGCACGACCAGGTCTGCAGCATGATTGTGCGCAAAGTCGTTTAGGCCAGCGCCTGCGCCACCAGTACCTTGAGCTCCGGCAGTAGTTTCTCGGCGAACCAGGGGTTGCGTTTGAGCCAGATGTTGTTGCGCGGGCTGGGGTGTGGCAGCGCAATCACGCCGGGTGCAAATTCCTGCCAGCGTTGCACCGTCCCGGTCACGCTGCTGTGGCCCGACTTGGGCAAATGCCAAGCTTGCGCATACTGTCCGATCACCAGCGTGAGTTCGATGTCGGGCAAATGCTCCAGCACCTGCTGCCGCCAGCGCGGCGCGCACTCGGGGCGGGGCGGCAGGTCGCCGGACTTGCCGGTTCCGGGGTAGCAAAAGCCCATCGGCACGATCGCCATCTTCGTGGGTTCATAAAACACTTCGCGGCTGATGCCCATCCACTCCCGCAAGCGGTCACCACTGGCATCGTCAAACGGAACACCGCTGGTGTGGACCCTGATGCCCGGCGCCTGGCCGACCACCAGAATGCGCGCGGCCGGGTGCACCTGCAACACCGGACGCACGCCCAGCGGCAACTGGGTTGCGCACAGCGTGCAGGCGCGCACCTGGCGCAGCAGCAGCGCGGTGGCTGGTGGCAGGTCGGCGTCAGCGCGCGCCATCCAGCAGTCCCTTGTAGCGCGGCGCCAGGTGCTGGTGCGCACCGGCCACCAGTGCCGATAGCAAAGCCTCGTCAACTTCCGTTTCCAGTTGATCGGCCGAACCCTTGGCGCCGGTGGGTTCGAGTTCAATCGCCTCGTCCGTGCGGAATTTGAAACGGGCCTGGTTGCCACATTGGTGGCAATACACGTAGTCGCCCGGCTTCTGATCGCGCCGCACCACGATGGTCGGCCCGCACATGGGGCAACTCATGAGGGGTATGCCGTGGTCGGTGTGGCCCACCAGGTGGTTGAGCTTGCCAACGCTTCCCAGTCGCACCAGGCGCGCGCTCAGATCGGCGTCGAATTGCCTGCCTGCCGCCTCCTGGATGATGGACAGGGCTTTCTCCACCGGCATGCCCTTGCGGTAGGGGCGGGTGCTGGTCATGGCGTCAAAGGCGTCGCAAATGCCCACAATGCGCGCAATCAGGGGAATGCCTTCGCCGCTAAGCCCTTGCGGATAACCGCGTCCATCGGGCATTTCGTGGTGCATCATCACCGCCTCATGGGCCAGTGCCGCCAGGGGGTGGCCGCGCAACAGGCGCGCTCCGATGCGCGGGTGCGTTTTGATCAGGGCGTATTCATGGTCATCCAGAGGGCCGGGCTTGTTCAGCACCGCATCCGGAATGCCCACTTTTCCCAGGTCATGCAAAAAGCCGCCCAACTCGATCCGTGCGACTTCGTCGGCTTCCAGCCCCAGGTCCTCGGCCAGCATGCGGGAGTATTGCGAGACGCGCCACAAATGCCCGCCGGTGTAGGGGTCTCGTGCCTCCACGATCCAGGCCATGCGGTACAGGTTTTCAATAAATGGAGCAAGCAAGTTGCCTGCGGTGTTTGATCCGGTCACGGGAATCCCTTGGGTTAAAAAAAAGGCTGTGCGCAGCCCAGCCTGACCATTAGTCGAACACGACAGGCACTTCTTACACATGCCTGTGGTCCTCGGTTTCGGCGAACCATCATGGCATGAATGCCATCGCCACATGTTCGACAAACGCCTTGACCTTTGCTGAGTGTTTGCGCTCCGGCGGACTGACCAGGTGAATGGGAGATGCAGGTGACTCCCATCCGGGCATCAGGCGCACGACCTCGCCGCTGGCCAGTTCCTGCTCGAACAGCCAGGTCGGCGAATAGCCTATGCCCATGCCGCTGGTCACAGCGGCGCGGATCACCTCGCTGCTGTTGGTCTGCAGGCTCCCTTCGACACGCACGGTTCTGGCGGTTCCCGGTTCGTCCGACGCCGTTGCGCCGGCCATGAAAGACCACTGATTGCGGGTGGACATCTCGGAGTAAACAAGGCAGTTGTGCTGAGACAAATCCCCCGGCTGCACCGGTGACCTGATGCCCGGTGGAAGGGTTTTCAAGTAGTCCCTGTGTGCCATCAACATGCGCTGCGATGTGCCAACGCGCCGTGCAATCAGGCCGCTGTCGGGAAGATCACCGATGCGCACGGACACGTCTATGCCCTGCTCAACCAGGTCAACGAAACCATCGTGCAGGCGCAAGTCGATCTTCACGTCCGGGTGCGCCGCCATAAAGGTCTTTACCAGGGGCATCAGCTTCAAGCGCCCGAAGCCCACCGATGCCGCCACACGCAACCAGCCGCGCAGTTGGGCCTCACCCTGACGCAAGTCCGACTCGGCCTCCGCGATTTCGGCCACCAGCCTGCGCGACTGCTCGAAATAGCGCGCCCCCTCTTCGGACAGCGACAGTGAGCGCGTGGTTCGGACCAGTAACTTGGCTCCAAGCTCCTTTTCCAGAGCCGCCACCTGTTTGCTGATGGCGCTTTGGGTGGAACTCAACTCGGCCGCGACGGCCGTGAAGCTGCCGGATTCGACCACTCGCACAAAGGTCCGCATTGCCGAAAGCTTGTCCATGGCTCCCCCATATATTCCATTTACTACTAATTTATAGCGCGATAAGCAGTCTATATCAACTCGAAGGAATCAGTCACAGTCCACCCATCAAACAACCAACCCAGGAATGAACATGAACCAACCCACCGTCCTTATCACCGGCGCATTGACCGGCATTGGCCGAGCCACCGCATTCGCATTCGCAAAACTCGGCGCCAATGTGGTCGTCAGCGGCCGCCGCGAAGAAGCCGGTATTGCCTTGGCGACAGCGTTGCGGGCGCTGGGCGCCAAGGCCGAATTCGTCAAAGCCGACGTGGCCGACGAAGCCGAAGTCAGCAAGATTGTCGCAAAGGCGGTAAGCCTGTTCGGAAAAATCGACATCGCCGTGAACAACGCGGGCACAGAGGGTGTGTTGGGTCCCATTACGGAGCAAACCGCCGACAACTTCCACGCTACGTTTTCGACCAATGTGCTTGGCACTCTGCTGTCGTTGAAGCATGAAATGCGCGCCATGTTGGCCCAGGGTCATGGCTCTATCGTCAACCTGTCGTCCATCGCGGGACAGGTCGGCATTGCGGGCGGCTCCGTCTACGCAGCCAGCAAGTTTGCTGTGGAGGGGCTGACCAAGAGCGCCGCCTTGGAAGGTGCGGCATTGGGTGTGCGCGTCAACGCGGTGGCACCCGGCCCGGTGGCCACCGACATGCTCGATCGATTTGTCGGTCGCAATGAAGTCGCCAAAGCCGGATTCCTTGCAAGCATTCCAGCCAAGCGGGCGGCAACTGTGGAAGAGATTGCGGAGACGATTGTTTTCATCGCGTCCGCCAAAGCCGCCTACCTCACCGGCCAGTGCATCGCAGTCGATGGCGGCTACACCGCGCAGTAAGCGTCCCTTTCAATTGACACGCCCTTTTTGAACACCCATTGGAGATTCTCATGACCATCATCAACGTTCCCACCCGCGCCGAAGTCAACCCAGGCAACCAAGCCATCTTTGATCAACTCAAGGCTGGCCTGGGCATGGTCCCCAACCTTTACGCCACCTTCGCCCATTCCGATACGGCCCTGGCCACCTACATGGCTTTTCAGAACGCCAAGAGCAGCGTCTCCGGCAAGGCACGCGAGGTCGTGAACCTCGTCGTCAGCCAGGTCAACGAATGCCAGTATTGCCTGGCCGCGCACACCATGCTCGGAAAGATGAATGGTTTCACGGATGAACAGGTCCTTGAAATTCGCCACGGCCAAGCAAGCTTCGATGCCAAGTTCGACGCCCTCGCTCGCCTGACCAAGGGAATCGTGCAAAGCCGGGGCCATGTGGACCAATCCTTGGTTGGGGCCTTCTTTGCCGCTGGCTGGACAAAGGAAAACCTGGTCGATGCGATTGTCGTCATTGGCGACAAAACGGTCAGCAACTACCTGCACTCGACGACCCAGATTCCGGTCGACTTTCCTGCCGCACCAAAGCTCGTTTGAGTTGTAGAAGCATGCATAGCCCTATGCTAAAAATGTTGCACCTACAGTCCACGCGATTGCGCGAGGACGAGACAAACAGACTCGTGATGGGTATCTTCGTGGGACTGCTTGCTGCCAGCATTGGCGCTCTCTACACTGTCTACGCTCGCTGGGGCATCGTGCGAGGGCTTTCCTCACCTGACCTGACGGCACTTCGCTTTGGCGTGGCAGGCATTGCCACATTGCCTTTGCTGTTGCATGCCATCTTCAAACGCCGCGAAACATTGATCGAAAAGTGGCGTATCTGGCTGGCCGTTTCGTTGATGGCAGGAACGCCGTTCGGCCTGCTGATGTTTGGCGCACTTCAATTCGCGCCTGCGAGCCACGTCGCCGTATTTCCATTTTCATCCATGAGTGTGATGGGCATGCTACTTGGCTCCTGGATTTTGAACGACCCGCTTACAAGCAGGAAGACTGCGGGAATTGCGGTGGTTTTGGCTGGCCTTGTCTTGGTCTCCGGAATTGATGCCTCAAGCTTTACGGTGCGCTCGCTGCTGGGAGATGCCATGTTCATCGCGGCCGGAACGCTATGGGCTGGATTCGGCGTGCTGCTGCGAAAACATCGACTTGATCCCTTGCTGGCTACCTCAGTCATCGCCTTTTCGGCACTGGCAACTTATGTCCCGGTATACATCTGGACGACGGGGGCAGCAGGACTGCTGACGGCAAGCAGTGCAGTCTTCTGGACCGAGGTTCTGGTGCAAGGCCTGATTGCTGGTTGCGGAACGCTGTTTACCTATGCCAAGATGGTCTCCATCCTGGGTCCTGCGCGCGCTGCGGTCTTTCCCGCTTTGGCCCCTGGCTTTGCCGCGCTCATGGCATGGCCGGTCCTTGGGCACTTTCCCCATTTAGAAGAAGTCATCGGTTTACTGGTTGTCATTGCCGGGTTACTTTTCGCAGTCACGGCCGCGCCCAAACGCTAACTCAAAATTTTCTTTTCGCTCAACATCAAATATTAGTCATCATGCAAATACCAGAATCTTTGGCTTCTCAACTGGCAACCTACAAGGCCGGCTTTATCGGTCGGGCGCCAGCGGCACGCGTTGCCATGATGGAGGCCGCAACAGCCCACCTCAAAAGCACCGGCATTGAATCGACCGCATTGCAGAAGGGCGACAGCGCGCCCATCCTTAGCCTGCCGGATGCAAAGGGTGAACGGGTCAGCTTGACGCAATTGCTGGAACAAGGGCCTGTGGTGGCGATCTTCTATCGCGGTGGTTGGTGCCCCTATTGCAATCTTGAGTTGCGCGCATGGCAAGCCCAGCTCGCCGAGTTGAGCAGCCTGGGCGCTACCTTGGTAGCGATCTCACCGCAGACCCCGGACAACTCACTCAGCACGGCAGAAAAGAATGATTTGGCCTTCCCGGTGCTCAGCGATTCCGACATGTTGGCGGCCCATGGCTTCGGCATTGCCTTCACCTTGCCACCTGAACTGGTGGAACTGTACAGGTCCGTGGGGAACAACCTGCCGGAACTCAACGGTAATGGCAAGTGGGTGCTGCCGGTGCCCGCGACCTTTGTGATCGACCAGAGCGGTGTGATTCAGTTTTCGCATGTGGAGACCGACTATCGGGAGCGCGCCGAGCCGGTCGATGTGTTGGCAGCGATACGGGCGATGGGTCCGCGGTAGCAGCACTGCCCCATGGCATGCGGAAATTGATCATAGGCGATAAGAGCCGCACGGTGACTGGAAGTCACGCCCTAGACACGAATGTCAGAACCTGTTTCCAGTTGCCAATTTGAAGGACAGCCTAGTCGAACCGACTATGGATAGAAAGGCTCAGCGCAGAGTGCCATGAACCACTTCTAACCAGCGAAGCGCTGGACCACCAGAAAGCAGACGGTCGTCGGTGACTCCTGACGCTTAGGTTTGTAGGATGCCCGCCCGCGGCGGCGAGCTAGTGTGGCCCCAATCACCAGCAAAGGGAGGGCGTCGTACAAGCCTCGAGGGAGGAAACCGCGGCGAGTACCACGGCTGTCGTAGTGCGCTACGCAGCTATGGGGATTTGAAGAGCCGCAGTGCTGTTTGATGAAGCGACCATGGCGCTCATCTTGCCGAGCACAGCGTTCGTGCTGCTGTCGCCAGAGCTGATATCCCAACATTTTCGCTGACGCGTTACGCAAACGTCAGCGGTTTTGCACCGTTGGGCAAGGCTTATCCAAGCCGGCTCTGGCGGATGCGCGGTCGGCACGCGATTTTGCGGACTCGACGTTCTTGTGTTCATGCTGCACCCTGCAAGTGAGGCGGAGCACGGATGGCCTGCCCGCGCGCAAACGTTTGGACGATGATCATTGGTGCGCCGCAGTGCGCGCAGACAAAGGTCGGTCGCACGGGTTCAAGTGGCTCGTCGGAGCTCTTCCCATCGGCAACTGGAACAGGTGCCACATGCAGCAACTGCCTTGCGCGTGCCAGGTTCTCTTTGCGAGCGTTGTTGGCGATGAGACCGTAATGACGAATGCGGTGAAAGCCTCTGGGTAAAACGTGCAGCATGAAGCGACGCATGAACTCCTCGGGCTCCAGCGTCATGGTCTTGTGGCGCGTCCCCCCCTTGTCCCGGTAGTCCTTCCATCGGAACGTGACACCGTGCTCGTCCATCGAGACCAGTCTTGAGTTGGCGATGGCGACCCGGTGGGTGTAGCGCGACAGATAGGCGAGCACGGCCTGTGGGCCGGCAAACGGGCGCTTGGCATAGACCACCCACTCGCAGCGTCGCATCGGCGCGAGCCACTTTGCAAAGGCGCTCGCACCGCTCAGTTCAGCGTACTCGCCGAAGAACTGCAACTGGCCGGCCTGATGCGCCAGTTCGAGTTCTTCAAGGAAGCGCCGACCAAACAGCCGCGAGAGCACACGCACAGACAGGAAGAACCCCGGTCTGCACGCCACCCAGCGCTCACCATCTTTCGATAAGCCGCCGCCGGGCACGATGCCGTGCACATGCGGGTGGTGCGTCAATGCCGATCCCCAGGTGTGCAGCACCAGGGTCGCTGCGATCTGCGCGCCCAGATGCTTGGGGTCCGCTGCAATGGTGATCAGGGTTTCCGATGCCACTTCAAACAACAGCCGGTAGATCACGGCCTTGTTGTAGTACGCAATGGCGCTGATGGGTGCGGGCAAAGTGAAGACCACGTGGTAGTAGTCCACCGGCAGCAACTCGGCTTGCCGCGCATCGAGCCAACGCTTCGCGGCACTGGCCTGGCACTTGGGGCAGTGGCGGTTGCGACATGAGTTGTAGGCGATCTCACCGTGCTCGCAGGCTTCACAGTGCAACAGGTGTCCTCCCAGCGCCGCGCTGCGGCACTGCTCGATGGCCGACATGACCTTGAGTTGACCCAGGCTCAGGTGCCCTTGCTGGGCGTTACGCCAAGCCGGGCCATGGGTGCGAAAGATGTCGGCGACCTCCAGAGCGAGGCGACCCACAAAACTGCTCTACGTGGGGTCGAGAGTCTCCAGTGGGCTGATCACTTCACGCAGCACCTCGGTGGCAACCTGGACGTAGTGCGCCGTGGTGTCCAGTCGTTGGTGCCCCAACAAAACCTGGATCACGCGAATGTCCACCTTCTGTTCCAGAAGGTGAGTGGCGAAACTATGCCGCCTATTCCGATGTCGGAATAGGCGCCACTATCCCGTGTTCAGGAGTATTCCGAGTAATGTCGGCGGCGTCAGTTCTGCAGGGGTCTTTGACGATTTTCGCTCGGCATAGTTTCATCACCAGCCACGCTTTGTGGTGCGACTGGAGATGATGATGACTCAGATATGCAGGGATCCGCGCCGTCAAGCGCAGAAGGGTTCTCTTTTTACGTTCGTTCAGGTTTTTGTCGAACAGATGCAGGCCAAAGGGTATGCAGCGGCTTCGATGAAGACGTCGATTCGGCTAGTCGAGGACTTCACGGTTTGGCTCGATCAGCGCGGGACCGAGGGCCACAGCCTCTCGGCGAAGCATGTAGCTGAATACCTCGATGACCGTTGGCTGCAACGGCGCCGACGGCGCGGTGACGCATTCACACTTGATGCGTTTGCCCGGCTCGTTGCTCCAGATGGATACGAGGTGCGTCCCAAGCAATTGGCCGTGATTTCGCCAGCCCTGCGAGTTCGACGGGAATTCGAACAGTATCTGTTGCGCGAACGCGGGCTCGCCGCTGCGTCGATTCACTTGTACGGCGATTCGGTAGGACGCTTTCTTGAGGACGCATTTGGCTCCGCAGAGGTTCACCTCGATCAACTCACTGCGCCTGATGTCATTGGCTTCGTGCAGACCGAGGCGGCACGTTTGCGTCACCCAAAGCGCGCCCAAGTCATGACCACGGCATTGCGCTCGTTCCTGCAGTATGGGCGCTACTGTGGCGAGATCGTCGCCGACTTGCATACCTGCGTTCCGACGGTGGCGAACTGGTCGTTGGCAGGGATTCCCAGGACGATATCACCCGCGCAGGTACAGAGCCTGCTTGGCGGGTGCGACCGACAAAGTGTCACAGGTCGTCGTGACTACGCGATGTTGCTGTTGATTTCACGTCTCGGACTTCGGGCCAGCGAAGTGGTCGAGCTGACGCTGGATGACCTTGATTGGACCGAAGGGGCCATTCGCATCCGAGGCCCGGCACAACGTACAGATCGCCTGCCGCTGCCTGCGGATGTCGGAATGGCTTTGGTTGACTACTTGCGTCATGGGCGTCCTGCTTGCGATTCACGCAACGTGTTTATCCAAATCCATGCACCGCGGCGCGCATTGCGAGGCCCGAGCGCAGTCAGTTGTATTGTGCGTCGCGCCCTTAAACGTTCTGGCATTGACTCGCCTACTGCGTATTCCGGCGATCGTGACCACCGATTCCGGTCGATCGTGACCGGTTGCGCAGCGTGCAAGAGTTGCGCTGCGCAGATTGTATGGTGGGAGTTGCGCACGGCTTCAAATCATGCCC
>CAILZB010000002.1 GCA_903838565.1 uncultured beta proteobacterium | reverse complement strand
CTGGCTCACGGGATTGAAGATGCGGAAATAGGGCTGGGCGTCGCAGCCGCTGGACGCTGCCCACTGCCAGCCGCCGTTGTTGGCCGAGAGGTCGAAGTCGTTCAGCTGGTCGGCAAAATAGGCTTCGCCGCGGCGCCAGTCCAGCCCCAGATCCTTGGTCAGAAACGAGGCCACGACCATGCGCAGCCGGTTGTGCATGTAGCCGCTCAGGTTCAACTGCCGCATCGCTGCATCGACCAGCGGGTAGCCGGTCCGGCCCTCGCACCAGGCCAGGAACATCGCGTCCGCCTCATCACCCGTCTCCCACTTGATGGCGTCGTAGGCGGGCTTGAAGGCGCCGGTCGCGGCATGGGGAAAGTGGTCCAGGATCATGGCGTAGAAGTCGCGCCAGACCAGTTCCGAGAGCCAGACTGCGGCGCCGGGGTCGCCCGCTTGGGCGCCCTGCGCCAGCGCCATGGACACGAGCTGGCGGATCGACACGGTGCCGAAGCGCAGGTGCACCGAGAGGTAGGACACGCCCTTGACCGCGGGGAAGTCGCGCGCCGCCTGATAGCCGCCGATGCGCGCGCTGAAGTCGGCGAGCAGACCTTGCGCGCCCGACATGCCAGGGCTGATGCCCAGCGCGCGCAGGTTCGTCGCACCGAAACCGATCTGCTCCAGCGTGGGAACACCGGCGGCATGTACGCTGCTCACCAGACGGCCCGCCGCGCCCTCGTGGGCCGCCACGTGCTGCGCTCCCAGGCGCTTGCACCAGTTGTTCTTGTAGGGCGTGAAGACGGTGTAGGCTTGGCCAGCCTGCGTCAGCACCTCGTCGCCATCGAAGATCACGTGGTCCTTGAACGACTCGAAACGCTTGCCGTTCGCGGCCAGGGCTTGCTCCACGGCCGCATCGCGCGCCTGGGCCTGGGGTTCGTAGTCGCGATTGGTGAAGACCCCGTCCACGCCCAGCTCTTGCGCAAGGCGCGGGATCTCGCTTTGCGCCAGTCCCTGGCGCACGATCAGTGCGCCGCCGCGCTGGCGCAAGGCCTGGTCGAGCTCGACCAGGGAGTCGCGGATGAACTCGACGCGTCGGTCGCTGCGCGTCGGCAGGCGATCCAGGATGGCGCTGTCAAAAATGAAGGCGCAATGCACCCGGCGTGCGCGGCGCAGCGCTTCGCCCAGTGCAGCGTGGTCGGTGTCGCGCAGATCGCGGCGAAACCAGACGAGGATGGAGTCGATCATGAGGTGGGGTGTCCAGGGCAGGCGGCGAACCCGCCGCCAACGGTACGGAAAATCCTGATCATGCACGTCCAAGGAATTCAAGGATAGGATAGCGGCCATGTCCATCTACCGTTACAGCGGCAACGCGCCGCAAATCCCTGCCTCCGCCTTCGTCGCCGATGAGGCCACGCTGGTGGGCCAGGTGCTGCTCGGCGAGCACTGCAGCGTCTGGTTCGGCGCCGTGATTCGCGGCGACAACGAGCCGATTCGTCTCGGCGACGCCTGCAATGTGCAGGAAGGTGCGGTGCTGCACGTCGATCCTGGGTTTCCCATGGAGATCGGCGCGAATGTCACCATCGGTCATCAGGCGATGCTGCATGGCTGCACTGTCGGCGAGGGCTCGCTGATCGGCATCCAGGCCGTGGTGCTCAACGGCGCCGTCATCGGCAAGCACTGCCTGGTGGGCGCCGGCGCCGTCGTCACCGAGCGCAAGACCTTTGCGGACCGTTCGCTGATCGTGGGGGCGCCCGCCAGGTTCGTGCGCGAGCTGACCGACGCCGAGGTGGCCGGTATTGCCGCCACTTCGGCCAACTATGCCCGCCGCGCGGAGTTGTTTCGCTCCGGTCTGGAACGCATAGGCTGAATCGTCAGGCTCAGGCTTCTGCCGGCGGCGCCGCGCCGGCATCCGGTCGCCGCACCCGATACCAGGCCGCATAGATCGCGGGCACAGCCAGGATCGTGAGCACGGTGGCGACGATGAGGCCGGCCATGATCGCCACCGCCATGGGACCCCAGAGCACGCTGCGCGTGAGCGGGATCATCGCCAGCACGGCGGCCGCGGCGGTCAGCGAAATCGGCCGAAAGCGCCGCACGGCGGCTTCGCGCGCAGCAATCCACGCATGCGTGCCCAGCGCCATGTCCTGGCGGATCTGATCGATCAGGATGATGGTGTTGCGCATGATGATGCCCATGAGCGCGATCACGCCCAGCATCGCCACGAAGCCGAAGGGCATGCGAAAACTCAGCAGGCCGATGGCCACGCCGATGATGCCGAAGGGCGCGGTGAGCAGCACCATGCTGGAAAGCGAGAAGCTGCGCAGCTGCAGCATCAGCAGCGCCAGCCAGACGAACAGCATCAGCGGCACGCCGGCGTTGATCGAGCCCTGCGCCTGCGTGTTTTCCTCATACGCACCACCGGCCTCGATGCGGTAGCCCGGCGCCAGCCGGGCGCGGATGGCCGCCAGTTGGGGCAAGATCTGCGCCGACACATCGGGCGCCTGCACGCCTTCGACGATGTCGGAGCGCACCAGCAGCGTGGGCACGCGCGAATAGCGCCGGATGATGGGCTCTTCCATCACCTGCTTCACGCTGGCGAGCTGAGACAGCGGGACGGTGCGCCCGCTGGCGGCGGGGATCTGCCAGTCTGCGAGCTGCGCCACGGCCACGCGCTCGGCCGCGGGGCCGCGCAGCACCACGTCGATGAGTCGGTCGCGCTCGCGCAACTGCCCGATGGCAGCGCCCGAGACCGCACCGCCCAGGGCGCGCGCCACGGCCAGCGAGGTCACGCCCAGCGCGCGGGCGCGGTCCTGGTCGATGTCGATCTGCAGCGCGGGCGTGCGGTCGCCCCAGTCGGTGTTCACCTCCACCGTGCTCGGGCTCTTGCGCAGCACCGCAGCGACTTCATCGCCCAGCTGTTTGAGCACGGCGATATCGGGGCCGCTGACGCGAAAGATCACCGGATAGGCCACCGGCGGCCCCAGCGGGGTCTTGATCGCACGCCCGCGCACGCCGGGGAAGTTGCGGTCGAGCTGCTGCTGAACTTTCAGCGCCAGCCGGTCGCGCGCGCTCACGCTGTCGGTCAGGATCAGCGTGTGCGAGTAGTTCGGGCGGAACAGCTCCTGGTTCAGCGACAGGTAAAAGCGCGGCAGCGACATGCCCACGCTGCTCACGTAGGTCTTCACGTCGGGGTCCGCCTTGAGCAGCGCCTCCAGCTTGGCCACCTGGATCTCGGAGGCTTGAAAGCTGGCGCCCTCGGGCAGCCACATCTCCACCATCACCTCGGTGCGGTCGCCGGTGGGGAAGAACTGCTTTTCGGTCAGGCCCATGCCGATCACGCCCAGCACCAGCGCGGCCAGCGTCACGCCCATGGTCTTCCAGCGGTTGCCGATGCACCAGTCGATCAGCGCGCGCAGCCGGGTGTAGAACGGCGTGTCGAAATGCTCGTGCGCCTCGCCCTGCGCGGTGGCGTTCTTCGGCGCCTTGAGCAGCCAGTAGCCGAACAGCGGTGTGGCGATGATCGCGGCAAACCAGGACAGCACCAGCGCAATCGCGGTCACGCTGAACATATCGAAGGTGTATTCGCCGGTGGACGACTTGGCCATGGCGATCGGCAGGAAGCCCGCGGCCGTGACCAGCGTTCCCGAGAGCATGGGCCAGGCCGTGCTGGCATAGGCAAAGGTGGCAGCGGCAAACTTGTCCAGCCCTTCTTCGAGCTTGCGCACCATCATCTCGACCACGATCATCGCGTCGTCCACCAGCAGCCCCAGCGCAATGATCAGTGCGCCGGTGGAGATGCGGTGCAGGTCGATCTTGAACAGCTGCATCGTCAGGAACGTGGCGAGCAGCACGAACGGAATCGTCAGCGCCACCACCGCGCCGGCGCGCCAGCCCAGCGCCAGGAAGCTGACCACCAGCACGATGCCCACGGCCTCCAGCAGCGAGCGCATGAAGGTGCCCACGGCCTCTTTCACGACCTTGGGTTGGTCGCTGACCTGATGGAACTCGATGCCCACCGGCAGGTCATTGCCGATGCGCTGCATCTCGCGCGTCAGGTGTTCGCCCAGCTGCAGCACGTCGCCGTCGCTCTTCATCGACACCGAGAGCGCGATCGCCGGCTTGCCGCCAAAACGTATCGTCTGCACCGGCGGATCGGCATAGCCCCGGTACACGCGGGCGATGTCGCCCAGCAGGATGTTGCGGCCGTTCACGGCCAGCTGCAGCTGGCGCACCGATGCCACCGAATCGAAGTTGCCGCTGACGCGCAGCGCGATGGCGTTGTCCGCGGTCTCTATCGTTCCGGCGGGTGCGATCGCGTTTTGCGCCTGCAGCTGCTGCGCAATCGAATTCGCGTCGATACCCAGAGCGCCGATCCTGGCGTTGCTGATCTCGACGTAGATCTTGTCGTCGACCACGCCTACCAGTTCGATCTTGGAGACATCCGGAATGCGCAGCAGCTCCTGGCGCACGTCCTCCACCTTGTCGCGCAGCTCGGACAGCGTGAAGCCGTCGCCGGTGAAGGCGTAGATGGAGCCGAACACGTCACCAAACTCGTCGTTGAAGAACGGTCCCAGCGCTTCCGGCGGCAGCGTCTGGCGGATGTCGCCGACCTTCTTGCGCACCTGATACCACAGCGCTGCAACCTCCTTGCGCGGCGCCGTGTCCAGCAGCTCGAGGATGATCATCGATTCGCCGGGCTTGGAGTAGCTCTGCGTGCGCTTGAAGTAGGGCATCTCCTGCAGCTTCTTCTCGATCCGGTCGGTGACCTGCATGTCTACCTGCGCGGTGGTCGCGCCCGGCCACAGCGTGCGCACGGTGATGGCGCGGAACGTGAAGTCCGGGTCCTCGCGCTGGCCCAGCTTGAAGTACGCGGACAGCCCGGCGATGGCGATGGCGAGGATGAAGAAGACCGTGAGCTGCTTGTGCGTGATCGCCGCAGCGGAAATGTTGAGCTTGCCCGAACCCGGGTCGTCGCGGCGTTCACTCATGATTGGCCCGCACCCGCAGCGCTGCTGCTTGCTGCCCCCAGCAGGCGCACCTTCTGCCCGGCCATCAGCAGGTTCGCACCGGCGGTGACGACGAGGTCACCCGGCTTCAGACCCGAGACGATGGTGACGCCGTCGGAGGTGCTCTGTCCCAGGGTCACGGCGACCGACCTGACGGTTTCCGTGGCGCTGTCCACCAGCCACACGTGGGTCGTGTTGTCGCGCGTGTAGAGCGCGCTGTTCGGCACCACGATGGCCGAGGCGGCGCCCAGCGTCAGCCGCACGGACGCGCTCATGCCCAGCTTGAGCGCGTCGTCGGCGCCGACGATGGACAGGCGCGCGCTGTAGGTGCGGCTTGCCGGGTCGGCCGCGGGCGAGAGCTCGCGCAGCTTGGCCGCGTAGCTCCTGTCACCCAGTGCGTCGATGCTCACCGCAAAGCCGGTGGCCTTCTTCATCAGGCCCACGGCATGCTCGGGCACATTGACGGCGATTTCCTTCTCGCCCAACTGCGCGACGCGCACCACGCTCTGTCCCGCAGCGACCACGCTGCCGGACTCGGCGTCGATGCCGATCACGACCCCGGCCGTGTCGGCGCGCAAGCTCTGGAAGTTCAGCCCGTTGCGCACATTGGCCAACTGCGCCTGCGCCGCCTTCAGGCGCGAGTCTGCGGCATCCGTGGCCGCCGCCTGGCGCTCCAGCGCGGCGGCGGAAACGAATCCCTGGTCGCGCAGGTCCTGCTGCCGCTTGAGTTCGCTCTGCTGCAATTTGAAGTCGCTGCGCACCACCTGCACCTGCGCCGCCTGCGCGTTGATGGCGGGCTCGATGTCCTGCGAGTCGAGCACGGCGAGTTCCTGCCCCGCCTGCACCGTCTGCCCCACGTCGACCAGGCGCCGCGCGATCTTGCCGCCGACGCGAAAGCCGTAGCGCTGCTCGAAGCGCGGTCGCACTTCTCCGGGCAGGATGGAAACGTCATCGAGCTGGCTCAAAGCCACTTTCATGAAGCGTACCGGCCGCGGCGGCGCGATCTGGGCGGCGCGGGCGCTGTCGTCGGCGGGCGTCGCGCCAGCCGCGCTGGTCTGGCCGCCAGTGCCTTGGTTGCAGCCCGCGAGCAGCGTGGCGCCGAGCGCGAGGCAGAGGATGAGCGCCTGTCGATGGTTCATTTCCGGTTCCGTCCTTGTGATTTGGCCTGGGGTTTGGTGGGGCTGTCGTCAATGCCCGCGACCTGGGTCCAGTAACGGGTGAGGGCGAGCAGCGCTTCTTCCTGGAAGCTGCCCATGCCCTTGATCTGCGGGCACTTCGCGTTGCCGCTTTGCTCGCTGCGCATCAGGCTGTACAGGCCGACCATGATGGCGTAGCTGTGGTTCAGCAGCCTTGCACCTTCGCCGCAGGGGAGCTTGGGGAAGTGGCGCTCCAGCCCGGCGCCGGCCGACTCCAGCCAGGCCGTCAGGCAGGACTGGAAGTTTTCCGAGGCCGCGGCAGGGACTGCGCCGGCGGGAAAACCGATGCAGCAGGCGCCCAGCGGAAGATAGTTGGAAGCGCTCAGCAGGTGCTCGTTCGCCAACGCCGTCATCTCGTCAAAGCGAAACGGTTGCGCGGCGTTCAGGCGTTCGATCAAGGCGCCCAGGAACTGCTCCGTGTGGCGCAGGTGCAGCGCCAAGTAGATCTCTTCCTTGGACTGAAAGTACAGGTACACGGTGCCCTTGGCCAGCCCGGCAGCCAGCGCGATGTCGGCCACGTTCGCCAGATCGTGGCGCTGCGCAAACAGGCCGTCGGCCGCATCCAGAATGGCCTGGCGCTTGGCCTGTTTCTCGTCGTCGCCCAGCGCCCGCAGTCGCCCGCGACTGCCGCCTTCCTGGGTGTGTGGTGCCGCCTCGGCCTGACAACTGAAAATCTTCTTGAGCCTGTTCATGGATGAATCCGAGCGGTGCTGGGTGTGGTTAACTGACTCCAGGTCATTTGGATCTGCAATGTAAATGACTGCTGGTCAGTTGTCAACCGGCCGCATCGCATCGGGGCGTGACGGCAGATGGCGCGCAACGCCGTTGGATATTCAATTTCGAAATTTTCAGCGACGTGAAATTCGGCCTGGGTCCGGGCGGGCGACAGAGGATCGACTGCCAGATTGAGCTCCCGCGGCCAAACTCACGGGCCCCGCTGCCGCCGGTGGTCGCGCAGCACAGCGCCGGCGCCAACGGCCGTCAAGTCCCGCCACTCGATGTCCGTGTCAGCTTTGAAGAAAGGCGAAATGCCCGCGAACACTGGGGTCCACGTGCGCTGCGGGAGGGGTGCAGTGGTTGCAACCCTTCGAGAACGAGGCCCAATTTCGAGATTCGCGTGTTTTGACCCTTGAAGCAAAAAAGCAGTCTGCGCGATACATTACGTCAAGCCGGCATTCGAACCTGAAACAGGAGAATCATGAGCAAAGTATTTGTCAATATTGGACTGAGCCTCGATGGCTACATGGCACCGGACGGAATGACCATGGAAAATCCCGGGTACAAGAACTGGGGCGCCAAGTGGGGTGCGTTGATGGCCTGGCTCATCAATCAACAGTACTTTCGTGAGAACCTCAAGTTCGGACCAGGTGGAGAGACCGGCCCGGTGAATGACCTGGTTCGCAGCACCACAGAGCGTATCGGTGCCAACATCATGGGCAAGCGAATGTTCGACCAGGGCGAGCGCACTTGGCCAGAGGATGCTCCGTTTCACACACCGGTATACGTTCTGACCAATGAGAAACGCGAACCCTGGGCGCGCCCCGGTGGGACGACCTTTTTCTTCGTCAATGACGGTCCGCAGCGCGCGCTGGAGCAGGCTCGTGAATCGGCAGGCGGCCGTGATATTCGTATCGCGGGTGGAGCGGATGTGATCCAGCAGTACCTGAACCTGGGTGTCATTGATGAGCTCGAAATCGCCTTGGCGCCCGTGTTGTTCGGCGGCGGGCGGCGTCTCTTCGAGAACCTGCGCGATCCCGGGCCGCAGTTTCGCATTGACAAGGTTCTTGATGGTCCAACCGCCACACACTTGCGCTACGTGCGTCAGTGAGGGCGGCCTAAAAACCGGTTGCAGCCGACGGTCCGCTGAGTGGCCCGTCGCTGAACCGTAGCGGTAGACGGTTGATCCGTTTCGAGCGACTGCAATCAAGAAATTTCGGGTAGCCCAATCAGCACTTTGGTGCCAGACAAAGTTCTCCGAAGCCGACCTTCGCAATTGAACGTCATCAGCGGGCGTAATTCGGCAAGACAGCGCGAGCCGTCATGGCGTTTCGCAAATTGCTCGCCGTATAACCGACATTCGCCCCCCCCGTACCTGGCCGTCGGCAATGTGGCGATGATTTCGAAAGTCGCTGGACCCGCTACCGACCAGTTGCTGCCCATCATGATTGCTCATCCATGGCTGACATTGGGAAAAAAGGGTCGCAGTCCGCGCTGCAATGCGGCGGAGCCTCAAAGGTCCTGTTCGCTATGGCCTCAGGCTGGGAAGATAGCGTGGCGTCTGGCGAATCCCGGTCAGTTGTTCGAACGCGTAGGCCAGGCCCAGCAGTCTTCTTTCGCTCCAAGCTGCGGACATAAAACTCAGACCCAGGGGTAGACCCTGCACATGGCCCACCGGAACCGTGATGCTCGGTGTTCCCGCTGCTGCTGACGGCGAACTGCTGCCGCCCACGACGCGGTCACCCAGCAGCAGATCGCTGGCCCCGGCGGGGCCGCACGTGGGCGCAATCAGCGCGTCGAGCCGGTGTTCGCGCAGTACGGTTTCGATTCCTTCGGTGCGCGCGATGCGCCGCATGGTGGCCAGTGCATTGAGGTACTCGCCGTCGCTCAGCGGCCCCTTGTCCTGCGACATCAGGAAGATGTCCTGGCTGAACCAGGGCATCTCGAGTTCTGCGTGCTCCTGGTTGAAGGCGATGACGTCGGCCAGGCTTCGTACCCGCGCGCCTGGCCCGAGCGCCTGCAAATAGGCGTT
>CAILZB010000001.1 GCA_903838565.1 uncultured beta proteobacterium | reverse complement strand
GGGAAGCCAAAACATCCTGAGCGGGCATGATTTGAAGCCGTGCGCAACTCCCACCATACAATCTGCGCAGCGCAACTCTTGCACGCTGCGCAACCGGTCACGATCGACCGGAATCGGTGGTCACGATCGCCGGAATACGCACTTGGGGCTGTTCGTCGCAATAGGCGACTTTTCCTCGTTCGGCATGGGCACCGCCATGGCGACTCTGACGGCCTTGCTGACGCTTGCGGTCATCCAGTACGCGCTCTTTCGCCGCTCCGTCAGTGAGCCCCTGAAGATGGCCAGACGCGCCGCCAGCCAGCTGGCCGCAGGGGACCTGACCACACGCATCGAGACGTCGCGCCAGGATGAAATCGGCCAGGTGTTGAAGGCGATCAACAGCATTGGCCAGGGCTTGGCCAATGTCGTCTGGAATATTCGCAACGGCACAGAAACCCTGGCTTCTGCCACCAGCGACATCGCCGCCGGCAACCACGATCTGGCCCTGCGCACCGAGCGGCAATCGGCCGCGCTGGAAAAGACGGCCTCTTCCATGGAACAGATGACCTCGACGGTTCGGGGCAATGCCGACAACGCCAGTCAAGCCGTTCGCCTGGCAGGCAACGCCGCGGCGGTCGCGGTCAAAGGGGGCGATGCCGTGGCCAGCGTCGTGCACACCATGGATTCCATCAACCAGTCGTCAAAAAGGATCGTTGACATCATCAGCGTGATCGACGGCATCGCCTTTCAAACCAATATCCTGGCGCTCAATGCCGCGGTCGAGGCGGCTCGCGCGGGTGAGCAGGGTCGCGGCTTTGCCGTCGTTGCCACCGAAGTGCGCAGTCTGGCGCAGCGCAGTTCCACCGCGGCGCGCGAGATCAAGACGCTGATCGACGCCTCCTTCAAGAATGTGCAGGACGGCAGCGCACAGGTCGCTCAGGCTGGCGCCACGATGCAGGAGGTGGTCAACAGCATCCAGCGCGTGAACGACATCATCGGCGAGATCACCACCGCCAGTCTCGAGCAGCGCAGCGGGATTGAGTTGGTCAATCAGGCGATCACGCAGATGGACCAGGGAACGCAACAGAATGCCGCCTTGGTCAAGCAGGCCGCCGGGGCCGCCGATTCATTGAAGGTCCAGACCACCGAACTCAACAACATCGTTGGCATCTTCAAGATCAAGACCGCTGGCAACGGCTCCAGAGACGAGGCGCTCGAGATGGTCCGGTGTGCGATCGTCGCATTGAGGGAGAACGGGCGCGAGGAGGCGTTTGCCGACATCTGCAACAAGCTGGGGCCGTTCTGCGACCGCGACCTGTATGTGGTGGTCTATGACATGCGCGGCAAGAACCTTGCCCACGGCGCCAACGCGTCCAATGTCGGCAAGGAGATGATCGACGCCAAGGATGGCGCGGGCAACCTGTTCGTGCGCGAGCGCATTGCGATCATCCAGAACCAGGGCCGCGGCTGGCAGGATTACAAGTTCCTCAATCCGATCTCCAAGCAGATGGAAGACAAGTCCATGTATCTCGAACGCCATGAAGATCTGATCGTCGGTTGCGGCGTCTACCAGAGTTGACGACACCAACCATGGACGCCTACATCATCATCGGCAACCCGAACACACGCAAGGCATCCGTCGTGCGCAGCCTGACGGGCTGCTTCAACCGCAACCTGCGCGACATCGCAGTGCCTGGCACGAAGGCTCCGCTGCGCCTATACGCCCGCGTGGGAGCGTTGCAGGAAACCAGGACAAGGCCCGAGGACTTCATCGCTGAAGTCGCGGGCAAGCGCTGCCAGGCCGTGCTGTGCTGTCTTTCGCCATCGGCCCACGCACGTGAGCCGATGCTGTTCCCGGACGCACCGAGTTACCTGAATCAATTGAAAGCCGCCGGTTGGCGCATTCGATCCATTGCCGTTCTCGGGCAGAACACCGGCGGCGTGCGCGCGCAAAATTTGCAGCAGTTCATTCAGGCCGGCATCGCGCCCATCAATGCCACCGCGGCCGCGGTGCGCGCCCATTTCGGCTGGGCCTGACACGCCAGGGTGGAAGCCCGGCCCGGCGGTTTCGCTGCAGACGGCGCTGCGTCAACTCGCCAGCGTCAGGTCGATGCGGTGGCTGAACTGCACCTCGGCCCGATCCGAAACACCTTCCACCGGCGCGGCATCCGCCGGCTCGAGCGCGCAGGCCAGCGGTATGTGGCCCATGCCCGTGAGCAGCCCCGAGGTGGCATCCAGCCCGATCCAGCCCGCGCCCGGCAGATAGACCTCGCACCAGGCGTGCAGCTGCGAGGTGTCCAGCGGCGGATGGGCTGCGCTGAGGCTGGGGTCGATGTCGATCAGATAGCCCGAAACAAAGCGCGCTGCCAAGCCGCTCAAGCGCAGCAACTGCACCAGCAGCCAAGCCGAATCGCGACAGGAGCCGCTGTTGCGTTGCAGCGTCTGAAGCGGCGTCTGCACGCCGGGTTCAAACCGCACCTGGTAGCGGATGTCTTGCTGCACCCGCTGGTTCAGCGCCACCAGAAAATCGAGCGTGCGTCGCTGCTCACTGCCAAACTTTTGCAGGTAGGCGCGCAGCCGCGCAGCCGTGTCGTCGTCGCTGGCGCAGGCCAGGTAGGGCGCCAGAGCCATGGCGTCGCGCGCGCTGTAGGCGAAGGGAAAGTGGTCTGCCGACGGGTCCAGGAAGAAATCGAAGGGGTTGCTGACAGCGAGTTCCACATCCATGTCCACCGTGAGACTGAACGCCGACATGGGCTGCGAAAAAACCAGGCGCGCCAGGTGATTTCCCAGCGGATCCTGCTGCCAGTTGATGAAGTGCGATGGCGGCTGCACCGTGAGCGCGTAGGACGCGATGCGTGCACGGCAATGCGGCGTGGGATGCAGGCGCACGAGCTGCGGGCCCAGCGTGACCGTGCGGTCGTACTGGTAGTGAGTGACGTGGTGCAGATGGATGCGCATGGGCCGATACTAGCAAGTTGACGCTCGATGTGACGCTGGTGGTGCAGTCTGCGTAAAATTCAAACATCCCCCTGGAACACTCAATGAACATCGACAAGGAAATTGACGCCCGCGGCCTGAACTGCCCGCTGCCCATCCTCAAGGCGAAAAAGGCACTGGCCGAAATTCAGAGCGGTCAGGTGCTCAAGGTCGTGTGCACGGACGCGGGCTCACTGCGCGACTTCCAGGCCTTTGCGCGCCAGACCGGCAACGAACTGCTGGAACAACAGACCGTGGGCGCGGACTACATCCACGTGCTGCGTCGGCGCTAAAACGTTCGGGGTGGCGTTTGTAGCGTGCGCCCGCAGCGGACATGGGGTAAGCACCGCCGCTCGTGTCCCCCGCAGCGGGCGGTGCCCTGCGCTCCTCCTTTACCTCGCTTTGGTACTCACCCCATGTCTGCTGCTTGACCGTGAAGTGCTGAGCCTCTGACTTTCATGCTTCGCCCGCGAAACGCTCCGAGTCATGAAAGTTCATCCTTTCACGCTTCTATGCCAGGCGCGCCAGTTGCTCGCGTACCTTGTTCAGCGTCGCGCTGAACTCGTTCATCCGTTTACGCTCTTGCTCCAGGACAGCGGCTGGCGCCTTGGCAACAAAGGCTTCGTTGCTTAGCTTGGTCTCGGCTTTGGTGATCTGGTCTTCCAGGCGTGTCACTTCCTTGCCCAGGCGCAGTTTTTCAGCAGCGACGTCAATCTCCATGTGCAGGCAGATGCGCGCCTGACCCACCACGGCCACGGGTGCGGACTGCGCTGCTGTTGCCCATTCGGCTTCGTCGCTGAACAGTTTGACCTCGTTCAACTTGGCCAACGCCTGCAATACCGGCGCAGAACTCTGCATGAACGCCATTTCCTCGGGCGTGGAGGCCAATACAAACAGCGGCAGCCGTGTGGCGGGAGAAACGTTCATTTCGCCGCGCAGGTTGCGGCAGGCGTCGACCAGTGCCTTGAGCTTGGCCACATGAGCGATGGCGTCTTCGTCGATGCGCTCGGGCTGGCACAGCGGATAGGCAGCGATCGCGACGGATTCGCCCGCACGCCCGGCAACCGGAGCCACCTTCTGCCACAGTTCTTCGGTGATGAAGGGGATGATGGGATGCGCCAGCCGCTGAATGGTTTCCAGCGTGCGGATCAGCGTGCGGCGTGTGGCGCGCTGTTGCGCTGCGTTGCCGGTGTTGATCTGCACCTTGGCGATTTCCAGGTACCAGTCGCAGAACTCGTCCCAGATGAACTGGTAGATGGTGTTTGCGACGTTGTCCAGGCGGTAGTCGGAAAAACTCTGGGCCACCAGCCCTTCAGTCCTTTGCAGCAGCGAGACGATCCAGCGGTCCGCTGCGCTGAACTCCAGATAACTGCCCGTGTCGCACTGATCCGCTGTGTGTTCCAGCAAGCCGCAGTCCTGGCCTTCGCAGTTCATCAGCACAAAGCGCGTGGCGTTCCACAGCTTGTTGCAGAAGTTGCGATAGCCCTCGCAGCGCTTGGCGTCGAAGTTGATGCTGCGCCCCAGCGATGCCAGCGAGGCAAAGGTGAAGCGCAGCGCGTCGGCGCCAAAGGCCGGTATGCCTTCGGGGAATTCCTTTTGCGTGTTCTTGCGCACCTGCGGCGCGGTCTCTGGCTTGCGCAATCCTTCGCAGCGCTTGTCCAGCAAAGGTGCCAACGCGATGCCGTCGATCAGGTCGACCGGGTCGAGCACATTGCCTTCGCTCTTGCTCATCTTGTGGCCCTGTGCGTCGCGCACCAGGCCGTGGATGTAGACATGCTTGAACGGCACGCGACCGGTGAAGTGCGTGGTCATCATGATCATGCGGGCGACCCAGAAGAAGATGATGTCGTAGCCCGTGACCAGCACGCTCGACGGCAGATAGAGGTCGTAGTCTTCTGTCTTCTCTGGCCAGCCCATGGTGGAAAAGGGGACCAGGGCTGACGAGTACCAGGTGTCGAGCACGTCGTCGTCGCGCCTCAATGCGCCGGCGTAGCCTGCAACTGTGGCCTTGGCACGCGCCTCGTCTTCGCTGCGCGCCACGAACAGTTCACCGCTTGTGCCGTACCAGGCCGGAATCTGGTGTCCCCACCAGAGCTGGCGGCTGATACACCAGTCCTGGATGTTGTTCATCCACTGGTTGTAGGTGTTGACCCAGTTCTCGGGAACGAACTTCACCTCGCCCGACTGCACGGCGTCGATGGCTTTTTGCGCGATGCTCTTGCCCGTGGGGTCGGACTCACTCACCTTGCTCATGGCCACGAACCATTGGTCGGTGAGCATCGGTTCGATCACCTGGCCGGTGCGGGCGCAGCGCGGCACCATGAGCTTGTGTTTCTTCACCTCGACCAGCAGCCCCAACGCGTCGAGGTCGGCCACCACCTTCTTGCGCGCGACAAAGCGGTCCAGACCGCGGTAGGGCTCGGGCGCCAGCTCGTTGATCTTGGCGTCCAGCGTGAGCACGCCGATGATCGGCAGTTGATGCCGTTGACCCACGGCGTAATCGTTCTGGTCGTGCGCTGGCGTGACCTTGACCACGCCGGTGCCGAAGGCCTTGTCCACGTAGTCATCGGCGATCACGGGGATGTTGCGGCCGCACAGCGGCAGCGTGACCTGCTGGCCGATCAGGTGCGCATAGCGCTCGTCCTCGGGGTGCACCATCACGGCCACGTCGCCCAGCATGGTCTCAGGCCGCGTGGTCGCGACCGTCAACGAGCCCGAGCCGTCGGCCAACGGATAGGCGATGTGCCACATGTGGCCGTCTTCCTCGGCGCTTTCCACTTCCAGATCGCTCACCGCGCTTTGCAGCACCGGGTCCCAGTTCACCAGGCGCTTGCCCCGGTAGATCAGGCCCTGCTCGTACAGCCGCACAAAGGTCTCGGTCACGGTCTTGGAGAGCTTGTCGTCCATGGTGAAGTATTCGCGGCTCCAGTCCACGGAGTCGCCCATGCGGCGCATCTGCGTGGTGATGGTGTTGCCGCTCTTCTCCTTCCACTCCCACACCTTGGCGACGAAGTTCTTGCGCGCCTGCGCCGGCGTGGGGCCCATGTCGTGGCGGCTGATGCCTTGTGCCTGCAGCTGGCGCTCGACCACGATCTGCGTCGCGATGCCGGCGTGATCGGTGCCGGGGATCCAGGCGGTGTTGGCGCCCAGCATGCGGTGGTAGCGCGTGAGGCTGTCCATGATGGTCTGGTTGAACGCGTGCCCCATGTGCAGCGTTCCCGTCACATTCGGCGGCGGCAGCTGGATGGAGAAGGCCGGCGCTCCCGCCTTGGGCGCCTTGCTGCCGCGAAAGCCCGCCTGTCCGTAGCCGCGCGCTTCCCACTCGGGGCCCCAATGGGCTTCGAGCGCAGCCGGTTCGAACGATTTGGACAGGGATTGCAGTCCGGGCTGTTGCGGGGTTTCAGTCATTTGGAGCCAATGGGATAGTGGGGACAACGCCCGCGAAGAGGCGCAGTCCGGGAGCATGGGGAGAGGACGGCACCGATTTTACCGGTGCCCCCCAGGCTCGAGCCAGGGGACGCGGCGGAGCGCAAGAAAAAAGATATCGAAATACAAGCATCGATAGGACTTGGCAATGACGGGGATTGATCGACCTCATCACCAGCGACATCTTCTTGGGGTATCTTCGGTCTGTCCTTGGCGGGCAACCGCCACGGCAAACGCGTTTGTTTTTTTATTCACCAGGAGATTTCCATGGCAGCACTCAAAGGCTCCAGGACGGAAGACAACCTCAAGGCCGCCTTCGCAGGCGAGTCCCAGGCCAATCGCCGTTACCTGTATTTCGCAAACAAGGCCGACATCGAAGGCCAGAACGACGTGGCAGCGCTGTTCCGCTCCACCGCTGAAGGTGAGACCGGCCACGCGCACGGCCATCTGGAATGGCTCGAACAGTGCGGCGACCCGGCCACGGGCCTGCCCATCGGCCCGACCCGCGACAACCTGAAGGCAGCAGTGGCTGGCGAAACGCACGAGTACACCGACATGTACCCGGGCATGGCCAAGACTGCTCGCGACGAAGGTCACGACGAGATCGCCGACTGGTTCGAAACCCTGGCCAAGGCCGAGCGTTCGCATGCGAACCGCTATGCGAAGGCTCTGGCCGAGTTGGTGGATTAAGACGTCTGCCGCGGCTGCCAGCGAACGCTGACAGCCGCTCGCTACGCCGCTTCTGGCGTGGCGATTTACGAAAAGCTTTCAGGATGAGTCTGGAATCTTTTCGTAAATATTCAAAGGAAACATCATGGCCACCGAAGGCAATCTGCAGGCGCCGACCCGGCATCCGCTCGACTGGAAGAACCCTGATTTCTTCAACGAAGATTTGGCGCTGCACGAGATGGAGCGCATCTTTGATATCTGCCATGGATGCAGGCGCTGCGTCAGCCTGTGCGGCTCCTTCCCCACGCTATTCGATCTGGTGGACGCGAGCAAGACCATGGAGGTCGACGGCGTCGCCAAGCAGGACTTCTGGAAGGTGGTGGACCAGTGCTACCTGTGCGACCTGTGCTACATGACCAAGTGTCCCTACACGCCGCCGCACGCCTGGAACCTGGACTTCCCGCACACCATGCTGCGCGCCAAGGCGATCAAGTTCAAGAAGGGCGAAGTCGGCATCGGCGAGAAGTTTCTGGCGTCCACCGACCTGCACGGCCAGTTTGCCGGGATACCGATCGTGGTGCAGGTGGCGAACACGGTGAACAAGACGCCGCTGGCGCGCGGCCTCATGGAAAAGACGCTGGGCGTGGACAAGGACGCCTGGTTGCCCGAGCTGGCGACGAAGAAGTTCCGCTCCAGCGCGCCTGATTCCACCGCCTACCCCGTAAAGAACGGCGAGAAAACACCTGGCAAGGTGGCGATCTTTGCCACCTGCTTCGTCAACTACAACGAGCCCGGCATCGGCCACGACCTGTTGAAAATTTTGAACCACAACGAAGTGCCCTACGTGCTGGTGGAAAAGGAAAAATGCTGCGGCATGCCCAAGCTCGAGCTGGGTGATCTGGACGCAGTGAACGCCAGCAAGGAGGCCAACATGCCGGTGCTGGCGCGCTACGCGAAAGAGGGCTACGCGATCTTGAGCGCCGTGCCCAGTTGCACGCTGATGTTCAAGCAGGAGCTTCCGCTGATGTACCCGGACGAGGCCGACGTGCAGTTGGTGAAAGCGGCCATGTGGGATCCGTTTGAGTACCTGATGGCGCGCAAGCGCGACGGCCTGCTGAAGGTGGAATTCCCGCACGCGCTGGGCAAGATCAGCTACCAGATTCCCTGCCACGGACGTGTGCAGAACATCGGCAAGAAGACCGAGGAAATGCTCAAGATGGTGCCGGGAACGAGCGTGCAAACGCATGAACGCTGCTCGGGTCACGCCGGCACCTTCGGCGTGAAGAAGGCCACGCACCAGCAGGCGATGAAGATCGGCAAGCCGCTGTTCAAGGCCATGGCCAACCACAAGGACGGTGGCCTGCCCGACGTCATCAGCAGCGACTGCCCGCTCGGCGGCCACCACATCGCACAGGGCTTCGAGGTGAACCAGTTGGGCGCGCCGCCCCAGAAACACCCGCTCACGCTGATCCGCGAAGCGTATGGCTTAGACTGAAAGAATATTATGCAAATCACCGGTCACATCACCCCCGAAAGCCTCATGTCCCTGGAGGCGTACAGCAAGTACCGCAAGTCGCACAAGGACGAGGTGCTGGCGCAGCGCAGACTGCGCAGCGTGCACCTGGGCGAACACATGACATTCCAGTTCGAATCCGAGGCCACGATCCGCTACCAGATCCAGGAGATGCTGCGCATCGAAAAGATCTTTGAAGAGGACGGCATCCAGCAGGAGATCGACGCCTACGCGGCGCTGGTGCCCACAGGCAGCAACTGGAAGGCCACGGTGCTGCTGGAGTATCCCGATGTGAACGAACGCAAGCGCGAGCTGGCGCGCCTGATCGGCGTGGAGCACCGCTGGTTCGTGGAAGTCGAAGGCCAGAGCCGCGTCTACGGCATCGCCGATGAAGACCTGGAGCGCTCCAACGACGAGAAGACGTCGGCCGTGCACTTTGTGCGCTTCGAGCTCACGCCCGCCATGTGCGCCGCCGTGCGCGCTGGCGCCAATGTCAAGCTCGGGTGCGACCACAACCACTATCCGGCGCACGTGAACATCGCTGCCGATACGCTGGCGTCCCTGGCCGGCGATCTGGCCTGAGGTTCGCGCCATTGGCCCGCATGGGCTTACACGGCCAACAGGGTCAGCGGTGAGTCGGTGCGGTGCCGGTGAAACGCATAATACGCAGCTCACCGGACCACCACCATGCTGTTTCTGCTTTCCCCCGCCAAGTCGCTGGACTACGACTCTCCCATCACGTCCAGGGAGCACAGCCTGCCGGCTTTCGTGGCGCAGTCGGCCGAGCTCATTGACGTGCTGCAAACACTCACGCCCGGGCAGGTGGCCGAACTGATGGATCTGAGCGAGGCCCTGGCCAAACTGAATGTCCAGCGCTATGCGGCCTGGAGTCCCAAGTTCACCGCGAAGAATTCGCGCCAGGCCGTGCTGGCCTTCGACGGCGACGTGTACGGCGGTCTGGACGCCCGCTCGCTGGGTGACGCCGATCTGCAGTGGGCGCAGCAGCACCTGTGCATACTGAGCGGCCTGTACGGCGTGCTGCGCCCGCTGGACCGGATGCAGCCCTACCGGCTGGAGATGGGGACGGCCCTGGCCACGCCCAGAGGAGCCAACCTGTACAAATTCTGGGGCGCGCAGATCGCGCAGTACCTGAACCAGCGCCTGGCTGCCGACAAGTCGCCGGTGATCGTGAATCTGGCTTCGCAGGAATACTTCAAGGCGGTCGATCTCAATACACTCAAGGCCCGTGTGCTGGAATGCGTTTTCGAAGACCACAAGAACGGCAAATACAAGGTGATCAGCTTTTTTGCCAAGCGCGCCCGCGGCTTGATGGCACGCTACGCCGTGACCCAGCGCCTCGCGCTGCCACAGCAACTGCAGGGCTTTGACGCCGAAGGCTACGCCTTTTCTGCCGCGAATTCCGAGCCGGATCGCTATGTGTTCCGCCGCAAGATCGCCGACTGAAACCACCTGCGCCATGACCTTTTCTCCAGAACAATCCCCGCTGGGCAAGCCGGCTCCGTACATCGACCAGTACGACGCCAGTCTGCTGTTTCCCATTTCCCGCGCGGCCAAGCGCACCGAGGTGGGCATCAGCGGCGCCCTGCCGTTTCTGGGCGCCGATTTGTGGACCGCGTTCGAGCTCAGCTGGTTGAACCTGCGCGGCAAACCGCAGGTCGCGCTGGCGCACATCACCGTGCCCTGCGAGTCCACCCACATCGTCGAGAGCAAGTCGTTCAAGCTCTACCTCAACAGCTTCACCAACACCCGCTTCACCGACGCGCAAGAGGTGCGCGAACGCATCCGTGCCGACATCAGCGAAGCCGTGTGGCGCGGCGGCGTGCTGCAATCCACGGTGGGCGTGAAGCTGCTGCTGCCCGACATGTTCGACCGCGAGCCGGTGCACGAGATCGACGGCCTGAGCCTGGACCGGCTCGACATCGAATGCACGCGCTACACCCCGGCGCCGGACCTGCTGAAGTCGAACAAGGACGAGGGGCCGGTGAGCGAGGTGCTGTGCTCGAACCTGCTCAAGAGCAACTGCCTGGTCACGGGCCAACCCGACTGGGCCAGCGTGCAGATCAGCTACAGCGGGCCGCAGATCGAGCAGGAAGGCCTGCTGCAGTACCTGGTGAGTTTTCGCAACCACAACGAGTTTCACGAGCAGTGCGTGGAGCGCATCTACATGGACCTGTGGACGCGCTGCCAACCGAACAGGCTGGCGGTCTATGCACGCTACACGCGCCGCGGCGGCCTGGACATCAACCCGTTTCGCACCAGCTATCCGCAGCCGCTGCCGGCCAATATCCGCACCGCGCGCCAGTAAGCCCGCTATTGCCCGAGGTCCTTGAACGACTGCAGCGGCGCCAGGTCGTCGAACTTTCCGGCGCGTTTTTCCTTCATCGCCGTCACCGCTTCGCGCACGTTGGCATTGCTCCAGATCGCGCCCTGCAACCAGCCCATCTGTTTGAGTGCGTCGTCCACCGAATGGTCGCGCGCGTAGTGGATCGCCTGCTTCGTGCCCCAGATCGCCACCGGCGGTTTGGCGGCGATCTCCTGCGCGCACTGCAGCGCCGCGGCCAGCATCTCCCCGTGTGAAGCAAACACCGCGTTCACCAGACCATAGGCCAGCGCCTTCTCGGCGCCCAGGCGCCACCCGGTGTAGGCCAACTCCTTCACCACGGCCAGCGGAATCAGCTTGGGCAACCGCTGCAGCGTGCCCACATCGGCCACCATGCCGATGTTGATCTCCTGGATGCAGAAGAAGGCCTCGGTCGTCGCGTAGCGGATGCAGCAGGCGCTCACCATGTCCACCGCGCCGCCGATGCAGCCGCCCTGAATGGCGGCGATCACCGGCATGCGCAGGGTTTCCAGTTGGGTGAAGGTGGCCTGCATGTCGCCCAGCAGATCGAACACCGCGGCGCGTCCCGGCGCGCTCTGGTCGTCCAGTGGGGATGCGCTGAAGGTCTCCAGCGCCATGCCCGCGCTGAAGTGCTTGCCGGTGCTGGAGATCACCAAGACCCGCGCCTCGCCGCTCTGGTGCAGTTGCGTCAGCACCGCGTCGAGCTCGCGCCAGAAGGTCGGGCCCATGGTGTTGAGCGCCTCGGGCTGACTCAGCACCAGGTGCGCCACATGGGCGTCAATCGTCAGGGAAAAGCAGTGCATCTTGTTCATGGTGTGGGGTTTCCTTGTTGTCACTGTAACGCTTGGCGTCGTCTTCCTTGATCAGGGCGCCAACGCGCACGCCCAGCAGGCGCAGGCGTTGCGTCAGCGGCGCGCGTTTGAGCGCCTGCCCCGCGGCGCGGCGGATCGAGGCGGCATCGGCGATGTAGCGGTCAATCGTCTGGTCCCTTGTGACGCCCTTGAAGTCGTCATAGCGCAGCTTGATGCCGATGGTCTTGCCCAGGTAGCCCTTGCGCTGCAGGTCGGATGCGACCTGCTCGCACAATCGCGTGAAGACGGCGCTCAGCTCGGCCTTGTCGCGCACCGCGTGCAGATCGCGCTCGAACGTGGTCTCGCGGCTGATGGACACGGGCTCGCTGTCCAGGCTCAGTTCGCGATCGTCGCGGCCGTGCGAGGCTTCAAACATCCAGGCGCCGGTGGCCCGTCCAAAGTGCTCGACCAGCCAGTGCAGTTCCTTGGCGGCGAGCTCGCCTATGGTCTTGATGCCCAGCGCCTGGAGCTTCTCGTCGGCCTTGGGTCCGATGCCGTTGATCTTGCGGCAGGCCAGCGGCCAGATCAGCGTCTCCAGGTCCTGCTCCAGCACGACGGAAATGCCATTGGGCTTGTTGAACTCGCTCGCCATCTTGGCCAGCAGCTTGTTCGGCGCGACACCGACCGAGCAGGTCAGGCCCGTGGCGTCGAAGATCGCTTTCTGGATCAGGCGCGCCAGCACGCGCCCGCCCTCGCGCTGGCCGCCGGGCACCTCGGTGAAGTCGATGTAGACCTCGTCCACGCCACGGTCCTGCATCACCGGGGCGATCTCGGTGATGACGCTTTTGAACAAGCGCGAGTACTTGCCGTATTCCGGAAAATCCACCGGCAGGATGATGGCCTGCGGGCACAGCTTGGCCGCCTTCATCAGGCCCATGGCGGAGCCCACGCCGAACTGGCGCGCCGCATAGGTGGCGGTGGTGATGACGCCGCGCCCGGTGTAGTCCTTGAGCAGCGGAAACTGCGACAGCGGGATCTCACCCAGGGGCAGCGCCTCCTGGCCCGGCGCAATCGCCGCGTCCACGGCGCGCCTGCCGCCGCCAATCACCACCGGCAGACCCTTGAGCTGCGGGTAGCGCAGCAGTTCCACCGACGCGTAAAAAGCGTCCATGTCCAGATGGGCGATTCGGCGGATGGGGACAGTGGGTGCGCGCACCTTGTTAGCATAGCAAGCTGAACCAACCACAAAACAAGGATACCGACATGGGCGCGCAGTGGAAAGCAAAAGGCAAGGATTTGGCGGCAAGCGCCAAGGGACGGGTTTTTGGCAAATTGTCCAAGGACATCATGGTGGCGGCGCGCAGCGGCGCCGACCCCGCCGGCAACGCCCGGCTACGGCTGCTGGTGGAGCAGGCGCGCAAGGTCTCCATGCCCAAGGACACGCTGGACCGCGCCATCAAGAAGGGTGCAGGCCTCACGGGCGAGGTCGTCAACTTCGAACACGTGATCTACGAAGGCTTTGCCCCGCACCAAGTGGCCGTCATGGTCGAATGCCTGACCGACAACGTGAACCGCACCGCGCCAGAAATGCGCGTGCTGTTTCGCAAGGGGCAGCTCGGCACCTCCGGCTCGGTGGCCTGGGACTTTGACCATGTGGGCATGATCGAAGCCGAGCCCGCCGTCGCGGGCGCTGATGCAGAGCTGGCCGCCATCGAAGCCGGCGCGCAGGACTTTGAAGCGGCCGACGAAGAAGGCGTGACGCTGTTCCTGACCGATCCGACCGACCTGGATCTGGTGAGCCGCGCGCTGCCGACGCACGGCTTCAACGTGCTGTCCGCCAAGCTCGGCTACAAGTCCAAGAACCCGGTGAATCCGGCGAACCTGAGCGCGGAGCAACTCGAGGAAGTCGAGGGTTTTCTCGCGGCCATCGACGCGAATGACGATGTGCAAAATGTGTTCGTCGGCCTGGCAGGCTGACTTTCACCACAAAGTGGTTGCGCCCCCTAGGCCATCAACGGTCTTTGCGGTCGGCAGTCCACTGTTCGAGGCGGAAAATGACGAACTCGGCCGGCCTGATCGAAGCCACACCGACCAGGCAGATCAGGCGCCCGTTGTCCAGATCGGATTGTGTCATCGTGCTGCGGTCGCAGCGCACGAAGTAGGCCTGCTCGGGCTTGGAACCTGACAGCGCGCCAGTTCTCCATTCATTCAGCAGGAAGTCTTGGATGCTGGCGCACATGTTCGCCCACAGCGGCTCGCCATTGGGTTCGAATGCCGCCCACTGCGTTCCCTTCACGATGGAACGTTCGAGGTAGGCGAAGTAGCGTCGCTGATTGACGTACTTCCGCTCCGGATCACTGCTGAGAGTGCGCGCGCCCCAAAGCCGCAGGCCGCGCCCCACAAAGCTGCGCAAGCAGTTGATTCCCTCGGGGTTGAGCACCTCCTGCTGGCTCTTGTCGAGCAAAGCTTCCAATCCCAGCGCCGAACTCACCAGTTCGTTCGCTGGGGCCGTGGCGACGCCATGCTCGATGTCGCTGCGCACGTAGATGCCCGCCACAAAGCCGCTCGGCGGCATGCAGATTTCGCGGCGAGTGACGGGATCGAGGACCTTGACCCAGGGGTAATACAGCGCGGCATGGCTGGAATCGAACTTGGCGCGCATGGCGCGCACAGCGGCGACGTTCTGGCCATCGGCGCTGTCAAGCACCGCGATCCGGTAGCGCATGCGCTCGGCGTGCGCAATCAAAAGCTGGTTGACGCTGTCGGCGTGGTCTTCAAAGGCGCCGTAGTTCCAGGTCACACCCGGTGCGGCAACGATCGAGATGTCATCGATTTGCGCGAGCTGCTCCAGCCCCAGCGCATAGGCCTTTTGGGGATCGGCCTCACCCGCGTAGTCCTGCGCCTGCGGGCGCAGTCCGTCGTTGCCGCCGACCAGGGGCAGGTCATTGACCGAGACCCCGGTGCCCAGTTTGTCGGCGGCTCCGATGCCACGCGCCTGCTCGACAGCGTCCGGCTCCAGCAAGGCCGTCGGATTGGCGCCGAACAGCGCCGAGAGCACGTGCAACGCACTCGTCACGGCGGTGCTGGAGCGGGCAATCACCAGTGGCATCAGGCGTGCACCGCTGTTTGCCGCAGGCGTATTCGCGAATGCATCGAATACCGAGTCAGCGCCAGCGCTGCCCTGGTGGCCCGGATCCAGAGCCAAGTCGGACCAGCATGCAAGGTCGCTTTGACCGTCGGCGCTTTGCAGCGTGATGCTGAGGGTGACGACACGTACGGCATCGCCAGCGGCGGTATCGACCCCGTTGCTGAACAGTTCGGCAACGGATTGCAGCGCGCCGCCCGCCATGGACTCGAACTGCCAGAGCGTGCCGCCGGGGCTCCCGTGCGCGATATGGAAGGCACCGGTGTTGCACGGCGCGGATGCATGGCTCGCATCCTGAATCCACACCAGGTCTTTGTCGGCAAGGGACCCCAACGTGGCAGCGCGGCCGCCCGGAACAGCACCCGCATTGGACCCCAGTATGTTGGATCGACCCTTGAGCGTGAGCTTGACCCGCAGGTTGCCCATAGCGCCGGGATGGCGCGACCGGATGGCGATATCGCCGGTGCGACTTGACGCCACGCGGGCTACGCCGTCAGCGTAGCGCGGCGCGCTGCTTGTGCCCAGATTGGTCGGCGACGCCAGTTCGTGCTCGGCGGCGATCGGCGCGTAGGCACCCTGCAACGGCCGAAAGACCCGCGAGATGTACAACTGCTTGCCACCCTCGGCGAAGAATGCGCGCGCCGCGTGCCACAAAAAGTTGGGCGTAGCGGGAGCATCATCGAAGGCCAAGGATTCACCACCACCGTAGGCCTGTTCGAACTCGCCGATGGTGGACACACTCTCGGGTTGGAGATGAACCGGGCCAAAGCGAGTCGGCCCGATGAAGCCGGTTTCGGTGGTCGATACACCCTCGATGGATTTTGCGCGGAACGATGATTCTTCGACGTAGACACCCGGGGCAAGGTACTCAGGCATGCAAGCTCTCCTTGGGTTTCCAGTTGGCTTCATTGGTCAGTCGGCGAAGGCGACCGGTTAACGCTGCTGCGGCTCCAGGTTCGCTGAACGCGGGTACCCGCAAATGACGTGGTTTTTCAATTTACTCGTCTTTGGGAGATTTTTGCAAGCCCTTGCGTATCGCTTTCAGGATCATGCGCACGATCAAGACATAGGCGCCGTATTTCAACAGTTTACCGGCCAGAATCGCCAGGCCGATGAGTGGCGTGGGCGTTTTGGCGAGAGCCAGAATCAGCAGCGGCGGCAACTGCGGGAGTGGCAAGGCGGCGATGGCGGCAAGACCCCAGGCGCCGTAGGCGTGCACCCATTGCTCCGCGCGCAACCATTTGCCCGAATGTTCCAGACCAGGGAAATATTCCGCTATCAGGTGCCCGCCCACGCTCTGAACCGCTTGCGCCAGGATCATGGATCCGGCAGTCGAACCGAGGCACGCCGCCAAATAGATGGCGCGCCAGCGCTCCGGTGCGAACACCACGAACGCGGCCAGCACGGGGCCAAAGGGATAAAGCCCGGTGGCGGCCGAGACCAAGGCCAACACGGCCACCAGCACCGGATACAGCGGCGACGAACTCAGGCCATGGAGAACCGCACTCCAGGCAAACCGAGAGCGCTGATCGGGGGCGCTGAGTTGCTGTTCGCGCTCGCGCCGGTAGCGCTCTACCGCAGCGTGCAGTCCGGAACGCCGGAGAATTGCAGCTAGCCAGGACGCCGACAAGATATTCCCCCGTTTCCCTTGAATTCGTTCGCGCTCTTGACCTGCCAAGACTTGCAGGTCGGCCTAACTTTCACATTAAGCTCCGCCGCTGTGCAGCGTGACCACGCCCTTGGGCGTATGCAGTGTCGCGCTGAGGTTGGCCTCGCCCGTCTCCAGCGCTATGCCTTCCAGCCCCAGGGCCTCATAGGCCAGCTTCAGCTTGTCGGCTGAGGGGTGGCTCACGGCGAAGCTGTGCAGCGTCACGCCCGAGCGCGGCAGGCTGTTTCTCGGGTGCAATCTCAGCGGCTCGGCCGCACCCGCCTTGCCCCACTGGATCAGGCTGGGCAGGGCACCGTCGAAGAGGCGTTGGCCATCCTCGCGCACGGTGATTTGCCACTGCAGCACACCCTTGCGTGAATGTCGGCTGGCGGCCATGGCCGGGCCGCGCTCCATTCCCAGCGTCTTGAGCGCAATGCGCGCGGCCTGGATGTCGTCGGTCTGCGCGACGAAGTGCACGAGGCGCGGCTCGATGGCCACGGCGGCCTGCAGCGCAGCGTCGTCCATGTCGAACCAGCGCTTGTTCGGTGCATCGGCTGCGCGCTTCGCGCCCGGGTCAATGGCGATGATCTCCATATAGGCCAGGGGGTTGGCGGGTGTGGCGATCTTGAACAAGCGGTTGTGCGTGCCATACAGCGCGTGCTCTCCGCCCGGGCCGGGCGTGATGCCCAGGGTGGCCTCGCACCACTGCACGCCCTGTTCCAGGGTTTTGGCCACCACGACCAGGTGATCAATTTGTGTTTTCATGCTCTAACCATACCACCGGCGCTGGCGCGTTAGCATAGCGGGCTCAAGCCATTCAAAGACAAACCCATGAAGACTGACCCTATCCCGAATGCACCGATCCTGAAGCGGTGGGCCGCATGAGCCTGCGCGCCCCCGAACTGCTGGCGCCGGCGGGCTCGCTCGCGATGCTGGAGACCGCACTGGCCTTTGGCGCCAACGCCATCTATGCCGGTCAGCCGCGCTACTCGCTGCGCGTGCGCAACAACGACTTCGGCGACATCGAGGTGCTGGCGCAGGGCATGCGCCGCACGCGCGAGCAGGGCGCACGGTTCTTCCTGGTGTCGAACATCTTTCCGCACGGCAACAAGATCAAGAACTACATCGCCAACATGGCGCCGGTGATTGCGCTCAAACCCGACGCCATGATCATGTCGGACCCGGGCCTCATCATGATGGTGCGCGAGACCTGGCCCGAGATGGAGATCCACCTCTCGGTTCAGGCCAACACCGTGAATGCGGCAGCCGTGCGCTTCTGGAAAAGTGTGGGCATCAAGCGCGTGATCCTGTCGCGCGAACTCTCGCTGGAGCAGGTCGAGCAGATCCGCCAGGACTGCCCCGACACCGAGCTTGAAGTGTTCGTGCATGGCGCGCTGTGCATTGCGTATTCGGGCCGCTGCCTGCTCTCGGGCTACTTCAACCACCGCGATGCGAATCAGGGCAGTTGCACCAACTCCTGCCGCTGGGACTACAAGACGATGCCGGGCGTGGTCGACGCCTCCGGCGACGTGCTGGCGCCGCCAGAGGCCGCCGAGCGCGTGCATGAACTGGTGCGCGACCAGGTCTACATGATCGAGGAGAGCCAGCGTCCGGGCAGCTACATGCCGATCGAGGAAGACGAGCACGGCACCTACGTCATGAACTCCAAGGACCTGCGCGCCATCGAGCACGTCAAGCGCCTGGTGGAGATCGGCGTCGATTCGCTCAAGATTGAAGGCCGCACCAAGAGCCCCTACTACGTGGCGCGCACGGTGCAGAGCTACCGCCAAGCCATCGACGACGCCGTGGCCGGGCGCGAGCTCGACCCGGCGCTGCTGGGCCAACTCGACGGCCTGGCGAACCGCGGCTACACCTCGGGCTTCTTCCAGCGCCACACGCCGCAGGAAACACAGAACTATCTGCGCGGCTACTCAGAATCCGGGCGCAGCCTGTACGTGGGCGACGTCGTGGCTTTCGACGAAGCGCGTGGCCTGGCCCAGGTGACGGTGAAGAACCGCTTTGCCGTGGGCGACTGGCTAGAGATCATCCAGCCTGGTGCCAATGCCGATTTGCAGCTCGCGCGCATGGAGAACGCCGAAGGCGTGCCCGTCGAAGTCGCGCCGGGGAGCGGGCATGTGGTCTGGCTGCCGCTGCCTGAAAGCAGCGTGGGGGCGTTTGTGGCGAGGTATGTGAATGGGGCGCCGGTGGCGATAACGGAGCAAGCCTGAGACCGGTCTTTAGCGCGGGGCAGTCGGATGTCAAGTACGCAGCGAGGCTGTGTAAAAACCAAACGGATTTTGCGCCGCCCATCCAGTATGACGAAAGCACAACACCATTTTCCCGATTCTTTGATCTTCGGATGTCACAAGGCCGTTTGACGGACTTGTGCCGCCACCATAGCGCCGCCTAACCGCATATCATTGTGCTGCCATAGGCACATAGGGAACATTTATGGGCGCTACAGTCGTAAGTATTTTGATTATTGTGATCACTGCCGCCGCAGGCAAACGCTCTGCTCGGCCCAAGAACCACACAACCGACAAGTAGCCGCAAACGCAAGAACTTCATCGTCATGGGCCAGTCCCGCACCGCCGCTTGACAGCGGAAGCTGCCGTCCCAAGGGGCGCCCCAATTTGTACGACGCTGGCAATGAAGCAAGTACAAAAATCGTCGGACAGTCGCCTTTCCATTGCTTAGGAGTTCCATGAACCAACGATTCGTCGCCACTTCATTTCTTGTGTTTTTGGCTGCGGCGGTTGCATTTGTCTGGGGCTCGTCAGATGCGCTCCCACCGCTTGTGGCATCACACTTCGGTTCGCAGGGCAATGCGGATGGATTTATGCCACGTTCGGCCTATGTAATTTTCATTGTTGTCTTGCTGCTTCTGATTCCTCTGTTGCTCGCCTTCTTACCTTTTGCGCTCGCGCGCATGGATGTCAGGAACATCAACCTTCCCAACGGCCAGTATTGGCTTGCTGCTGAGCGGCGCGAAGAGACGTTTGTTTTCCTGCGCCTCCATTTCGTTTCGTTTGCATCAGTCCTCGTGGTATTCCTGGCCTACGTACACTGGCTGGTAGTGCAGGCAAACCAGCACCAACCGCCGCAACTATCCACGCCCGCCATCATCACCGGCTTGATTGTCTTTACTGCCGCAGTTGTCGTGTGGCTCATCATTCTTTATCGACGGTTCAACAAAAGCGCCTGACTTGAGTGTTGAAATCGAACTCTGAATGTCACCAATCTGCGAAGGCGGAGGTCAGCTGCCCGCCCAAACCAGTCCATGCCCGAAGTATTCAGCCCAGCCGCTACCTCATTAAGCGCTCCGGTTTCCACTCGTTCGAGCCGTGTCCAGATGGGACTTGTACCCACGGGACAGCGCAACCTTTTCACGGTGCACGGCGGTTGCAATCATTCGTGGTGCCTGCCCAATGGGCTCGCACCTTGAACATTGAATCGGCCGAATGCACGCTTTCCTCACATACCAACCTAACGACATTCTGTCGTACCTACACGCAGTCTGTCGGAAGTTCGTAGCGGATAACCGGAGGCCGATCAACAATTCTAGCCATCACCAATTAGGCTTCAGTAAGGGCGCAGGGGCCGACCAGTGGCCCCCATAAAGGATGTCAGGTCAGGAGCGACACGTACCGCAGCGGGACGGCCAGTCCCAGCGTTCGTCACAAGTTGCCGGCAGGGCTAAGCCAAATCGGGCAGACTTCGGGCTGAAAATCAATAACAACGGAGCGGGACACTTTCCATGGATCAAGAACCTATTGCAACACCTTTGCCTGGCAATGCCAGCCTGTCAACCGGATGGCGGCAGCATTTGCGGCGGCGATGGGTGCACTGGGGTGTGGGTCTGCTCGTGGTGGTGGCTGCAGGGGGTGGCTGGGTGGCCCTGCGCGCGGGCTCAAGTGCCGCGTCCGAGCCATCCAAGCAGCCGGACAAGCCTATCGAATTGGCCGGTACCGACTTGGTGCAAGTTGGCGCGCGTGCCTTGGGGCGCATTGTTTCAGTATCCGGCAGCATCAACCCGGTGGTAGCCGCCACAGTCAAGTCCAAACTTGCCGCCGAAGTCGCCCAAATTCACGTGCAAGAAGGCGAAGCCGTGCACACCGGTCAGTTGCTGGCCACGCTGGAAACGGCCGACATCCGAGCCCGGCTGGACGCCCAGCAGGCGGCGGTAGCGGAATCCCAGGCCAAGCTGGATCTGGCGCTCAAAAACCAGGCCAATAACCGCCAACTGCTGAGCCAGTCGTTCATCTCGCAAAACGCCTATGACACGGCCCAAAACGGCGTGGATGTGGCGCAGGCCTCGGTGGCCGCGGCCAAGGCTCAAGCTGACATTGCCCGAAGGGCGCTGACCGACACGCAAGTGCGTGCGCCATTTAGCGGCGTGGTGGCCAAGCGTATGGTGAATGCGGGCGAAAAAGTGTCGCCCGACGTGCCCCTGTTCCAGTTGGTGGACTTGGCGCGTATGGAAATGCAGGCCCAGGTGCCTGTGGCGGACATTCCATTCCTCAAGCTAGGTCAAGCGCTGGAGCTGACCGTAGACGGCTTTGAGGGGCGGCGTTTCAGCGGCACGGTGGGGCGCATCAACCCCACCACTGAAGTTGGCACGCGGGCCATCAGCATCTTTGTGGCTTTGTCCAACGGTGACGGGGCCTTGCGCGGCGGGATGTTTGCCAAGGGTCAGATCGCGGTGCAGACCGAGCGAACCGTGAATGCGTTGCCTTTGTCCGCCATCCACGAGGAGGCCGGGCAGAGCTTCGTGTTCGTGATCAAGAACGGACAGCTGGAGCGTTCCCCCGTGCAACTGGGCCTCAAGCGTGAAGATTTGGGCCTGGTGGAACTGCGCGATGGGCCAAGTCCTGGCAGTGAAGTGGTCGCCGTGAAGTCCGACAAGCTCAAGGTCGGTGCCAAGGTGCAAGTGCGCCGGGCAGCGACCTGAGGGCTGGCTCATGTGGTTTACCCGGGTCAGCATCAATCACCCCGTGTTTGCCACCATGATGATGGTGGCCATCATGGTGCTCGGTTTGTTTTCTTACATGCATCTGGGCGTGGAACAAATGCCCGACATTTCCATCCCCGTCGCGGTGGTCAATACGCCCTACCCAGGGGCGGCTGCCCAAGCGGTGGAGCAGGACGTGAGCCGACCCATCGAAGAGGCGGTCAACACCATCAGCGGCATCAAGTCCATCCGTTCCTACTCGCGCGAAGGCGGCTCTACCGTGGTGGCCGAGTTCGAGTTGAACGTGGACATCAAGACCGCTGTGCAGGACGTGCGCGACAAGGTGGCAGAGACCCGGCGTGGCTTTAACAAAGACGTGGGCGAGCCGTCCGTGACCCGGGTCGAGAACGACAACGACCAGCCCATCATGGCCATTTCCATCAAGAGTGAATCCCGCTCCATGCGCGAACTCTCTGAGCTGGCCGACCGCCTGCTGGTCAAGCGACTGCAAGGCGTGCAAGGCGTGGGCAGTGTGGACGTTTGGGGTGCCGTGCAGCGCGAATTGTCGGTGCGACTCAACCCGGACAAAATGGCCGCCTACAGCATAGGCGTGGAGCAGGTCATTGCGGCCATCCGCTCTGAAAACCAGGACGCCCCCGCCGGGTCACTGACATCCAACGCCAGCGAACGACTGGTGCGCGTGCAGGGCAAACTGCACAGCGTGGAGGAGTTTGCGCACATCATCGTGGCGCGAGCCGGCACTGGGGGCAGCAATGGCACGGTCACGCTGGGCCAGGTGGCCAGCGTGCAAGACGCCCAACGCGAGGCCACCAACTACGCCACCGACAACGGCCAACGTGTGATCTGGATCAACGTGCGCAAAACACGCGGCGCCAACACCATCGACATGGCTGCCAGCGTGCGCCAGCAGATTGAGCGCATTCGCAAGACGCTGCCGCCCGACATCAACGTCACCTTGGCTTTTGACGGCTCGACCTTCATCAAAGACGGCGTCGACAACGTCAAGAGCACCATTGCTGAAGGTGCATTGCTTACGGTGTTTATCGTGTTCTTGTTTTTGCACTCTTGGCGTTCTACCGTCATTACCGGGTTGACGCTGCCCATCTCGGTGTTTGCCGCCTTTATTGCGCTTTATGCCATGGGCTTCACCATCAATTTCATGACCCTGATGGCTTTATCGCTATCGGTTGGCATATTGATAGACGACGCCATTGTGGTGCGCGAAAACATCGTGCGCCACCTGGCCATGGGGAAGAGCCACAAGCAGGCGGCTTTGGAGGCCACCCAGGAAATCGGTCTGGCGGTGATGGCCACCACGTTTTCTATTGTGGCGGTGTTTTTGCCCGTCGCCTTTATGGGCGGCATTATCGGCAAGTTCTTCTTTCAGTTTGGCATCACGGTCGTGTCGTCGGTGCTGGTGTCGCTGTTTGTGTCGTTCACACTTGACCCCATGCTGTCCAGCATCTGGCGCGAACGCCCGTCACGATGGATGAAGTGGCGCTGGGTGCAACACGCGCTGGACGCGCAGGAGCGTGGCATTGACTGGCTGCATCAGCGCTACGACCGGGTGCTGCGCTGGTGCCTGGTGCACCGCAAGTCCACACTGGCGCTGGCCACGTTATGCTTGGTGGCGAGCTTTTTCATCGTGCCGTTTTTGGGTTCGGAGTTTGTGCCGCAGACCGACGACAGCTACAGCAGCGTGCAAATTCAAACACCCATTGGCTCGTCGCTGGAATACACCATGAGCAAGGCCGAGCAGGTCGAGCTGGCCTTGAAAGAGTTCAAGGAGCTCAAGCGCATTTCCAAGAACGTCAACAAGGACAATGCCAATTTCGACTTGGAGTTGGTGGAGAAGTCACAGCGCAAGCGATCCGTGCGTGAAGTCAACGACGCCATGCGCCAGCGGATCGACCAGATTGCCGGGCTGGAGGTCAATATCGGCTGGAACAAGCCGATTCAGATGTACGTTCAAGGCCCGGACATCGGCACGCTGGACGCGATTGCTCAGAAGATCATGACGCGTATGCACGGCATTAAAGGCATGGTGGATATAGAAACCAGTTTCAAACCCACCACGCCTACACTGGAAGTGGTGGTGAACCGCGAGTTGGCCAGCGACCTGGGTGTGAGCATGAGCCAGATCGCCATCGCCACTCGCGCCATGATAGGCGGCGAAGATGTTGGCCAGTGGCTGGGGCCGGATGGCGAAAACCACCAAATTTTGGTGCGGCTGCCCAAAGAACAACGCACTACTGCGCAGGATATGGACCGCATTGCGGTACCCGGCAATGTGGGTGTCGATGGGCGGCCCAACATGGTGCCGCTGCATCAGATTGCGCAGTTTGTACCGTCTTTGGCCGAGCGCCAGATTGAGCGGCGCAACCTGCAACGCCAAATTCGCCTCTCTGCCGGGGTAAGCAACGACCGCACTCCGGGCGACGTGAGCGGCGAGCTGCAAAAGTCCTTGCGCGACTTGGAGCTGCCGCCTGGCTACAGCATCAACTTCACCGGCGATACGCAGGAAATGGATGAATCCATGAGCTATGCCGTGGCGGCGCTGGGCTTGGCGGTCATCTTTATCTACCTGATTTTGGCCTCGCAGTTCGGCAGCTTTCTGCAGCCCTGGGCCATCATGGCGTCGCTGCCTCTGTCCTTGGTGGGGGTGTTGGTGGCGCTCAAATTGTTTGGCTCCACGCTGAACCTTTTCTCGGTCATTGGCTTGATCATGCTCATGGGCTTAGTCACCAAAAATGCTATTTTGCTGGTGGACTTTACCAACCAGGGCCTGCGTGAAGGCAAGACCCGCGAGCAAGCCATTCTGGACGCCGGGCAAGTGCGCTTACGGCCCATATTGATGACCACCGCCGCCATGGTGGGAGGCATGTTTCCCTTGGCCTTGGCGCTGGGCGCAGGCTCCGAAATGCAGTCGCCCATGGCCCACGCCGTGATTGGCGGCATCATCTCGTCCACCGTACTCACGCTGGTGGTGGTACCGGTGCTTTTCACCTATGTGGATACTTGGGGAAAGAAGGCGCTGGCGTGGCTGACTCGGGGTGATGAAGAAGAGGATGCGGAGAAGGACCATGCCTTGCCCGCGACTAAACCGTCTGTGGATCCTCCCTCGTTGTCATAAGTGTCAGTCAAACCGCTGATTCCTTGAGCTCTATGGTCTGTTCTCGAGGTGCGCCTCGAAACCAGGCCGTGAACGGTGGCTGACCTGCCCCAGAAATCGCACAATTGGATTCCTAAAACACTGGCCGTGACGGGCGTGGCGTGCCACTGCACTGAAGCCGGACAGCCAAAGAACAGACGTCCTCATTCGAGCGACAACTTCCTGGATTCGGGGCACACGAAAGACGGCAAGGAAGGATGCACCTTGATCGACTGCTCAGGGGCGGCTGCGGCGGCTGCCGTGTCTCTTGAAATCAGCGCCAAATTAGCGGCAACCCGTTGCTGCCTCTATGTCGGCTTTGGAGAAGGCAGATTAGCAAATCTCTACGTCAAGTAGCAGCCCTTGTGAGTCCTTCTCGGCCGAAATTCCAATGACTCTTGACGCTGCAACCCGGTCCTCCATTGACTCCATGGCTCGTGTATCAAGCCGCCAGCTTCGCGCTCGCCAGCCGATTCAGGCTGATGCCTTGCTCCGCCGCCATCAGCGCCAGATTGCGGTGCACCAGCGGCGGGATGCGCACACGGAACGCGCCGCTGACCCGCAGGCGGCGCATTCAAACCGCGTGCCGCGAAAGATCCATGCATCGTGCAGCAGGCGTGCCACTTCAATCACGTTTCGCTCGACACGACACGGCAGCCAGGGGCGCGGCCTGGCGACTGGCTTGCTGGCACTGACGTGTTTGCGGCTTGATGTCATGTGACTGGTGCAGATGCGCTTTCCGATGTCGTCCCGCTGCCGCACCCTTGCGCCAGCGGAGTCGGCGCGCAGCGCGCCAACATCCCCGTCAACGGGAGCGAACTCGCAGGCCGCTCGCCTTCTTTGTCTTGGCAGTGTCTTTGACAGTGGCTTTCGTTTCGCTGCTGCATTGATCCAGGCGCAGCAAGCTGTCCGCGTAACACATGAACCGGTTCAGGTAGTCGGGTGAGAGGTCGCGCATCAGCGCCAGCGAGGCCAGCACCACCCGGTGCGAATTGATCGGACCGGCATTCCTGGGCGCCTGCTCCAGCGCCTGCGTCACCTGTTTGCCGGCGCTGATCTTGGACCAGGTATCCCTGAAATATTGCGCGGACTTCAGTTCCGGGCGTGCGCCGGCACTGCCGTCCGATCGTGCGTCCACCTGCTTGGGTTGCGTCAGATCGCGGGCCAGAGCAGCCAGGGAATCGCGCGGGTCTGCGATGGCCGGCGTTGCGACGGCTGTCTCGGCATGGCGTTGCGCCAGTTCCAGGCGCTGGGCCAGTGCCGCCAACGCCAGCGCCAGCTTGCCGTCGAGGATGCGCCTGACCGGGCCTTGCCGGGCCTGCGCGCGCTGTGCCAGTGCTTCCACGTAATGGAACTGCACGGGATCAAACCGGTCCGCGCCGGACTGGCGCAGGCGAGCCAGCACCGAAGTGGAATCCGAGTCACTCATGGTCCGGCATTTTTTGCAGTGCTGGCCTTGGGAACGGGCGCCATCTCGACGCGCCGGTTTTGCGCGCGCGCCTTGTCGTCCACATTCGGCGTCACCGGCTGCTCGGAACCAAAGGCCGCGGCGAACACCAGGGACGAGGGCATGCCTTCATCGATCAGGGTGCGCGTCACGGTCAGGGCGCGTTGCGCCGACAACTCCCAGTTGTCCGCGAACTGGCGGTTGCCCTCGCGGATCGAGCTGTCGTCGGTGAAGCCGCTCACCATCAGCAGTTCATCGCGCGCCGCCAGATAGGCGTTCAGCGGCGCCACCAGGCTGCTCAAGAGCTTGCGCCCATCGGGCTGCAATGTGTCGGAGTTGAGCGAGAACAGCACGCGGCCGCTGATGCCGATGCGCCCGTTGGTCAAGGTGATGCGTCCTGTGGCCAGCGGGATCGCCAGGGCCTTCTCCAGCGCGATGCGGCGCTGCTCTTCGACCTGGCGCTTCTTCACTTCGTCTTCCAGGTGCGTCGCCAGTTGCAGCTGGACCACCAGAACGCCGACCAGCAGCAGCACAAAGGCCCCCAGCAGGCCCGACATCAGGTCGCCAAAAACCGCCCAGACCGGTGCGGTCTGCTCCATGCCTGCGTCGCTGTCGTCCATCACGCGGCCTCGTCGGCCAGCAGCGCCTGCCGGCTGCTGAGCTGGCGCAGTTCTTCGAAGATGTCCTTTTGCGACAGCACGCTCAGATCGATTACTTCACGCGCCTGCGCCACGTAGTAGGCGAGCTGCTCGTCGCTTCGGGTCATGGACTTGTCCATCGCGCCTTCGATGCGCTGCAGGTTCGCGATCAGCTTCTCGTTGGCCTCGCTGAAGGAGCGCACCGCAAAGCCGAAGGTCTCACCCAGCGCCGACACTTCCACCGCGCTGCTGCTGACGTTGGCGGCGATCTCGGCCAGCTTGTCGGCTTCGGCTGCAACCTTGTGCGAGAACTGGCTGCTGGCGCCCTCGAGTGCCAGCGCCGACGAAGCCACCAGCGAATCGATCACGCTGCGCTGCTCGGCCGACGCGTGATGGATCGAGTCGAGCAAGGTATTCAGCGTGGCCATGATGCGACTGCGCTCCTCCAGCAGTTCGTTGTCGCGGGCCACGGAGTTCGACACTTCCTGGCGCAGTTTCCCGATGACTTCGGCGGCCGCGCGCGGGGCTTCGGAGGCGGTCTCTATCAGCCGCCTGATCGGGTCTTCCAGCGCCGTGCCCAGACTGGCCAGATGCCCTGTCACGGCGGTCTGCAGTTCGCCCAGACGCTCCACCGCCGCCTTGCCGCGCAAGGCCTCTTCTTCCCTGAGTGCGCCGAGTTCGGAACTCATCAGACTGCCCAGATCGCCCAGACGCTCGGCCTGAAGGCGGCTCAGCTCCGCATCGGCTGCGATGCGCGCGCGGATCAACTCTTCCGAGCTGGCCAACAGGTGCGTGATGTCGCCCAGCGTCTGGCTGGCGCTGGTGCGTGCCTGTTCGCTGATCTGCTGCGCGGTGCTGGCCAGGGTGCTGCAGATGTCCTGCTGGCGGGCCAGCGTTTTGGCGCCCGTGTCATGCCACTGCTGTTGCAGCCCAGTGGCCATCGCTTCCAGCGTGCCGCGCCATGCCTGCAGGCGCTGCCCATCCTGGGACGCCTGCTCGGCCTGCAGCGCGGCGTAGGCCTGCTTCTGCGCGAGCAGCAGGTCCTGCGAGCGTTGCTCGAAGCTTGTGCCAAAGGCGTCCAGTGACAGGCCCAGGCCGCTGACCAGGGCGGCACTGGTGCGTTGCTGCTCGGCCAGCGCTGCGCTCCAGCTGTCGGCCACGGTGGACGCGGTGGCGCCCCAGCGCGAAGAGAGTCCCTCCAGTTGCGTCTGCGTCGTGTCGACCAGCCGCTGGTGCATCAGCTTGGCTTCCAGCGCGATGCCGGTCATCGCGGCCTCGACCACGGGCTTGATGCTCTGGCCCGCCGCCTGCGCGCTTTGCGTCAGGCTGTCGCGCAGCGACTGATCGACCGAACGCGCCAGATCGGTATAGACGCCTTTGACCTCGGTGTGAAAGCTTTCCTGGTTGCCGAGCAGGCGTTCGTTCAGTTGCTGGCTCATGCCGGCCATTTGCGCCATCATGGCCTGCAATTGGTCGACCACCGCCGGCAGGGCGAGCGACTGCGACTGCAGTGCCTTGAAGCTTTCCTGGCGCTGAAAGCTGAGTGAAAAGCTGCGCAGCACCGTGGCGATCTGGGTGTCGAGCCGTTGCCCCACCAGCATTCTTTCGCGCCGCGACAGGGCCGACATCAGGCCCAGCATCGCGGACGAGGCCACGCCCGCCACCGAGGTGCCAAAGGCCAGCCCCAGGCCCTTGATCGGCGCTGCAAAGGCCGAGCGGATCGCCTGCGCGTCGGTGCTGCCCTCGAGCGCAAAGACGGCGCCATTGAGGGTCACGACCATGCCCAGGAAGGTGCCCAGCATCCCCAGCATCACCAGCAGGCCCACCAGGTAGGGCGTGAGCGCCGGACCGGGCAAGGCGATGCGCTCGCCCTCGATGCGCAGGCGCACATGGTTCTGCAGCGAGGCGTCGACGCCGGCGAGCCAGGCACCGAGATCGGTCAGACCGCCAGGGATCGCGCTCAGCGCCGCCGACAGCGTCGCGCTGGCCTGACGAAAGCGCTGCAACTCGAGCGCGCCGAAGCCATAGACCGCGGCAATGAGCAGCGTCATCGTCAGCGCCAGCGCATTGGCGCCGATGAAACCTGCGCCCACCCAGGCGAGCGCCAGTGCGCCCAGCAGGAAGGCACCCGTGAATAAATGTCGGTTCATGTGTGTTTTGTGTTCTCGTTGTTCAGGGCTTCGATCAGCCCCAGGGTCGGCAACAGGCGCAGGTCCAATTCGGCCAGCAGGACGGTTTGAAGTTCATCGCAGAAGCGCGCCAGCCAGGCGCCCGGCTTCATCCACAGCGCAGGCGCATCTTCCTGCTCGGCCGCCAGCAGCCTGTGCCGATGCGCCTTGAGCAATTGCGCAAAGCGCCGCTCGAGCAGTGAAGGCAGCGTCGCGAGCAATTTGCTCTCGCGCTCGCCAAGGATCGCGTCCAGCGCTGCGTCCAGCTCCACCAGCGGCCTGAGCCGGGGCGAGGCCTTGGCAATCCGCTCTCTGAGCCTGGCGCGCAGGGAACGGGTGCTCAGTTCCATGTCGCGCTGCAGTGCAGAACAATGGCGGCGATACGGTTCATAGGCGCTGGCCTCCTTCATGGAGACACCCGGCTGCGGGACGGGCAGGGTCATGCGTGACTTGGCTGCCGTGCTTGAGCAAGCGGCCTTGATCGAATTCTCCAGGCCAAGCCGCTGGCGCGCAAACTCCTCGGCAATGAGCACACGGGCCGCTGAATCCACCCTGGTCGCAGCTGCTTGGGAAAGGGTCGGGCTTGCGCTGTGCACGGCACTGAGCGTGATGGCGGCGCCAAAGTCAATCCACTGCCCCAGCTTTTCTGCAACCGCTGCACGCGGTTCGTCCGCAGCGAGTACCGTCAGGTCCGCGAGCGTGCGAATCAGGCTTGAACTGGGGAGGCGGGTACGCGCCAGGGCTCGCGTCATAGGTAGGTGTCATCCGAAAACAGGGCTTGTGGGACTGCAGATTCGTTCCCGGTCATCTGCACGCACGCAAGCCGATTCGGGCCAACCGAAAAGCTTGCTTCAGATACCGGCTCAGCGCCGGCATCCGACAACGATCGTGTGGGGGATGGACTGGGCGACGTCAGGAAATCAGCAGCCAACGCCGCACCAGCGAACTTGCATGATGCCTTCCGATTTTACCTTCAGACCGCCGCCAGACCCTCAGCGCACCGCCAGCGCAAACTGCGCGTCGGTCTTCATGATGTTGTAAACCCCGAAGTCGCAGCTGTAGAGGGTCCAGGCCTGCGTCGTGTCGGCCGCATCGGTGGTCGAGGTCCAGTAGTAGACCGACACCTTGAAGTTGTTGAAGACCACGGGCATGGTCACCGTCGCGCCGTCCGGCCCGGGCGTGCCATTGAAATAGCTGGCCTGGGGGAATGTCGGGGCGCGGTCGGACAGGCTCAGCATCTCGCTGCGGTTGGGCACTCGCCACTGACCCGCGCTGGAGCCATCACTCAGGCCGCACTGGCCGCTGGCCAACGCGTTGACGCTGGCCAGCGCACTGAGCCACGACTGGTGGATGCAATCCGCCTGCTTCAGCCAGGTCAGTCCGGTGACCATGTCGGACAGGGTTCCGTCGCCGTTGTCGATGAAGCGCGGATCGCTCAGGTGCACACCCAGCTGCAGGCTGGCGTCGTCCCCGACACCAAAAGACTGGCCGGATCCGCCTCCCTGCCCGGAAAACACACCGGTCGCGAGCAGTTGCACCGCGCCGACGCCGCCCGAGCGTACCGCCCACAGGGAGTTGCTGGACGTCGCCTTGGTGTTGCTGAAGCTGCCGTCGCCCGCGTCGGCACCGTTGATCCAGCGTCCGTCGGTGAAGCGGATCGCCATCGCATTCGCGGGTGCTGCGGTGTAGGTGGTGGACGACCAGTAGGCATGAACCAGGTCGATGTTCTTGAACGGGCTCGCCACAGAGACCGCCGGGTGGGCCTGCGACACGTCCACCAGGCTCTCGAGTTCGTTCGCGTTGGGCATGCGCCATTGGCCCGCGCTGGAGCCGTCGCTCAGCCCGCAGGCACCGCTGGCGAGCTGATTCGCGGCGGCCAATGCGGCGGACCATTGGGTCGCAGCGGAACAGCCTGCGTCCTTCAACCAGATCAGGCCGCTGAGCTGATCGGTGACCGTCCCATCGCCATGGTCGGTGAAGCGCGCGCCGGGCCACGCGACGCCCCGCGCCGCGTCATGGTCGTCGCCGGCTGCATAGCTCGTCGTCTGCCCGGTACGCGGCAGGCTCACCAGCCTGTCGCCAGGTCGCAAGGCGGTGAAATTGGACCCCGGCACATCGTGCGCCGGCAGCGACAGGAAGCGGATGACGGTTCGGTAGTAGCCCCAGAAATCTTCCCGCGCCACCGCGCCGGCAGCGTCCTGCACCGAAGGAAAGAAGCCGAAACCGGCCTTGCCCGCATAGATCGCGTAGTCGGAGTTGCTTCCGGTGTGCAGCCCTGCGACCGAGTAAGCCCCGTTCGAGTCCGTGGTCGTCGTGACCGAGGTGTTGTTGTTGTTGGAGTAGACCGTGATCGTCACGCCGGAAATCGGTACCGCGTTCTTGTCCGCAACGATGCCTGAGACCGTGCTCGTCACCGGCGGCACGTTGGGTGTGGTGTTCCCTCCCGAGCCATTGCCACCGCCGCCGCACGCTGCCATCAGGCACAGTGCCAGCGCGGACGTGAAGAACAGCAGCGGCCTGGCATTCAGAACGAAGTGGCTTTTCATCTTGAACCTCCGGATGGGTTGTCGACACTTTCAGGATTGAAAGATCCAAACCCTTCGGAGCGCTTGGCAACCCGGCCACCGTATGAAAGATGTTCACTTAGGTCCTTGGCTTTGCGTCCCCGGCTTTCGCCGGGTTTGCCCGTTCAATCGCCCAAGTCTAGTGCGCGCGCTGAAGGCCTGGTGTGCCGGCGCTGATGTGCGGTTCATGCCGGCCGACGGGCGGCGCAAGCGCCGCCTTGGCGCGGAAGCCGAGAACGAAGGCAGCGATTTGGTGGTTAAATCGCCGGCTCATTCGCACTTCAGGGCAGTCGGCCATGAATTACAAAGTGCGGGTCCTGTCATCGCTGCATGGGCGGCACCGGCATCTGGGGAAGATATGAACTGGCGTTTTTGGAACTGGAACCTGTATGAATTGGCCGATCGCCTCTACGACGCCGTGGTCAAGTTCTGGCGGGAAGAAGTGTGGCCCTTGTTCATGGGGCTTTCCTTCTTCTTCGCGCTGGCCATTCCCCTGCTACTGGTGCTGGCGGTCTTCTGGTACCTGAACGAGATCCACTGGGAACCCGAACACGGACGCTACAAGGTCGGACTGGCCAGCGCTTGCAGCGCCTGCACGACGTCAGCCGCGCTCACGTCGGCAGGCGTGGTCAGGCACGCCGCGTGGTCAGCCAGCGCGGCTTCGCCGCCTGCGGTCAGCAACGCCATCGTCTGAGCCGCCTCCTTGGGTGACTCGAAGCCGCTGCTCTGCAGCAGCAGGCGGCCGCGCACATCCACCAGCTTGAAATAGAACTTGCCGTCGCGCTCGCGGTATTGCTTGAAGGCCGGCCGCGCCGCCTTCTCGGCCTTGGACTCCTTCGCAGGCGTGGCCGCCGCAGAGAGCTTGCGCAAGCCCACGGCGTGGCGCAATTTCGCATTGAAAGGCGCCGCCAGCGCGCGCGCCTTGAGTGCGCCTTCGAGCAGGATGGATTCGATCCGCGCCGGGTCGCTGATCAGCGCCTGATACTGCTCGCGCATGGGCGCGATCTCGCGTTCGATGCGCTCGAACAGCACCTGCTTGGCGTCGGCCCAGGAGATGCCTTCGGCGTAGGCCCGGGCCAGCTCCGCGGTCTCGGCGTCGCTGGCAAAGGCCTGGTAGATCTGGAACAATGCCGAGCCCTCCGTGTCCTTGGGCTCGCCGGGAGCGCGCGAGTCGGTGACGACGCCCGCGATGAGTTTTTGCAGCTGCGCGCGCGGCGCGAACAGGGGAATCGAATTGTCGTAGCTCTTGCTCATCTTGCGGCCATCGAGCCCCGGCAGCGTCGCCACCGACTCCTCGATCACCGCCTGCGGCAACACGAAGTGCTCGCCGTACAGGTGGTTGAAGCGCTGCGCGATGTCGCGCGCCATTTCAACGTGCTGCACCTGGTCACGCCCCACCGGCACCTTGTGCGCGTTGAACATCAGGATGTCGGCCGTCATCAGCACCGGATACATGAACAGGCCGGCATTCACGTCCGCGTCCGGGTCCATGCCGCTGGCCAGGTTCTTGTCCACGGCGGCCTTGTAGGCGTGGGCGCGGTTCAGCAGCCCCTTGGACGTGACGCAGGTCAGCAGCCAGGTGAGCTCCGGAATTTCCGGGACGTCGGACTGGCGGTAAAAGGTCACGCGCTGCGGATCGAGACCGCAAGCCAGAAAGCTCGCCGCGATCTCCAATGTGGAGCGCTGGATGCGCGCCGGATCATCGATCTTGATGAGCGAGTGGTAGTCGGCGAGAAAGTAGAAGCTCTCGACCTGGGGCTTGAGGCTGGCGGCGATCGCGGGGCGGATCGCGCCCACGTAGTTGCCCAGATGGGGCTCACCGGAGGTGGTGATGCCCGTGAGAAAACGTTGTACGGTCATGAAGATAACGGGGGTGGCAGGGACGAAAAGGAATGTGCCGAACGATTCAGTTGGCCAACCATGAAAACGGCAGCAGCAGCAGCTCGAGCAGGCCCGAGGTCAGCGCCATCACCGGGCGCATCCAGAGCCGGTCAACGATGTGGAAATAGATCAGCCCCATCACGATGAAGAAACCCCAGGGCTCCAGCCGCGACACCGCCACCGCTGCGCGGTAAGGCAGCAGGCCCACCAGAATGCGACCACCATCGAGCGGCGGCAGCGGGAACAGGTTGAAGGCGAACATCACCAGATTCACCAGCGTTCCGGCCTGGCACATCTCGATGAAGAACGGCTCGGTGACGCCGGCGCCCACCAGCAGATACAAGAGCGCACCCCAGATCCAGGCCTGCGCGAGGTTGGCGCCAGGACCGGCGAGCGCGACCCAGATCATGTCGCGCTTGGGGTTGCGCAACTGGCCAAAGCGCACCGGCACCGGCTTGGCATAGCCGAACACGAACGCACCCGAGGTGGCGAAGTACAGCAGCAACGGCATCAGGATCGTGCCTATGGGGTCGATGTGCTTGATCGGGTTGAGCGTGACGCGTCCCATGGACCAGGCGGTGTTGTCGCCAAAATGCCGCGCTGCGTAACCATGCGCGGCCTCGTGCACGGTGATGGCAAACAGCACCGGCAACGCGTACAGGGCAACGGTTTGTATGAGTTGGGTCAGGTCCATGGCGCGATTGTCTCAGACCCTGGGGTCTGCCCCCACTACAAGCCCAGCGCCGCCAGCTTGCCGCGCCCCTGGCGCACCAGCACCGGCTCGCCGCCGTCGCCCATCTCGGTCAGGTCGATCACGGTCGTGGGCTCGAGCGCGCAGGCGCCGGCGTCAATCACGCCGGCGACCAGTTTTTCGTAGCGCACGCGGATGTCGGCGGCGTCGTTCAAGGGATCGGTCTGGCCCGGAGGAATCAGCGTCGTGGCCAGCAGCGGCGTGCTGTGCAAGGCCAGCAATTCCTGCAGCACGCGGTGTTCGGGCACCCGCAGGCCGATGGTCTTGCGCGCCGGGTGGCTCAGGCGGCGCGGCACTTCCTTGCTCGCTTCCAGGATGAAGGTGTATGGGCCGGGCGTTCCGAGTTTGAGCAGCCGGTACTGGCGGTTGTCGACACGGGCGTAGTTGGCGAGTTCGCTCAGGTCGCGGCACAGCAGCGTCAGATGGTGCTTGTCGTCGACGCCGCGGATGCGGCGCAGCTGATCGGCTGCGGCCTTGTCGTCAAGATGGCAGACCAGGGCGTAGCTGGAGTCGGTGGGGACGGCCAGGATCTCGCCCTTGTCCAGCATGGCGACGGCCTGCTTGAGCAGCCGCGCTTGCGGGTTCTCGGGGTGAACTTCAAAGAGTTGAGCCATGGCGCTATTGTCGGTGATGCTGCGCCGGGCAGTCAGGCCGTCCGGGCTCGCAGCTTGAGCAGCTCGCGCGCCGACAGCATGGCGTTGCCTATGCCGCTGGCCGCGATCACCGCGATGCCGATCCAGGCCAGCGCATCCGGAACATGTTCAAACACCAGCCAGCCGCCCAGCGTGGCGAAGGCGATCTGGGTGTAGAGGTAGGGTGCCAGCACCGGCGCCGAGGCGCGCCCATAGGCCCGGATCAGCATCAGGTGGCCGAAGGTTCCCAGGAAACCGATCAAGATGAACCAGTACCAGTAGCTCAGCAGCGCCGTCGTGCTCCAGCTGAAAACCGCTGCGGGAGTCATGATCAGGGCGCCTACGAGGCCGGTGTAGAAATGCGTCGTGTAGGGATTTTCTTCACCGCTGAGCCGGCTGGTCAGCACCTGGAACCAGGCGTAGGCGCTCACCAACAGCACCGGAAACAGCAGCGCCCAACTGAACACCTGTCCGCCCGGGCGCACCACGAACAGCACGCCGCACAGGCCTGCGGTCAGCGTCAGCCAGCGCTGGCGCGACACGCGCGCCTTCAGCGTCCAGGCCGCCAGCGCCGTCGCTACCAGCGGCGAGAGCATCACCATGGCCGTGAACTCGCCCACCGGCAGATGCTGCAAGCCGAAGAACGAGCAGGCGCTGGTGATGAGCAGCAGCACGCCACGCAGCGCCTGAAAGCGCGGATTGGGCGTGGCCAGCAGACTGCGCCCCTGCACCGGGAAGCGCAAGGCAAAGGTCACGACGGCCTGAAACACATAGCGAAACCAGAGCAGCATGAGCGTGGGCGCCAAGGCCGTGGCCAGCTTGGTGCTGGTGTCGAGCAGCGCGAAGGCGAATGTCGTGAGCACGATCAGCAGGATGCCGCCACCTTGGCGGGTGCGAAAGAAGGACATCGGCGATTCAGTGCGGCGCCGCGCTCTGGATGCGCTCGTGCACCAGTTCCCACACCGGCGTCAGGCCACCCGTGAGCAGCGGCAGCGTGCCCAGGTCGGTGCGGCTTTCCTCGGGGCTGTGGAAATCGCTGCCGCGCGACGCAGCCAAGCCGAACTCGCGCGCCGTGTCGGCGTAGCGCAGGCATTCGGCGGCGCTGTGGCTACCGGTCACGACCTCGACACCGCGCCCGCCGTGGGCCTTGAATTCGCTGAACAGCGCGAACTCCTCGTTGGCCGAGAAGCCGTAGCGCGCCGGGTGCGCGATCACGGCAATGCCACCGGCCTGCGTGATCCAGTTCACCGCATCCTTGAGCGTGGCCCAGCGGTGCTCGACATAACCGGGCTTGCCTTCGGTCAGGTACTTTCTGAACACCTCGTTGGTGTCGCGACAGACTCCGCACTCCACCAGAAAACGCGCAAAGTGCGTGCGCGAAATCAGCTCCGGGTTGCCGACAAACTTGAGCGCGCCCTCGTAGGCGTGCGCGATGCCCACGCGCGCCAGCTGCTCCGACATTTCCATGGCGCGCTGGCTGCGACCGCCGCGCGTGGCCAGCAGTCCGGCCTGCAACTGCGCGTCCCCGGCGTCAAAGCCCAGGCCTACGATGTGCACCGTCTTGCCGGCAAAGCTCACCGATATCTCGACGCCGGTGAGGTAAGCCAGGCCCAGCGCCTGCGCAGCCGCCGCGGCGCGCTGCTGGCCGCCAATCTCGTCGTGATCGGTTAGCGCCCACAACTCCACGCCATTGGCCTTGGCGCGCGCTGCCAGCGCCTCCGGCGTGAGCGTGCCGTCGGAGACCACGGAGTGGCAATGCAGATCGGCGTTGAGGTAAGTGGGCACGGATTGATTTTAGGGCAGCGCTCTGTCGGAGGCCCCACAAAAAACCCGCAACACTGGAAAGTGTGCGGGTTAATCGCTGGTTTGGAGGGCTTCTGATGCCGCCTGAAATGATGAAATGGTGCGATTATCGGATTCACTACATGCCAGCCAACCCGCATGGATGCTACGTTCTTGCAAGTCGATTTTGAAAAGTACCGTCAAAAGTACCGTCATTTGTCAAAGTGCCCCCGACTGCGCTGGCCTTTCCGGAGTCCAATCTCACCGCCACACAGTGCCACCCACTACAGTTCCACTTCACTATTCCTGCCGCTCGCCGTGATCAGCCGGGACTTTCACTTCAAAGAATGCATCGTGCAAAAGGAAAAGCCCCACCGTTTGACTGGCGGGGCTGGATCAATTGGCGACTATCAGGCGAACAGACTTAATGCTGGCAGGTAGGTGGCAAGAATGGGTACATCGCTGTTTGAGCACCCGCAACCACGTCACCCGCTGCCGCAATCGTTGCGCAAGACCATGCTACTGTGCCATCCGTTTGACCGGCGCCAATTAGGCCCAGAAACTTTCCATCAATCGCTGTGTTGCCGGTGTTGTTGAGTGTGGCCACGATCGAGACAGGGCCCGCTGCAGTTCCAGTGTAGGTAAGCGCCGTTACATACTTTGCATTTAAGCCCAAAGCCGGAATGGGAGAATTTGCGGTAACAGGAAAGACCGAATTATTCGTCGCATAATTTTCTGTCACTGAAATCTTTGCTGCATCCAAAGCAGTCGTGGCCTCGACTAATTTTGATTTGATCATGTAGTTTTGATAGGCAGGCAATGCCACAGCAGCCAAAATACCGATGATCGCCACGACGATCATCAACTCGATTAGGGTGAAGCCCTTTTGCACGTTGCGTGCGATGGAACGATGGTTCATATAAAACTCCAGTTGGTTGAAAAAGCGCGGTGACCTTGTGAGGCGCTAAACCATTCAGCAGAAACTGTGCCAAGTGGAAACAGCTTCCAAAACAAGCGGTCACACCGCCCATCAACCGCTTGACACAGAAATGACTGTGTCAAACACGATCCCAGCGGCAGAGTGAGACAGTTTCCCCCGTGCCACGCATCCAACTCGGCCTGCTTTCCAGTTGGGTATCATGTGGGCATGAAATTGGATCGGATCAGCATCGATGCCGCAAGCGCCATCACAACGCGCAGTCGCAGCACATGGTGGAGGCGCGTCAGCGACGGTCAAACAAGCCGGAATGCAGACGATTCACGCGGCCGAACGATGCTCTCTTGGGACGACGTGTCACGCTACCTCTGCACGCCCATTAGCCCCGAAGACTTGCCGCGACTGCTACGGGCTGACAGCGGCGATGCCGAAGCCCAGAACGACATCGGCCAATTTTTCTCCACCGGGGGGCAAAATAAAGCGGCGATATATTGGTTGCAACAAGCCGCCCAGCAGGATCATGCCGACGCCATGCAGTGGTTGGGCCGCTGTTACGTGAGCGGCGAAGGCGTTCCAAAGGACGATAACTTGGGCCTGATGTGGATTGCCAAGGCCGCTGCGCATGGCCATGTTATCGCCCAAGCTCAAATGAACGGCCTTCGGCCCGGATAGGTTTCTTGGCCTACCTAACGGTCGGGGCACACGTACGCCCCATCGCGGAGACTGAGGCAAAAGTTAAGCGATCACATTTGCCTCACTTCATCCTGAGGGATTCGACGTTCGGCAGGCTGATCATGTCGACTTTTTGTTGACGAAATTCAGCCCAGTGACTTAAAATACAACCAGCGCTGTTTAACAAGTCAACTTGCAGAGCGCTCAATAAATACTGCTAAAGCGACCAGCCCGCTTTGGCTATTTCGAGCCCGCTGCGACCTTCCGGTTGCAGACCGTTCGAGACAGATAACGCGGGTTTTATCGTTTGGGATTTAGAACTTGGCCTGACCGCAGG